>DASRRX010000013.1:0-79065 GCA_035695565.1 Puia sp. | reverse complement strand
GAGGTTTCGAGCGGATTCGAACCGCTGTAAAAGGTTTTGCAGACCTCTGCCTAGCCGCTCGGCCACGAAACCATCTAAATCCCCGCCCCTGCAAGGGCGCTTCCGCCGTGAAAATCGGCCCCGTCAGAAGGGGCCGTAATTTTTTGGGCAGGTGCAAAATTAAGATAATTTTGAACAAGTTAGAGGGAATCTCGACAAAAAATCCCAAAAACAGCGCAAATTATGCAAGCCATCGAAGAATCGGAATTTATCCTCAATGAGCGGGGCGCCATATACCATTTAAACCTCCGGCCCGAGGAACTGGCCACCACCATTCTAACCGTCGGCGACCCCGACCGGGTCAAAAAGGTCAGCCGCCACTTCGATGCCATTGACCATCAGGGTCAGCATCGGGAATTTGTCACGCATACCGGCAGGATCGGCCAAAAGAGGCTTTCCGTAGTCTCCACTGGTATCGGAACCGATAATATCGATATCGTGCTCAATGAACTGGACGCCCTGGTCAACATCGATTTTAACACCCGGACGGTTCGACCTCACCTGACCCCCCTAACCATCATCCGTATCGGGACGACCGGGGCCTTACAGAAAGATATACCCGTAGATGGCTGGATCGCCTCGACCCATGGCCTGGGGATCGATAACCTGCTGAACTTTTACCGGCATGAAGAGAACAGCGAGGAAAAAGAGCTGCTTCAATCCTTTTCCACCCAAACCCAGCTTCATCACCGGCTGGCGCAACCGTATATCAGCGGGGCCAGCGCATCCCTGCTGCGCCATTTCACCGACGGCTTCCACCAGGGTATCACCGTCACCTGCCCGGGCTTCTATGGTCCGCAAGGACGCGTCCTACGCCTCGGTCTCAGCCAGCCGGACCTGATCGACCGCCTGACAGATTTCTCCTATGGCCGTCACCGTATCACCAACTTCGAGATGGAAACCGCCGGCATTTACGGTCTGGGAAAGATCCTCGGCCACTCCTGCCTGAGCCTGAGCGCCGTCGTCGCAAACCGGGTCACCCGCCAATTCTCAACCGACGGGATTGCAGCCATCGAAGCCTTGATCCGGCGGACAATTGAGATCATAGAAGGGATGGGATAAAAGAGCTATTTTTGCCACCTATATGAACACGTTGCATTTTTTCAAATACCAGGGCACCGGCAATGACTTCGTCATCCTGGATAACCGTAACTGGAGCTATACATCCCTGACCAGGGATCGGATCAGGCTGCTCTGCGACCGGCGCTTTGGGATCGGCGGCGACGGACTGATCTTGCTGAACCCCCACCCCGGTTTCGATTTCGAGATGAAATACTTTAACGCCGATGGCGGTGAGAGCAGCATGTGCGGCAACGGCGGCCGGTGCCTGGTGAAATTTGCCTATGATCAGGGGATAAATAAAGCGGAATACAATTTTATCGCGATCGACGGGCCTCATCTGGCAGAGATCGATGACCAGGGCATCGTCAGCCTGAAGATGAAAGACGTTCGGGAGATCGAAGAAAACCGGGGCGACTTTATCCTGGACACCGGTTCCCCCCATTATATAAAAATGGTCTCGGAAGTCATGGACCTGGACGTATACCACAAAGGGATGGACATCCGCTATAGCAGTGAATACGCCAAAAACGGGATCAACGTCAATTTCGTTGAGCAGAAACGTCCCGACGAGATCATCGTCCGCACGTACGAAAGGGGCGTGGAGGACGAGACCCTGTCCTGCGGTACCGGCGTGACCGCCAGCGCCCTGGCCTGCTATCACAACGAGGTAGGCTATAACTATGTAAAAGTCATCACCAAGGGAGGCAAACTGACGGTCCGGTTCGACCGGAATGACGACGGTTCGTTTGAGAACATCTGGCTTTGTGGCCCCGCCGTTAGAGTGTTCGAAGGCACGATCGAGAACTGACCGGCCGATACCGCATCGCGGGTCAACCGAAACAACACCAATGATCCAGTTTTTTAAGAATATCAACCATCAGACCGTAGAAGTCGATAGCCCCGAATCCGGAACCTGGGTCAACCTGTTACCGCCGCTCCGCCAACAGGAATTCGTGCAACTCTCCGAAGAGCTGGATATCCCGCTGGACTATCTGACCGATTCACTCGATATCGACGAACGCGCCCGGTTCGAGGAATGGGAAAACGTCAAGCTGATCGTGATCAAGACACCCACGGAAAACAACTCCTTTAACGAAAGCGACGCCTATTATATCACTATCCCCATTTGCATTATCCTCACCCATAATCAAATTGTGACCGTCAACTCCTTTGAGAACGGCGCCATCAAGAAATTCCTGAATACCTTCCAGAACCGGCAAGCCGATAAAAAGAACATGATGGTGCTGAAGATCTTTGAAAAGATCACCCAGACATATATGGAATTTCTCAAGGAGATCAACCAGCGCCGGAACATCATGGAGCAGAAACTCTATGACTCCAACCGGAATGAGGAGTTGCTCGAACTGATGAAGATCCAGAAAAGCATGGTCTATTTCGTGACGGCCCTTCGCTCCAATGAGCTTCTGCTGCTGAAACTCGCACGCACCAATTTCCTCGGGCTGAATGAGGAGGAGCATGCCTTTCTCGATGACCTTGCAGTCGATATGTCACAGGCGCTCGAAATGGCAAATATTTACACCAATATCCTAAGCAGTACCCTGGATGCCTTTGCCAGCATCATCAGCAACAATATGAATAACGTGCTGAAGCGGCTGACGTCGATCACCATTATCCTGTCCCTGCCCGCGCTGGTCACGGGGATCTATGGAATGAATGTCCCCATCCCGGGCGCCGGCTCACGGTATGCTTTTTATATCCCGATCCTGCTTTCGATCGGGATCTCAATCGTGATCAGCTGGTATTTCATGAAAAAGAAATGGTTTTGATATGTTCAACCTGCGCGTCTACGGGGTTTTGCTCGGCCCGAACAACGAGGTATTAGTCAGCGATGAGCTCATCCGTGGCGGCTATTACACGAAATTCCCCGGCGGGGGACTGGAATTCGGGGAGGGGACCCGTGAATGTCTGAAGCGTGAGTTCAAAGAAGAAATGGACCTGGACGTTGCCGTCGGCGATCATCTGTATACTACCGACTTTTTTCAAATGTCCGCGTTCAACCCGGAGCATCAGATCATTTCGATCTATTATTGGGTGACGGCGCTCGAGGCGATCAAAGCGCCCCTGCGACAGAAGCCCTTCGATTTTGACGAACGTGAAATGAAGATGTACGCCGAAAGAAAAGAGACCGAGACCTTCCGATTTATCAACGCATCCGCATTCAATGAGGACAGTGTAACCTTGCCCATCGACAAGGTGGTCGCAAAGCTCATCAGCAGAAAACTCTAGAACTACCCTTCGGTGGGAACCGCCGGTGTCGCCAAAAGCAGCTCCAGGAATTTCAGGTCGAGCCACCGGCCAAATTTATACCCGACCTGGCGGAAGTGAGCGACCTCCTCAAAGCCAAAGGAACGATGTAGCCGGAGGCTGGCTTCATTCGTCGCATCGATACTGGCGATGATCGCATGATACCCTTGACCGCCCGCCGCATCGATCAGCGGCTGCATCAATAACCGCGCGATCCCCCTACCCCGCTGATCCGCCGCGACATACACCGAATTCTCAACGGTATATTTATAAGCGGCCCAGGGCCGAAAAGGCCCATAGGTACTAAGTCCGGCAACGCGGCCGCCGTCTTCGGCCACAAAGACCGGATAACCGTCCTTGACCTTGCTTTCATACCAGGCTTTACGCATCTCCAATGTTTGCGGCGCATACTGATATACCGCGGTAGTATTAAGGATGACGTGATTGTAAATTTCGAGTATCTCCGGCAGATCGGCCTCCCGTGCGGGTCGAATGGTTATCATCTCGGCTGTTTAGGAGGGCGAAAATAAGTCAATTTTTCCACCATCTCCTCTCCAATACCTTCAGCGGAGATCCCAAAGCCGGTCACCAGCAGCCCCTTTCGCCCGTCGGCCGATTCGATCGCATACACGGCAGCTTCATCGGCCGGATCGCTGTTCCCTTCAAAGCGATACACCTCGGCGATCTCGAAATCGGATGGCCGGAGCGACAATGGGATCTCATGACAGATGAGCCGGTCAGGCTCCAGATTGAAATCGATCGTAAATCCTCTTTGCTTCAGGCCCTGGACGGCCTCTACCACGGTATCGTAAGTGTACATTGATTTAAATTTGTTCCTTCGAAGTTACGAAGAATGCCGGGAAGGCGGCTGCCGCGGCTGCAAACGGCCCCTATTCCGCCCGAAGCCGGTCTACCGGGTTTGCGGTCGCCGCTTTGAGCACCTGCCAGCCGATCGTCAGGGCGGCTATGCCAAAACAACTCAGGCCGGCGGCAAGAAAGATCCACCAATGCACCGGGGTCCGATACGCGAATCCCTGCAGCCATTCCTTCATACAGTACCACGCCAACGGACATGCGATGACAAAGGCCAGCAATATCCAGCGAAGGAAATCGGCGGAAAGCAGCAACATCACCTGGCGGTTGCCTGCTCCCAGTACCTTCCGGATGCCGATCTCTTTCCCCCGCCGTTCCGCGGCATAGGTGACCAGCCCCAGCAGCCCCAGACAGGCGATCAACAGCGCCATGATCGTAAGCGCCAGGATCAACCCGCCGGTGCGCTGATCAGCGGCATAAAGGTTATTGAAGTCCTCGTCGAGGAACGTATACGAAAAAGGTTGCGCGGCCGCTCCTGCCAACGCTTCATACCGGAAGCGAATTTGCCTGATAAGGCCAGGCAGATCCGCCGTGTGGATCCGAAATGAAATGGCAGTCGAGTCTCTGGACAACCAAAAGACGATCGGTTCGATCTTCTCATGCATGCTCCCGGCATTGAAGTCCCTGACGACGCCAAGAATATGAAGGGGATCGCCGGCATAGATCAGGTGCCCCACCGGATTTGGGTACCCCAGCAGCCGGGCGGCAGTCTCATTGATCAGACAGCCGGACGAATCGGTAGCCAGCCCAGGTAAAAAATTGCGTCCCGCCACGATCGTCAAGCCCAAAGTGGTCACATAGCCGGTATCGATCCGCCAGTCACCCATGAGAATGGTGGCCGTAGCCTGGCCGCTGGCGTCCCGGAGAAATCCGCGGGTCCCGGGATGCAGCGTGTTCGGAAGGAAACCCGTCATCGTTCCGCTTAGCACGCCCGGAAGTTGCTCCACCTGCTGTTGAAAGATCCGGGCGCCGTCACCCATAAATTGCGTAGCATGAACCGTCAGCACTTCTTCCCGGTTATAACCCAAGTCCCTATGCCGCATATATTGCAGCTGGGCATAGACGATCCCGCTGGCGGAGATCAGCAAAATAGCCGCGCTGAACTGGAAGACCACAAGACCATTCCGGATCGCACCGCTTTTTAATCTGTCCCCCTTCAACAAGCCCAATGGCTTAAACCCTGAAAGGTAAAAAGCGGGATAAATTCCAGCTAACAGTCCCACCCCCACTGCCGCCGGGACCAGCGCGGCGATCCATCCGAACCGAAAGAAAACGGCCGGCGTGAAATTCGACCCGGTCAGCCGGTCAAAAACCGGTAACAACCCAATCGCCAGGAAAAAGGCTAAAAATGTCGCCGCGCCTCCCATCAACATCGCTTCCGTTAAAAATCGAACCATCAGCTGCCGCCGGTAAGAGCCTAATATCTTTCGGACGCCCACTTCCTTAAATCGACGGGCTGCGCGGGCAGTGGCCAGGTTGATGAAGTTGATCCCCGCAATCAGAAGAATGAGAATGGCGATCGCCAAAAAGATGTTCACGCGCTGACTATCCCCATTCGCTTCAAACTCGGCAAGAAGCTGGGAATGCAAATGAATATCCTTCAAAGGCATGGCATAATACCGGAAATAGTCCCCATGCTGCGCCAGATCGGCCAGGCCATTTTGCATCGTCTGCCGAAGCGCCTGGTCCACGTAGTTGTTTGTCTCGATCGCCAACATCCGGTCGATATCTCCGGTCGTGACATCCGGTCGGACAAGCAAATAAGTGGCGCTCCAAAGGCCAGCCCAATATTTGAGATCCTCTTTCTTCCGGCCCGACAACGACTTGATCAGCTGAAAATGAAAATGGGATTCGGCCGGCAGATCTTTGATAACCCCGGTTATCCGACAAGATACCGAGTCTGTCGCCAATTGCAGGGTTCGACCGATGACGTCCGTACGTCCAAAATATCTTCTGGCGCTATTTTCGGCGATCACGATGGAATTAGGTTCTGCCAGGGCGGTGTGCGGATCGCCTGCCAGCATCGGGATCGTAAAAATATCGAACAACGTCGGGTCAGCTAGGACCGCGCCGGTTTCACCGAATGACCTGCCATCGGCGGTAACCAAAACTTCGGGAATGCGGCGGATCCGAACCGCACTCAGAATAGCCGGAAAATCCCGGACCATCGCCGCAGCAAAAGGAGATGGGGTATTGACACTATGGATACTGTTGCCATTGATGTGAATATCCGTCGCCACTCTGAAGATCCGGTCCGCCTGGCGATTATAGGTGTCATAGCTCCATTCGTCATGCAGATACATGCCGATCAGCAGGCAAACCGCGAGCCCAAGCGCCAGACCGATGACGTTGATAGCCGAAAAGAAGCCGTCCTTTCGCAAGCTTCGCCAGGCAATCTTTATGTAATGACCTATCATCAGCGTCATAGATGCAGCCGCGGAATTTTTCCATAAAGGTCAGGAGACCAACTCAGGAGATCAACCGATGGGTCTGCTTCACCACTCCCATGACAAAGGTGCTTTGCACATGACCCACATTCTCGATCTGCCCTAACTGGTTGACATGGAAATCATAATACGCGTCCATATTCTCGACCGCTACCTTCAGCAGGAAGTCGAATTCCCCGGAGATGATAAAGCACTCCATGACCTCCGGCATCTGCTGGATGGTCTTGATGAATTTAGCCCCGGATTTCTTATTATGCTCCTTGAGCGATACATAACAGATCGCCAGCAGCCCCTTCTTCACTTTGGAATGATCCAGCAATGTGGCATATTGCCGGATGACCCCCGTCTCTTCAAGCCGCCGGATCCGCTCATGAACCGGGGTCGTGCTCAGGTGTACCTGTGCGGCTATCTCCCGCACCGTGATCTTGGCATTGTCCTGCAGCAGCCGCAAGATCGCCTTATCCTTTTCATCCAGCTCTACCGGGAGGATAGCCGGTTTTTCTGTTTCACCGTTCTTTTCCATGCAGTCTTAGGGTTTTGTTCTACCAAATTTGCAAATACTTATGTTTTATTCCAAATTTACTAATAGTTTCTATATTTTTGTTCTACAAACTACCTTTGATAAAACTAAAAATCATTTTTCCATGTCAACGAAGACGCAGAGCATCGATTTGAAGCCCCCTTATAAGGTAAAGGATATGAGCCTGGCCGAGTGGGGCCGGAAAGAGATCCGCCTCGCCGAAGCCGAAATGCCCGGCCTGATGGCCATCCGCGCCGAATACGGCAAGCAAAAGCCGCTGAAGGGCGCCCGGATCGCAGGCTGCCTCCACATGACCATTCAAACCGCCGTCCTGATCGAGACCCTGGTTGAGCTCGGCGCTGAAGTCCGCTGGAGCTCCTGTAACATCTTTTCCACCCAGGACCAGGCGGCCGCAGCCATCGCCGCCTCAGGCATCGGGGTTTTTGCCTGGAAAGGCCAGACCCTCGAAGACGCCGACTGGTGTATCGAACAAACCCTGTTCTTTGGCAGCACCGACCGCCCCCTGAACATGATCCTCGATGACGGCGGCGACCTGACCAACATGGTATTCGACAAATACCCCGAGCTGGTACAGCATGTCAAAGGATTGAGCGAAGAGACTACCACCGGCGTGCATCGCTTGTATGAGCGGATGGAAAAAGGCACCCTCCCGGTCCCTGCGATCAACGTCAATGACTCCGTGACTAAGTCCAAGTTTGATAATAAATACGGCTGTAAGGAATCCCTCGTGGATGCCATCCGCCGTGCAACCGACGTAATGATGGCCGGTAAGGTCGCCGTCGTAGGCAGCTATGGCGACGTCGGCAAAGGCTCCGCCGCTTCCCTCAAAGGCGCTGGATGCCGCGTGATCGTCACCGAGATCGACCCCATCTGCGCCCTCCAGGCCGCCATGGACGGCTTCGAAGTGAAGAAGATGATCGATGCGGTCAAAGAAGCCGATATCGTCGTTACCGCCAGCGGCTGCCGCGACCTGATCACGGAAAAACATTTCCGGCTGATGAAGGATAAAGCGATCGTCTGTAATATCGGCCACTTCGATATCGAGATCGACATGGCATGGCTCAACAAAAACTACGGCCACACAAAGGATACGATTAAGCCCCAGGTCGACGTCTACAATATCGACGGCAAGGACGTGATCGTGCTGGCAGAAGGCCGCCTCGTCAACCTCGGCTGCGCGACCGGCCACCCCTCTTTTGTGATGAGCAACTCGTTCTCCAATCAGACCCTCGCGCAGATCGAGTTGTGGACGAACTCCAGCAAATACGAGAACAAGGTCTATGTGCTGCCTAAACACCTCGACGAAAAGGTAGCCCGCCTGCACCTCGCCAAGATCGGCGTTGAGCTGGACGAGCTTACGGACGCCCAGGCCGAATACCTCGGTATTCCCAAGGTTGGTCCGTTCAAGCCTGAACATTATCGGTACTAATCACGCTGGAAATCGGTTCCACCCGGCCGGTTGCCCGAAATATTGGAGCCCGCTTCAGTTGATGCGGGCTCCTACTCATTGGCTTCCTTTATATAGGAATATTTTTTAAATTTGTAGAAAAGGAAGTTATGCCCATCGCTTTAAACGATATTCAATTAGAGATTTTAAAGCTATTTCAGCATGATCAGTCTGCCGAAGACCTGAAGGAGATTAAATCTCTACTGATCGCCTATCTTTCCAATAAGGTCACAAGGGAGGCTGATAAATCCGTTGACGAGAAGGGCTATTCGAATGCGGTATTTGAGCAATGGAAACATGATCATTTCCGTAAATCTTCTCAAAAATGACTGTAGTCATTGACTGCAATGTTTTTGTAGTCTGTCTTTCTTCGAGATCGCCTTATCACTATATATATCGTTCGCTAATTGAAGGCAAATTTGACTTGCTTATTTCGGATGAAATTCTCCTCGAATATGAAGAGATCGTCCAAATTAAATATGGAGTCACAACAGCAAACGCATTTATCTCTTTATTAAAGGAACTGCCCAACGTTCATCACGTTATTCCTTATTACAAATGGCTGCTGATCGATGCAGATACTGACGATAATAAATATTGTGATTGCGCCATAGCTGGCAAAGCCATGTTCATCGTCACTGAAGACAAACATTTCAAGGCGTTAGAGCGAATTTCATTTCCTAAACTGTCTCTCAAAAGCTTAGATGACTTTCTGGGGTTACTTTAGTCTCATCTCTACTTAACTGTAATCAGTATTACCCACAACGTTCCCCCCGCGATCAACACCCACAACACCACTCCCTGCAGCATCGGCCTTACTCCCGTACTCTTCAGCACCTGTCTTGACAACCCGCTGCCGATCAGAAATAACGTCAGCGTCAACCCCGCATGCGCAGCGCCCACTACTACATGGCTAACCGCCCGCATCGGAACCCAGGTATTCAACAGAATGGCCAGCACGAATAATAGAATAAAGTAAGGTATCCTGATCTTGACCCGATCTCCGGCTTCCGCACCCGCCTTGCCCGCACCTGCTTCGCCCCCACCCCTTCGGCGCCCGAAAAACACCGCCGCCAGCAGCGACACCGGGATGATCCACAACGCCCGCGCAAGCTTGACCGTCGTAGCGACCTGCAACGCTTCCGGTCCATATCTGCCCGCCGCACCCACCACCGAACTGGTATCATGGATCGCGATCCCACTCCATAACCCGAACTGCCCCTGACTAAGCCCCAGGAGATGGCCGACCACCGGGAATATGAACAACGCTACCGAATTCAAAATAAACACCACCCCTAATGCGACCGATACCTGCCGCTCCCCGGCCCCGATCACCGGGGTCAGCGCCGCGATCGCGCTGCCGCCGCAAATCGCCGTCCCGCCACTGATCAGGACCGATGTCTTCCGGTCGATCCGCATCCACCGCCCCAGCAATAACCCCATGCCAAGGGTTCCAACGATCGATACCACCGCGAACAGGAAACCCTCCCTTCCCGCCTGTAAAGCGGTAGCCGCATCGACGCCAAAACCAAGCCCCACCACGGATACCTGTAGCAGGATATTCGTGGCCTTATGATTCAAATGTAAAAACGGGTGCCCGACAAAAAGGGCGACGGCCAACCCAAGCAGCAGCGCCACCGGTGGCGAAACCAATGGCGTGAGACAAAGGATGACCGCCGCCGCGAAAATGACCTGCCTAACCGTGCTGTGCCTGTCTAATAACTTAACTGTGTCCATAACTTTCGATTTTTCAGGACACAAAGTTCAGCTACCCGCCGCTTGAAAGGAAATCGCAAATCGTCATCGCCGATAACATAAAGTTATGGTGCGTCTAATGTCTGCTCGTATGATGCATCGCCAACCGCATAAACAGCTCCGGCAACGCCTGCGCCTCACCCTGCAGTCGCGCAAAATAGAAATATCGCTCGATCTCCAGTCCCTTCACATCCACGATGATGCACTCGTTGTTCTGTAATTCCTTTGTCACCGCATGCACCGACAGAAACGCCATACTCGGCGCATTCAGCAAATAGGACTTGATCATCTCCGTGCTGTTGAGCTGCATCTCCTTCTTCAGTTGCGACAGCTTTAGCCCTACCCCTTTCAAGGCATACGCCAGCACTTCCAGCGACCCGGAACCCGGCTCGCGAAGCAGCAATGGGATCCGCGTAAGCTCATCCGGCTTGATGCTCTGCCGTCTCGCCATCGGGTGAGCAGGATTGCTGACCAGCACGATCTCATCCTTCATGAATTCGGTATACCGAATGGCAGGGTTGCGCGAATGACCTTCCACGATCCCCAGGTCCACCTCCTCCCGTTCCAGCGCCTGCTCGATCTGTTGTGTATTGCCGGTGATCAGGCTCACTTCGACATCGGGATAACGGTCATGGAACTTCGCCAGGATGGGCGGGATGATATAGGGAGCGGTAGTCATGCTGCCGCCAAGGATCAGCCGGCCATGCTGTCCCTCCGTCAACGTGCTCATGTCGAATTCGAGATTGCGGTATACGGCGAACAACGCCTCCGTATGTTGCAGGAGCCGCTTGCCGGCCGGCGTCAGCCGGATATTCGTCCCGCGGCGCTCGAAGAGCTTGACCTTGAAATGTTGCTCCAATTCCTGAATATGACGGGTCACGGCGGGTTGGGAGATGAAGAGCTCCGCGGCCGCTTTTGTAAAATTCAGCCTTTGCGCGACAGTATGAAAAACCTGTAAACGAAAATCGAATGTCATGGCAGGACCGCAGCTTTCTGCTGCGAAATATACGCGATCCTGGCTGCAACATTTAGCCCGGCCGGCAGTTTTTTTGTCAGAGGCGCCCCCTGATAGAATTCGCCCTTCCTTTACATCCCGGACAACCAGCCGGTAGGCAGGGACCGGCTGATCGAACCATGCCAGCCGGGTTTGATTGGAATGACAGTCATAACAAGCGCGCTGGAGGATCGCCATCACCTGAACAGGGCCGACGGTTCTGCCGTCGCCGGCGACGATAACCGTAAGTTATCGGTGCGCGGACAGTCGTTCCAACACCTCCGGATTGAATACAGCCGCTTTGCGGACCGCCTGAGGCCCGACCGTCAGCGCCGTGATCAGGTTGTCGGCCGCCATGCTCGCCAGCCCATGCTGAGTCTCGGCGGTGCCTCCGGCGATATGCGGAGTGAGCACCGCATTGGGAAGCCCGGTAAGCCCCGGATCGATAGCCGGCTCATGTTCAAATACATCCAATCCGGCGCCCGCCAGCTCTTTCCGCTGTAACGCGTCAGCCAGCGCCGCCTCATCGATCAGGCCGCCACGCGCAATATTGAACAGCATGGCCGTCGGCTTCATCAGCCGAAGCTCCGCCGCGCCGATGAGATGATAATTTTCCTTTGTGAAGGGCATCGCCAGCACCACAAAATCGGCTTCACGCAATACCTCTTCCTTGGTGCGATATTCCGCCCGGCATTCGGCTTCGATCTCCGGCGCGAGCCGCCTCCGGTTATGATAGATCACGGGCATCCTGAAGCCTGCGGCCCGCCGCGCCACGGCCTGGCCGATGCCCCCCATCCCAAGGATGCCCAATGTCTTGTCGCAAAGATTGACCCCGAAAAAGCGGATGGGAAAGGACTCCTTCCACTCCCCCCGGGTGATCGACCAGGAACCTTCCACCAGGCGACGCGCAGTAGCGATCATCAGCCCCCAGGTAAAATCCGCCACGGCTTCATCGGCCGGTCCGGGCGAATTGGTACCCAACACCCCAGCCCGGGTAAGGGCCGCCACATCGATATTATTGTAACCTGCCGCCGTGACACAAACCGCCTTCAGCCGCGACAGTCCTTTCAAAACGGTGTCGTCGAATTTGTCGCCGCCGGAGGCCAGCGCCCCATCCATGTCCCGGAGCGCAGCATTCAGCTGCTCCGCCGTATAGCGGGGCCCTTCGTTCAACGTAACGTCAAAATGCTCCCGTAGCCGGTCCACCACATCCGGAAATGTCGGCCGGGTGACCAAAATTCGTTGTTTCATGCCCAAATGTAAAAATTCATTAACATATCGGCCCAACCGGCCGGAGACCGGTTCAAAAACATTAAATATACTTCACAATTTATTAGTAAACCCCTCTCCCCTTTAAAGGTCTATTATATAAAGAAAACAATCATTTTAAAATTTACCACTATGAAGCTCTTGATAACAATCCTCATGTTTGCCGTCGTTACGGTCTGTGGGCTATTCAGCCTCCACTTTTTCCGGGATTTCAACTATGATCTGTCCGGCGTACTCGATATGGCCGCCTACGCCTCGATCGTAACCGGGATCTACCTGATGACGGTACATAAGACAAAAAAACTGTCGCACTAAGCGTAAGTATATTGGTTCAGGATGACGGATCGGGTCCGGTTAACCGAAAGGCGGCCGGACCCTTTGTTTTATAAATCCAATTCAGTACTTTGGACGTCCCGGCCTGTCGTGAAAAACCAGATTAGCTTATGAAAAGATCCGTCTTCCGATGGTTCAAGGACATTTCCATTGCCAAAAAATTGTACTTCACCGTCGGCATCATGGCTTTGCTCATCGCGATCGAATTGGGGGCGCTTATCTTCTCTATCAATACCCTATCCAGCGTCCGAGCCTACGTCGGCGGCGAAGGGCTTTGGTCGAAAGCGCAAAAGAACGGCCTATACCAGCTCCTCCAATATGCCCGCACCCATGACGAAGCCGATTATGAAAAGTTCGAAGGCTTCATGAAGGTGAACCTGGGTGATCGCAAGGCCCGGCTGGAGCTCAGCAAGGGTCCCGGCAAAGCAGATCTCGATATCGTCCGTCAGGGATTCATCGAAGGGCGCAACGAATCCGATGACGTGGACGGGATGATCAAACTCTTTCTCCGGTTCCACGGCAATAAATATATCTCCCGCGCCATCGTTGCCTGGACGAAGGCCGATGAGGTCATTTCGGGATTCATGGCCCTGGGCGAACAGCTGCATCGGGAAGTCCGCAGCCGGCCATACTCCCAGCAACGGGTCGACGCGATCCTGGACCGGATCCCCCCGCTGAATGACCGTATGACCCCACTGGAGGATGATTTCTCCTTTGCCCTTGGAGAAGGATCGCGCTGGCTGGAGCACGTTATCCTTCGGCTGTTGTTCATCGTGGCGCTGACCGTCGAATGCACCGGCCTGCTACTAACCATCACCGTGAGCCGGGGTATCCAGCGCGGGCTGAAAGAGCTACTCCTTTCCTCCCAGGCCGTCGCCCGCGGCAATTTCCGTCGTAAAGCGGTCGCTTTTTCACAGGACGAGATCGGCACCCTGGCCAATCATTTCAATTCGATGGCCGAAGAGCTGGAAAGACTGGAGATGGAAAATCGCGAAGCCAACAATTCCCTGGAACGAAAGGTCAGACAACGGACCGCGGAACTGGAAAGCAAGAACAAGGAATTGGAGCAGTTCGCCTACGTTGCCAGTCACGATCTGCAGGAACCGCTGCGGACCATCTCAGGGTTCGTCGGGCTGCTGCACAAGGAATATGGCGACCGGCTCGGCAGCAATGGCGCTAAATATCTGGAATATGTGTCACAGGGCTCGGACCGCATGAAGACCCTGATCAAGGACCTGCTCGATTATTCGCGGATCGGCCGCGAGAAGGAGGCCATGACGGTCGATAGCCGGGAGACGCTGGCCGAAGTGCTGGCCGACCTGGACCAGAGTATTCAGGAAAGCGGCGCCCACATCCGGTCGAATGGTTTGCCGGTTTTGCGGGCCTACCCGACAGAGCTTAAGCTACTGCTACAAAACCTGATCGCCAACGCCATCAAGTTCCGGCATCCCGACCGCACCCCGGAGATCGACATCGAAGCGGTACCCGAGCCCACATCCTGGAAATTCATGGTTAAAGACAATGGCATCGGCATCGAACCTCAATTCCTCGAACGTATCTTTATTATTTTTCAGCGGCTGCACAGCCGGACGAAATACGAAGGCTCCGGTATCGGGCTCGCACACGGCAAAAAGATCGCCGAACTGCATGGCGGCAGCATCTGGGCTGAATCGACACCCGGGCAGGGAAGCCGGTTCTTCTTCACCGTCAGCCGGGACTTGTAGGCGGCCACCTGCACCACCGCTGCGTTCGCCAAGCCGCCCTCCGCCGGACCACCCCTATTTTCTCTTTGCCGAATCCGTGACCGGCCGGGCCCGGTTCTTTTCAAAACCGGTATCCGCCAGGGAAGGATTGGTAGCGGCATTGTTATCGGGCGCCGGGCCCATATCGGTACTCGTATCCGTCTTCGGATTTTTCACATCGGTCGAGCCGCTGCCGCAGCCGCCCATGCCCAGCGTGCCCGCCAGCAGCACCGCTATTGCCAGGAATCGTCTCATGATCGAAGATTTCAACAAGCGGTAAAAAAACTATGCCAACACCGTACCTTTGTACCATGGATTTTATCGATTACTATAAAATATTGGGCGTGAGCAAGACCGCCACCCAGGACGAGATCCGGTCCGCATACCGGAAACTGGCCCGGGAGCATCACCCGGACCTGAACCCCAACGATAAGGAAGCCAATAAAACATTCCAACAGATCAACGAGGCGAACGAGGTGCTCAGCGATCCGGAAAAACGAAAGAAATACGACCAATACGGAAAAGACTGGCAGCATGCCGAAGCATTCGAAAAAGCCCAGCAATCCGCTGGCGCGGGACGTCGCGGTGGCTTCGGCAACCGCCCGGGCGGCTTCGGTGCAGGCAGTGGCGACTTCAGCGGCGCAGACAGCGGCGGATTTAGCGGGTTTGGATCCGGCGGCGCGGAAGACAGTGGTGAATTCGGCGGCGGTGAATTCTCGGATTTCTTTGAATCCCTGTTCGGCCGGTCGGGCAGGGGCGGCAGATCGGCATTCCGCGGCCAGGACTATCAGGCTGAACTGCACCTGGGCCTCGCCGAGGCGGCCAACACCCACCAACAGGTATTGACCATCAACGAAAAAAATATCCGTATCACCATTCCCGCCGGCGTCGAGAACGGTCAGGTGATCAAACTGAAAGGTCATGGCGGGCCCGGTACCAATGGCGGCCCGGACGGCGACTTGTATATCACCTTCGTGATCGCTGACGATCCCCGCTGGAGAAGAGATGGCAACGACCTCTACGCCAAAGCAAGTCCCGACCTGTATACGGCGATACTGGGCGGCGAGATCATGGTCGATACGCTCAACGGAAAAGTAAAGCTGAAGATCAAACCGGAAACACCTAACGGCACTTCGCTCCGGCTCAAAGGGAAAGGGTTTCCCGTCTATAAAAAGGAAGGCCAGCACGGCGATCTCTTTGTTACGCTGGAGATCCAGCTCCCTTCCGGCCTGAGTGAAAGAGAAAAAGAACTGTTTCGGGAATTGCAAAAACTGAGAGAAAAATAACCTGATTCGTCATACAACCGATCGATATGCATTCACCGGACTTCATTGCAGCAGGCGAATTTTGTGCCTTTCATCATGTGGAGATCTCCTTCATTAAAGGACTTCATGAATCGGGCCTGATAGGCATGACCATTCGTGACGGCGCGATCCTGCTTCCCGCCGAAGAGTTGCCTGCGCTGGAGAAATTCGTCCGCTGGCATTACGACCTCGCGATCAACTTCGAGGGGATCGAAGCCCTCGCCCATTTACTGCAACGCATGGATAACCTCCGGGAGGAGAACCGCATTCTGCGCAACAAAATCCAAAGCTTCGAGACGCGCCGGGCAGGCACAATAGTTGATTCATCGGAATTGTAAACGAACCGATGCAATCTTTCCCGCCAGCGGATAACGCCTATCTACTGACCGTCGATAGCCAGGATCAGGCCCTTTGCCACTTATTCTTTCACTGCTGCATGGAGGATGAACAATTCACCGCTTCCGAGCTGGACGATCTTTCCGCCAAGCTGACCTTACTGGGGCTTCCGCCGCGCATCGACATCAGAAAAGAGTTGATTGCCTATCTCGCATACAAGCCCTCTATCCGCGACGAACAGGTCTACATCCGTTATCTCCTCCGCCTCATCCAACCTGTCAACGAACTAGCCCTCTACTCGTATTGTACGGAACTCTTGCTGGACGATCCCACGCTCGATCCCCGCGAAGACGCGCTGCTGACGAAGATCGCCGCCGAGCTGGACCTGCCGGCGGGCGAAGCCACTCTGATCAACCGGCTGATCGCTCAGCGGAAAGCAGTGGAGATCAAGAAGATATTCTAACGGAAAGGCAACGGCGTTGAGGAATAAATACCCCGGCCGCCGCCTGTTGTTAACTGGTCGTAAACGGAAATAAGGCCTGGCACGATTTTGCCACTCGCTATTCAAATTAGGATTATGCAAAATACAAGAGAAACCATCGAAGTGCTTAACGACCTGATCCAGATCAACAACGACCGCATAGTGGGATACGAGCGGGCCATCCGCGAAACGAGACCGGAAGATGAAGACCTGAAGATCCTTTACGCCACGATGATCGCCGAAAGCCATCGCAACAAAATAGCGCTGGCGACCGAAGTACAGGCGCTGGGCGCCGAGGTCGAACAGGGGACCACGACCAGCGGCAAGATCTACCGGGCATGGATGGAAGTGCGGGCGATCTTCACCGGTAACAACCGCCATACGATCCTGTCGAATTGCGAGGCCGTGGAAGACGCTACCCAGAGCGCCTATCATTCCGCCCTGGAGCATAACGCGCTTCCCGCCTATATCCGCGAGCTGCTGGTCCGTCAGGAGGAAGCGCTACGCTCAAATCACGAGGAGATCAGGGCGCTGAGAGACCAATTCGTTTAAACACGACAATACTTTCTATCTATATATACGCTGAATAGCGCGGTTAGTGCCGCGCTATTATTTTATCGGCGACTTCAAGACCGCTGTGCAACGCCGCTTCGACCGTCCCGGGGGCGTTTCCTTCATAGATCGCTTCCCCCGCGAAATAGAGGGTCTCCGCCACCGGGGTCTGCAATACTTTCCGGCATGCCGGGGTGATTACCATATCGTAACTATAACCACCGTGGACATAAGGCTGTTCCTGCCAGTCGAAGATGCGGAAAACCGCCAGCTGATCCCGAAGGAAAGCGATATCGCGGGAGAAGATAGCCGCCAGGGACAAAAGACACTCCTCCAACCGGCCTTGCGGATCAAGCTCCCGGAACCGGCGCATATTCTTCCCAGTTAGCCATCCCGTCAACAGCCCGGACCCTTCCTCAACCTGCGACCACCATACGGGCACCGGCTGCTGGCTGAGGATGAACAACGTTTTCGTACCCGGCCGCTGCTCGCGCCAGAACGGGGTCCTGAATTCAAGAAGGATCTTGATCACCGTGCCATAGCCGATCCCCGCGGCCGCCCGCATCACTTCAGGTATCGAAGGCTTATAGACAATTCCCGGCAGCACCCCCAGCGACACGGTAACGATCAGCCGCTCCGCGGTAAATTTCTGGCCCCCCATTGTCGTTACCTCCACCTTCCCCTCCTGCCAGTGTACTTCCATGGCCCGGGCGTCGAAATGCACTTTAACGCCCAAACGCCGGCATTCGCGGACCAGGAAGTCCACAATTCGACCATAGCCGCCTTCCACCCGATACTCGCCGCTTTCTTCCTCATTCGACCATTCCGCATACAGCGCTTTCGTACTTGCGGTCGCGAGGTCAGCCAGATCGTAACCTTCGGCAAAACCTTGCACCGATCGCCGGAGCCGGGCATATTTTTCCCCGGCAAAATGCATGTCGAGAAACTCCGCGATGGGTTGATCCTTGTCTAACCGGGCCATCGCTTCCATCAGCTCATCCCAATTGAATGGCGCTTCCATTTGCTCACTCTCCGGCGTCGCTTGCGGAGTTATTTGCGAATGATGCGTAGGGATCAGCGAAATATCCGCCTCATGCGCCAACTGAAGCGTAAGCGGCAGGTCACCATGGACGAATTCGGCCCCCGCTTCCACTAAACCGGATACCCCGGGGATGGAAATGGAATGTATCCTGCCGCCCGCTACCGTCGCCGCCTCCAACAGGGTAACGGGAAAACCCTTAGCAGCCAAATGGCGCGCTGCCATCAATCCCGACGCGCCCGCTCCGATGATCAAAATTCTTGATGACATTCTCAAGCATTTATTATTGAATAGGTTATGGAAAGATGCAACTATTTCGCCGCATCAAATATTGCCGACCTAAGATCGTGGATAAATCCATCAAAGAATTTTATTTTTTATACCCCATAACAACGCATTTTTATTATCTTTATAATAATTCCGTACGCCCCGAATTGCTAAATCATCCACCCGATCCCTGCGTAAAAAAATTCACTATTCTTTAAGAAGCCCCCCTGATAAGTAGCACGCGAATTGTTCATTAACATTTTCAAAGGGAGCCTTATGCAGATCCAGTTCATCAGGAACATTCAGTTCACCAAGTTGGTAAAGGCCGATGGCCGTTTGAGAGAGTTTAATTTCCGGAAATCGAACGGTTTACAGGAAGGTCTGTTCACCGTAGACGTGAGCGATGACCGCGGCAACCGGATCGTGCTTCGGATGCAGCGCGAAGACGGAGTATGGAAGATCTTGAAGCAACAATTGCCTGCCTGGATCTGGGAGAATGAAACCACCTTCCATAACCTGATCGAGGAAGAATTGGGCTCCTCCGGATTTTCGCGCTAATCATCCGCTAAATCCACTTACTACACGGCAACCTTCCCCCTCTTGCTTTCTATCCAAATCGGCCCCCATTCGCCTTCCCGCCAGGGCTATCCTGCAAAATGATTTCATCAGGCGATGACAATAAAATTTAGGGGATAGGCTTACGAACAAAATCGTAATGCATCTTGTTATTCTCTTGGCGGATTCGGCAGATACATCGCCAGCTATTCACATGCTGTTAATAAGAATTATCTGATATTAATGTCCGGCCGGGTTATATTTGAAAAAAGCCGTACGGCCCCGCAAGTACCCGTTACGAAGTCCGTACAGAAAATAAATCTATTCGAACGCTAAAAAAGCACTGAATTTGACTGAGACTATCATCAACCTGGAAACCGTTAACCCCATTGAATTCTTTGGCGTAAACAACGGAAAGCTGGATATCCTTAAGAAAAAATTCCCTTTACTGAAAATTCTCTCCCGCGGAACCCAGATCAAACTAAGCGGCTCACCCGAGCAGGTGGAGACAGCCAAGGAAAAGATCGATCTGCTGGTCCAATACCTCGAAAGGAACGGCCACGTCAGCGAGAACTATTTCGAACAGATCCTGGGCGGCGATGACGCCGAAACGGTCGATCATTTTGTCGACCGGCATCCCAATGACATCCTTGTCTTCGGCCCCAACGGGAAAACAGTAAGGGCCCGGACCGTCAACCAAAAAAGGATGGTTGGCGCAGCCGAAAAGAACGACATCGTCTTCGCCATCGGCCCCGCCGGTACGGGTAAGACCTATACTGCCGTCGCGCTGGCCGTAAGGGCGTTGAAGAACAAAATGGTCAAGAAGATCATCCTGACCCGCCCTGCCGTCGAAGCCGGCGAAAGCCTCGGTTTCCTCCCGGGTGACCTGAAGGAAAAGATCGACCCCTATCTGCGGCCGCTTTATGACGCGCTCGACGATATGATCCCTGCCGACAAACTCGGCTACTACATGAGCACCCGCACGATCGAGATCGCCCCGCTGGCCTATATGCGTGGCCGTACTCTCGACAATGCCTTTATCATTCTCGACGAAGCGCAGAACGCCACCGACCTCCAGCTCAAGATGTTCCTCACCCGTATCGGCGCCAATGCCAAGGCCATCATCACCGGCGACCTTACCCAGATCGACCTGCCCAAGAATCAGAAGAGCGGCCTGGCCAAAGCCTTATACATCCTGCAGAACATCGACGGGATCGCCCATATCGAGCTGGATGAGGAAGACGTGGTCCGGCACCGCCTGGTGAAAGCGATCATCAAAGCCTACGAAAAAGACAAGCACGAACAGGAAGAGCAGCAGGAGCGCCGCACCTTCGGCCGCCCCCCGGGAAAGGAATAAATCCTTACCTTTACTCCCATGATCCGAAAATTCGTTCTGCCGGCTATGCTTATGCTGGCAGCTTGCAACAACATCCATTCCTTCAAAAAAGCAGACGACCCGCAGGATGCAGGCCGCGAATTCATCCGGGCCGCCCTCGACGGCGACTATGACAAGGCCAGGTTTTACCTGTATGCCGACTCCACCAACAAGACCCTGCTCGACATGTGGAAACGGAAGTATGACAACATGCCGCATGAGGAGCGCAAGAAATACGAGGATGCGGATATCCGGCCCGTCGATATCCATGCCGTCAACGATTCGGTGACCTCGTACACCTACGCCAACAGCTATAAGCAAGATACCACTACCATCCGGGTCGTCCGCATCAACGGCGACTGGCTCGTGGACCTGAAAGAGTTCCTGAACCATAAACGTAGGTGAAACCCATTTTTGTCATATTCCTCGGCGGCGGCATGGGCAGCGTCTGCCGTTATCTTCTAAGCTTAGGGATCAACCGCCAGCTGACCACCGCCTTTCCCACAGGCACCTTCGTCGTCAACCTCACCGGCTGTTTCCTCATCGGTCTGCTTTATGGGATCGCTATCCGCTATTCCTGGCTGACCGCGGAATGGAGGCTGTTCCTCATCACCGGGATCTGCGGCGGCTATACCACCTTCTCGAGTTTTTCATCCGAGGCCGTCGGCTTGATCCGGGAAGGCAATTACGGCTTTTTCGTGCTGTACGTTACACTAAGCGTCGTGCTCGGGCTGCTGGCCACTGTAGGCGGCACGGCCCTCATGCGATAGGCAGGCATTTTTGCCGAATCCCCATTTTACTGTAGGTTTGTGCTCTCATTTCTTTCAAAAGCTCCCATTATGATGACAGTCTCTCATCCCTGGCACGGGGTTCCGGTAGGCAAGAACGCCCCCCGGATGGTCAATGCGATCATCGAGATCCCACAGGGTTCGCGCTGTAAATATGAGATCGATAAGGATTCCGGGTTGCTGAAACTGGACCGGGTCATTTACTCTTCCTTCTACTATCCCGTAAACTATGGTTTCATCCCCCAGACCTATGGCGACGACAAAGACCCGCTGGATATCCTGGTGATCACATCCCTTCCGGTGCAAGCCCTGACGCTGATGGAAGCAAAGGTCATGGGCGTGATGCAAATGGTGGACAGCGGCGACGCCGACGACAAGATCATCGCAGTGGCTGCCCATGACCCCAGCGTCAACCACTACAACAATATCGAAGAACTGCCGAAACATTTTTTTGAAGAGCTCCGCCATTTTTTCGAAGAATATAAAAAGCTGGAGAACAAAACTGTGGTCGTAGAAGAGTTCGGCGATAAAACAACCGCCATCAAAGTCATCGAAGAGGCCGTCCATCTTTATGACGAGACCTTTCGTAAAAAATGATCCCAATATGTCTGTTCCAACGATCCTTTTGCTGCTCATCGTGGGCCTGCTGGCCGGGGTACTTAGCGGCCTCGTCGGCCTGGGCGGCGGCGTCATCATCGTTCCCGCATTGGTATATCTCATGAAATTCGACCAGCATCAGGCCACCGGGACGTCACTCGGCATCCTGCTCCTGCCTGCCGGCATCTTTGCTGTATGGAATTATTATCAAAAAGGATACATCGACGTCAAAGTAGTGTTCCTGATCTTTCTCGGATTCCTGGTTGGCGGCTGGCTTGGCAGCAAGATCTCGCTGAATGTCTCCGAGCACACGCTGAAAAAGATTTTTGCCGTCGTTCTTCTGCTGATCGCCGGGAAAGTATTATTCCTCGACAAGTAAAAGTATTATTCCTCGGCAAGTAAAAGGTTATTTCTCGGCAAGCAACCGTTTGATGACACGGAGATGATGGGTCCGCTCGAAGCTCTCCGACTGCACGATCCCCATATTGTCGATCTTGTCGATCCGCACCTTTCCGGATGCATGGATGATCTCATTGGTATTTAAAAGAATACCGACATGGGTGATCCGCCCTTCTTCATTATCGAAAAATGCCAGGTCGCCGGTCCGCGTCTCTTCGAGGAACCCTACCGCTTCACCCTGCCCGGCCTGCTGATATGCATCGCGCAATAAGGATATCCCGAGGAATTTGAAGACGCTTTGGGTGAAGCCGCTGCAGTCGATGCCAAAGACACTCCTACCGCCCCATAGATAAGGCGTATTCAGAAATTTGTAGGTAAGCTGCCGGATCGATTTGGGATCGGTACCCGCTTCCGCCGGATCCCAGATATTTCCCTTGTAGTGAACCTGGTTCTTCCGCCATTTCGCCTTCCCGTTCTTCATCCCCGATAGCTGGCTGCCCATCGGGACCATCATCGGATGACCATTGTATTCGAGTGCGGTTACCCATTCCGGTGTCAGCGCCTGCCCCACCGATTCATACTCCGCTTCATTCACTTCGACCAGATGCATCGGCTGGCACCAGCCTTCATACCCGTCAAATTTGACCCGGACCCGATACCAGTCGCGATTGGTTTGATCGAGGATCTCACAACATTCACCGAACAACAACTGACTGACCATTTCTGTCCGGTGTGAGGGTTCTGACCTTAGGGGGCTGACGGGGACGCAACAAATTGCTCTGATCATGGGCGAAAATTAAAGAATGAATTGGCTTTCACAAAATTTTATGAATACTCCGCCGTTAATCCTTCGCAATATTGTGATTTTGTGAAATTTTCCCGCTCCTGCATCTAATTTATATATCTTGATGTGACCAAAGGCGCCTATCATCATATGACGGACCAGGAACTGCTGGACCATTACTACAACAGCAGTGACAATGACTGGCTGGGTATTCTTCTGCCCAGATACACCCTTTTGTTGTTTGGCGTGTGCATGAAATATCTTAAGAATGAGGAGGAAGCAAGGGACTGCGTACAACAGATCTTTGTCAAAGTGATCACCGAGCTGGCGAAATACCGCGTGGAATATTTCAAATCCTGGATCTACACGATCGCCCGTAATCACTGCCTGATGAAGCTGCGCGACCGCCATGGCCAGGCTGCCGAGCTATCCGAAACCATGCTGGCCGGCTGGGATGAAGACCCCGGGAAAAACCGCCACCAGGAAAAGGAACAGTGGTTGGAGTGGATGGGGCAATCCCTGGAGGAATTGGGAAAAGAGCAAAAACTCTGTGTAATTTTGTTCTACCTGGAGAAAAGATCATACCAGGAAATAGCGTTAACTACCGGTTATACCCTGATGCAGGTAAAAAGCTATATCCAAAATGGCAAACGGAATCTAAAGCTGTTAATGGAAAAAAAGGCCCGCGAGAAATCAAGCTGAAATGAACAAGGATCTGCTCAACATATTAGCCAATAGCAACAAGGACATCGACAATCAACAGTTGATGGACTACCTCAGCGGCGATCTCCCCGCAGAGCAATTGCATGACATCGAGCGATCCATGGCCGACAATGCCTTCCTCAACGATGCCGTCGAAGGGCTCCAGCAAATGGATAACCGGAAGAACCTTCAGGCTTACGTCGACGGGCTGAACGCCGCGCTTCAAAAGAGCATGGCGAAAAAGAAGCAGCGCCGGTTAAAACGGCGGCTGAAAGACGACCCCTGGACCTACCTGACCATCGGCCTCTTGCTCGCCCTCTGCATCCTGGCTTATTGGATCGTTCATCTCATGCTGCTCAAAAAATAAGCCGCCACTCTTCGGGTGACGGCCATCATTTAGCAAAAAATTCTTTTAGGCTCCCGCCGACGAAAGTGCCGCAATGATCAGGATCACGTAAAGGACTACGAAGGTTCCGAATCCGATCCATGCCCACTTCACCCGCCGGTGATGGTTGTCGTCCTGGATAAGATAGGCGATCAGCACTCCCACCAGACCCACGAAAAATCCAAGGGCGAATCCGCCAAAATGGAAGCTGCCATCGTCGTCATAATAGCCGCCACGCAGTCGGGCCAGCTTTTTACTGTCGACTGTTCCGTCCGGCTTGATGGAATTTTTGATCTTCTTTAGAGCCAGTTTGAACTCCATCCGCTTGAACCATCCCATTTTCTGCCCGGTCAGGTGCTCGAGGTCGTCCACCTTCATGGTCGACAGTTCCAGCAGGCTAACGGTCTTACCCGTGTTGCCGATCGGGATCCGGACGTCGGATGCCTTCAACGGCGCCATGACTTTGGAAGGAGCAGGTTTGGAAGGAGCGATAACGGCAGCAGAAACGCTGCATTGAGTGAGAATACCAAAAGCAATAGCAAGAGCTAGAAATTTCTTCATAACGGTTAACAACTTTTAGTTTAGGAATTGTTGATTTCGAATTAAATATAGGGCTTAGATTTCAATCTTACAAATCTCGGCGATAGATTTCCCGTTCCGCCCAATTCCCCTATATTCGGCTAATCATTTCCTAATCGTATGCCTGTATTTCCACGGCTTTTTTTAATCCTTGTGTTTGCCGGTCTCGAACAGTCCTATTCCCAACGCGTCAGCTATATCGTGTCGTTTCCAAACCTCAACCACCACGAGGCGCAGATCGAGGTTATCGTAAGTGACATCCCCACCCGGACGGCGGTATTCCGGATGAGCCGGTCTTCTCCCGGTCGCTATTCCACGCACGAATTCGGTAAGAACGTCTATGACGTGACTGCAGTCGACCAGTCTGGAAAGCCGCTGACCGTCAATCGAATAGATGGCGATGAATACGAAGTCCCGCATCCCGGCCCCTACGTGCGGCTAAAATATACCCTCTTCGGCAACTACGCGGATGGCACCTATGCGGGCATCGATCCCGCAGGTATCCATCTGAACATGCCGGCTGCATTCATGTGGATGAAAGGCGTCGACAATGTTCCCATCACGATCCATTTCAACCTCCCCGACCAGAACCACTGGACGATCGCCACGCAGCTGCAGCCTACCAACGATCCCAGCACCTTTATGGCGCGGAACCTTCAATTTTTCATGGACTGTCCCGTCGTGATCGGCAACCTCAGCTATCGCAACTGGGTCGTTAAGAATTCCGACGGTAAAACATACAATTTCCGCATCGCCCTCGACGGCGCGGCCGACACTAACGAATTCAACAACTTCAGCGAAAAAGTGCAACGGATCGTCCGGCAGGAACAAGCCGTTTATGGCGAGGTCCCGGCCTATGACTATGGGACCTATACTTTCCTTGCCAGTATCAACCCATATGTCCACGGGGATGGTATGGAGCACCGCAATTCCACCATGATCACCATCGGTTCCCCTTTCCACGGCGAAGACCGCATGCTGGGAGTCTTTGCCCACGAATTCTTCCATTGCTGGAACGTCAAGCGCATCCGGCCGCGCAGCCTGGAGCCTTTCAATTTTGAAAAGAGCAATATGAGCCGGGAGCTTTGGTTTGCGGAAGGGTTCACCCAATATTACGGCAGCCTCATGCTGATCCGTGCGGGTATCGGAAAAGACACCGACTTTGTCCGGCGAACAGTCATCCAGCTGATCGAAGTTAAAACGAATACACCCGGCGCCCGGCTTTATTCCCCTGTGCAGGCCAGCGAGATGGCGGTATTCACCGATGCCGGCAGCGCGGTCGATAAGACCAACTTCCAGAATACTTTTACTTCCTATTATCCGTATGGCGCCTCCATCGCTCTGGCGCTCGACCTTGAGTTGCGCGCTAAATATCACAAGACCCTGGACGACCTGATGCAGGCGGCATGGAAGAAATTCGGCAAGCCCGAAGTGCCCTACACCTTGTCAGGATTGCAGGATGTGCTTGCCGCCGTAACGGATGACAGGAAATTTGCCCAGGATTTCTTCGAGCGGTATATCTATGGTCATGAATCCATTGATTATAACCCGCTTCTCGCCCCTGCCGGCTTCCGTGTCCGGAAAGCGAATCCCGATAAGGCCTGGATCGGCGCCCCCCAGATGTCTGAGCGCGAGGGCCTGCTGATCATGGGCAATACCCTTCGCGGGACCCCGCTCTACGCCACTGGACTGGATGCCGATGACAAAATAATAGCTATTGATAATCAAGACATCCGGACTTTCGCCGACTTGACCGCCGTCCTCGACCGGCTGCATCCGGGCAATCCTGTAACTATCCGGTATTCCCACCGCAATGAGGACCGGACCACGCAGATCACCCCGATCGAGAATCCCGCCCTGGTTGTGGAAAGCTTTGAGACCGCCGGGCTACCGGTTACGCCTGCGATAACACAGTTCAGACAGAGCTGGTTAGGAGCGAAGTAGGGGCACGGCAATTGCGGCTGATAGTATAAATTCCCTTCTATGAGCACGTTGCAACAAGTCAGACAATGGAGTATCGCCCATCACCCCCGCTGGCTGGTGATCCTGCGGATAGGCCTTGGCCTGATCCTGCTTGGAAAGGGCATTAATTTCATGCACGATTCGGCGCTATTGGAGCAACTGATCTACGGCAACCGCCACCTGGCCCAAAACAATACCCACTGGCTTCCCATCATCATCAGCACGATGAATATTTTTGGCGGTTTCCTGATCCTGTGCGGACTGTGGACCCGGTTGATGTGCCTGCTGCAATTGCCGATCCTTATCGGCGCAATCATCGATATCAATTCCCAAAAAGGTGGCTTCCAGGCGGGGAATGAGCTGCTACTCGCCATTGTGGCCTTATTGCTGGCGATCTTTTTCCTGGTGGAAGGCAGCGGGCCGTTATCCCTTGACGGATACCTTGAACGTAACCGGCGCGACCAAACGGGAACTAAGCTTCCTTAGCAGTGTCCCCGCTTATTGATACTGGATATAGATTGGAGAGGGCTTCTGCGCCAGCACCTGCGCCGGCGTCATCATTTGCGTCTCCTTCATATTGACCCCACGCGGTTTCTTGATGTCGTTCTTGTAGAATAACTTGAAGCCGGTGAACTCGATCGGGAAATTGGCCACATAGT
Organism: Puia sp.; assembly: GCA_035695565.1. GTDB lineage: Bacteria > Bacteroidota > Bacteroidia > Chitinophagales > Chitinophagaceae > Puia. The sequence continues at coordinate 51,534 of DASRRX010000013.1, read as the reverse complement.
CCTTGTAACTGTCCGTTTTTAGGCTGACCGGTCCCCAGCCGTCCATGTCCAGTATGAACTGACATTCCGGGGTTGGATGGATCTGCCTGGGATTGGTGAGCATGTTCTTTGTGAACCGGTGGAACATCAGGATCTTGGGGGGAATATTGTTTGCCTTGACCAGTTTCGAAAGATATTCGATGCACCAATTCGCATCCGAGGCATCCAACGTACCGATGATCTTACCCGGTTTTTTACCGGACTTCGTCATGGCAAATTCCGGATCGACCCCGAGATGGACGTTTGGCATTTTCAGATATTTCTCCAGCAGGGGGACTTCCGTCTGCACATTGCTGAACCCTACCTGGATATCCAGAAATACGATGGCATTGATCCTGGCCGCCATATGAAGGATCGAATCGATGTGTTTGAACGGCATCCGCGCCCGGTATTTGCCGTCCTTGCCAGGAGCGCCTTGCGCGGTGACGGCAATATAGTGGAGACAGGGCAGTACCGGGATCGTAGGATCGGCGGCCTGCCATTTCTTACATTCGCCCTGCAGCTTCTGCAACATTTCATTTGGCGGATACTCGCCCAGCACGCCCATATTCTTGGAATACAGATTACCATAGTAGGCAACGATCCGATTGAACGGCAAAATGGCGCCGGAATTCGGATACGCCGTCTTTACCGGCCAGCGGTGCGTGGAATCGCCATTGGCGAGGTGCACTAATAATTTGTTATAAAGCGCCGTATCCAGCGGGGCCGCGGCCGTGGGAGCAACCGTATCTTTTGACGCGGTGGTCCTGGCAGTAGCCGCCGTGTCGCCGGTCCCGGGAGTGGTACGACCGTTATTGCAAGCGCTGATGACGATCAGACCGCATATCCCGGCTATGCAAATAGCCCGAAGGGCATTGTGGGAAGAACGAGTGTAAGATTTGGGGAGAATACGATCATTGTGCTCCATGGTAGATCTTGCCGAAAGTTTTTTGATGGGGGCAAAGTTAACGGAAAACGAACCCATTCATTTTTTATTTTATAACAAAAACCTAAAAAAGTTTTTATTTATTAGTCTACTTATTTGGTAGACTAATTGCGCCTATGTATCTTGCTCTCGGATTCGCTGCGCATCGTTCCGGATCCAAACATGAGTTACGTGGCCGAGAGGCAAGGCGGAGGTCCGCATGACCTTTTACGAGGGTTCGAATCCCTTCCGTAACTGCTTCAATTGTTTTTATGGCAACAATGGTTAGACCTAAGCCGGGTGGTGTTTCAACACCGCCCTTTTTTCTGGCCTCCGGTCAAAGGCGACCCCGTTTCTATCGACCAAGACCCTCAGGATCAGACCTTACCGCATCTTCTTAAAGGCATTGATCAGCCCGTTCGTTGAAGAGTCATGGGACTTGACCTCATCGTCGTTCTGCAGCTCCGGCAGGATCTTCCCGGCCAGCTGCTTACCCAGCTCGACCCCCCATTGATCGAACGTGAAGATATCCCAGATGACCCCCTGAACAAAGATCTTATGCTCATACAATGCGATAAGCTCGCCCAGCGTAAATGGCGTTATTTCTTTGATCAGGAATGAATTAGTAGGCCTGTTGCCACTGAAGCCCTTATATGGGATGAGCGCGGCGGGTACTTTCTCCGCTTCCAGCTCCTCTTTTGTCTTCCCATTCATCAGCGCCTGCGTCTGCGCGAAGAAGTTGGACAGCAGCTTGACATGATGATCGCCGATCGGGTTATGGCTGATCGCCGGAGCGATAAAGTCACAGGGGATCAGGACCGTTCCCTGATGGATCAGCTGATAGAAGGCATGCTGCCCGTTGGTGCCCGGCTCACCCCAAACGACAGGACCAGTAGACCAGCCGACCGGATGACCGTTCCGGTCGACGCTCTTGCCATTGCTTTCCATATTCCCCTGTTGGAAATAGGCTGCAAAACGATGCATATATTGGTCATACGGCAGGATCGCCTCCGTCTGCGAACCGAAGAAATTGGTATACCACAACCCGATCAGCGCCATCGTAACCGGGATGTTTTGTTCGAATGCCGTATTCCGGAAATGCAGATCGGTCTGGTGCGCCCCCTTCAATAAGGTTTCGAAATTGTCGTATCCGACCGTCAGCGCAATGGAAAGCCCGATCGCGCTCCACAGCGAATACCGTCCGCCAACCCAATCCCAGAATTCGAACATATTGGCCTTATCGATCCCAAACTTGACGACCTCCTTCTCATTGGTCGACAGCGCCACGAAATGCCTGGCTACCTGCTTTTCATCCTTCGCGGATTTCAGGAACCAGTCCCGCGCGGTATGAGCGTTGGTCATGGTCTCCTGGGTGGTGAAGGTCTTCGAAGCGATAAGGAACAACGTTTCCTCCGGCGTTACCTGCTTCAGGGTCTCCACGATCTGAGTACCGTCTACATTGGATATGAAATGCGCCTCCATTCCCTCCACCCAATAGGGCCGGAGCGCTTCGGTGACCATGACCGGGCCGAGATCGCTGCCGCCGATGCCGATATTGACGATATATTTGATCTTTGAACCGCTGTAACCCTTCCATTCGCCGCTATGGACACGGCCGCAGAAGTCCTTCATCTGCGCCAGCACCCGCCGCACGTCGGGCATCACATCCTTGCCGTCGGAGTAGACCGGGTCGCCCGAAAGATTACGCAGCGCCGTATGAAGTACGGAGCGATCTTCCGTCTGGTTGATCTTTTCGCCGTTGAACATCGCTTCTATGGCGTCCTTCACCTTCGACTCCACCGCCAGTTGTCTTAGCAACTCCAGGGTCTTGTCGGTAACGATATTTTTCGAGAAGTCGAAGAGGATATCGTCGAGGCGCAGTGAATATCGGGAGAACCGCTGCGGATCGGCCTTGAATATCGAGCGCATATGCGTTCCCTTTATCTCCGAATCATGGTGCTGCCGTAATTGTTGCCAGGCCTTTGTCTCTGTGGGTGTCACTTTGGGGAACATAGCGGTAATTTTAGTTGAATTGATTAAGCCTAATACAAATGGTTATTTACAAATGTTCGACGGCCGCTCCGCCGCGGGCTACAACCGCCCGATGACTTCAACCGTGTGCCCGACCATTTCCGGGCTGATATCCAGATGGGTGACGAACCGCACCTGGGTGGGCGCGATCGCGATCGCCAGGATGTCCGATTCCCTTAACCGCTGGGTCAGTGTCTTCGCCGGTAACACCGGGTCCACCTCGAAGATAATGATATTGGTCTCGACGGGGAGTATCCGGCGTACAAACCCTTTCTTCTCCAGCGCCGCCGCAATCTGCATCGCATGCGCATGGTCGGTCGCCAGCCGGTCGATTTGATGCCGCAGCGCATATATTCCGGCGGCCGCCATAAAGCCCGCCTGCCGCATCCCGCCGCCAAAGACCTTCCGGACCCGCCGGGCCTGCCGGATAAAAGCGGCCGGTCCCATCAGGATGCTCCCGATCGGACAACCCAGCCCTTTATTGAGACAAACTGAAATGCTGTCGAACACCTGTCCATATGAGCTGGCCGTTTGCCCCTTCGCCACCAGCGCATTGAAGAGCCTGGCCCCATCCAGATGCAATTTTAGCCGCTGGTCGGTGCATAGCTGCCGGATGCGCAGGATCTCCTCCCAGTCATAACAACTGCCCCCGCCCCTATTGGCGGTATTCTCCAGAGAAACCAGCGACGTCCTCGCCCGATGGACGTCATCGGGGTTGATGGCCTGGCTGATCTGTTGGGCCGTGATCCGCCCGAGATCGCCTTCGAGGGCCCTGACCTGCGAACCGGAATTGAACGCGATCCCGCCCCCCTCATACACATAAACATGGGAGCTCCGCTCACAGATCACTTCATCCCCCGGCTGCGTATGACATTTGATCCCGATCTGGTTGGACATGGTTCCACTTGGCGAATACAACGCCGCTTCCATCCCGAAGAGCCCGGCAGCCATCTTCTCAAGCTCATTGATCGAAGGGTCTTCCCCAAAAACATCATCTCCTACCTCGGCATGCATCATCGCATCCAGCATTGCCGGCGTAGGTCGGGTAACGGTATCGGATCGAAGGTCGACAGGCATATGATAACTTGGATTGGGTGAGGCCGCAAATTAACGGGATTTGAGGAATTCCCGCGTCGCTAAATAAAAAAGGAGCCCATTGGGCTCCCCTCCTTACCGAAAGCATCATCAAATCATGATAATGCTTCCTCCTTAACGTGGTTTCCTTTTTCTTTTGCGGCTTTGAGGAGATTCATTATCCGGATACGAACATCATCCCTTAAACCTTCCGTCTCCCGCTCGAAGATCTCTCTCAATTCATCCAGCTCATCGGTAGTAATGCCTCTCAGTCTTCTCAATTTCCGTTTCAACGAGTCGGCGGTATCGGAGATCCGCTGACGGGTCTCGCCACCTTCGGCCGGGGCGACCAAAATACCGATAGCCACGCCTGCCACAAGACCCGAAAGGGCGCCTATTAAAACTTTCTGAGCACTCATATATATTAATTTAAAGTGAACAATCTTTTTATACTGTTTTCAATAACAATGCCGGAATATGATAAAGGTTCGCTAACTATTATTCAACCGGTCCTGGGAAAAATTATACCCATTTGTGGTATGCGCCGAAGTTAAAAAATAGCCTACCTTCCTGATTCAAACAATTTATAATATGAAAAAGTTCGCCCCTTTTTTAACCCTGTTTCTTTTAACCGGCATTGCCGCCCTGTCACAGGATTGCTCGCATTATCTGTTTATGCAACAAGGCAAGAGCATCGAAATGACCATCTACAACAAAAAAGGCGAACCGGCCGGTAAGGAGGTCTACACCGTCTCCAATGTCAGCAACTCCGGCGGCGTCACTACCGCCACGCTCAATTCACAAATGTTCGATAAAAAAGGCAAAACAGCCGGGGCCACCACTTCCAGTACGATAAAGTGCACCGGCGGTATCTTCCAGGTCGACATGAAGCTGATGCTGCCACAGGGGCAGGCTGAACGAATGAATACCGCCCAGGTCACCGGTGGAACGGGCATCCTGGAATATCCTTCCGGAATGAAGGCCGGCGATACGCTTAAAAGCGCCAGCATCGTTATGTCCAACACCCCCACTCCTCCCAATACTCCACCCAACGGCGGTCCTCCGCCACCTCCCAATCCCTTTGCATTCGGATCGACCGTCTCCATGTCGGTATTTGACCGTAAAGTGATCGGCCAGGATACGGTTACGACGACCGCCGGCACCTGGAAGTGTATCAAGATAGCTTATAAGAGTAAGGCCAGTTTCAAGTCCGGACCTTTCCCTACGACGGTCAATATCGACGGCACCGAATGGTACGCCCCCGGCGTCGGCATCATAAAGACCGAAAGCCAGCACGGCTCGACCGCTATCACGTCGATCAAGTGACCGGCGACCGCGCGTAACCCTACTCGCTGCGAAGGTTCACAGTCGGATTGGTCCGCGCGGCTTTGACCGTTCGCAATAGCACCGTCAACTGCGCGATCAGCAGCAGCCCCACTCCCGTCGCAGGGAAGATCCACCAGCTTATCGCCGTGCGGTACGCGAAGTCCTGCAACCACCGGTGCATGAACCACCATGCCAGCGGGGAGGCGATCACAACCGATAGCAGAACCGGCCGCAGAAAGTCCCGCGACAACAACACGCTGATCGAGGCGACCGAAGCGCCCAATACCTTGCGGATGCCTATCTCTTTCAGCCGCTGCTGCGCGGCAAAGGCCGCCAGGGCGAAAAGCCCAAGACAGGCGATGACGATAGTTATCGTCGTGAAAATATTCATCAGACCTGCCAGCCGGTCCTCGAGCTTGTACTGACTGTCGAATTCCTCATCGAGGAAGGTATATTCGAACGGCGTCCGCGCGTCATAACGGGCGTATATGCGGTGAACGGCCTCGATGACCGACGGCACATTGACATGAGGCCCGATCTTCGCATAGAGCACACCTTCGAAACCATCGCCCCATTCCCCGGCGTCGCGCGTGACCTGGATGCCCAGGGGCGTTATGGGCGAATGAAGCGAGGAGAAGTTGAAATCCTTCAGTACGCCGGAAACCATAACCGTGGTATCGCCGAACTTAAACTGATTGCCGCTCGCCCGGCCCCTCCAATGGAAGGCGTCGACCGCCGCTTCGTTAAGCGCCAGGTGTCCCCGGTCGAACCAGTTGGCGGCCGGACTGGGTTTCTCTTTCCATTCAAGCCCCAATAGCGGGATGAGGCTGCTGTCCGTGATCATGAACGTTAGTTGTTCCGTGCCGGTCTTTCCGGGCAACTGGACGAGCTGGACCAACGAGGTGCCGGAATACAGCTTATACATGCTTGTCGCGACCTGCCCGATCCCCGGGGTTCCCGCAACGGCCGACCGGTAAGCGGCATAATGCTCCAACGTTCCGGCAAAAGGGAACATCACGATATTCTCCCTGGCGACCCCCGTATCCATATGGCGGATATAGTAGAGCTCCTTACCGACGACAAAGGCGCAGGCGAGGAGCGCCATGGAAAGCGAGAACTGAAAGACAAGAAATCCCTTCCGTATCCGCTCGGCGCTCCGCTGGCGGCTCAGCTTGCCATACAGTACCAGCACCGGCCGGAATGACGACAGAACGAGCGCCGGATAACTGCCGGAGATCAGGATGACGACCAGCAACAATGCCGCGAAAGATCCGAGCACGACCGGATTGGCAATGTAACCGGCGTCTATCGGCAGTTGCATCAACTGGCAAAACGACGGGCGGAAACCCAGGAACAACAGTACACCTGCAGCAAAAGCCAACACGGCATACAAGGTCGATTCCATATAGAATTGTCCCGCGAGGGACCTCCTGCCTCCGCCGATTACCTTGCGGACGCCGACCTCCTTTGCCCGCATAGCCGACCGGGCCGTGGCCAGGCTCATATAGTTCAATATCGCCAGAATGAGGATAAGCGCCGCCACCCAGCTGAAGACCCCCAGATAATTGTTGCCGATCCCGCCGTACATCTTTAAATGCGTATCGGTGAGCGGCAGCAGCGAAAACTGATGGCTCTCCGTCATTCCTGCCGGAGCATCGCTTTTTGGTAGTTTCCCGGCGGCTACCAGCGCGATCCGGGAAAGATTTCGCGCCACCCGCGAAGTATCGGCAGACCCTCGGAGCAGAAGCCAGGTCCTGAACGAACCGGTTTCCAGTTGCTGGTTCCGAAGATAGGCCTGATATTTATCCAGGCCTTTCATGGTAGCAATCGATGCGACCATGTCAAAATTGAGACTGGAATTCGACGGCATGTCAGCCGCAACCCCCGTTACTTCCAGCAGGTATTGTTTGTCAAGCGTGAGCGTTTGGCCGACCGGATCGACGTTGCCGAAATATTTTTTTGCAGCCGACTGCGTCAGTACGACCGTATAAGGGCGGGCAAGCACGGATTCGGGATTTCCACGCAACAGCCGAAAACTGAAAAAGCGAAAGAAGTTGCTGTCGGCATAAAGAAAGCGCGTCGTCTCCCGGTAATGCATCCCGGCTACTTTCGGATTCTGCAGATCCACCCCTTCAAATGCAGACCTGACCCTTACCATCGATTCCACACCGGGGTCCGATGCCAAGGCGGCCGGCCCGGCCGGATAACTTAATTGCGGGCTTGTCCAGTTGGAAGACCCAAAAGACGAATGCGTGGTTACCGAATAGATCCGCCGGGCGTTTACATGCCATCCATCATAGCTATGTTCGTGCAGGATATAAAGCAGGATGGTCATGACGGCGGCAAGGCCGATGGCCAGACAGCCGATATTGATCAGGCTGTACAACTTATGACGGCTGGCAACACGGAACGCGACACGCAGGTAGTGGGTTAACATAAACGGTTAGTTGAATTGTAGGTTGAATTTACAACATTTCGTACTTTTGCGGAATGACACAGGAACAGATCAAATCTATGAGGGACCGGCTTGTGGTCCTGAGGAGGTTTCTTTGACGTCGATAACCGACGATACAAAATAAATGAAGAAAAGCAACTTTCATTAAGCCCCGGCTTCTGGGACGACAACCGGAGGGCGACAGAGATCCTGAAAAATATCAAACAGAACGAATTCTGGGTGAAGCTCTACGAATCGGTCGAGACGGCCGTCGAGGACTTTGCCGTTCTTTTCGATTTCTGGAAGGCCGGCGAAGCCAGCGAGGAAGAAACGCGGGAAGCATATCAGAAAGCGCTTCGCCTGGTAGAGGAAGTGGAATTCAAGAGCACCCTCAACCAGCCCGAAGACGAACTGCCGGCCGTACTGCAGATCAACTCCGGAGCCGGGGGCACCGAAAGCCAGGACTGGGCCGAAATGCTGATGCGGATGTACCGGATGTATGGAGAGAAGCAGGGCTGGTCCGTTACCGAGCTCGACCTGCAGGAGGGTGAAGGCGCCGGCATCAAAAGCGCCACACTTCAATTCGAAGGTCCCTTCGCCTATGGCTTCCTGAAAGCCGAGAGCGGGGTACACCGGCTCGTACGGATCTCACCCTTCGATTCCAACGCCCGGCGTCATACTTCCTTTGCCTCGGTCTTCGTCTATCCTCTCGTGGATGACAGCATCGAGATCGAGGTCAACCCCGCCGACCTGGAATGGGAATTCTATCGCAGCGGCGGCAAAGGCGGCCAGAACGTCAACAAGGTCGAAACGGCCGTGCGGGTCCGGCACCTTCCGAGCGGCATCATCATCGAATGCCAGCAGGCCCGCACCCAGGGCGAGAACCGGGAGAAAGCCCTGAAAATGCTGCGAAGCCGGCTGTACGAAGAAGAGCTGCGCCGTCGCGAAGCGCTAAAGGACGCCGCCAACTCGACAAAGAAGAAGATCGAATGGGGGTCGCAGATCCGGTCTTATGTCTTCCACCCTTACAAGATGATAAAGGATCACCGCACCGACTACGAGGTCGGTAATGTCCAACCCGTCATGGACGGCGAACTGGACGGCTTTATCAAAGCATATTTAATGGCTGAAAAAGAAACATCAACTACATGAGCTTAGGATATTTTCACTACCCCGCACCTGTCAACGAACCTGTTCTCAACTACGCCCCGGGCAGTAAAGAACGCGAACAGCTCAAAAAGACATTGAAGGAACTAAAGAGCACGCAGCACGATATCCCGATGTATATCGGCGGCCATGAAGTACGCACCGGTAAAAAGATCGCGATGCATCCCCCGCACGAGATCGCGCACACCCTCGGCCATTTTCATGAAGGGGATGAGGAGCATGTCCGCCAGGCGATCGAGGCCGCACTTGCCGCCAGGACAAAATGGGCGGCGATCAGTTGGGAGAACCGGGCCGGCATCTTCCTGAAAGCGGCTGATCTCATCGCCACGAAATACCGGCCTTATATGAACGGCACGACGATGCTCGGGCAAAGCAAGAACGCTTTCCAGGCCGAGATCGACAGCGCCTGCGAGCTCATCGACTTCCTCCGCTGGAACGTGCATTTCCTGAGCGAGATCTACCGGGTCCAGCCCGTCAGCGGCGCGGGCGTCCATAACCGTACCGAGTGGCGACCGCTGGAAGGCTTCGTCCTCGCCATTACCCCCTTCAATTTCACCGCCATCGGCGGAAACCTGCCGACGTCGGCAGCCCTTTGCGGCAATACCGTCGTCTGGAAACCGGCCTACACCCAGATATTCGCGGCGCAGATGTTTATGCGGGTACTCCGGGAAGCGGGCCTGCCCGATGGCGTCATCAACCTGATCTATGTCGACGGCCCCGTGCTGGGAAAAGTCTGCTTCAGCCATCGCGACTTCGCCGGTCTTCATTTCACCGGATCAACCGCGGCATTCAACCATCTCTATAAGACCATCGGCGAGAATATCCATCACTATCGCAGCTACCCCCGCATCGTCGGGGAAACCGGCGGAAAGGATTTCGTGCTGGCGCATGAGAGCGCCGATCCCGATGTGCTGGCCACCGCCTTGCTCCGCGGAGCCTTCGAATACCAGGGCCAGAAATGCTCCGCCGCCTCCCGGGCCTACATCCCGGCTAATCTTGCCGCAACCGTCCGCCAAAAACTGATCGACGGCATAAAGACCTTCAAAGCGGGCCCGGTGGAAGACTTCTCCAATTTCATCAACGCCGTGATCGACGAACGCAGCTTCAATAAGATCAAATCCTATCTCGACAAGGCCAAACAGGATCCCGCCGCTGAGATCTGGGTTGGCGGCGAATGCGACAGCTCAAAAGGCTACTTCGTACAGCCGACGGTGATAGAAGCAAAGGACCCGCGATTCGTGACCATGTGTGAGGAGATCTTCGGGCCGGTATTGACCGTGTATGTCTATCCGCCCGCCGAATTTGAAAAGACATTGGAGCTGGTGGACAACACCTCGCCCTATGCCCTGACCGGATCCATTATCGCCCGTGACCGCGAGGCGGTGCAGCTGGCCGTGGACCGGCTCCGGAATGCCGCCGGTAACTTCTATATCAATGACAAGCCTACCGGCGCGGTAGTCGGACAACAGCCTTTTGGCGGCGCACGTGGCTCCGGCACAAACGATAAGGCGGGTTCGATCCTCAATCTCTACCGCTGGCTAAGCGCCCGGACGATCAAAGAGACCTTTGCCCCGCCAACGGATTATCGCTATCCGTTCCTCTCTGAAGATTGATAGCCAATATTTTATATATGACACAATAAAAAACCGGCATTTGCGTAGGGTGCAAGTGTCAGGACGGCGGCTATCTTTGTCCGTGATAACAAAACTTAATCCAAATCAATTATGAAAAAGCTAGCACTAGTCGTATTGGCCGGTTTCGCTTTCGCAACAGCACACGCGCAGTTAGCATTCGGGATCAAAGGAGGCGCCAACATTTCCAATATTAACGGTAGTGGCGTTTCAGGTACCAATTCCCTCGTTGGATTCAATGCCGGGGTATATCTGCATCTTCCTTTGGCACATCATCTTTCGCTTCAGCCGGAAGTAATGTATTCCGGTCAGGGCTTTAAAGTGTCGTCCGGCGGCTTGACCACCGACGAGCATGAGAACTATATCAACGTCCCCGTGCTCCTGAAGTATACGCACGTCACCGGCCTGTTCATCGAGACCGGTCCCCAGATCGGCTTCCTGGCAACCGCCAAAGCGGTTACAAATGGGACCGATTTCAATAACAAGTCTTCTTTCAATTCCGCGGATTTTTCCTGGGTGCTTGGCGTCGGCCTGAAGGTCCCGGCAACACCGGTATCCATCGACGCCCGTTACAATTTTGGCGTCTCGAATATCTTGACCAATAATGGCAGCAGCGGCGAGAGCAGCAACAGCGTCCATAACGGTAGCTTCCAGATCGGCATCATGGTCCGGCTGTTCAGCGCGCCCGGAAGATAAACTTTGTTTTTAGAGTGTGAATAGTTTGTATCAGGCCGCCTTTGGGCGGCCTTTTTTATGGCGCTTCCCCCTGATTTTTCCCTACCTTCATAAAAAATATTCTCGTTGAAGACCATTTTGAATGAGCAGCAGCTGGATCTGACGATACAACGACTAACGCATCAATTGCTCGAGAATCATCTGGACCTGGAGAATACCGTACTGATCGGCATCCAGCCGAGAGGCGTCTTTTTTTCCAACCGTGTCGTGACGTTGCTGAAAGCGCAGGTTGACCCTGCGCGCATCCGGTACGGTAAGCTCGACATTACCTTTTACCGCGATGACGTACGCCGGGGACTGCACGAATTGAACCAGACCGAGATCCCCTTTTCCATCGAAGGCAAAAATGTCGTGCTGATCGATGACGTGCTATGGACAGGCCGGACGATAAGGGCTGCCCTCGACGCCCTGCTGGATTTCGGCCGCCCGGCAAAGGTCGAGCTCTGTGTGCTGATCGACCGCCGGTTCACCCGCCAGTTGCCGATCCAGGCCGACTATATCGGTAAACCGATCGATTCCATGTTCACTCAAAAAGTCAAGGTCTATTGGAAGGAAAAGGATGGAAAGGACGAAGTGGCCCTCGTTTAACATTTTTCCCCTAATTTCGCGTTCTAATGCAGCTAAGCACTCCACATCTCCTTGGCATTAGAGATCTCCAACCGGGCGATATCCAGCTCATTTTAGACACCGCCACCCAGTTCAAAGAAGTCTTACAGCGACCCATCAAGAAAGTGCCGACGTTACGGGACGTCACCATCGTCAACCTTTTTTATGAGAACTCGACACGGACCCGCATCTCTTTCGAGCTGGCCGAGAAACGGCTGTCCGCCGATACCATCAACTTCACCGCTTCCGGTTCCTCCGCCGCTAAAGGCGAGACCCTGCTCGATACCGTGAACAATATCCTGTCGATGAAAGTGGACATGGTCGTCATGCGGCATAGCGCCAGCGGCGCACCGCACTTTCTCGCCCGGCATATCCCCGCGGCGATCGTCAACGCCGGCGACGGCATCAACGAACATCCTACCCAGGCTCTGCTCGACGCCTTTTCCATCCGGGAGAAACTCGGCGGGCTGGCCGGCCGGAAGGTCGCCATCATCGGCGATATCATGCACTCCCGCGTGGCGTTGAGCAATATCTATCTGCTGAAGAAGATGGGCGCTGAGATCACGATCGCAGGTCCTCCCACGCTTATCCCCGTGCATATCCGGGAGGCGTTCGACGTCAGGGTCGAATATAACCTGCGCCGGGCGCTGGAATGGTGCGACGTCGCCAACGTGCTGCGCATCCAGCTGGAGCGGCAGAATCAACCGCTGTTCTCATCCCTGCGCGAATACAGCCTGGCCTATGGCGTGAACAGACGCCTGCTGGACAGCCTCAGCAAGGAGATCGTGATCATGCACCCCGGCCCCATCAATCGCGGCGTCGAGCTGGATAGCGACGTAGCCGACAGCAAACAGTCGCTGATCCTGCACCAGGTCGAGAATGGCGTGGCGGTCCGGATGGCGGTCCTGTATCTGCTGGCGGGGAGATCATCAAATTAATTGTTTGCAAAATAATACTATGCAACGCATCGGCCTCTTCCCCGGCACCTTCGATCCGATCACTATCGGTCATCAGGATATCATCAACCGCTCCCTCCCCCTTTTCGACAAGCTGTACATCGGTATCGGCACTAACGCCGGCAAACTCCCGATGTTCACCGCCGAACAGCGGCTGGCCTGGATCCGCGAGATCTACCGCGACGATCCCCGCGTCGAAGCCATCGTTTACGACGGCCTCACCGTCCACGCCTGCAAGCAGGTGGGCGCCAATTTTATCCTCCGCGGTATCCGGTATGTCAACGATTTCGAGTACGAGAAAGCGATCGCCGACATGAACCGCAGCCTCGACGGCCATATCGAGACCGTCTTCCTGACCTGCCTCCCACAATATACGTCGGTCGCGTCGACGCTGGTCAGGGATGTGCTGAAGAACGGCGGGGACGTCATGCAATTCCTCCCGGACGTCGTAGCAAGATCGCTGCGAACGCAACAGGCCACGCAACTCAAAATCCCAAACACTTAATCAATACCTAACGCCTATGCCTATCTGGTTTGAAGCAGACCTTACCGCCGATAAGCTCCAACCGCTTGCCACCAATACGATGGGCGGCCACCTCGGCATCGAATTCACGGAGGTCGGCGAAGACTTCCTGAAAGGCCGCATGCCCGTTGATCACCGTACCCGCCAGCCCTATGGCCTGCTCCATGGGGGCGCTTCCGTCGCGCTCGCCGAAACGCTCGGCAGCGTGGGGGCCGCAATGGTCGTAAACCATCATCAATACAATGCCGTCGGCCTGGAGATAAACGCCAACCACGTCCGGGGCGTCCGGGAAGGTTACGTGACCGGCACCGCCCGGCCTCTTCACATCGGCAGGACCACACAGGTCTGGGAGATCCGCATCACCGACGAACGCGACAAACTGGTCTGCGTAAGCCGGCTTACGGTGGCGATCATCGCTAAATAAATGTGCGGAAAGCCCCGTCCCCGTTCTACCAGATCTTTATCCGTTGTTCCTCGGGTAAGTAATTGCTGTCACCGGGCTGTACATTAAACGCCTTATAGAACGGCGCAGCGCTCATCACCGGGCCATTCACCCGCCACATGGCCGGAGAATGCGGGTTGGTATTCACATACAGGCGCATATAGGCGTCTCTCGTCTTCACCCGCCATATCCTCCCAATTGACAGATAGAACCGCTGATCCGGCGTGTACCCATCGATCCTGGTGGTATCCCTGCCTTGCGGAGTCATCTTGAATGCGTCATAGGCAATGGCGATGCCTCCGTTATCAGCGGTGTTTTCACCCAGGGTCATGGCTCCCTTTATATGAACCGTATCCAGGACGGTAAATGTGCTGTACAAGTCAGCTACTCTTTGGGTCTTTGCTCTGAACTTTTCATAATCCTCCTTTGTCCACCAGTTCTTTACATTTCCGTATTTGTCATACTGCGCCCCCTGATCGTCGAAAGCATGCGTCATCTCATGCCCGATGACCATCCCGATACCGCCGTAGTTGATGGCGTCATCCGCCCCAAAGTCAAAATAAGGGTACTGCAGAATGCCCGCCGGAAACACGATCTCGTTAAATGCGGGATTATAATAGGCGGTAACGGTAGAAGGCGTCGTCTCCCATTCCGTGCGGTCGACCGGTTTATTCAATTTCGCCAGTTCAAATTGATAGTCGTTCTGGTCAAGCGAGATCAGGTTCTCGAAGAATTTGCTTCTTTCGATCTGCACCTTATCGTAATCCCGCCATTTATCCGGATAACCGATCTTTTTGTTGATCGCATATAACTTTTCAATTGCCTTTTGTTTAGTGCTATCGCTCATCCAGTCAAGATGATTGATCCTGTTCTCAAATGATTTTTGCAGGTTGTTCACCAGGGCAAGGACCCGCTTCTTTGCGTCCTCGTTAAAATATCTTTTTACATACAGTTGCCCCAATGCCATCCCCAAATGACGGTCGACTTCTTCCGTCATGATCTGGCCGCGCGATTTCTGCACGGCTTGTCCGGACAATGCTTTTGTAAATTCGAAGGACGCCTGCACGAACGGCTTGCTGAGCGCCGTAGCGTAGTTAGTCAGCGTGGCCGCTTTCAAATAGGTCTTCCAGTCCGGGAGAGGAATGGACTTCAGCAGGATATTTAATTTGTCGTAGTAGGCAGGTTGAGCCATATCGATGGAGTCGGTGCCGGCATTCAGATCGGCGAGTACGGCGCCCCAGCCAATGACCGGCTGCGTTTTGCTGATAACTGCAACCGCCATCTTATGGTAATTGGCATTGACATCCCTGAGTTCGACCCTGGTTTTGTGCGATTCGGCAATTTGTCTTTCGATCCCGTAAGCGGTGTCTGCCTGTTGCATGGCGGCGTCCGGGCTGCTACCGGTTAACTGGAACAGTGCGCCGAGATATTTCTTATAGGCTTTTTGGATCGCGAGGCTGGACGAATCCGTTTTGAAATAGTAGTCACGATCAGGCAAGCCGATCCCGGCCTGGGAAAGATGGGCGATATTGATGCTGCTGTTCATATTGTCCGGCGAAATGCCAAACCTGATAAAGGAGCCATTTCCTGTTGTCAGTCCGGTTGCCGCAAATTGGACGAGCGACGGGACGTCGTTGATGGCGTCGATCTTTGTCAATATCGGCTGGATGGGTTGATATCCGCGCTGATCGATGGTTGTCGTGTCCATCCCGGAAGCATAGAAATCCCCTACCTTCTGCCCGATGCTGCCAGGAGTACTCTGCGTTTTGGAAACACTATCCAGGATATGCTGCAGGAGTTGCTTTTGCGGAATATTCAGGAAACTATAAGACCCGATACCTGTCTGGTCGTCCGCAATTTTTACGGTATCGTACCAACGCCCGTTGACATAGCGAAAGAAGTTGTTGCCTGGCTTTACGGAAGTGTCGATGCCACTTACGTCAACGTAACCGTTTTGAGCAGGTGAATCTACGTTTGGGCTGTCACACGAACCAAAAATGCCCGCGATCAAACAGATATAAAAAAAATTTCTCATAAACTAGCAGGTTTGCCTAAAGATAGTGATCTTTCCGGCTACACGTGCAACCCTGCCGCGTACAGCACATCCAAAATAGAAGGGAAAGTATTTTTAATAAGGCTGCTGATCTTTGTAGTGTCCGCCCAGACGAGCTCGGTGATCTGCTCCTCCTGTTGGGGAACGATGGCCTGATCCGACAAAAGGCTCATCCGGAACCAATGCGTCTCTTTGAGAATATGATGTCCATTCTCATCGTACGTATGATAGGTGACCAGCAATGGCCCGTCCAGCCGCACCTGAGAAAGTCCCGTCTCCTCCCCCACTTCACGGACCGCGCACTGCTCCAGCGTCTCCCCCGGATCGAGCTTGCCCTTTGGAAGATCCCATTTACTCCGTCGCAACATGAAAAGATACCGGCCGGCCGGGTTCTGCACCAATCCGCCCCCTGCCTGCACCAGCTTGAATTTCTTCCAAAACGCCTTCTTTAGCGTCCCCACGTCGGAATGAAGGAAGATACCCGCATGAACGCTCTCCCGCCGCATCTCATGGATCATCGCATTGACCGCCGGGTGCGAATACTCATCGATCAGTACCGCGTCATCATGATGCGCGTACCGTTTGATCTCATCCGTCATTTCATCGCAAAGGAATAACGGCTTGTCGTTAAAATAGATCTTGATATACATGAGGAGGCAATGGGATCCTAAGATACGACCAAACTTTCCTTATTTTCGCAGCATGACTGAAAAGATCATCGGCACGAACCAAAAAGCGGTCGCTGAACGACTGCTGCAAGCACAGGCCGTCCGGGTGAACCTGCATAAGCCCTTCACCTGGTCCTCCGGCTGGACAAGCCCGATCTACTGTGACAACCGATTTGTCCTTGGCCACCCCTACATCCGCGACTTTATCAAGTCCGAGCTCTGCAACGTGGTATTTGCCCGGTTTCCTGAAGCCGGCCTCATTGCCGGCGTCGCTACCGCCGGCATCCCCTGGGGCGCCATGATCGCCGATCAGCTCAAGCTCCCTTATGTCTATGTCCGGTCAAAACCGAAAGACCACGGTACGGGCCGGCAGATCGAAGGGTATTATGAACCGGACCGGTCCGTCGTTGTCGTCGAAGACCTTATCTCCACCGGCAAAAGCAGCCTCCAGGTCGTCGAAGTCCTGCGGCAGGCCGGACTGAACGTCACAGGCCTGGTATCTATCTTCAATTACGATTTTCCCGCCGCCCGGACAGCCTTCCGGGAGGCAGGGGTTCCTTATCTCTCCCTGTCCGACTACCCGACGCTCATCAGCCTGTTGCTGGACAAAAAGCTGGTAACTCCGGATGAAGAAGCCGTGCTGCTGAAATGGAGCGAAGACCCGGCCAACTGGAAAGGGGTCTAGGACAGGCGGATTTAATTGCTTATTTTTAGATATCAAATCCACACAGTATGAAGAAGCTACAACTAATGCTGCTCCTGCTTGCCGGCTTCACCGGCGCCGCCGTTGCACAGAAAAATGGAAAGGCCACCGTGGTCATCAAAACCCCGACCGTTCAATGCGAAATGTGCAAGACCCGGATCGAGAACTATATGAGCCACGAGGAAGGCATCGTGAAGACCAACGTGGACTATAAAAAGAAAACGACGACCGTCACTTATTTTACCGACCGGACTAACGTCGAGAACATCAAGGCGCTGATCGCCAACTGCGGCTATGACGCCGATGACGTCACCGCCGAGCCCGATGCCTACAAAAGACTCCCCACATGCTGCAAGAAGCCCGAAGACGGCGGCGGTATGCCCAAACAACAATAAAAGAATTCATGTCTGTGCCCCCCCCTTCGGAGGGTCCTCCTTATTTTCCGGGCCCGCATCCGTGCTCCGCCGCACCCTCCCCGCTTCGCGCAGCGCCCGGTGCAGCACCCACTCGATCTGCCCGTTGACGCTGCGGAATTCATCGGCCGCCCACTTCTCGATGGCCTTCATCGTCTCCGCATCGATGCGCAACGCAAACGATTTCTTTTCCGCCATCATCAATGATTTAATGTGCCCGTATTGACCACAGGCTGCGATTCCCTGTCACCGCACAACACGACCATCAGATTGCTGACCATCGCCGCCTTCTTCTCGTCATCAAATTCGATGATATTCTTTGAAGAAAGCAGATGCAACGCGCTTTCCACCATGCCTACGGCTCCCTCGACGATCTTATGCCGCGCCGCCACTACCGCCGACGCCTGCTGCCGCTTCAACATGGAGTGCGCGATCTCCGGCGCATACGCCAGATACGTGATCCGCGCTTCGACTACTTCAATCCCCGCCAGGAACAACCGCTCCGTGATCGCCTTCTCCAGCGTGCTGTTGACCTCGTTGAAATCGGTGCTTAGCGTGACGGTCGCCTTCTCATCTTCGAAATGATCGTAAGGATATGACGCGGCCAGCTGCCGTACCGCCGAATCCGTCTGGATCTTGATGAAATTGACATAGTCATCCACCTCGAAATACGCCTTGTAGGTATCCTCGACCTTCCATACGAGGATCACACTGATCAGGATGGGATTACCCATCTTGTCATTGACCTTGACCGTATCGCTCTCGAAATTCCGGGCACGCAGCGAAAGGGTCATCCGCTGATAAAAAGGATTGACCCACCACAGGCCGCTCTTGCGGATACTACCCCTGTAGGCGCCAAACAACAACAGCAGCTTGGAGGTATTCGGCGAAATGACGAGCAGCCCTTTCGCTAAAAATGCAAAGAGGACCCCAAGCCCGATATCCCAGCCCGCGTCTTTGGGGTCGCCCCGGTGACCAACCCAGAGCAGGGTCGCCAGGACCGCCAGGATAACGACAAGCATGATATAGCCGGAAAGAGGCTGACGGATCTTTTCGGTAGGTGTTGAAGGAGTGTCCATATAGAGATGTTTTATTGGCTTATTTTAAAATGATATCAAAATGATATCATGCCAAAGCTACATCGCAAATCCGGGATTCGCAAATAATTCATCGAAAACTTTTGATTCAACGGCTTGTTAGAAGCAATATGACAGCATCCGGAAAGATCCGACTAAGCGTATTGGACCAAAGCCCCATCCGTCAAAACAGCACCGCCCCCGCCGCCCTCCAGGAGACCATCCGCCTGGCCAGGCTGGCGGATCGCCTTGGCTATACCCGCTATTGGCTGTCCGAACACCACAATACCACTACCCTGGCCGGCGCCTCGCCGGAGATCCTTATCGCCCGCCTGGCGGCAGAGACCACCCGTATCCGTGTAGGGTCCGGCGGTATCATGCTGCCCAACCACAGCACCCTGAAAGTGGCCGAAGACTTCCGGCTGCTGGAAGCCCTTTACCCCGGTCGCATCGATCTTGGCCTGGGCCGCGCTCCGGGTGGCGACCGCCTCACCGCCCAGCTTCTCAATCCTGCCAACACCTTCGATCCGCAAGAGTATATCCAACAGATCCGCGACCTGTATGCCTTCCTGGCCGATACCCCGGCCCCCGGCAACTATGAAGGGAAGATCAGGGCGATCCCCAGCATCGACACTCAACCCGAGCTGTGGATGCTGACCTCCAGCGGCGAAAGCGCCTACCTGGCCGCCCATTTTGGCATGGCTCTCTCCTATGCCCAGTTCATCAACCCTGTCGGCGGCGCCGCCGCCATTCGCGCCTACCGTGACAGGTTCAGACCTTCGCCACAGCTGGCCGAACCGCAGGCCAGCGTCGGCATCTTCGCCTTTTGCTCGGAAGACCCTGAAAAAGTTGCGGAGACCCAGGCCCTTATCGACTACCGGCTGCTGGGGTTTGAAAAAGGCCGCTATGACGAGATCCCCACCTACGCCGCAGCCAGCGCATATGCCTATACGTCCGCGGAATGGCAGCGGGTACTGATCAACCGCGCCCGGACGGCGATCGGAACGCCGCTACAGGTCAGGGAAAAGTTGGAAAGCCTGGCGCAGGAATTCGATGTAACCGAGATCGTCATCTCCTGCTTTACCGAACATGCCGAAGACCGCCTGCACTCCTATGAATTGCTGGCCTCGGCATTTCCCCTTGAAGCCCCAAAGACGCTAAAATCTGACCTATCGGTCTTGACGGCCTCCGGCCCCAAAAGCAGAACCGGCGACTGATCTAAGCCGCCGGTCCATTACCTGAAAATTACCGTAACTCCTTATTTCAAGATGATGATGTTTTGGACGCTTGTAGTGCCATCCGGGAAGATCAGCCTCAACAGATAAACGCCATTGTTGAGATTGACATTCAGACTGGCCGAACCGCCCTGCACCGGCGCCAGCGCCTGTGTCAGCATCTTACCGCTCATATCGAACCACTGCGTCATCACGCTGGCCGTGTTCATATCCATACCGGTAAGATATAGCGCACCCTTTGACGGATTGGGATATACTGCGAAGTTTACCTTGTGCGTAAAGTCAACCGGTACCACCGTCGAATAGGTCGAATTCCCGCTAAGATCGGTCGTCTTCAAGCGGTAGTAACTGACGCCCGTATAAGGATGCTGGTCCGCAGTGCTGTAGTTCAACGGCGTGCTGCTATTCCCGCCTGGGGCCTGGGTCGCGATCACGGCGACTGGATCAAAGGTGACCGCATCCTGACTTCTTTCCACAGTAAAATAGCTGTTGTTCGATTCGGTTGCCGTGGTCCATTTCAGATCGACCTGGTTGTTATCCGGCGCGGCGCTGAAATTCAACAGCGTGATCGGCAGCACATTCGCGCCACTGAGCTTGTCGCCCAGCGTGAAAGTCGAGAAGGAGTTGAACGCCGAAGGCGTAGAGGTCGACGTGATGCTGCCGGTCAGCGCCGACCCGCCGCTGTATACCGGTCCGCCCGCACCGCCGATATCGATCCAGGTCGTAGGAGCGGTATAGACATTCTTACAAACCGTCAGCGTCGCGCCATTACTGACATAGTCATTCATGCCGAAATAAAGCTGGATCGTCTGATTGCCGCTCAACCCGGCCGTCGGCTGATTGTTGCCGGCTGCATCGGCGCGGTTGATCGTCCAGTAATGCACCTGTGAAACCCGGTCCACCGTCAGCGGCAGGGTCCAGTTGAGGGCCGAAGCGCTGGCGTCGAACAGTTGCGCCGTATAGGTATATAACGTCCCATTCGAATGTGCGACAGTCAGAACGAACGGCCGGCAATCGGTCGAAGTCCCTATCGGGAAGTTCAGCGTCGAGGCGCCGGCGCCCGATTTCTGATACTGCATCGGACCATTGACATAACTCGTGGATAAGGCATTCCCTGAAGCCGTCACAGAACCGTTCAACATCACCAGCATATAGCTCGTCGTCGTGTTGAGCAAGCCGGACGTAAACGCGATATTGTTCGAGACATTCATATTCGTATTGCTCAAGGTAACTCCCGCACCGGTGTTGTTGATGTCCGCCCGGGTAAAGACCGGCGTTGGGGTGCCCGGCGTCACGCTGATCGTCTGACCGCCGCTGCCCGAGAAGGTCGCCGTCCCGCTACCGCTACCGAAAGTAATGGCCGTTCCGGCCGGCGATGTTACCGTCAGGTTGCCGTTATAAGCGCTGTTATTATTATAGTTGGGATATACCTTACCCGTATTGCTCTGGACAAAAACGATATTCCCGTTATAGGTGTCCGCCGTATTATTGGTCATCATCAGATAACCCGTACCCATATCCGTAAAAGTAGAAGGGCCGTTAAAGGTATTGTTACCGGCGCTCTGGTCATTGGACGTACCGTTCTTGGTCGAATTGACCGAGCCGTTGAACATACAGCCATTGAATAACAACGCCGGGCTCGTCGTTGTCACCGGGCCGCTGAAGCTCGAGCCGGGTCCGAATTGGATAGTGCTGGTGCCGGTCGTCGTGATCGTCTGGGCCGTTCCCGATGACGACTGGGTAAAATTCCTGAAGATCAGCGAACCCGACGCAAAACCCGCCGCGCCGATACTGACCGAGCCGTTGGCAAGCGTAGCGCTCCCGCTGGAAGGTCCGAAATAGATCCCGGCGCCGCCTACGTTAGATACGCTGATATTGCCGTTGTAAGCCGTATTGGTCCCGTAGTAATTGGAATAGATCCACAATCCGGCCGCACCCGGCTGATTGTTGAAGGTCACATCGCCATTAAAAGTATTGCCGGAACTGTTATAAGCGATATAC
The DNA here is from genome assembly GCA_035695565.1 of Puia sp. GTDB lineage: Bacteria > Bacteroidota > Bacteroidia > Chitinophagales > Chitinophagaceae > Puia. The sequence continues at coordinate 29,517 of DASRRX010000013.1, read as the reverse complement.
ATATGATTCGCGGAGCTATTGTTGTTGAACGCCGCGGTGGATTGCCAGGTATCGGGGTTGACGTTACCCATTAAGAAATATCCCGAACCGGTGTTGGTGACTGTAAAAGGACCGTCAAACGTATTATTCCCGCTGGACGCATCACTCGACGCGCCATTCTTGGTCGAATTGACCGTACCGCCAAACGTACAACCGTCAAAGAGCAGCGTCGGGCTCACCGTAGTGATATTCCCGCCGATCGCGGACAAAGGCCCGAACGTCAGATTGCCGGTCCCTGTCAGGGTCAGGCTTTGCACCGTCGATCCCGACTGCGTGAACTGCCGCAGCAACAAGCTACCCGCGGAGAATCCGCCGGCCCCGACCGAAATCGTATACCCCGGTGACAGCGTAGCCGTAGCCGTCGCGTTGCCGTTACAGAACTGCACCCCCTGCCCGCTGGTCGACGTCACGACTATATTGCCGTTGAAGATCGTCCCGGCGGAGCTCTGGCTCACATAGATCGCAGTATTGGCCGTCGGGGTGTTATTGAAAGTGGTAGTGCCGCCAAAGACGTTGTTGGGACTATTATAAGCCACATACATCGAATTGCCGCCGGTATTGTTAAAGGTAGCGGTGTTGTTGAATTGGTCGGCATTGCCATTGCCGAATACCATAAAGCCGGAGCCGGCGTCGGTGATCGTAGTCACGCCGTTGAAAATATTATTACCGCTGCTCCAGTCACCGGTGGTGCCCGTCTTGGTGGAATTGCAGATCCCACTGAAAGTACAACCGTTGAAATACAGGGAGCCGCTGGTGGAGGTCATATCGCCGCCGATAGCCGAGCTGGGGCCCCAGGTCAGGGCGCTGGCGCCGGTGAGCGGCAGATTCATCGCCGTATTGCCCAGCTGCGTGAACCGCTCGATCTGCAGATAGCCGGTCGTGTAACCTGCCGCGCCGATCGAGATCGTCTTCCCCGCTGCCATCGTCTCATTGGTATTTGCGCTCCAGCCAAAGGCGATCCCTACGGAACTGCCGGTCTGGGTAAGGATCACATTGCCGTTGAACTGGGTGCCGCCGCCCGTGTTATTGCCAAAAATGACCCGCTCGGTAGAATTATTATTGACATAGACGTCGCCGTTGAAGATATCCGGCGAGCTGCCTTCCCAGCCAAAATAACCCCCGCCCTGCATGTTGATCGTCAGAGCGGAGTTGAACGTGTTGCCGCCTACCATCCATTCGCCGGTCGCGCCGGTCTTGGTCAGGATAGTGGTATCGGCGAAGACGGCGCCATTAGCCTGGATCCGCGGTGCGACGGCGGTGAAATCCCCGCCAAAGGCCGATGAAGGGCCCATCTGCAGAAGCGTAGTGGCGCCCGTCAGCGTCAGGTTGATCGGGACATTGCCCAAAGCCGTGAATTGCTTCAGATTCAAAATTCCCGCCGAGAAACCGGCCGGACCTATCTCCAGCGTATCCCCGGCCGACAGCGTCGCGGTCGCCGTACTGTTGCCCGTACAGAACTGTACCCCCTGCCCGTTGGTGGAAGTCACGATGATGTTGCCGTTGAAGATCGTTCCCGTCGAGCTTTGGCTGACATAGATCAGCGTGTTGCCCGTAGGCGAATTATTGAAAGTCGTCGTTCCGCCAAAGACGTTATTGCTGCTGCTGTTGGCGACGTACATATTGGCGCTGCCCATATTGTTGAAGGTGGACACGCTGTTGAACTGGTCCGGTGTGACGTCACCAAAGGCGATATAGCCGGAGCCCATATCCGTGACCGTCGTCGTATCATTGAAGATATTTCCGCCGGTGCTCCAGTCGTTGGTCGTACCCGTCTTCGTCGTATTGACGGTTCCATTGAACGTACAGCCATTGAAGAGGATCTGACCGCTGTTGGTCGTTACATTGCCATTGATCGTTGAAGCAGGCCCAAAGGTGATCGAGGTGTTACTGCTCCCCAGGCTAAGGTTCAATGCGCCCGTACCCAGCTGCGTAAAGCGTTCGATCTGCAGATAGCCGGTAGTGAAGCCCGCGGCGCCGATAGTGATCGTCTTGCCCGCCGCCTGGGTGACAGTCGTCGAACCGCTCCAACCGAACGCGGTCCCCACCGAGCTGCCGGTCTGGGTCAGGATGATATTGCCGTTGAACTGGGTGCCGCCGCCGGTATTGTTGGCGAAGATGACCCTTTCCGTAGAATTATTGTTGACATAGACGTCGCCGTTATATATGTCCGGGTTGACGTTGGCAAAACCAAAATAACCACCCCCCTGCTGATTGACCGTCAGCGTGGAATTGAACGTATTGCCGCCATTGGACCACTCGCCCGTCACCCCCGTCTTGGTCAGCACGGTCGTATCATTAAAAGTCGCGCCTTGCAGAAGGATCCGCGGTGACGTCACCGTGAAATCCGAAGCGAACGAGGAGGAAGGCCCCGCTAAGATCACCGTCGTCGCGCCCGTCAGGGTCAGGTTGGTTGGTACCGTTCCCAACTGCGTAAACTGCCGCAGCTGAAGGTTACCGGAAGTGAAGCCTCCCGGCCCGATCTCCAGCGTATCTCCCACACCCAGCGTTGCCGTGGACGTGGTAGTTCCGTTACAGAAGATGATACCAGCCGATGACCCGGTACTGCTGACGATCAGACTATTGTTGAATTGGTTGCCTACCGAGTTCCACGCCGGCGCAATATAGCCGGAACCGGTGCTGTTGAAGGTCACAGGGCCGTTCCAGATATCCGGATTGCCATTCCCGAAGCCCAGGCTTCCCGAGCCGGTCGTGGTGAACGTGGCGGCGGCCTGGAATGTATTGCCTCCCGAGCCATAGTCGCTGTTTGTACCGAACTTCGTCGCATTCACGGTTCCATTGAACGTCCCGCCGTTGAAGTAGACGTCAGGCGTATTCGACGTCAGATTGCCGCCGATCACTGACCCCTTGGCGATCGCCAGATAAGTGGTGGTACCGGTAAAGCTCAGGTTGATCGGAGCATTACCCAACTGCGTGAACGCATTCAGATACAGGAATCCTGCGCTGAATCCGCCTGCACCCACCTGGATGGTCTTCCCTGCCGCCAGGGTCGGCGTTGCCGTGTTTCCGTTATTACCCAGATAGATCCCGCCTGAACCGGTACAATTGACGGTGATATTATCGTTGAACTGATCGCTCGTGTTATAACCAAGCATGAAATAACCTGTGCTGCTCTGCTGATTGATCGTACAGGTGGAGTTGAAGATGTTTTGTTGCTGGTTGTTGTTGTTGCTGGACCCGCCCGTCTTTGTAAAGGTAGCGGCGCTGTTATAGGTGGCGCCCTGCGCCCAGATATCCGGCGCGGTCGCCGTGAACGTCCCGCCAAAGTTGCTGGAAGGGCCCAGATACAGTACCGAGGTGCCCGTAGCCGTCAGATTGATCGCCGCGCCGCCCAGCTGCGTGAACTGCCGCAGATAAAGATACCCGGCCGTCAGCCCGCCGGAGCCCGGTGCGATGGTCTTGCCCGCGGCCAGCGTAGCGGTCGCAGTCGCGCTGCCACAGAACTGGATCCCGAGAGCGCTACCTGAAGTATTGACATAGATGTTCCCGTTAAATTGATTACCGGCGCTTGCCCATGCGGGTAAGACCCGCTCTGAGCCGTTGTCCGTGAACGTCACATCGGCGTTCCAGGTGTCCGGATTGGAATTTCCCATGACGAGATAGCCGCTGCCGCTGTTCGTAATAGCGCTTACGCCGTTATACACATTTCCGCCCGACCCTCCGTCTCCGGTAGCCCCCGTCTTGGTAATGTTGGTTGTTCCGTTGAAGGTCGCGCCGTTCAACAACACCGCGGGCGCGCTAACGGTCACATTGCCGTTGAAGATGGAAGAAGGTCCGACCTGGAAGGCAGCCGTACCCGTCAGGTCAAGGCTCTGAGCCGTAGTGGCCGCGACAGTGAACTGGCGTAGCAGCAGGGTGCCCGCCGAAAACCCGGCGCCACCGACGTTGATCGAATAGCCCGCACCCAGCGTAGCGCTGGCGCTCGAATTCCCGCCACAAAACTGAACCCCGGTTCCCGACGTCGAATTGACGATGATATTGTTGTAGAAGAATGTTCCGGTCGTATTCCAACTGACATAGATCCCCGAGTTGGTCGAGGGCGAGTTGGTGAAGGTCGTGACGCCGTTGAAAACGCTGGGCGTCCCGTTATAACCGACATAAATATTGGCAGAGCCGGTATTGGTAAAGGTAGCCGCCGCATTGAACTGGTCGCCCGTTCCGTTTCCGAACATAAGGTAGCCGGAACCGTTGTCGGTAGCATTCAAGGCCCCATTGAAGATATTGCCGCCCGCGCTGGCGTCATTGGTACCGCCTGTCTTGGTGATCGTGGTGGTATTCTGGAATGTGGTATTCCTCGCCGTGAAGGCGGCGGAAGTAACATTGACGACGCAATTCATCGTCACCGGGCCATTGCCGAAATTCGTCGTCGTAGCGCCCGTCACCGTAAGCGTACCGTTCTGAACGGTACCGGCGGTAAACTGGACGGCCGTCCCGTTCACGGTCAAAGTGCCGCCGTTCAGATCAAGCGTACCGCTTGTCACGGTAAGGTTGTTGATACTGGCGCCGGCGCCAAGTTTACAGGTGTTGCCGCCCGTAACGATGGTCACATTATCCGCTGCGCCGGGTACTCCGCCGGGAGACCAGTTGGCTGCGGTGGTCCAGGATGTGGAGGAAGCACCGGTCCAGGTGTAGGAGGTCTGTGCACGCAATTCCTGCACAGCAATGGCCATTAAAACACAAAAGAGTATAGATCTCTTCATAGAGTGCACTTTTCAAATGATATTGAATAATACTGTTGATACCCTTTATACCAACTTCTATACCTCAGATCGATACTATTGAACGAGAAATATTTACATATAGTATTATCATGCAGTTTTTCCCAAAATTGGCATGCCATTCCAAAATTGGTCCACTTTTCCTTACCCGGAAACCACTAAAATGTCAGAAAAAAACGATACGGCTATCCGCCTTTTGCGGGGTTGACCGGTATCCTGACCTGCGCGGACTGCAGGCTGTCGCCGGTAACAGTGAAGGTGAAATTCGTTGTTCGATCCATTGTATCGGTCTCTACGACCACCTGACATTTGCCATTGAACAAATGCCGTTGCCAGCCCCCATCGGCGCATTTATCTGGCTCATGACTGCTTGGATTTCCATTCCCCACTCCAATGATCTTCACTCCGTCCGTCACGGAAAAATGCAGCAGGTTGCCCGCATCCGGCACCTCGCGGCCCTGCCGGTCCACGACTGCGATATTGAACACCATCGCATCCCTGCCATTACCCGCCATCTCACTCCTCCCATTACCCCCCAATTTCTGTCGTGACGGTCGGATCACGATCGCATACTGGTCACCGGTAGTCTCCACCATGGCCGTCAGTTTCCTGCCCTTCTTATTGGCGATAACCTCCAGCTTGCCGGGCTGATAATCGACCATCCATTCCAAATGCCCGTTGCGTGGCATCTCTTTTTTCCCGAGGCTCCGGCCGTTCAGAAATAGCTCGGCGTTGTCGGCGTTCGTATTCACCCATACCGGGACCGGCTTCCCTTCCCTGCCCTTCCAGTTCCAGTGCGGAGCGATATGCAGCACATCCTTATCGGTCCACCAGGACTGATAGTAGTAATACACCGTTTTAGGAAAGCCGCACATGTCCATGATCCCAAAATGCGAATTGATGTCCGGCCAGCCGAACGGCGTCGGCTCACCCCGATAGTCGAAACCCGTCCATGCGAATCCGCCCATGAACCACGGCCTCGCCGCGGCGATGCGCCACCAGTATTCCGCGGTGCTGGCCCAGGGCGGCGCCACACTGTCGTAGTCCGGCACATACGCATTGACGGTATCCTTCTCATAGATGCCGCGCGTCGAAACCGTACTGGCCACCTCCGTACCGATGACCGGCTGATTGGGGTGCTCCGCGCGATAGGCGTCCAGGCCTCCGAGGTTATAGTTGAACCCGCGGACGGGGATGACCTCATTGACTCCGGTCCCGACATTCCCCACATTGGCGGCATAGGTACAGGTCCGGGTCGGATCGAGGCCCTGCTGCCGCAGGATCTGCGTCTGCGCGATCCGCTTGCCCAGGTTCCAATCCTGGATCATCCATTCTTCATTGCCGATCGACCACATAAAAACACTGGGATGGTTGCGGTCCCTGAGTATAAGCCGCTCGAGCTCGCCGCCATATTCCGGCCCGCTGTTGAGCAGCCGCGTTTCATCGAGCACAAGCATGCCCAGGCTGTCGCAGGCGTCCAGCAATTCGGGCGTCGGCGGATTGTGGCTCGTCCGGTAACCGTTCACCCCCATTTCCCTGAGCAATTGTATCCGATAGTATTGCAGATAGTCCGGAAGCGCACTGCCTACCCCCGCATGGTCCTGATGACAACAAACGCCGTGAACCTTGACCGGCTGACCGTTCAGGAATAACCCTTCGTCCTTGTCGATCGTGATCGTCCGCACGCCGAACCGCACCTTTACGCTGTCGACCGTCCCGCCGCCCGACCGCACCAGCACCACCGCCCGGTAGAGATAGGGATCATCCAGCGACCATAGCCGCGCATGCGCCAGATCCAACGACTGGGTGACCGCCCCTTCCTTTCCCGTAGCAAGAGCGAGAGGCTGCCCGGCGCTCTGTGCGATCCTGTTGCCATCGCGGTCCGTGATATACGCTGAGACCGTCGCATCAGCCGGATGGATCTCCTCATTGACAACCCGGGTTTCTATGGTCACCGCCGTCTTGTCACCTGTTGTCGTCGTATGTACAAAGACCCCGCCCAATTCGGCGGCATGCACATTTGGGAAACTTTCCAGCCAGGCATGGCGGTAGATCCCTGCCCCTTCATAAAACCAGCCTTCGTATTGGCTGGCGTCCACCCGCACCACCACCGTATTCCTGCCGCCAAAATTTATGAAATCCGTGACGTCATAGGCCGCGCCGCCATATCCGCTGAAATGGCCGCCAAGGTAACAGTTGTTGATCCACACCTTGCTGTCCCGAAAGATCCCGTCGAAACGCAGGACAAAGCGTCTGCCGGAATCGCCATGCGGCAACGTGAACGTCTTCCGGTACCATCCGATACTGTTCTCAGGGAACAGCGCGCCGACGGCATGATATCCATGCGCATCGACGTCTTCGTTCGCCACATGCCGGAATGGAAGCCCCACCGCCCAATCATGGGGTAGCTGCACATTATCCCACGACCGGTCATCGAAATCCATCCGGATACAGGTATTAGCCGCTTCACCGGTCTTCGCGAGGATGTTGGCGATCGAATAATTGAAATCCCGGTGCGGGTCGGTGGCATGCCCCTGGTGGAATTTCCACCCCTCGTCAAAATTCATCTTCGACCGGCCGGCCGGCGACTGCGCATACCCCAAAAAGGTCACAACGGAAAAGGCAGCCGCAATAAAATAGCGGGAACAACGAATTAATTGCATGGAATTGATTAGAATTTCAACGTCGCGGGCAGATATTTCGCCACCAGGTCCTCATAATACGGCCGCAGCTTCTCCCAATCCGGAGGCGTAGGATTCTTCGAATACAGATCGTAAGGATTGAATAACCGCACCCATTTGAACATCTCCCGGTCATGCTCATCCATCAAATGATCATACGCCTGCTCGCGATGCTGCGAATAGAAGGAATGATAGCGCAGCATATACAACGCCGGTTCCGGCAGATAGTCCTTCATCATGTGGTACACATATTCGTCATGACCCCAGGAAAGATGTACGTTACGGAGACCGCAGCCCGGCGAATACACTCCATATCGGGTGCCGTACACCGGATGGTCGTAGTCGGGATTGGCGCGGAAATATTCAGGATAGACGATCTTGTCGGAATAAGCGCAGCCCACCGGAAACGTATCCCCCACAACCGCCCACTGCGGCTCGTCGAACAGGCAAAGTACTTTCCCCATGTCATGGAATAATCCGGCCAGCACCATCCAGTCGGGATGCCCGTCGGCCCGGATCGCTTCGGATGTCTGCAACAGATGCTGGAACTGGTCGAGATCGGTATCGGGATCGGAATCGTCTACCAATTCGTTCAGGAAATCGAACGCCCCCCAAACCGGCATCTCCTTTTTAGAAAAGGCCAGAAATTCCGCCTTCTTCTGCTGCACGAAATCATACGTCTGATACTGATGATTCAACCGGTAGAATTCGCGAACCGAATCCCTGGCCGGCTTTTCGTAATTCCGGTATTCTTCGGTGGTCTTCGCGTTCGCGATCGTTTCGGGATCGGGATAACGCTCCAGGAGATCCTCTTCCCATAAATCGAGATCAGACATGGCTTGGTTGTTTGCGGGAAGTTACGAAAAAAACGCTGCTATAAGCCTTTTCTTCAAAGCGGTCAGGTCCGGATCGTTTTAACGCATTATTGGGAAATCCGTCATAATGACTATAACCGGTTTCCGTTAATATTGTAGTCACTTCCTTTTCTCCAATGAATACTTCTCTACGCGTTCTTTTTTAAGCCCATCATTTTAACAAAAAAATTATGTATACCCCTTCCGCGCGGCAGGGCACCTTCTTTTTGGTGGTCGTCCTCCTGCTCGTCTCTATTCTGCTTGAGCAAGCTATTGCCGCTCTTTGCCCCTGGCTAAGCCAGCTGGGTGGCGTCCGGCCCATGATCGTCTTCCTCGATATTCCGCTGGAGGCGCCGCTGAACATCGACTGGCTACCCGTAGGTTTCATCTTTATCATCTTCTATTCCATCGTCGGCGGCAAAGGCACTTTCCGGCGCGGCTGGGCCATCCTCGGCCGCTGGTGGCTGCTGCTGATCTTCTTATTGATCGGCGGTGGCATCTACTCCGGGCTGAGCGGCTTTTTGCCAAAGACGATCCGCAACGGCATCCAATCCTTCGGCATGCGCGCTGATCTTACCCTCCCCTACCCGTCCGGTGAGACCGTCCATCTCCAGGGCAGCATGATCATGCTCGTCTTCTTTATCCTCGGCTGGCGTCTCCTCATCAATAAGGCCGCGCCACCCGCCGTCGCCACGCCCCCACCACCTCCCATCCCCGCCGAAACCGCCCTCCCATACCGCGGCCGGATCGCGATGCGCATCCCGGAGCCTGTCGAAGTCAAATCACCGGATGACCGCCGCTGCGTCTACGTATCCATGCCCGCGGGCTTTCAGCGGAAACACCCCAGCTATCCCTGCATAGTGGAGGACGGGATAAAACCCGCCGGATTTTTTCGTAGCTTAGAAGCATGAGAAAACTACTGCTGCTTCTATCGCTGCTTATTACCGCCGCCGCACTGCAGGCGCAAAACACCGGCTACCAGCTTCCGCCAAAAGATATCGCCGACCTCCTGCTGGCCAAACCGACGCCGCTCATCACCGCAGACCAAAAGGGTGAATGGATGCTGCTCATCGGCAGATACTCCTACCCCTCCGTGGAAGAGCTGGCCCAGCCCGAACAAAGGATCGCCGGCCTGCGCTTCAATCCCAATAATTTCTCCCCCAGCCGGCTCAACTTTTTCAGCGATCTCACGCTGAAGAACCTCCGCACCGGCAAAGAATACAATATCCAGGGCCTGCCCGCCCCCCTCATGGCCGGCAATATCAGCTGGAACCCCGGCGAAACAAAGATCGCCTTTACCAATACCACCAACCGCCAGGTCGATCTCTATGTCATCGACATTTCCACCCAACACGCGGCAAAAGTCAATACCACTCCGCTCAATACGATCCTGGGCATTGCCGCCCAGTGGATCGACGACAAGACCTTACTATACGCCACCCGCATCCGGCCCGCTTCCGCCGCCCCGCCCAAACGCCCCGTCCCTGACGGGCCCGCCATCCAGGAGAACCTCGGCAAATCCGCACCCAGTCCTACGTTCGAGGACCTCATAAAGACGCCTTACGACGAAGCGATCTTCGCCTTCTATGGCCAGGCCCAACTCGTCAGAAACAGCGGCGGCGTTGAAACACCCGTCGGCAAACCCGGCATCTTCATCTCGGTCAGTCCATCACCCGATAAGAAATATCTCCTTCTGCGCACCGTGCACGAGCCCTTCTCCTATCTCGTGCCCGCCGAAGGCTTCAACTCCACCGTCAGCATCACCGACATCAGCGGTCATCCGGTCAGAACGGTCATCGAGCTTCCTTCATCCGAAGGAACGCCCCGCGGATTCGACAATGTTCAGAACGTACCGCGGGACTATGCCTGGCGGAACGATCAGCCCGCCACCCTCACGTGGTGTATGCCCCTTGACAGCGGAATAATGCGCAGGAAAACGGAATATCACGATGCAGTCTATGCGCTGACCGCACCTTTTACCGGCGAGCCGGCGACCCTCTTCCAGACCCGCCAGCGGTTCCGGCGCATCGTCTGGGGCAACGACAGCACCGCCCTCGTGACGGAAGGACTGCGCAGCCGCCAGCAACAGCAGATCCAACGTTACAACCCGTCCACCGGCGCTATGACCCTGCTCATTGAGAATAGCACGAACGACGCCTATAACGATCCCGGCTTCCCGGTCCTCACCCGCAACAAATATGGCGAACCGGTATTGCAGACCGTGGATCACGGCAACAAATTACTGCTCAACAACACAACCGGCAGCTCACCACAGGGCGACCTCCCCTTCCTCGCGAAATTCGACCTGGCGACGCACAACAACGATATCGTCTGGCGCTGTCAGCCCGGCTCCTATGAATTCGTCGCCGCCGTGATCGACGCCGACAAGCTGACGGTCCTCAGCCGGAAAGAAAGTCATACCGACGTCCCCAACTATTATCTCAAACAGATCGGATCATCCGCAACCGACAAGGCCGTCACCGCCTTCGCCAACCCTTATCCCCAGTTGGATGGCGTCTCGCGGCAAAAGGTCAGCTATAAGCGCGCCGACGGCGTCGACCTGACCGGCGACCTCTATCTGCCGAAAGGATATGATCCCCAAAAAGACGGGCCCTTACCCGTCCTTATCTGGGCCTATCCCCGCGAATTTAACTCCGCCAGCGACGCCGCCCAGGTCCGCGGAAGCAAGGACCGGTTCACGACCATATCCTGGGCTTCGCCTGTCTTCTGGGTGACCCAGGGCTACGCGATCCTTGACAATGCCGAAATGCCGATCGTGGCCATCGACAGTACCAGGAAACCAAACGATGATTTTGTCCATCAACTGACCATGAACGCCGAAGCGGCCATCCGCCAACTCGCCGCAATGGGAGTCGGCGACAGCACCCGCGTTGCCGTCGGCGGTCACAGCTATGGCGCCTTTATGACCGCTAACCTCCTCGCGCATACGAAGCTGTTCAGGGCCGGGATCGCCCGCAGCGGCGCCTATAACCGCACCCTCACCCCGTTCGGGTTCCAGAACGAGGACCGGACCTACTGGGAAGACCCACGGCTATATTACGATATGAGCCCCTTCATGTTCGCCGACAAGATCACCACGCCGATATTGCTAATCCACGGGGAAATGGATGATAACTCCGGCACCTTCCCCATCCAGAGCGAACGGCTGTACAACGCGATCAAGGGGAACGGCGGGACGGTTAGATATGTCGTGCTCCCATATGAAGCCCACGGCTATCGCGGCCGTGAGAACCTCCTCCACCTGCTCTATGAGCAGAACGCCTGGCTGGAGAAATATGTGAAGAATGCACACCCCCAACCGTGAAAAACGCTGCGCGGTTTTTTTTTATTATCTTGCACCACGCATGACACTTTACATCGCATCGCTTAACTCCGGCAGTAACGGGAACTGTTACTATGTAGGTAATGGCCGGGAGTCGGTGTTGATCGACGCCGGGATACCGTGCCGCGAGACGGAACGGCGGATGCGACGGCTTGGCCTCTCCCTTTCCGCCGTAAAAGCTATCTTTATTTCGCATGAGCACGACGACCATATCCGCGGACTGGAAGTCCTGCACAAACGCTATCGACTCCCCGTCTATATCAGCGACGCCACCCGCCGGCAGCTTAGGATGCAACTCGAACCGGAACTGCTGAGGCCCCTGGTGTGCAGCACGCCCGTGACCAGCGGCGCCCTCACCGTCACCCCCTTTCCAAAAACACATGACGCCTCCGATCCCTGTAGTTTTGTGGTCGCCTCCCCTACCGTGCGGATCGGTATTTTTACAGACCTCGGTATCGTTTGCGAACAATTGATCGCCCATTTTCGCCAGTGCCACGCCGCCTTTCTCGAAACCAATTACGATGAACAACTGCTGGACGAAGGCCGCTATCCGCATTTTCTAAAGAACCGCATCCGCGGAGGCGCCGGCCACCTGTCCAACCACCAGGCCCTCGATCTTTTTATCCGCCACCGGCCTTCCTTCATGAGCCATCTCTTTCCCTCCCATCTGTCAAGGGACAACAACCGGCCGGAACTGGTCCGCGACCTGTTCGAAAAGGAGGCCAGGGGCACAAAGATCGTCATCGCCTCCCGTGACCAGGAGACGGAACTATATGCGATCGACGGTCTCTACCACGGCCATGCCGGCATAGGCGCCGCCCCTGTGAGCTGTGAACCTTCGAGCCGGCCTGCGACCCGTAAACCTCTGACCCGGAGCCGTCCCTCTATCGTTCAAGGTTCGCTTTTCTAAAGATCCGCTACGTCACCATCGACGGTGCGACCGCCGACGGCGCACCACCTGCCGCGGGAACCTGCGTCACCGCATCCGGCTGGGTCCTGAGCACCGATCGCAACATCGTCATCGGGATGACCAGCCGCTGCGGATCGCGTTTGAGATAGCCGTTGAAAATATAGATCGCCTTCTGCACCAGAAAGTATTGTAACATCAGCTCAAAATCTTCTTGTTTTGCCGGCAATAACGCGGAACCTTTAGCTCTTTCCTTATATGCGCGGATAAAGAATCCGCACACGTAGTGCGCCCATAACCCGGCCATCGGCAACAGCCGCCGCGCCTCCTCTTCATGAAGCTGCTGGTTGTGCAGAAAGCCCTCGAAAGCCACGTCATGAAAAGAGGCGATCATCGAAGCCAGGTCGACGAAAGGCGACCGCCGCAGCCGCCGCTCACTGAAACTCAGCGCCGGATCGCCGCTGTAGTCATTGATGGCGATGTCTTTTCCGGTCAGCAGGATCTGCCGCAACCCCAAATTTCCATGAATGCGGATCTTCACCGTGTCCAGCTTCTTTGCGTAGATCCGCTTTAACGTGGCCATCAGATCCGGCCGGTAAGCCTGCATCCGCGACACGCGTTCCCGCAGATCCTCCGGCAGGTTCGCCACATTGCGGCCAAGATTTTGATAGGTTTCCCGGACAAGCGATTGCATCGGGGAAAATAGCGATCGCTGATAGTGAAGCGAGAAAGGCTCGGGCTTGAAGTCCTTCCCCGTTGCACACGCCAACGCCAGGTGCATCTCCGCGGTGCGTAGCCCGATCAGCCTGGCTTCGTCGGCCGTATGCGCGCCAAGCAACATTTGCGTCGCCTCCGTCAGCTCTTCAAAGGCCATCGGCTCCGCCAGCGTGCCCAGCCGCTCGACCGGCTGCGGCGTTTGACCCGGCGTTGCCGGCTGCGGCCCATCCTCCTTCTTGTCTCCCGCCAGAATGCGCTCGATATAGTTGGCGATCCGCTCCCGGAAATACCCATAGCCATCACCGTGATTCTCGATCATCTCCTGTAACATGCCCAGCACGATACAGCCTTTCTTATCCTTCCATTCGATCGATCCGATAAAGGCGGGCAAAAAGGCAAAGCCCCCTTCCTTGGACAAATACCGGGTCATCTCCGGATCCGGATTGGGCGAACGCTCGATATGGCGATAAAATTTCAGGAACAGATTATTATCGAACGCGATCGACGTATTGTAAAGGTCCGAAGTATGGATCTTCGGCGCGACGGCCGGCGCTTCCTGTAAATATTTTTTAACCCGCCCATTGCCTTCGAATTCGACGTGCGCCGTCGCCGAATGACTGGGCTTGTGCATCGCCAGCCTTTCGATCAGCGCAACCTGCCATTCCGCGGTATAGAACGCATCCGCCAGCACTCCATCGCCATCCTCCGACCGGACATTGGCGATCAACGCTTCCGGATAGGTCTCGCTCAATTTCTTTGCCGCTTCTTCCCTGATCAGGCAAACCGGCAACTGGTAAAGCCCCGGCACCCCGTCATCGCCGACGATCTCCAGCAGCAGCCAGAAGACGGGATTGGCGGCCGGATCATTGTACGGGCTTTTTATGAAATCGGTTACGGTTACCAGGTAGGTATTCCGCTCGCGGGGAATGAACCATTTCGCGCGGACGAGATATCGCGGTAAAACACTATTCTCCAGCTGCTTTCGTGAAGCTCCTTCCAGCAGCGCATCCCACCGGCGAAGGAGTATTAATGGCAACGGTTTCTCTTCATCCATTTCGGGATGCGCTTTCTCCAGCACAAACCACTGATAGCTGTGCGGCGCCAGCGTAAAGAAATAGATTCCATCCTCCCGGATGACCGGGAAGCGATTCTTGCTGAAGACATCCACCGGCACGAATCCCTTATATCCCGGCAGGTCTACTTCTGCAGCCTGAGAGAATTTGGACAGGTTGACGACGATCATCAGCGTCTCCTCTTCATAGGTCCGGGTAAACGCCAACACCTTCGGATTTTCCACGTTGAGGAACTTGAGATCGCCCCGGCCGAACGTTTTGAACTTCTTACGCACCGCGATCAGCCGCTTCATATACCAAAAGAGCGACGAAGTATTGCTGCGCTGTGTCTCTACATTGACGGTTTCATAATGATATTCGGGATCGAGGATCAGCGGCAGATATAATTTCTGCGGGTTGGCCGTAGAGAAACCGCCATTCCGGTCGGGTGACCATTGCATCGGCGTCCGCACGCCATCCCGGTCGCCAAGATAGAAATTGTCTCCCATGCCGATCTCATCGCCATAATAGATCACCGGCGTGCCCGGTAAGGCGAACAACAGCGAGTTCAACAGCTCGATCTTGCGCCGGTTATTGTCCAGCAATGGCGCCAGCCTATGCCGGATGCCCAGGTTGATCCTCGCCTTAGGATCCCGCGCATATACTTTGTACATGTAGTCCCGCTCTTCATCCGTGACCATTTCCAACGTCAGCTCATCATGATTGCGCAGGAAGATGGCCCATTGACAGGTGGGCGGGATCTCGGGAGTTTGATCGAAAATATCCGTGATGGGGTAATGGTCCTCCATCTGCAAAGCCATGAACATCCGCGGCATTACCGGGAAATGATAGTTCATCTGGCATTCATCCCCGTTCCCGAAATATGAAGCCGAGTCTTCCGGCCACATATTGGCTTCCGCCAGCAACACCGTACCCGGGAACTTTTCGTCGAGGTGCTTTCGCAGCAACTTCAGGTAGGCATGTGTCTCCGGCAAATTCTCCCCATTCGTCCCTTCCCGTTCGAACAGATACGGCACCGCATCCAGCCTGAACCCATCCACCCCCATCCGGCACCAATAGTCGATGATCCGGAAGACCTCTTCCTGCACCAACGGGTTGTCATAGTTGAGATCGGGCTGATGATGAAAGAACCGATGCCAATAGTATTGACCGGCTACCGCATCCCAGGTCCAGTTGGAATGCTCGAAGTCCTGGAAGATGATCCGTACATCCTTATACTGCTCCGGGTCGTCCGTCCAGACATAGAACGCCCTTTCCTTCGATCCTTTCGGCGCCTCACGGGCGCGCTTGAACCAGGCATGCGCATCGGAAGTGTGGTTGATGACAAGCTCGGTGATCACCTTAAGGTTTCGCTTATGCGCTTCTTTCAGGAAATGCTTGAACTGATTGATATCCCCGTAAGAGGGATTGATATTGTAGTAATCGGCGATGTCATACCCGTCGTCCCTCAACGGCGACGGATAGAAAGGCAGAAGCCAGATCGCAGTTACACCCAGGTCCTGCAGATAGTCAAGCTTCTGCAACAGCCCCTGAAAGTCTCCGATCCCATCCGCATCGCCGTCACAGAATGCTTTAATATGCAATTCATAGATGATCGCATCCTTATACCAATGAAGGTTGTCGTCAAGTGCAATAGGAGCCGCCATACCCGATACCGTACAAATAGCGTGCGCATCATGTCCGGACGGATGTGGGGAAATTGTTCTACATCATCTGAATACCGAAGCAAAGAAGTTCTTCATCGCATTCCACGACCCGGTGTCCGCCTTGGCATTGTAAGCGATCGGCATCTTGAACTTCTGTCCGATCGCCGTAGCGTCCGGATTGGTGAACGCATGCGTTGCACCATCATAGCCGATAAAAGTATACTCTGCGCCAATAGAATCCATCTGCTTTTTAAATTCCGCCACATCTTTGGCCGTTACGAACTGATCGGCATTGCCATGGCAAACCAGGATCTTTGTATGTAGCAAGTCCTTGCGGGCCGGCGTCCCGATCAGGTTGCCATGAAAGCTGACGACGCCCTTGAGATCGTTGTCGCCAAGCCGCACCGTATTCAACAGCACTCCGCCGCCAAAACAATACCCGATCGCACCGATCCTGTTCCCATCCACCACGTCGAAGGTCTTTAGTTTTGCGATCGCCGAGTCGATCCGCACCTTCGCCTTTCCCGGATCTTTATAGAATGGTCCCGAATAAGCCATGGCCGATGCGGGGCTATCCGCTACCCTGCCCTTCCCATAAATGTCCACCGCCATTCCCACATACCCCAGCTGCGCCAGCATCCGCGCCCTTTTCCGCGGGTATTCATTCAACCCCCACCACTCCGGGATCACCAGGACTGCCGGCCGCCTTCCTTTGATCGTATCATTGTACGCCACATAACAGATAAGCGTATCCCCATCGGCATGGACAGAGACTGTTGTCTCCTTCAGGACTGTGGAAGCCAGCGTGGAGTCCGCCGGCGGTTGCGTCGCAGCGCCCGGCTGTTGAGTGGAATTATTGCAGGCAATCGCAAACCCGGACAGCAACAGGCTGCCGGCGATAAGCTTCATGTAGTTGTGGGGTATCATATTGTTGTGTTATGCTGTAAAATTACAAAGCAAACGCCAGATACGTATCTCCCGGCTTCTTGTGCAGCTTGCCGCCGCCACAGGCGATCACGATATACTCCCGGCCATCCAGCTCATAGACGGCCGGGGTTGCGAAACCGGGCGCGGGCAGGTCCGTCTCCCACAACAACTGACCCGTACGCTTGTTGAACGCCCGGAATTTGCCGTCGCCGGTAGCGGCGATGAACAACAACCCGCCGGCCGTCACGACAGATCCTCCATAGTTCTCCGAACCGCTGTGAATGCCCCGGGCCTTTAATTCCGGATAGTCCCCAAGCGTGTCCCGCCATACGATCTTTGCGCTATTGAGATCGATCGCCGTCAACGTACCCCAGGGCGGCATCGTCGCCGGATACCCTTCTTTTGTGAGGAATTTGTTGTAGCCGGTGCTGGTATACGGAAGCCGGAAATACGGGTCTTCCGGTTTGGCCGCGTTGTCGATGAAGGGCTGTTTCTGCCGGCCGGCATCCTCCAGGACAAAAGCGGCCAGCGCCTGACGTTCGGCCGTACTCAATTGTCTGAATGCCGGCATCATCCTTCTCCCCGTGGCGAGCAGCCCAAGCAGCGAGTCCCTGGTATATTTCTTATTGACCCCGATCAGCGACGGGAAATTCCCCCCACCCTGCCGGTTTGGGCCATGACACGTCATACAATTGCTGCTATACAATGCATGCGCCGCCTGACCAACCGTCACCGTACCTGACCCCGGCGGTGGCGCCGCTACGTCGACCATCGTAAGTATCCACGCCATTTCATTGGCATTGACATAGAGCAGCCCCGTCTCCGGATCATAGGAAGGACCGCCCCATTCCGCGCCGCCGTCGAATCCGGGAAAGATGACCGTCCCCTCGCGGCTCGGTGGCGCAAACCATCCCGCATGATAGCCCGCCAATCGCTTTCTGACCTCCTGGTAAGACGAATCCGGTACAAGCCGGTTGAGATCATCGGCTGTCAGCGTCTGACGCGCAAAAGACGGAAGCCGGGTAGGATAAGGTTGGGTCGGCGAAAGCCGCTCGCCCGGCAGCTCGCTGCTGTCGGAAACGGACCGCTCCTCCACCGGGTAGAGCGGCCGGCCTGTCGTCCTGTCCAGCAAGAACACAAATCCCGATTTGGTGACCTGCGCTACGGCAGGGATCTCCCGGCCGTCTTTTTTTACCGTCATCAACACCGGCGGAGTAGGCGGATCACGATCCCAAACGTCGTGATGGACCGTTTGAAAATGCCATATCCGCTTGCCGGTAGCGGCGTCCAAAGCCAGGACACAATTGGCGTAGAGATCGTTACCCAGCCGCCGGCCACCGTAAAAGTCAAAGCTGGCCGATCCGACAGGCGCGAAGACGATCCCCCGCTCCTCATCCAGGCTGAATCCCGACCAGGTATTCGCCCCCCCGATATGCCGGTAGGCCGCGCTGTCCACCCATGACTTGTAACCCTCTTCACCGGGATAAGGGATCGTGTGAAAGATCCACCGGAGCTTTCCTGTATGCACGTCATACGCCCGGATATGGCCTGGTGCGGCATCCGCCTCTTCCGCCACCCGGTCCCCGATGATCAACATATCCTTGTATACTATCCCCGGCGTCGTACCGGCCACATAAAGTTCGCTTACATCCCTGCCCAGATCATGATGAAGATCGATCCGGCCGCTATCACCCCATGATCCGATGGGCTTTCCCGTCAAGGCATCGATACAATACAACGATGAGCCCGCAGAATAGAACAGCCGATGATCGGTATCACTTCCACGGTAATAAGCGACTCCCCGGCAAACGTTAAGCGACCAATTCCTGACCGCCGCCGTCTTTGCGGGGTCGAAGGTCCATTTCAACGCGCCGCTTGTCGCATCAAGCGCGAATAGCTTCAGCCGCGGCGAGATGCCATACAGCGTATGACCGATAATGATCGGATTGACCTGGATCTGCGAGTTGCTGTCCACATCGCCGCAATGATATGCCCATACCTGTCGCAACCCGCCGACGTTGGCGGTATCGATCTGCCGCGACGCGGAATAGTGCATCTGACCTTTATTGCCGCCGTAGACCGGCCAGGAATCGTAATTGACGGAAGAATGACAGGCGGAAAATACAGCCACGACCAGCGCCGCCGGCAGAAAGAGGTAGGAGGGATCTTTTTTCATTGCCCTGAAAGTGAATGGACTAATTTTATCTTCTCAATTTATAATTATGTCCGCACATCAACAATCTTTTTTACTGACCAGGCTGGCGGTCGGGATCAGCCTCTTCGGCCACGGCCTCGTGCGACTGCCGAAACTGGAAAAATTCAGCCATGGGATGGCAGCCGAATTTCAGCATTCCATCCTCCCGGAAGGCCTCGTCCTGGGGTTCGGCTACTTCTTGCCGTTTGCCGAGTTCGGCATCGGTTTGCTCACTTTACTGGGATTATTGACCCGGCCCGCGGCGGTTGCGGGTTCATTGCTGATGATCGTGCTGATCTTTGGGACGACGGCGATCGAGAAGTATGAGAACATTCCCTCTATGCTGCTGCATATCCTTTTCTTTATTGGCGTCCTCGTCTTTGCCGACCGGTATGACAACTGGTCGCTGGACCGGGCCTTTGGGCTTCGAAAGACCGGCGGCCTCCTTCATTGAAAACGGCCGGATACCGATTCCCTATTGCTGGTCCCCGCTCACGCTGGCCCGCAGGATATCCCCCTGATAAGTATAGACCAGCGGCGAAGCCATCCGGATCGGTCCGCCGGTTTGGGCTGTCCACAGAATGGCGCCTGTCTTGATGTCCAAAGCGTAGACGTTGTGATCGCCTGATCCGATGTAAACGGCGCTGTTCCCCACCACCGGACTGGAAAGAATGCGGTCGCCCGTGGGCGTACTCCAGATCTGGGCGCCGGTCTGCGCATCGAACGCATAGACCTTATCGTCAAAGCTGCCTGCATAGACGACGCCATTGACAACCGTAGGACTGGACTGGACCCGGCCGCTGGTGGGCGCCCGCCAGAACCTGTTGCCGTTGAGGGCGTCGAAGGCATAGACGCCGTTATCGAAGCTGCCGACATATACGACGCCGTTAACGATCGTCGGCGAAGAAAGTATACTGTCACCGGTGGGCGTCCTCCAGATCAACGCACCGGTAGTCGCATTGAACGCATACATATGCCAGTCGCTGCATCCTACATATACGATCCCATTGCTTACCGCGGGACTGGAATTGATGGTATCGTCCGTCGGCGCGGCCCATTGACGCGTGCCTGTCGCCGGATTGAGGGCATACAGATTGTGGTCCTGGCCGCCGACATATAACAGCCCGTTGACGACGGTCGGACTGGAGAATAACAACTGCTTGCTGCCATTGAGCTCCACATCCCAATCCTCATGACCGTTGATCGTATCCGCCCGGATGACATAACCGGCATAGCTCGCAAAATAGACCGCCCCGTCGGAATAAGCCGGGCTCGTCAGCACCGCGCCCTGCGCAAGCGCGTTCCATTTCTTTGCTCCCGTGAAAGCATCCAGCGCATATAACCGCTGGTCCGAGCTGCCGAAATAGATCGAACCGCCGACCATCGTTGGAGTAGATTCGATATCCCCCTTTGTGGCGAAAGACCATGCTTTCGTGCCGGTTAGCGCCAGCAGACAATAGAAGCTCTCGTCCCCGCTGCCGATGTAGACAAAGTGGTCATCCATCGTATCTGCGGTCGTGACGGCAGCCGTATTCGAATAGGCGGTCACCGCTCCGGCCGAATTCACCGCCTGCAGTCGGTAATAATAAAGGCTTTTGGCGGAAAGCCCCGAAATCGTCTGCTTGATATCCTTTACCGAGGCCGGACTGTAACCCGACACCAGCTGGGTGAAACCCGTATCCGTCGCGACGAAAAGATTATAGCTTGCAGCCGGACCGATCTTCGTCCAGTCCGCAACAAAATAATTCAAACCGATATCCACGGCCGGCAAAGCCTGCGGCGCGACGAAAGGACCTTCACTATGTTTCTTACAGGAAACGGAAAACAGAAGAACGACGGAGATGATCGGGAGATTCCTTTTCAGCAGGTGCGGGCGCAGATTCATGATTAAAGATTGCATTGACTGAATGATGGGTTGGCCAAAGGAATTGGAGGGCTCTTACTTGAGGGGAAAGGAGTTATACCCCGGTTGGGCTGCTCTTGGAAGATATTGCCAGGATTTAGCGACGGCCTGGTGGCGAATGTGAAGATACGTATTACTTTTTTTTATGACAAAAATATCCTTGGCATATGCATTGCTATTCCGCATCTTCGGGAAGTAATTAATAACCTAAAGCATGGACCTGGCTATGGCAGGCGATAAAGCCCCTATAATCCCTGAATTCCTGTCTGGTGGCGGCGAAATGGGCCGGAGGATCAGGGAATTTGACTGGTCAGGCACCAGCCTGGGGCCGGTCGACCAATGGCCTCAAAGCCTGCGGACCTGCATCCGTATCATGCTCGACTCCCGTCAGCCGATCTGGATCGGCTGGGGCAAGGATCTGATCAAGCTTTACAATGATCCCTATAAAGCCATCGTCGGGGGCAAACATCCCTGGGCCCTGGGAAAGCCGGCCGCCGTCGTTTGGCGCGAGATCTGGACCACCATCGAGCCTATGCTGCGCCAGGTCATGGAAATGGATGAAGGGACCTATGTCGAATCGCAGTACCTCATCATGGAGCGGAATGGCTACCCCGAGGAGACCTATTACACCTTCTCCTATACCCCAATTCCCGCCGACAATGGCGGCACCGCCGGAATGATTTGCTTCAACACCGATGACACCGAACGCATTATCGGCGAAAGACAGCTCAGCACGCTCACCCAACTGGGAAAGAACCTCACCGATTGCCGGTCTCCCGACGAAGTCATCCATAAGACCATCGATACGCTGCTCGACAATCCCCACGATTTTCCGGCTGCCTGCTTCTATCAGATCACTGGCGAGACGGCCATCCTCGCCGATTGCACCCATCACCGCAAGCCCAACCCATCCCCGGACGGCGCTCCGGAACCAGACCCGCCCGAAGAGATCGGCCTTTCCGCACCTGATGGGATCGCCTTTTTCATAAAGCAGGCTCTGGGCAAAAGACAACCGCAGATCTACAAAAATTCCATCATTCTGCCCATTACCCAGACTGGCGTCAGGGAGCCCTATGGATTTCTGCTGAGCGCCCTCAATCCTTACCGCCTGCCCGATGAGAAATACCAGGGATTCTTTTCGCTGCTGGCCGACCAGGTCACCACCAGCTTCGGGAATGTCCATATCCTGGACGCCGAGAGGAAACGCGCCCGGGCGCTGGCGGAGATCGATCAGGCAAAGACCATCTTCTTTTCCAATATCAGTCATGAATTTCGAACCCCGCTAACCCTGCTGCTGGGGCCGATCGAAGACGCCATTAATGAACCGGAAGACGTCCCCAACAATCTGCTGCGGATGGGCGTGGCCTATCGCAATGCCCTGCGGATGCAAAAGCTGGTCAATACCCTGCTCGAATTCTCCAGGATCGAAGCCGGCAGGATGGATGGGCAATTTACTGCCGTCGATATCGGCGCACTCACGGCCGATCTGGCAAGTTCCTTTCGTTCCGCCATCGAAAAAGCCGGTATGCAGCTTTTCCTCGACCTGGGACCGGTCACGGATGAAGTGTATGTCGATACGGTTATGTGGGAGAAGATCATCCTCAATCTCGTCTCGAACGCATTCAAATATACCATCCGCGGCTCCATCACCGTCACGGTCCGGCAATCTGGCGATGAGGTCGGCGTCTCGGTGATAGATACGGGCATCGGTATTCCCGATGGTCAGCTCGAACGCATCTTCGATCGGTTCCACCGGGTAGAGAACGTCGTCGTACGCAGCCAGGAAGGCACGGGCATCGGTCTCTCGCTGGTCCGGGAACTGGTGCATATCCATCATGGACGCATCGAGGTCACCAGCCGGCCAAACGAAGGGTCCGCTTTCACCATCATCCTTCCTACCGGTAAAGCTCACCTGCCCGCGGACCGGATCGCCACCGGCGACGAGATCCGAAAGACCAACGAACGGGCGGCCTATGTAGAGGAGTCCCTGCAGTGGCTGCCCGATGCCGCTACTTCCGGCTTTCCGGTGTCCCTTCCCCTGCCGGATTTGACCGCTGCGGAAAGCCGGTTCAAAGTGCTGCTTGCGGATGATAATGCCGACATGCGTAACTATGTCGGAAGGCTATTGTCGGAACAATACGATCTGATCACGGCAACCAATGGCGAGGAGGCGTTTGAAAAAATGCTCTTACATCGCCCCGACCTGGTGCTTACGGACATTATGATGCCCCGGCTGGATGGTTTTGGCCTGCTGAAAAAGATCCGCAATCACCCGAAGCTCAGGACGACCCCCGTGATCTTTCTCTCCGCCAGGGCCGGCGAAGAGTTCAAAGTGGAAGGCCTCGGGGCAGGCGCCGACGACTATCTGGTCAAACCCTTCACCACCCGCGAACTGATCGCCCGCGTCGACTCCAACCTTCGGATCAACGCCGCCAGACGGCTTGTGGAACAACAACTGGAGCAGGAGGTCAAAAAACGCACCGCGGAACTGAACAAGCTCAACACCATACTGCAACAATCCAATGAAGATCTGCGGCAATTTGCCCACGTAGCCAGCCACGATCTCAAAGAGCCGGTCCGAAAAGTGAAGATCTATACCGGCCGGCTGCTGGAAGACAATGCAACCGTCCTCTCAGCCAAGTCCCTCTCCTATCTGGAAAAGATCAACTCCGCCGCCAACCGGATGCTGACCATGATCGAAGGAGTCTTGCATCATTCCACCGTCAATTCCGCCGAGCAGGAAACGGAAGCGGTAGATCTCAACCGGATCATCCGGACGATCGAGGCGGACCTGGAATTGCCGATCGCGCAGAAACAGGCGACCCTCCACTATTCCGAACTACCTACTATCGAAGGCGCGCCTATCTTGTTGTACCAACTTTTCTACAATCTGATCAACAATTCACTAAAATTCTCCCGGGCCGATACCCCTTGCCGGATCGAAATCTCTGCCAAAGTTGAAGACGATACGGCCTTGATCCGGCTGACGGATAACGGCATTGGTTTTGACCAGGAACAGGCAGGAAAGATCTTCGACGCCTTCTTCCGGCTGAACACTAAAGATAAGTATGAAGGAACGGGTCTGGGCCTGTCGCTGTGCAAAAAGATCGTATTACGGCACGGCGGCGACATCCAAGCCGCCGGTACTAAAGGAGAAGGCTCCGAATTTCGCATCCGGCTTCCACTGAAAGGTGGGATAGGCCATTTAATTTAGCGCAATCCAGGATATGCAAAGCATATTTCTTATAGACGACGACATGGACGATGTGGAGCTCTTCAGGGAAGCGCTGGAGGAGGTAGCCCCTGCCGTATCCCTGCAGTTCTCCAATGACGGCCATGAAGCCGTCCGCAGCCTGGCGGAACGAAAAGGCGCCCTCCCCGACCTGGTCTTCCTGGATATCAGTATGCCCGTCTTCAGCGGCCTGCAATGTCTCGCATCCTTCAAAAAAGACGAATTGCTCCGGGATGTGCCTGTCATCATGTATTCGACGTCCTCACAGGAACGTGAGATCAAAATGGCACGCGAGCTCGGAGCGTTGGCATTCGTGACGAAACCAAACGATTTCCGGCTGCTGAAGGACATCCTCACCATCGTCCTCGATACTCCCGTAGCAGATCTGCCGGAAGCCCTTCTGAAGCTCGCCCGGAAGGGCTGATCAGTGTCGTAGATGTACGAAGTCACGTAGTAATTTTACGTCAACCTAAGGGTTTGTGCCTAATCCGCGCTAAGTTTACCGATCAAGCGTGATAATTGTCACGATGATCTTTATGAAGATTAGCGCTTCTTTATGCATCTTTGCAGCGGTTAGACAAACATCGACGATATCCAAGTCCTGAAATAAGTATAGCTTTAACGATCCAACGTCCTATTTGGGAAACCGCTAAGTGTCCAATCCTCTGAATGACCCCTGGCCTGTGCTCGTGCCAATGGTTATGGTTATGATCTGCAGTGAATGAATTAACCCGCCGCTAACCGGCGGGTTTTTTGCGGCTTGCCGCGACCAAAGGCTTATTCCCCCACCCGCCATACGAAAGCCCCCCGGCGGACTGCAAAGGCACCCCCAGCCGCCATACGAAAGCCCCCTAGGCGGCCACCCCCAGCCGCCATACGAAAGCCCCTGAGGCGGCCACCCCCCAGCCGCCATACGAAACACCCCCGGATCGACGTTCAGATGTGGATAACCCCGTGAAAAATTTGAGCGTGAATTCATGGGAATTTATTCGTATATTGAAATACATGAAGGCCCTTTATCTCTGTTTGCTCTACCTGCCAACCTTCCTTCCGGCGTCCGACAAAAACGAATGGACCCTGAAACGGGAGAAGGATGGTATTGATATCTATAGCCGGCCTTCGGACCTCTCCCGGTGCAACGACATCCGCGTGGATATGGACCTTACCGGGACCGTTGAACAACTGGCCGCCATCATTCGTGACGTCGATAATTATCCGAACTGGGTATATGCGACGCGGACCTCGAATTTGATCAGGAAAGTAAGCGACAACGAGGTGATTTACTATGCGGAAGTAGGAACACCCTGGCCCGCGGCCGATCGCGACTATTACGCGGACGTGAAGATCACCTTCAACCCGGCAAACCATAGCATGAATATCGTCTCCGCCAGCCTCAAAAACTACCAGCCGGAGAAGAAGGACCTGGTCCGCATCCCCATGTCCCGTGGCTCGTGGACGGTGACTACACAATCGGCCCGCAAGATCCACCTGCAATACATCCTTCAGATCGATCCCGGTGGCGGAGTCCCGGGCTGGCTCTTCAATAGCTTCTCCACAAAAGCGCCCATCGAGACCTTTTCCAGTCTCAAGAAAAAGATGGAAGACCTCAACCATTAGGGTGCGTAAACGATAATGACACTTTCCGGGTACCCTGACCTGTTTACTCCTATCCCTCCTGGCCAATAGCCGATTCAGTACTGCTGAATTCTTTTACTAGGGCACGAACCTCCAGACTTCGCCGACAACTGAATTGGACGTCTTTCCCACAGCGACAAAGGCGGTGTCATTGATCACAAATGAAACTGCATCGCCGCTTGCCAGACCCGGGAAGGGCGCTTTGTAGTTCCATCGGTCGGCGGCAGGATCATACTCAAGAAATAACCGCTGGAAGAAGAAGTCATTGCCCACATATCCTTTCCCATTGATAGCAAAACCCACGTCATCATAGAGCGGCGGCGGCGCAGCTTTTGAGGTCCATTGATCGGCGGCGGTATCATATACCCAGCAATCGCCTTGCGGATTTCCCGCATTCCCCGCACCTCCACCGACCAGATATCCTTTGTCCCCTATCGTAAAGCCGGCGGCGTATAGGCGGCCGCCGCCGGGGAAATCCCCTTTTTCGGTCCACTGGTCCAACGCCGGATCATATTCAATGATTTTGTTCCACCCCGGGTTTGATACGAGATACCCTTTCCCACCGACAACAAGCGAAAGCGATCTCAAATTTGGAATTGCACCCCCAAAATTGATATCCGCCTTTTGCGTCCAGGTATCTGTCTGCGGATTATAGACGTAAAACGCCGGGCTCGTATAGGGGTATACGTTGCTTTGGCCACAGCCTACATAGGCCTGTCCCTGGATGATGAAGCAAGCGGCGTCATTTAAAGGGAGACCCGGAAAGTCCGCTTTTCTTGTCCAGCTATCCGAAGTCATATCATATTCCCACAGATCGTTATAGCTTTGCGTCTCGCCTACACCCAGCGATATATACCCCTTATTGCCGATGGAAAAGCCGATCGCGCCCAGTCTCGCTCCTCCCGGAAAATCAGCCATTTTTCTCCAGCGACCCGTTCCGACATAAAAGGTATCCGTGCTGATGGCCGACTGAGAGTAAACGGTTACCTTGATCAATCCCGTCGTCGCACTTGCGGGGACCCTAACCAACAATGTATCGTTCGCCGAATAAAATGCCGGCGTATCCGCCGTATTGAAAGTGACCTTGTTATTGGATGGATATTTGCTGAAGTTCTTCCCTACGATGACAACCGTCGCCCCCGTCGTGTCCGTGTGTTGCATGAATGAGATGATCTCCGGCTGCCCGAGGTGCTCACCCGAATTTTTTTTGCAATTAACAAGGCAGAAACACAATAACAGGACAAGCAAAGGCTTCATGGTTAAATTGCTTTTTTCGAAAGATGATATTCATATAGGGTCACGCCTGATCCAGGTCAAAAGGAAGTTTGCGGATACGCCGGCCGGTTAGGTCAAATATCGCGTTACAAAGCGCAGGCGCAAAGGGCGGCAGCCCGGGTTCGCCCACACCTCCCGCCTTTTCATTATTCTCCATGATGTACACTTCGATAGGAGGAATATCATTTATCCGCGGCATTTTGTAGGTGTTGAAATTATTCTCGACAGCTTTTCCGTCTTTAAAATTCGTTCCATGTTTGACGGCTGCCCCCAGACCCATCACAATCGCGCCTTCGACCTGGGCCCGGATGATATCCGGGTTTACGTACCAGCCGCAATCGATCAACGCGGTAACCTTATCGATCTTGATTTTACCGTCAGTCTTGTGAGATACTTTGACCACATGGCCGACGATGCTGCCGAAACATTCGGTCACGGCGATTCCCCAGCCTTTCTCCTTCCCCGCAGCCGTCCATCCGCTGAGCGATCCCAGCCGGTCGATGAGCGCCCGGTAGCGGGCATCGGCAAAATGTTCTCTCCGGAAGGCAAGCGCATCCTTTCCTGCCGCATGGGCAAGTTCATCTATAAAGCTCTCCACGGCAAAGCCGTTCGTAGAGGCATCGACACTACGCCACCACATGGCCGGTATCGGCGATGCTATGGTAACATAGGCAAAACTGTAATGGGGAACGGAGGTAAGGTACCCTCTTGCCAACCCGTCCAGGTAACCGTCGTTATAAGACACCGGAGAATAATCCGTGCTCGCACCCGCCTCTCCTCCCGGTCCCATGGGCTGTCCGGCCCTTCTTGCCTGGAAGGCAAGGATACGCCCCGATGCGTCGAGCCCTCCCTTGCATGCAAATACGGCACCTGCCCGGTAAGGCCCCGCCGTCATATCGTCTTCCCTCGTCCATACGACCTGGACTGGCGCTTTCATTTCCCTGGAAATAAGCGCCGCCTCGTGCGGATAGTCGGTGAAGGCCTTCCGCCCGAATCCTCCGCCGAGGAACGTCATATTGACGGAGACCTTTTCCAATGCCACACCCATCCGCTGGCTCAGGTCTGCCTGTATCCAATTGACTTCCTGAATCGGGCCCCATATCTCGATGCGATCATTCTGTACATGCGCAGTGCAGTTGAGCGGCTCCATACAGCTATGGGACTGGTAGGGCGTCTCATAGACAACTTCTATCTTTTGGGCGGCCTTCTTAAGTTCCGTCTCAAAGCGAATACCCGATGTGCCGGGCTTGCTGGCCTGACTGGCCAGGCCTTCCCGCATCCGGGACAATAGCAATTCAGAATCAAGATGCTCAAATCCTTCATCGTCCCATTCCACTTTCAGTGCTCTTCGCCCCTTCATGGCGGCCCAAATGCTGTCGGCGACTACAGCTACGCCTTCATACAGATCGCCGAAAACGGCCCGTTGCACGGCGAATACCCTTTTTACACCCGGAATGGATAGCGTGGCTCCACTATCAAAACGCTTTACCTTTCCCCGAAATCTTGGATTGCGTTCGACGACCGCATAAAGCATTCCCGGCAATGTCTTGTCGAGGCCGAAAACAGCGGTACCGTCAACTTTTCTTGGGATATCCTTACGGGGAAGCGGCCGGCCGATCACCTGATAATCCTTTCGGTCCTTTAACTTCACCTCCATGGGAGGGGTGAGCCCGGAAGCATCCTTTACCAATGCCCCATATCCAAACTTTCGACCCGTCGGTCGATGTTTAACTTCGCCATTAACGGCATAACATTCGGCTGCGGGGACCTTCCATTGCAGGGCAGCTGCTTCGATGAGCATTTCGCGCGCGGCAGCGCCGGCATGAAGGAGTTGCTCCCGCCAACCCCGAACGGAAAAGCTTCCTTCCTGCGGTTGAGGACCGAATTTTTTCGGATTGGCCGGCGCAAACCGGACATCGATCTGGCCGGGATCGACCTCCAGTTCTTCCGCTACGATTTGTGGGAGGGACTGGAAGGTGCCTTGACCCATTTCCGAGCGATGGTTGAAGATCGTTACCTTCCCGGCGGGATCGATCGATATCCAGGACATCAATTCAATCGCGGGGTCGGAGCCGTCCTGTAATGCTGCATTCACGATCCTGGAGGCATCACCGCCTGCCTGATTTCTCTTTGGGCCGCAGGAAGGCAGATAAGCCCCGATCGTCAGGGCCAGGCCGGACAGTGAGGCCTGCCGGATAAAATCTCTGCGGGATAGATCTGGATCCGAAAGCATACTTAAATATACAAAAAATGCCTAACTCACCGCCGCGCAAACCTCGAGGCTCATGATACTGCCCTTGAACCTGCAGTGTGCAACGAGGACGCGCCGGATCATCTGACAAGCAAAAACGTTCC
>DASRRX010000012.1:0-629682 GCA_035695565.1 Puia sp. | reverse complement strand
GGAAAGCAAACGAAGGGATAATGAGGTTAGGCCGGTTGGGAATGGAGGACGCCGGATTGCTCGAGGGCGTAGGAGAGGAAATTGGGGATGACGTGGGAGTAGGTCCAGCGGATCTTGTCGGGATCTTCGAGCTGATCGATCATGTTCTTCCATTTCTCTTCGCCGTGTTCGGCGATGACGGTTTGCTTGCGGTCGTCGCGGCGGAGGTACATGCTCATGCCGGTAGGGTCGGCTTCGGGATGGAATTGCGTACCGATCATGGTGTCGGAAAACCGGATGGCCATAATGGCTCTTTCGAGGGGGATGTGGGGTCTTTCCTTTTCGATGGCGAGGATGCGGCCGCCCATGCCGGCAATGCGTTGATGATTGGGTTGGATCACCTGGTAACTGCGGCTGTCGACGGCATAGAAGGGGTCGGGGAGACCTGAAAATACCGGTTCTTCGGTGGCGCCATCGAGGAGATGCACGGGGAACACGCCAAAGGCGGTAGAGCGCCGGCTGGTGACTTCGGCGATGGCGTAGTGACGGCAGATGAGTTGGAAGGAATGGCAGATGAACAGGATGTGTTTGCGGGCGGCAGGGTCTGAGTGCCGGTTGTGTTCTTCAATCCGGTTTAACCAGCCGAAGTAGGCTTCTTCCCAGGCGGTATGGATGGACTCGAGGGGGCTGCCGGGGCCGCCGCTTGAGATATAGATATCATAAGAAAGGTCGGGGACCTTCTTTTCTATCCGGACTTCGAATTCTGCTATTTCGAGGTGGAGGTCGTGACTATGGGCAAAGGTGGCGAGGAGTTCGCGGATGCAGCGCATTCCCTGATTGGCCTGGCCCTCATAAAGGTCGAGAATAGCGATGCGGATCTTTTTTGCACTAATCATTGGGCAAAGTTACGCAAAAATGTCGTGGGGAGGGGTGTGCGTGACCATTTCGGATAGAGTTGGAGCGGCATCAAGTAGCGCTGATCCGGGGGTGATTCCGGGGCGATTCCGGGGATGATTCCGGGGCGATTCCGAAGTGATTTCGGGTGATTTCCGGGGTGATTCCGGGGTGATTCCGGGGCGATTCCGGGGCGATTCCGAAGTGATTTCGGGGTGATTTCCGGGGTGATTCCGGGGAAAGGCTCTTTATGAATTCCACTCGACGATCTGGTAGAAGTCGTCTTTGAAGCTGTCGCCGATGGGGATGATCTTTTTACCGATATAGATCTCGTTGCGTGCAATGGAATCTATATGGGCGAGGGACACGATATAGGAGCGGTGGACGCGGATGAATTCTTCGGAGGGCAGTTTGAAGGAGAAGGATTTAAGGTTATTAAGAGTGAGGATGGGTTCGGACCGGCCTTTGATGTAGATCTGGGTATAGTCTTTCATTCCTTCGCAGAAAAGGATGTCATCGAAATTGACCTTGATGATCTTGTATTCGGATTTGACGAAGACGAACCGGTTATTGCGGTGGTGGATATAGATGGTGGTGGAGAGGTAGTCGCGGATCTTGTTCATGGTGGAGAGGAACCGTTCAAATGAGAGGGGGCGGTTGAGGAAGCTAAAGACATCCATTTCCGTTACTTTCTCGTCCTGTTCCTGCTTATCTGCGATGCAGATGACGATGGGGTAGTAGCCGGATTCCTTTAGACGGACCATGATACGGTTATCCAGGAGGCGGATGTCCCAGAATATGATATTGGCGCGGTATTGGGTAACGAGTTGATAGACGTCGGCGGCGGATTCGCAGCGGGCGGAAAAGGAGAGGTTGGGGACCTTGGCGATATATTCTTTCAGCAGGGCGCTTTGCTTGTTGTTATCTTCCACCACGATGCAGTTAAGCGCGCCCATCATGGGTACGCCTTTTATGGGGTGATGCCAATCAAACCCTGCAGGAGACGAAGGAGCCATGCTGTAAATTAATCAAATTTCTTTCCTTTCGTGTACCAGATCTGGCCGAAGTTGATGAGGAACGTAACGTTGGCATAGTTCTCCCTGATCAGGTCGTTCCGGGTCGTACCACGGACGCCATACTCGAAAACAATGCTATATGCCAATGGAGATTTGATCGAGTTGACGCCGAAGCCGGCGGTGAGCCCATAGTCCTTTATCTGTTGGCCATTGATCTGGAGGTAGCTGTTCTCGTAGTAGACGCCGGTCTGGATGTAGCTTAATTCGACGCGGGTATTGTAGAAGGTCTTTTTCTTACTGATCTCGAACCCGGCGGAGCCTCTTTCCGCGCTTGCGATGGCATAGCCCTGGCCCGGGTAGGTATTGACGGCGGCAACGCCATTCCAGTTCTGATAACGGTAGTCTGCGACGAAGGTATACTTCTGTTTGCTGGTCAGCGCGATGCCTACACCCCAGGCCTCGGGAAGATACATATAGCCTTCCTGGTTCTGGATATCCTGGAGGGTTACCGAGTCGTTGTTGAGGACAAGCTTTGTGCTGGCGGCCAGCAGCGCTGCTTTTGCGCTATAGGTGCCGCCGATGGAGTAGTTCCAGTTCTTACCCAGACGGCCATAGAGCTGCATTCCGTAGGTAAGATACAGGTTTTGGAGGTTGGTGTTATTTGTGGTGGAGACCAGGCTGGCGCCATTTGCAGTGGACTGGATAATATCGTTCTGGTTCAGCTGGCCGAAGATGTAGGAGGCATCGATGCCGATGGAAAGATGATGGAAGAACTCGTAGGAGTTGGCCCAGTAGGCGCGGTTGACGCTGCCATGGCCCTGATAGTAGTGATTGGCGATCTGGATGGTCGTACCGGCGATATCGTAAGGTGCGGCGAATTCGTAGTTCTGTGTGCTGTATGGCAACAGGCCGATGCTGGATCCCCAGTGCCGGGTAATCTTGATCCCCAGGATTAGCTTGCGGAAGGTTAGGTCGGCCGATTCGGTGCTGGCTACATTTACCTGGTTACCGGCATAGGTGATATATTGTCCGCGGAGTGCGGTCTCCATTGTGAAGTATTGGTCGGTCAGACCGCTGAAGCTGGCGGGGTTGTTATTGATAAGAAAACGGTTCGAGCGGTAAGCGATGCCGGTATTCGCGAGACCGGTAGTGCGGTTGTAGTAGCCGTCATCCAGGTCTCCGAGGCCGAGTTGGGAATAGGGTCTATTATTGTTCTGGGCCATCATTCTAAGCGAGGAAACGGCGAGAAAAACGATGAGAAGGAATTGTTTCATTCGTCAGTTATTGATGGGGGTAAAGTGATATGTAGTAGACGCTTAGGATGACGCGCTGTTCGGTCGGAAAGCTCTGGTCGGCGATCGCCAGCCGGCGCCATTGGCTTAGGTTCGCCGGACTTGTGATGCTTAGCATCATACCCACCTGGTTGGCCCCCTGGGAGGTATTGCCGATCTGGTAGGCGACGAAACTCGTCACATCGTAGGTATATGCGCTTAACAGGGGGGCAAAATAGTTTGGAACAAGATTACCGGTCTGTTGCGTACCTGTTCCGGGGGGGAAGACGGGCCCGCCGAGCTGATTATGGAGGTCGGTAGAATAGATACCTACTTGCGGGGGTAAGGTCCAGGTGGTGTTGAAGCTACCGGCCAGCGGAATGATCGTCAGTTGTGCCCGTAGCAGGCCCACATAGTCGGGTCGCTGGGATATGGCGCTCAGATAGGGGAAGGTCATTTTCGTCGTGAGTCCCAGCATATTATCCACATAGGATGCGTGGCCGGTCGAGGGAGACGGAGTGGCTGGGGGCGGTTGGGTGGTATTGGTAGGGGTCACGAGGTTGGTGATCGGGCTTCCGTTCCGGTCGTTTGTAATATAATTCCATTGGGCGGGCCGGTTATATAAGGTGAAGTCGATGCTTTTTGTGACGGCGGCCCCGTTGTTATTCTCCCGGTAGTAGACGCGCATGAGGCAACTGTCGAAGAAGCCATACATGCAGCCTCCGGGACCGGGCCCCGGGGTAATGCAAAGCCCTTTGAACCAGTTGAGGAAGGTTGTAAGGTCGAGGGTGTCCGACTTGTTGTAGGCCATATTAAAAAGCTGCTGGCCCAGGGCGTCGTCCATGCGGATCTTGACGGTGTCACCCGCGTTCTGGCTGGTATAGGGAAGATTGGGGGCGATGCTGACGGTGGTGGAACCCAGTGATGGCCCGATGGGAAGGTAGTTATTGCTGTACCAACCGTTCTGGGAGGGCTCATTGAGCTGATAAAGGGTATCGACGACCTGGTGCACCTCGAATGTCTGAGGAATGGTCGTGTCACCATAGTAGGGGTTGGATTTTCTAAAGAAGAGGGCCATGCCGATCGAGTCATAGAAGTCCCGTTGCGGATCGAGGGCCGGAAGATTTGCCGGCGGCCGGATCTGCAGGTAGGCCTGGGAAGAGACCTTGCCCATATAGGCATCATTATAGGTGCCGACCTGGAGGAAAGTTGTGGCGGAGGAAGCCACGGAGTCCACATAGACGGTGGAGAGCAGGACGGTACTGGAGTCGACGACAACGATATTGGCGCTATTGTTATCGGAAACGTTGGAATACCCGAACTGGCCGAGGTCAGGCTGTTTCTCACAGCTGGTCAGAAAGGAAAACGCCAGAAGGAAAGAGGAAAGAATAAGCAGTTCTTTTCGCAGGTAATGATGTATGATAGTCATGCTGGTTTTCTTGTTCGATCAAAAGCCGAGCTTGAGCCGGGCGGAGCCAATCCGATTGTACCCTCCCAGGCTAATTTTTGCAATATTAGGGGGCCGGATTGTTACTATTTTGTTAGTATGTATTAATGGGCATAAAAAAACGACCAATCCGATTTTTTTATATACAAATCTCTTTAACTTTGGGCCCGCTTTTCGAGCTATCGAAGGGGGGTAAAATGCTTTGTTAATCATTCTATCTCAGAGGGATAGGCAATACCCTCCGGGGGCGTGCCCGCTCATCCGGGAGCGGAGCGGTATGAATAGGGATTTGGTATATGAAAAAAGGTATATTGTCTATTAAATATGTCAGATAATACATTTTAACGAATTTCCTATGGGGACTTCAAATATTTTAGCGAAAAATTAAACAAAAAATATGAAGCGGATCAACATTACTTTGTTCGCAATAATGTTACTGGCTATCTTGTTTTCATGTACCAGAACTAACTTAAACTACACGCAAAGCGGCAACTGGGTGAGCAGGGCGACCTTTCAGGGGGTGGCGATGGGCGCAGGGGCATGTTTCGTGATCAATGACCAGGCATATGTGGGCACGGGGATCAATCCGCTGACTCCCAATATCAAGCTGACAACCATGTTCCGATATAGCTATGCGCAGATCCCGGCTACTCCTTACGGGTATGACAGTGCGTATGGTTCGTGGACCTCGGTCACGGATTTCCCGGCCCAGGCGCGGAGCAATGCGGTCGCTTTTTCGATCGGCGGGACGGGTTATCTGGGTGGCGGGCTGGGCAATGACGGATTTACGCCGTTGAACGACTATTATTCCTTTACGCCGGGCGGCGGCTGGTCCCAGATCGACTCGCTGGTGGATCAATACGGTAACAGTCATGCGCGGTATGATGCGGTTGCGTTCAGCTTCGATACGACCGCTTTCGTGATGACGGGTACGGATAATTACAACTATTTTAATGATATCTACCGCTACAGTCCTACGACAAACACCTGGATCGCGTTGCCGGCGATGCCGGGTTCCAAGCGCTCGGGGGCGATCACGTGGGAGTACAAGAATAAGGGTTATCTGCTGACGGGTTATACTAACGGGTCCAAGTGGTCGAGCGGTATCCAGTGTTATGATTTCTGGTTCTTCACGTACAAGAGCGATGTGGATACTACGATGTGGCAGCGGCTGCATGACATTTACAATACCAATGCCGCTACTTTCGATGACGGGTATGCCAATATTATCCGGACGCATGGCGTAGGCTTCATCGAGCTGGGAACGCCGAACGGGGATAAGGGGTATGTTACGCTGGGTTCGTTGAACAACAGCGATGTTACATTCACCTGGGAATATGATTTTGCTACGGATCTGTGGACGGAAAAAACGCCTTATGAAGGTACGGCCAGGACGGGTGCGGTTGCATTTTCGTTACAGAATCAGACGCGGGGGTTTGTGGCAACCGGGTTGAACCAGGGGTCGACGGCGGCGTTCTCGGATTGTGAAGAATTCTTCCCGCAACAGGTGTATAATCAATATGACTAAGACCGGCGCATTCTTTAGGAAGTGGGGGCTTTCACTCGCGATGCTGGCAGCCATTATTGTCTGTGTGGGGATCGGGATCTATCGGCGGATGCAGTGGAAGAAGGACCATGTCCTGGTTGAATTAAAGGCGATTCAGACGCCGCTGGGTTGGGGCTATGATATTTTGACGAACGGTCGTCCCTATATTCATCAGAACATCATCCCGGACATCAAAGGAGAGCATGGTTTTCAATCGAAAGAAGAAGCGCTGGCGGTAGGGCAGAAAGTATATGAGCGGCTTGTGGCGAATCAAATACCGATGATCAGTATCGAGGAGATGCATGCGCTGCATGTCAGGCTTCCGGAGGATTCCACGGATTCAAATCATCTTATCAAGAAATAGGTATGAAACGAATTAATTATACATTGTTAGTCTTATTGGTGGTCAGCATCGTGTTCAGTTGTACCAGGACCAACCTGAACTATACGCAAAACGGGAACTGGGCCAGCCGTACGACGTTCGGTGGCAGCAACGGTATCGGGGTCGGTTATCCGGCGTCGTTTGTGATCGGCAATAATGCATATGTAGGGACCGGGGTGAACCCGCAATTTCCGGCTCAAAAGCTGCAGGCGATGTGGATGTATACGCCGGGCGCGATCCCGAAAGGAGCAGGTGGGGTCGATAGTCCGGCTGCGCAGGGCGTATGGACGGCGATCGCCAATTTCCCCGGTCTGGCACGAAGCAATGCCGTCGGTTTCACGGCCGGGGGTCAAGGTTATATCGGAACGGGGCTTGCGAATGACGGGGTGACGATCTATTCCGACTTCTGGGCATTTAATCCCGGTTCGGGGACATGGACGGAGGTAGATTCGCTCTCCGATGCGAACGGGAGCTATCCCCGCTTCGATGCGGCGGCGTTCAGTTTCGATTCGGTAGGCTATGTCATGACGGGGACGGATGGCTTCAACTATTTCGGTGATGTCTGGAAGTTCAGTGTCGCCACGGGGCAGTGGACGAAGCAGTTGGGTTTTCCGGGAAGCCCGCGGTCCGGGGCGATCACCTTCATATACCAGGGGCAAGGGTATATCGTAACCGGGCACACGCCAAACGCCAAATGGGCGACCAGCAACCTGGCTTATGACTTCTGGCGGTTCAACCCCAATTCGACGAATATAGACATCACGTGGATCCGGCTGAGGGATATATATAACACCAGTCCCGGGACTTACGATGACGGTTATTCGAATATTATCCGTACCAACGGCGCCGGTTTTGTTATCCTGGGTACGCAGGGCGGCGACAAGGCGTATGTGACCTGCGGTGCGAACAGCAGTACGGATATCTCCTTTACCTGGGAGTATGATTTCCTTACGGACACGTGGACGGAGAAAGCTCCTTTCAAGGGAACGGACCGTTCGGGCGCGGTGGGATTGACGGTGCAGAACAGGGGATTTGTGACGTGTGGTCTGAATGCGGGCGCGCAGGCGGCGTATACGGACTGCTATGAGTTCTTCCCGAACATGGTATACAACCCGTATGATTGACGGATAAATAAAAATTTTGGAAAAGGGCCATCAGGCCCTTTTTTTATGAGACGTTATGAAGAAACTGTGACTGGATATAGTCGACGACGTCGACGAGGTTATTGTTCTCCTGGTAGACTTTCAGCTGGCGGTCGGCGCCGGTGCCGGTCTCAAGCATTTTGGCGGCAAAGTGGGCCTCCTGGCGGCTGTTGAGCGGGTCGACGACGTCGTCAACGAAATCGAGCAATTCGTAGATAAGTACGCGGGTGTTGACTTCTTCTTCTTTTCCGAAGTCGATCAGATGGCCGTCGATGCCATAGCGGCTGGCCCGCCATTTGTTTTCATTGATCAGGGCGCGGGAGTATTGGATGTAGTTCATGTTGCGGGATCGCAGCTTGTAGATCTTTGCGCAAACCGCCTGGAACAGGGCTGCGATACAGATAGTCTCGTCGACGGTCATCGGCACGTCGCAAATCCGGAATTCCACGGTATTGAAGAAAGGGTGGACGCGCAGGTCCCACCAGATCTTCTTGGCGTTATCGATACAATTGGTCTTGACGAGCAGTTTGACAAAATTGTCATAGGCTTCGATGCTTTCGAAGTATTCGGGGATACCGGTGCGGGGAAATTTGTCGAAGACCTTGGTGCGATACGATTTATAACCGGTCTTTCTGCCTTCCCAAAAGGGGGAATTGGTGCTAAGGGCGTAGATATGGGGCAGGAAGTAGCGGGTGGAGTTGGCGATATGGTTGGCCATTTCGCGGTTTTCCATTCCGACATGGACGTGGAGGCCAAAGATCAGGTTGCTGCGGGCGGCTTCCTGTAATTCGTTGACGATCTCGTTATAGCGGATATGGTCGGTGATGAGCTGGCTTTCCCAATGGCTGAAGGGGTGGGTGCCGGAGGCACCGACGCGGAGTCCGAGGTCGGTTGCGATCTGCGAGATGGTCTTACGGAGGGTAGACACGTCTTTGCGGGCTTCATGGACGTCGCGGCAGATATCGGTGCCCACTTCGACGACGGCCTGATGCATTTCGGCTTTGACCTTGTCCTTGATAACCTTTTGTCCTTCGGTGACGATGCGTTGTTCATGGCTTTTCAATTCCCGGCTGTTGGGATCGATGACCATGTATTCTTCCTCTATCCCGAGGGTAAAATTGCTGTAATTGATGTCGGCCATGCTTTTGTCGGCTTTAGGTTTTATAATGGTGCGATGGATCTTTGCAGATATTCGCCCCAGGTAAGGTTGTCTTTGCCTTCGTTGTGGGCGATGGCGCGCTCGATGGCATATTCTGCGGAGGCTTCTACCACCCAGTTGAAATTGTCATCACCGACGCTGGACTTTTCGGCATCGGGGGCGGGGTTGCAGAAGTCGATAGCATAGGGAATGCCGTCGCGGACAGCGAGCTCGACGGTGTTGAAGTCGTAGCCGAGGAGGCGGTTGATGCGAAGGACGATCTCTTCCATTTCCTGAAGTCTTTCGGCGGAGGGCTTGAAGTCCGCCTGGTAGCGGAGGTGGTGGGGGTTTCGCGGTTCATAGGACATGATGCGCACGTATTTGCCGCCGATGCAGTAGCAGCGATAGTATTCGCTGAAGACGATCTCTTCCTGTAACAGCATGACGAGCTGACCGGTCTCCGCATGTTTCTGGTAGAACTCTTCGGCATGATGGAGCTTATAGACATTCTTCCAGCCGCCGCCGGCGAATGGCTTCATATACGCGGGGAATCCGACATAGCTGAAGATGGTGTGCCAGTCCAGTGGGTATGCAAGATTGGAAAAGGACTGATCGCTTGTATCGGGTGGCAATTCGCGGCTGGGGAGCAGGACGGTTTTGGGAACGGGGATGCCGTTGCGGGTAGCGAGGCAGTTGTTGAAGAATTTCTCGTCGGCGCTCCACCAGAAGGGGTTATTGATCACGGCGGTCCCGGTGAGGGCGGCGTTTTTGAGATAGGCCCGGTAGAATGGCACGTCTTGCGAGATGCGGTCGACGATGACGGCGTAGTGGTCAGACTCTCCCTGGACCACTTTGTCGATGCGGACGGGCTCGGCGATAATCCCGGGGAGATTCCGGCGATTGACAGCTTCGATAAAGGCCATGGGAAAGCTCCGTTCCTTGCCGAATAAAATGCCGATCTTTTTTGGGCTGCTCATATGCGGTTAGTGTTTTTTGTTGGCGCTGTGGTTTATGGTGCGGGTGGATTGGTGGCATTGGCTCAAGGCAGCATGGAAAGATAATACGGGAACATCTCTTTCCAGACGGGCCAGTCGTGGTCGCGGTTTGGGCGGATATCGAGTTGATGGGGAATGCCTTTGGACAGCAGCAACCGGCTCATGGCCTCGTTCTGACCGCGGCAGATGTCATGGTCGGCGGTCCCCAGCACGATCATCATATTCCAGAGTGCGGGGTCGGTATCGCTGGGTAGGAAGTCGACCGGGTTATTGAAGTAGACATTGTCGTCGTAGTAACCATCGGTAAAGGAACGGATATCGAAGACGCCGCTCATGGAGAAGCAGTGCGAGGTAAAGGCCGGGTGGCGAAAGGCGAAATTGGCGGAATGGTATCCGCCAAAGCTGCAACCGGCTACGGCTATCCGGGTATGGCCCGTCTCACGGACGGCGCGGGATACGATCTCTTCGAGGATGAGCCGGTCATAGAGGGTCTGGTTCCACGCGCGATTGGCCGGAGAGATCGACTTGTCGTACCAACTGAATGCATCGAAGCTATCGGGGCAGTAGATCTTTACTTTTCCGTTCTCCAGGAACCAGCGGGCCGTTTCGACGAGGCCCATGTCCTTATTCTGGTAGTAGGAACCTTTGGAGGTTGGGAAGAGGATAAGGGGATATCCCGCAAAACCGAATACGAGCATTTCGAAGTCCCGGTGGAGGTTAGGGGAGAACCATTTATGATATTCTTCGCTCAGGTCCATATTATCTGCTTGCTGGGATTCAGGTGTAACCAAACCTACTGAAAAAAAGTCACCTGACAATGGGGGGATTTTTGTCCTGGCAATGGGGAGAGAATTTTTGGGCCGATGACGGAAGAAATGAATCGGCCAACAATGGGGGGAGAATTTTTCGTTATTTTTGGCGTTATCTTGTTATGAGGATGACTTCTACATGTATAACACAGGAAAGCATGGTGCTTGAGTCGGAGTT
The DNA here is from genome assembly GCA_035695565.1 of Puia sp. Classification (GTDB taxonomy): domain Bacteria; phylum Bacteroidota; class Bacteroidia; order Chitinophagales; family Chitinophagaceae; genus Puia. The sequence goes on along the minus strand of DASRRX010000012.1, from coordinate 618,885 downwards.
CCTGGCAAGGACGGTCATGGTGGATCTCTATCTGGCGGGGGCCGGGCGGAGTAAGGTGGATGGCAATCGTGGCGGGGTGCCGTCGAATGGAGGGGGACAGTTCAATGGCGGGGTGCAGTTGAATGGCGGGGTGCAGTTGAATGGTGGGGGCCAGTCAAATGGCGGGGTGCCGTTGAATGGCGGGGTGCTGCTAAATGGCGGCGCGGGTTTGGTTTATGGTTACGGTACGGGAATCAGTGGTGTGGGGCCGGAGACGAGCTTGTTATTGATCAATGATGGGCAGGAACTTGGCCGGATGGGTTTGGCGGGTATCCTGGAGGAGTTGGATAGTCGTGGAAGCCTTTGTCCGCTATTGTGTGTAGGTATTCATGCAGGGGCAGCCAGGAAGATGGAATATGGGACGGCCGGTCGGGTGGATTATCAGGGCTGGGGCGGTTCGGCGGGTGCGTATAGTCATTTCATCCTTGAGGAGCTGATACCGGCGATCCGAATACGGTTTGGGGTTGCGTCGTTTCGGGAGAAGGCGTTTGCGGGGTTTTCGCTGGGGGCGCTGAGTGCGATGGATATTGTCTGGCAGCATCCGCAGGAGTTTGCGGCGGTTGGTTGCTTCTCAGGCAGTTTCTGGTGGAGAACGAAGGATAAGAGCGATCCGGCATATGACGAGCGGCGTGACAGGATCATGCATAGCGAGGTGAGGAAGGGGGGGCATTATCCGTGGCTGAAGTTCTTTTTCGAATGCGGGACGGAGGATGAGATGGAGGACCGCAACCATAATGGAATTATCGATTCGATCGATGATACGAAAGACCTGATCGGGGAGCTGATCCGGAAAGGATATGATCCGGGGAAGGATATCCGGTATTTGGAGATCGAGGGTGGAAAGCATGAGGTGAGCACTTGGGGGAAGGCGATGCCGGAATTTCTATTGTGGGGTTGGGGAAAGTAATTTGTATTGATAATCAATCTTTTGTAGATTAGTTAACAGTTGGCCCGATTTTATCTACTGCAATTGAACAATGATGAACAGTTGATTTTTTCCAATAGGTTTTTGGTCAAACGGCAAAGCCCATGCGGTGTCATATCCATGATATTGAAAGGCATGCTGGTAATGCTGATGCTTTTTCAACAAGGCTCCGCATCCGGACAGGTTACCGCTCCGGCCGATTCGCTCAAGGCCGACTCGTTACGTAACAGGGCGTCGAAAATTCCGGCAGACAATCTTAGTCAGCAATATGATTTCGGAGATTTGTTGCGGACTATCTTCTCAAAAGGCGAACCAGGCGAAGTGCATAGCCGGTCAGGGATCACGGTAGTGCCTAACGTTGCCGCCAATCCGACTATCGGAGCTCAGGGCGGGATCAAGGCTGTGGCGGGCAGGAAATTAGGTAATGATCCCAGAACGCTTTTTTCCGTCGCCGCGACTTCGGCCTCCATCACGACAAAGGGAATAATTTATTTCTATGTAAACCACAACTTGTTCACGTCCGGAAACAAATGGAACTTCCAGGGCAATCTGGTAGTGGCAAAAACGGTAACGCCGGATTTTGGTTTGGGGATTGGCCGTGGATTCTCCGGCGGGAGCAGCACGGATTCGGTGCTGGCGGATCCAACACATAAGGTGTATGTGATCCATTCTATTTACTATAATTTCAGGGAGAAGGTGTATAAGAAGGTGGCGGAAAACCTTTTCCTGGGCGCCGGGCTGTCTTTCGAGATCAGGAGGCAAATTCAGCGTCCGGATACGGTCAACAATGCGACGCCGTCCAGCGTGTACAACAACCGTTTTGGATTTCCGCAGGATCGCTATTCTTCCAACGGCTTTCTTTTCAATGTCGAGTATATCACGCGTGACAATCCCAACCGTGCATACAAAGGCATTTATGCCGATGTCGGGATTCGGCTCAACCAGACCTGGATCGGAAGCACGAAGAATTCGGCGCAGGTGACAACCGACTTCAGAAAATACTTCAGTTTGTCCACGGTGAATCCGGAAACGGTATTTGCGGTATGGAACTGGGGCTCTTATCTGCTTGGGGGTGCGATACCTTATTTTGAGTTGCCGGGCACGGCAAGGGATGGTACTTTTAGAAGCGGCAGGGGATATACGGCTCAATATTTCAAAGGGACGCAGTTTAACGATACGGAAGCCGAATTGCGGTTCCCGATACTGGCCAATAAGTTCATCAGCGGGGTCGTATTCGGAAATCTTCAAACCGGCAATGACGAGCACGGCACAAAGATCTTTCAGGTCTTTCAACCGGGGTATGGCGGGGGCTTTAGGGTTTTGTTCAACAAGGCCACGCGTACGAACCTGGCATTAGACTATGCGTGGGGTCAGTTCGGGAATAAAGGGTTCTTTCTGAATCTGAATGAGACTTTTTAGTTGTGGGGTAGAGAGGAGCGATGAGTGGGAGAGAAGGCGATATGGAGGCCGAAAAAAAAGCCGCCCCTTGAGGGCGGCTTCTTATAGTTGACGAGGGATTTGTCTAATGAACGTAGACGGTCTTATTCGTTTGTCCGGCGTCGGTGATGCTAAGACTGGATGGCAACTCGCTACTAAGGCTGAGCTGGTACTGGAAGGTTGCCGCGATTGTGAGCTTGGTCTTGGCCGGCACTTCGGTGGCGCCGATCAGGGGAATAGTCGCGGTCCAGCCGAAGACGCCGTTGTTGGCGGCGCCGGTGGTGTACTTAACCTTCACCGGGGATGACGCACTGCCGAAGTTGTATACGGTAGACGCGCCGTTTGCGGTATACGTGGAGGTCATGAAGACGTACACGGCCTTGCTGGTGTCATAGATGGTCCCGGCGGCGTTCAGGTAGACGGTATCGCCGATGTTGACCGTATCGGCGGTATGCTTGAGCGAGGTAACCGTGAAAATTTTGGACACCGGCGGGGTGACTACCGGTAAGAACTGGTGTTTGGCACAACCGGCTGCTGCGGCGGTGATCAGGACGACCAGGGTTATGAGGATCTTGTTATGCATAATTATTTTTTTTCAGATTAATTAAATGTATAGCGAAGACCGATCTGCATATTCCAACGTGAGCTGGTGCTGGTGCTGTTGGCAAAGCTGCTCTGCTGTGGAATCAGGTTGGTCGCGTCCTGATAAGGGAAGGAGAACAGCGGGGTTTTGCCGTCGGCGGCCATGCCTTCGAACCGCAGGAAGCTGGAGTTGACCGGCGTCCTGATGATACCCCAGTTCCGGTTGAGGAAGTTGCCGACGTTTAGCATGTCCATTGTTACGCTGATCGTGTGCTTGTCCTGGTCGGTCCTGGTCTTGGTGAAGGCGAAGATATCTTCTTCCAGGTGCAGATCCATGTGTTTCCACCAGGGATAGACGACGGAGTTGGCCTGAGCGTAGGTGCCCTGATGGTGGTACAGGTAGTGGTCCTGCTGGATGAAGTTGCTGAGTTGCGTCCAGATCTGAGCGGAGGTCCGGGGATCGCTTGCGGTGCCTGAGGTAACGCCGGAGAGCGTGGTCTTGCTGTAGGAGCCGACGTCGATCAGGTTGATCTCGGAGGAATTCCGCGGGATATAGATCAGGTCGTTGCTGGAGTTGCCATCGCCGTTGAGGTCGCCGCTGTACACATAAGAGGTGTTGCCGGCGGGTACGGCTTCGTATACGAGGCCGATGATGGTAGCAAAGTGCTTGGCATATTCGAACCTGTAGTTAGCCGATGCGATGATCCGTTGGGGCTGGTACCACTGCGGGCGGGACAGGGTGGGCGCGTTGGGATCGGTGTTGGCAACGGCGCGGGAAGCCCAGAGAGAAGAGGCGGTGCTACCGTTCTCCATGATTGTCCGGCTGTCCTGATAGATGTATGCGACGCTGGCGCTGAAGTTCCGGATATTCTTCTGGATGCGGATGGAAGAGTACCAGGCGTAGCCCTTATTGTTGTTCTTCAGCAGGATGACATTACCCAGATTAGGCGACGAGAGGCTGGTGCCTTTATAATAATAGGCGTTGCTTCCCGTGGTGGTAGTCAGATAGCGATTGCGTTGATCAGGGCCGTTAGAGATCTGGAATGCGTTGGTCTCGTTGAGGTTGGCGTTCGCCATGTAGGTGGCGTTGATCATTTTGGTATACGAACCTTCGACGGTGATCACCCAGTTATCGGGCAGTTTCCGGTCGACGCCAAGGCTGGTCCGCAACTCGGTGGGATATTTAAAGCTCTTATCCGTTACGTCGACGCTATAGCCCAGCGGGGTGGAAGTCTGGCTTTGGCCGGAGTTGGTCAGGTAGTAGTTAAGACCGCCTTGTGCCGTGGCGAAGAAGGGGATCGAGGTCGGAGGCCGGCCGCTGGTGCCGCCTTCGGTGAAGGAACCGAGCTGAACGCCATTGTTGGCGGACTGATTCTCGAGCCATACGAAGGGCGGAGCGCCTTCGAAGACGCCGGCGCCACCGCGGACCTGCCAGGTACGGTCACCCGTGGGGTCCCAGTTGAAGCCGATGCGGGGAGAGACGACCAGGAAGCTTTCGGGGGCCTTACCTACATTATAGGTCTGGTTGTTGGCGAAGGTCAGCTGGTCGAAATTGGGGTTATCGGTGAATTTGTTCTGGTAAGTGGTGTAATCCACGCGGACGCCGTAGGTCAGGGTGAAGGTCGGCGTGACGCGGAATTTGTCCTGTGCGAACAGGCTCAGGTTGGTTGCGCCTGCGTATGCCCAGGGGAAAGCGCCGCCTTTCAGGGTCGAGTAGTCCTGGCCGTAAGTAACTGCGTTCTGTCCGGTCAGGAAGGCGTTGAAGGAGGAGAACTCATAGGCGCCCTGGAAACCGGGGGCGAATGCGTTCTGGTACTTCTTGTAGCTGTTCTGCGTTCCGAAAGTCAGTTCATGGGAGCCCCGGAACAGGTTGAAGATATCCGTCAACTGGTAGGAGTCCATGAACAGCTTGTTATTGTACGTGAACGGTTCGTAACCGAAGGTAGTGGCGATGTTACCGCCGCTCAGGCCGCCGTTGGCGAGGATATCGACCAGCGGGAAATCGGGAGACGTAGACTGTGGCGTGCGGAAGTCACGTTCCTTGGTATAACCGATCTGGAGCTTATTGGAGGAAGAGTTACCGAAGCGGGTGTTGAGCTCGGCGATATAGATGTCGAGGTCATTATTGATCCTATAGCCGCTGCCGCTGAAGGGCATCGACTGGTTACCGGGCTGGCCGCCGGTGATAAAGCCGCTGCCGCCGAGGGACCGGCTGGTACTGGCGAACTGGTCAGCGTAGGATTTGAGGTAATTGTATTTTATGGTCAGGACGTTATCGGAGTTGATGTTGAAGTCCAGACGGGCGTTGACCTTGTAGCTATTGGTCTTGAAGCTATAGCCCTGCCAGGTGCCGGGGTTATAGTTATAGGTGGACATCAGGTATTGCTTGATCTGGTTGAGCGAGTCGGCGCTTACCTGGGAGACGCTGCCGGGTGTAACCGGGTGGTTGGCGTCGGTGGCGATGTAGGGAGTGGCCGGGGCGCTCTGGAGGTCTTCCTCGGCGTTGACGAAGAAGAACAGTTTGTTGGGGATGAAGGCGCCGCCCAAGCTAGCGCCCAATACTTTATAGGTAAAGGGGCTTTTGGTAACGATAACGTCGTCGACCTTATAACCCTGGGTTCCGGGGCCTTTGATATAATCGTAGATCGTTCCGCGGAATTTGTTCGTACCCTGGCGGGTAACGGAGTTGATGCCGGCGCCGGTGAATCCGCCTTGTCTTACGTCATAAGGGGAGATGTTGACCTGGATCTGATCGATGGCATCAAGTGCGATGGGTTGAGCGTTAGCCTGGCCGCCGAGCGTGCTGGCGAGACCGAAAGAGTTATTGAAGTCAGCGCCATCGACGGTAACGTTGTTCTCACCGGGGTTGGTGCCGGCAAAGCTGAGGCCGTTGGAGCTCGGTTCAAGCCGGGTGAAGTCCTGGATGGAGCGGGATACGGTCGGCAGTTGTTCGATCTGTGCGCGGGTGATCAATTCCTGAGTACCGGTGTGGGCGTTGTTGAAGATCTTGTTCTGGCGCGCAGCGGAAACCACGGTGGCCTGGAGCTCCTTTGCTTCGGGGATCATGGTGAAGTCACCGTAGAAGTCCTGGCCAAGAACGAGGGTAATGTTTTCCTGATGTTCGCTTTTGAAGCCAACGTAGGTCACGGTCAGGGTGTAGGGGCCGCCGACCCGGAGCCCGGGAAGGTTATAGTGGCCGTCTTTGCGGGTTGTAGTGGTGTACCTGGTGCCCGTCGGGGTATGAAGGGCGACCACAGTAGCACCTCCGAGCGGCGCCTTTGTGTCAGTTACAATCGTCCCCTGGATCTGGGACGTTGTCTCCTGTGCGAAGGCGTAGACAACGGAGAGGAATGTGATTGCTGATAATAGCAGTCGTTTTATCATATAAAGTGGTTTTGTGCAGTTTTCGTACAGTCTTTTCTAATTGCGGGTGCAAAGAAACTAAGTATCCGCTTTTTCAGCGGGGATGGTCCATTAAGAAATCATTAACAGATGGGCAATCGAGGTGAAACACATTGCTACTTCGGAATATATGTAATCGGTGAAATAAATCCCTCCTATTTCGCTACGAAACAGAGACCTTGCCGTAGACAATCGTAGATATTAAGTTGATTTTTAATAGGAATGGAAGCGAAAAAGCGAAAGTACGTTGAAAGAAAGCTAAAATGGGGTCATTGCTGCATCGTAACTTTTTCTTAATATTCGACTGATAGTTGCCTAATGTTGGTTAATTGGGGGTGGGGTAGGCTAATGGTTGGCTAATGGGAGGTGGGCTGCCGGGGGGCGGGTGAGGAGGGGGGCTGCCGGAGGGCGGCTGAGGAGGTTGGATGGCCGGGGGCGGGTAGGTGGTCGCGGATTGAGGGCGGCGAGGGGGCGGGTGGTGGGCGGCCAGGGGCGGAGGTGGGCTGTCGAGGCATCCTTTATTAACTTTCGGGCGTTTAAAGTGTTAATTTTGTACCTAAATCTTTTTGCATGTTATCGAGTATAGAGAGTGCTATCGAAGATATTAAGCAGGGCAAGCTGGTTATCGTGGTGGATGATGAAGACCGGGAGAACGAGGGGGATTTTATTGTTGCGGCGCGGAAGGTGACATCGGAGACGATCAACTTTATGAGCAAGCATGGGCGGGGGCTGATCTGCGCCCCCCTTGTGGAGGAGCGGTGTGATGAGTTGGGCCTGGGGTTGATGGTCAATAATAATACGGCTTTACATGAGACCCCGTTCACGGTTTCCGTGGACCTTTTGGGTCATGGTTGTACGACAGGGATCTCGGCGCATGACCGGGCTAAAACGGTGCAGGCGTTGGTCGACCCGGCTACAAAGCCGGAAGATCTTGGGCGGCCGGGTCATATTTTTCCATTGCGGGCCAAGCGTGGGGGAGTGTTGCGGCGTGCGGGGCATACGGAGGCGACGATCGATCTGGCGCGGCTGGCGGGGTATGAGCCGGCCGGGGTGTTGGTGGAGATCATGAACGAGGATGGGACGATGGCGCGGTTGCCGCAGTTGGCGGAGATCGCGGCGCGGTTTGGGCTGAAGATCGTTTCGATCAAGGACCTGATAGAATTCAGGCTGAAGACGGATTCGCTGATCGAGGAAATAGTCAAGGTCGATATGCCGACGAAGTATGGTCATTTCAAGCTGATCGCTTTTAAGGAAAAGAACACCAATAACGAGCATCTGGCGCTGATCAAAGGGGAATGGAAGCCTGAGGACCCGGTATTGGTGCGGGTGCATTCGTCCTGCTTCACGGGTGATATCCTGGGTTCGTTCCGTTGTGACTGTGGTGAGCAGTTGCATGAGGCGATGCGGATGGTGGAAGCGGAGGGGCGGGGCGTCATTTTATATATGAACCAGGAAGGCCGGGGGATCGGGCTGGTGAATAAGCTTCGGGCATACAAACTGCAGGAAGAAGGGCTGGATACGGTGGAGGCGAATCTGCATCTCGGCTTTCCGATGGACAAGCGGGATTACGGCGTAGGCGCGCAGATCCTCCGATATCTGGGGATAACCAAGTTGCGGTTGATCAGCAATAATCCGCGCAAGCGGGCGGGGTTATTGGGATATGGCCTGGAGATCGTGGAGTCGGTACCGGTAGAGGTGAGGCCGAATCCGCACAATGAAAGGTATTTAGAGACTAAGCGCGATAAGCTGGGGCACGAGATCCTGAAAAAAGTCGGCGGGTAGTGGGGTGGATGGTTGGCGCCCGGTATGGCGGGTGAGCGAACTAGTTATCGGCGGTGACGGTATCTTTTGGCAGGGGTGGCTGCCGGGGCGTCTTTTTCTTCTTCTTCTTTTTAAATAGCTCATCTATGCGGTCGAAATCCCGGCGGTAGGAAATACTGGTGCCGGAGCTGTTGAGGGTATGGTTACCCCCGGACAGGTAGTTGTATGAATCGCGATAGAAGAGGGTGAGCGAGACGCGGCCGTCGGCCGTGATCTTATATGCAGCGGTGATATCGGGCAAGAATTCGAAGGCGGCGGCTTGTTCCTGCTGGGCGGTCATTCCGAAGTCGAGGGCGCTGCCGATCACGAGCGTGAGTTTTTGATTGAGGAAATCCTTTCCAACCGAAAAATTAAAGTTGGTACGGTCATAGGTGAGGTTGCCGGCATTTGAGGTGATCAGGTAGCTGCCGTTATATACGGAAGGATTGAAATTGAACTGGAGGCTGTTGTCTTTGAATACGCGCTGGAGGACAGCAGAGACCTGTCTGTGGAAAGCATTGGAAATGATGCCGGAGATGCTGTTGACGACGACGTTGGCCGCAGATTGGGTGGGGTCGAAGGCTGTCGAGCTGTTGGACAGCGGCACGAAGCTGTTGAGCACGACGAGGCAGGAGACCTGCTTGTTGAGCTCATTGGGGTCGCTCTGGATCTTTTGGAGAAGGGAGAGGGCGTCCTGGTCGTTCTTTAGCGGACTATTATCCGGCAGATCGATCTGGAAGGAAATATCGGGTGACATCAGCTTATTCTTCAACGTAGCGGTTACGAGGATATCGCCGCGATAGTGGACGACGTTCGGGCTGGTGACGCCGAGCCCGCTGGCGGGAGAGAGGCCGAGGTCGCTGAACTGAACGTTCTGCGCCGTGTATACCGCCTGGATGCCGATAGTGGCGTCATAGGGGTTGCCGGTCCACTGAATATAGTTGCCGACGCCTTCCTTGAGCACAAAGGGTTTGTGAATAAAACTCTGGAAAGTGAAATTATAGCTGCCGCGATCGATCTCATAACGGCCGTTGAGGGTAAGATCCTGGGTAGTGCCGATCGTCATAATGAGGTTACCGCGGCCGTTGGTTTTGATAACGTCGCCGCTGAGGGGGTCGAGGATCATGTAGACGTTGACGAAATTATTGGCATCGACGTTGAGGGTGACGAAGAGGTTGCTGCTCTTTTTGTCCGGCGTTTGTTTCCTGATCTCGGTTCCATATACTTTCCATTGAAGGAAGTCGGCCTCGCCGCTTTCGCGGGTAACGGAGGGCGGCAGATATATATTGGAGCTGTCGGTTGGGGCGCCTTTGATATCCATTTTAATATTGTCTTCCGGGCCGGTGAGGGTTATGCGGGCTTTACCGATGACGTTACCGAAGAACTGGTTGTTGTCGGTAGCTTTTGTATCGAGCAGCAGAAGGCGGTTGGTATTGAGCTCGAAGTCGAAGCCGAGGTCGTCGAAACCATGGTGGAACAGGCGTCCCCGGAGGAGGTCGGCGGTATGGCCGAAGCGATCTTTTGCCTGGAAGGTCCCGAAGTCGATCGTATCCTTTTTGAATTGGATGGTGGCGGTGGGGATCTTATAGGTGCACTGGGTATAGGCGACTTTGAGGCTTGCGTTGCGCAGGTTGACGGTACCGAGATAGAGCAGATGGGAGGCGGGACCGGTAATGTGGAGCTTGCCGGAAACGTTACCGCTCAGGTTGGTGAATACGCCGCCGAGGTACTTCTCCAGCAGGTCGATCTTCATATCGGCGACGTCGGCGGTGATATCGATGGGTGATGCGGTCAGGCTATCGCTCGTGTGGATAACGGCCTGGCCGTCGAAGTGGTAGTTGAGGTTGTCGGAGTGTGCGGTAGCGCGGACTATGCCTGCCGACTGGTTATAATCGGCGGAAAGGTCGATCTTCCCGATAGAGTCATTGGCAAAGCGGAACTGGTCGGCTGTTCCGTGGAAGGCGAGACCCGGGTGGCCAAAGGGGTTGGTAATGTCGGCGTTGCCGGTGAGCAGGCCTTCCATGCGTTCGGCCTTTTCCACGAAGGGTGTAAAGTCGCCGATGTTGACCTTCCTGAGATCGAGGTGGATATCGTTCCAGTTGCCGTCGCCGGAGGGGTGGGTGGTCATCAGCACTTGTTGGTCACCGTTATGCACGCTGAAGTCTTCGGCGGAAAAGATATTATGGTTGAAGGTGATGACGCCATCCCTGTCGATCGTCCAGGTTTTGCTGTTGATATCGAATGTGGAGGGATTGAAGGTGACCTGAACGCCGGTGGGGAGGGTCGTGACGCGGGCGGAGATATTTGCAGAATTGAGTGTTTGGTTGGCGCTCGTCGTTATCTGGAAGGTGGACAGGTCATTGGCTGAATGCAGTTTGAAGTGGGTTCCGGGGAAATGGAGGCTGTCATTGAGGGTCACGTCGCCGATGGTCGTCTCCATGTTGAGGCTGTCGAGGCTGCCGCGGCCTTTGAGGGTGAGGTTGTCGAACTGGATATGGCGATAGGCGAAGGAAGGAAGGTCGACGTTAAGATCGAGCAGGTTATTTCGGGTGTCGATACGGCCGCTGAGGCCGGCGTTATTAAAGCCGGAGAGGTTGGTGTTGAAGAGGTCGATATAGTCTTCGACCTTTTTGGTCGTGATAACGAAGCTGAAGTTCTGGTTGGCGGGGATGGACCTGGCGGGCTTGATGTAGCTGGGATAGTATTTATTCAAAAAGGTCTGGAAGGATGCGGGTAGGTCTTTGATGGAGAATTCCCCTACGATGGCGCCGTCGAATTCGTTGCTGACGATGGTGATGGTCTTGTTGTTGTCGACGACGCTGGATTCGAGGTCGAGGGAATCGAAGGAAACGCGTTCGCCGTTCTTATAGATCGAGGCATCGTAGATGCTGGCGTTACCGAGGAAGTTATCGATATCGTCGCCGGTAAAGTTGCATTTGAATTTCCCGTTGAATTCGACTTTCTTGTCCACGAAGTTTAGCCGGTTGAGGTCGGCTTTTTTCACTTCGGCCCGGAAGTCAAATTTCGGCTGAGCGCCGGTGAAGTCGATAAGACCGTTGAGGTGGCCGGCGAAGTTCGGGTCGTCGGCGAGGAGCTCTCCGTTGAACCGCTTCTTTGCGACGGCGCCGTTGACCTGGATGTTCTGATAGGTATAGTGGTTGAACTCCAGGCTGCTTATTGTGCCGTCGAGGGTAGCGCTAAGGGTGCCGGTCCTTAGGCCTGTGCCGTCGATCTTTCCCTGGAAGGCAATGCGGCCCAGGTCGTCGTTGTCAAGGAATTTTCCGAGGTAGAAGCTATCGGTACGAATAGTGCCGGTATAAATGGCGGGGCCCGCCGCGGGTAGCTTCATGTCGACATTGGTGACCAGCGAGCCGAGGTTGGTCTGGAGGTTGCCGTTGGTGACAAAATCGTGAATGGTGCCGGTGAAAGTACCCTGAAACCGGAGGAATTCGATCTGATCGATACGGGGCTGCCGGATGGTCCTGATGGATGGGAAAAGGTCGGCCATATCGTCGTAGGTCGTGCGGAAGTCGTTGGATTTAAATTCGATAAAGGTTCGGTTGATGTCGGGCAATCCCTTAAGGTGGATATCGCCGTTGAGCGAGGTGTTACGGCCGGCGGTAAGCTGGACCTGGCGGCCGCGGAGGTCGGCAACGGTACCCTGAATATCCCCGCTGATTTTGATGTGCTTCTTCCAGTCGATCAGTTCGGGCGCGAACCAGGAGATGTCATCGCTGTCGATGTCGGCATCGGTAAAATGGGCGTCAAGTCTGATGCGGGTGGTGAAATCGTCCATGTCGTCGAGGGTCAGGAAGCGCATGGCGAAGAAGTTCCGGAGATGGCTATGGTTGGTCTGGAGGTCGAGGCGGGCGAATTCCATGGCTTCGGGGAACCAACGGATACGGGCGTCGAGCTTTTTGACTTCTAAACCGGAGCGTTCTTTTGTGCTTAGGAGGAGATGGGCGGTCAGGGTATCGCGATTGAGCCGGAGGTTGGTGAAGGTGGTGTTGACTGCATAGAAATAGATATGGTTGCCGTCGAAATATTTATTGATGACGGTATCGGCGGGCTTTTCGTGGCGGAAGGAGCCGTCCCTGATCGTGACGCTGGCGGCGGTGACGTCCCATCTGCCGGGATTGAGCCGGAGGTGCAGCGGATCGTTGGCCGGGGCGGTAGTATCGTCCGGGGGGGTAGGGCGGAGACCTTTATAGTTGGTCAGGGTGAAGTCGGGCCGCGTAAAGCGGAGACTGCGGATGCGGGCGATCTTTTCGGAAAAGCTGATGGTGTCGGCGTTCAGGTCCATGGCCCCAAGCTGCAGGTCCATGTCTTCGCCGCGCCAGGCATCGTGTTTTTGAAGGTGGATCCGGGAGAAGTCTATTTCTTTCAGGTCAAGTTGAATGCCATGGGTGGAGTCCCTGATAGGGGGGGCGCCGGGGGCGCCTGAAAAATAGTCGATCAGGAACTGGTAGTTCCAGACGGAGTCGGTCCGGCGCTGGATGCGGATGACGGCGTCCCGGAGACCGATATATTGAAGCTGGGCGTGGTCCCGGAAGAACCACCAGTCGGTGATATTAACCTTTACGGTTCCGGCGTATAGGAGGGTATCGTTATTCTTGTCCTTAATGAGGGCGTCATTGAGAAGCATCTTATTAAAAAGGGAGAAGTTGACGCTACGGATGCTGACGGTGGTATGGAGGTCTTTTGAGAGGCGGGAAGTCACTTTGGAGACGAGCCAGGTCTGTACGGGGGGCAGTTGGATCAAGATCCATCCTGACACTAATAATAGTATAAGAATCAATAATGTGTTACGGAGTATTTTCCAGATCTTTCTCAGGGGCTATCCTTTCAGGGTGGTGAAAATATAGTGACAACGGGCAAGGTGCAAATTCAGTACCAAAGAGCGGTTTTTTTGAGGTTAGACCGGTGAGTTTGAGAAAAGTTTAGCAAGGCGCCAATTTTCGGGGGGGATGGGGGGATGGGTTGATTGCCGGCGATGGGGTTGATGGCGGGGGTGAGGCTGATGCCGGTGATGAGGTGGTTGCCGGTGAGGGGGGTGGCTCCGGTGAGGGGGGTGGTTCCGGTGAGGGAGTGACAGATCATTGCTTGTCTTTTGTATGAATATCTTGCATTTTTTGATTGACTTCCGCGGAAGCGCCTTTTGGAATGGAGAGGCTTTGCCAATTCCCGTTACGGATCATCTTGCCGATATAGACGATCTGGCCGACATGGTGGGGGTAGTGGGCCAGTTGCCGGTTGATAGCGTCGATGACGATGAGGGGCTCGTGGCGGATGGTGATGGTCCTGAGCAGGTCTTCTTCGTGCAGGGCGCGGAGGGCGGAGAGCGTGCGGTTCCAGCCTTCTTCCCAGAGTGCGATGAGGGCCTCTTTCCCGAGGGGAGGCGGGATGAATTCGGAATCGCGGTTGCGGCCGGGTTTTTCGCCGTCTTCGGTGAGGAAGTTGGTCCAGCGGCTTAGCATATTGCCATGGAGATGGCGGATGATAACAGCGATGGAGTTGGATTCCTCGTTTGGAGCATAGTGAAAGTCGTTCTCTTCCAACTGGGCGAAGGTCTTATCGCCAAGGGTTTTGTAGGTCAACAGGCGTTTGATGGCCGAGTCCAGATAGGTGGCGCCGAGTGAGGTCATAACCGATTTTGTGAGGTGACAGGCAAAGGTAACCTTGAATTGCGACAAAAAATTGCAGGGCGAATAAAAAAGGTATTGTGCGCAGGGGTGTCAGTACCCCATAGCCGTATCGTCACCGCGGCGGTCGCCGACGGCAATGACTTTGTGATCGGGGGTAACCTGGATCACTTCGGTGCGGCCGATGCTTCCGCGCTGGGCGACGAGATAGCCCATTACCTTCAGGCTGTCCTGGACGGCGATTGGGAAGCCGGGCTCGACGTAGATATCGTCGGGCAGCCATTGGTGATGGAATTTGGGCCGGTTGACGGCGTCTTCGGCGCTGAGGTGGAAGTCGAGGATGTCGACCAGGGTCTGGAAGACGGAGGTTGTGATCGTTGTCCCGCCGGGGGTGCCGACGACGAGGGACACTTTTCCGTTATCGAGGACGATGGTGGGGGACATGGAGCTAAGCATGCGTTTGCCGGGCACGATGGCGTTGGCTTCTGTGCCGACGGCGCCATACATATTGGGTACGCCGGGTTTGATGCTAAAGTCGTCCATTTCATTATTGAGGAAGAAACCGGCGCCGCCGACAACGACCCGGTTGCCATAGCCGCCGTTGAGGGTGGTAGTGATGGAGACGGCGTTGCCCTGGGCGTCGACGACATCGAGGTGGGTGGTCTCTTCGCTGGCGGGGGAGAGGACGCCGGCTTTTATAACGGAGCTTTTCCCCGCTTTGGTCGCGGGGATCTCAGCCAGGCGGCGTTGCAGGTAAGCGGTGCTGACGAGGGTGTCGACGGGAACGGAATAGTAATCGCGGTCGCCGAGGTATTGAGCGCGGTCGGCGTATGCCAGCCGCTCTACTTCGGTCATGAGGTGAACCGTTTTGACGGATTCGAAGCCATAGCTGGCCAGGGGCTGGTCTTCCACCATTTTGAGCATTTGCTGGAGGACGACGCCGCCGCTGCTGGGCAGGGGCATGGTAACGATGGTATGGCCGTGATAGGGGAAGACGGTGGGAGTACGGAGAACGGCTTTGTAGTTTTCGAGGTCGACCGCGGTGATGATGCCTTTTCCGCGTTGCATCTCTTCGACGATCAACCGGGCGGTCTCGCCCTCATAGAAGCCTTTTGCGCCTTTATCACGGATAAGGCGGAGGGTTTTGGCGAGATCTTTCTGGATGAGGGTATCACCGGCTTTCCAGTCGCCGGCTTTGAGGAAGACGGGCTGGACGGTATTGTATTTTTTAAATGCGTTGCGGGTGCCATTGAGGCTGCGGGCTTCGGATTCGGTGATCGCGAACCCTTTTTCGGCCAGGTCGATGGCGGGCTGGATGAGCTGGGCAAAGGGCAGTTTTGCATATTTGAGCTCGGCGAAGATGCCGGCGATGGTGCCGGGGACGCCGGAAGCAAGGTGGCCGTTCTCACTGAGGCCTTGTACGGGGTTGCCGGACGGATCGAGGTACATATCGCGGGTGGCGGCGGCGGGAGCCCGCTCACGGAAATCGAGGGCGATGTCGAGGCCTGCCGGGACGGCGGGGGCGGAGGTGCCGGTCCTGGTGGCGCCCGGTTTTTTAACGAGGTGGGCGATCATAAACCCACCGCCCCCGATGTTGCCTGCGGCAGGGTAGACGACGGCGAGGGCAAGCTGGGTAGCGATGGCGGCGTCAATGGCGTTGCCGCCTTTTTGGAGGATGGCTACTCCGGCGCCAGTGGCGAGTGGGTGGGCGGAGACGACGGCGCCGTGGGTTACGGTGGCTTTTCGCTGAACGGTGTATGAAAAGGGCGTCTGTTTGGCGGTATAGGGTGACTGCTGGGCTATGACAGCACCAGGTATCAGCAGGATGATACCGGAGATTTGAAGAAGGCGCAAATAGAGGCTGCGATGGATTTGCCGTCTGTTCATATCGGATAGCGATTTGGTGGGAAGGTACCATTTTTTTTATATTGAAGGGTTGTCTTACATTTATTGACTATGAGCCATTTACTGCTACCGATCAAAAAGAGACTGCTCTCCGTTCTACTGTCGTTTATAGTTGTAGCCGGCGTTCGTGGCCAGGAGGTCCCGGCGCCACAACAATTCCTGGGTTATGCGCTGGGGAGCCGTTTCACGACGCATGACGAGATCGTGGCGTATTTTCAGCAGGTGGCACGGGCGGCGTCGGACCGGATGATGCTGAAGGAGTATGGGAGGACCTATGAGGGGAGGCCGCTTTTGCTTGCCTTCATTGCGTCGCCGGAGAATTTGAAGCGGCTGGAATCGATCCGGCAGAATAACCTCCGGCTGGCGGGGATGTTGCATGACGGGGTAGCGGCGGATGAGAACGGGCCGGTGATCGTCTGGCTAAGCTACAATGTGCATGGGAACGAGCCGGCGAGCTCGGAGGCGGCTATGAAGACTTTGTATGAACTGGTGAGGGGGTCCGCGGGGAATGGGGATGAGGTCAGCTCGATGAGCGGAGGGCCGGCGGCCTGGCTGAAAAATACGGTCGTGGTGATCGATCCCTGTATCAATCCGGATGGGCATGATCGTTATGTCAACTGGTATAACAGCGTGGTGGGCCGGCAGCCCAATCCGAATCCGCAGGCACGGGAGCACCGGGAGCCCTGGCCGCGCGGCCGGACCAACCATTACAATTTCGATCTCAACCGGGACTGGGCCTGGCAGACGCAGATCGAAAGCCAGGCGCGGTTAAAACAATACAATGACTGGCTGCCGCAGGTGCATGCGGACTATCATGAGCAAGGGTATAACAATCCCTATTATTTCGCGCCGGCGGCGGAGCCTTATCATGAAGTGATCACGCCATGGCAGCGTGAATTTCAGGTGATGATCGGAAAGAACAACGCGAAGTATTTCGACCGTCATGGCTGGCTGTTCTTTACCAAACAGGAGTTCGATCTCTTCTATCCCAGCTATGGCGATACCTATCCGACCTACAATGGGGCGATCGGGATGACATTCGAGCAGGGCGGGATCAGTGCGGGGCTGGCGGTGCAGACCCTCGACGGGGATACGCTGCGATTGTCGGACCGGCTGGAGCATCATTTTATGACGGGGATGTCGACGATCGAGGTCTCTTCACAACACCAGGCGCAACTGCTGAAGGAGTTCCATAACTATTTTGCCGGTGAGCTGGAGCACCCCGGCGGAGAGTTCAAGGCGTATTATATCCGGAACGATTCCTTTGGGGACCGGCTGTTGCGGCTGAAGCGATTCTTCGACCGGAACCTGATCCAGTGGGGATATGCCCCGGCTGCGACCTATCTGGGCCTGAACTATGAGACGGGGCGGATGTCGCAGTGGAAAAGCTCAACAGGCGACATCGTGATCAATGCCAATCAGCCAAGATCGAATTTGCTTCGGGTATTGCTGGAGCGGCAGTCGCGGATCAGCGATTCGATCACTTACGATATTACGGCATGGTCGGTTCCCTTTGTGTACGGGTTGCAGGCGTATGGGCTTAATAGTTATGTCAGCGGGACCCCGCCGACCGCCGTCGAACGATCCTATGCGGATGTGCCGGATACCGTTTATGCCTATGCGGTACGTTGGGCGGGATTGAACAGCGCTCAGTTCCTGGCGCAGTTGCTGCAAAGGGGGGTGAAAGTCCGGTATGCGGAGCGGCCTTTTCAATCGGCCGGCGTATCTTATGAGCGGGGGACGTTGCTGATCGCGGCGATCAATTTACCTGAACGGACTTATCGGAAATGGATAGTGGACAAGGCCCATGAATATGGTTTGGCCATTGCGGGAATCGCCTCGGGGTTCGTAGACAGGGGGGCGGATCTTGGCAGCGACCTGGTACGGATGGTGCATCCGCCGCGGGTGGCGATGCTGACGGGGGATCAGGTCAATTCGCAGGATGCGGGGGAAGTATGGCACTTATTCGAGCAGGAGCTGCACTATCCGATCACATTATTGAATGCGACGGAGGCACGGCAGATAGCGTGGAAGAATTTCGATGTGCTGATCCTGCCAAACGGCGGCTACCGGGAGTTGGAGGACAAGAGTGTCGCTGAGGCGTTGAAGAGCTGGGTGCGGGAAGGAGGGCGGCTGATCGCGATGCAGGACGCCGTGATGCAGCTGGCAAAAGGGGAGTGGGGCATACAGGAAAAGGGTACGGAGGGCGCGGAGGGTACGAGGGGTGCGGGAGGTGTTGCGGGACCGGGGCGCAGAGGAAATGACTCTGACAAGGAAAAGGATGACTATGACCGGAAGGATGACTATTCGATGTTGCGCCGGTATGATGACCGGCAGCGGGAAGAGGTGATGAACAGCGTGCCGGGGGCTATTTACCGGGTGGAGCTGGATAATACGCATCCGATGGCGTTCGGCTATCCGGATCATTATTATACATTGAAGCAGGACGGGAATGTATATGAGTTCATGCACGAGGACGGTTGGAATGTGGGAGTGATCAAAAAAGATAGCTATGTAAGTGGTTTCACCGGCAACAGGGCGAAAGAGCGGCTGAAGGACGGGCTGATCTTCGGGGTCCAGAACCTTGGCAGCGGGAAGGTCGTGTATATGGCGGATGACCCGCTGTTCCGCAGCTTTTGGGAGAATGGGAAGTTATTATTTTGCAATGCGGTATTCCTGGTTGGGCAGTAAACGTCGCGACAGGCCGGCATCCGGCTATCGCCGGGCGAATGGGGGATTGGGTGAACGGTATAGGGCGGATGGAGTTTAGGGTTTATCTTGCGACTATGAATAAGGTACTTGCTTTATTTTTGGCCTGTCTGGCCGGGGGGGCAGGAGGGTTTGCGCAGGGGCCGGCGACGGTAACGTCGGCAGATATTTATTTACGGCTTAAAAAATTGAATGTCCTGGGCACGGTGTTGTATGTGGCGGCCCATCCCGACGATGAGAATTCGCGATTGATCGCCTATATGGCAAAGGGCCGGTTATACCGGACGGGTTATTTGTCGATGACGAGGGGGGATGGTGGTCAGAACCTGATCGGGGATGAGCAGGGGGCGGAGCTCGGGCTGATCCGGACGCAGGAAATGATGGCGGCGAGGAGGGTGGATGGGGCGGAGCAGTTTTTCTCCCGCGCGTATGATTTTGGATTCTCAAAATCCACGGAGGAAGCGTTGAAGACGTGGGACAAGGAAAAGATGTTGAGTGACGTAGTATGGGTGATCCGGAAATTTCAGCCGGATGTGATCATTACGCGATTTCCGCCGGACAGCCGTGCGGGACATGGGCATCATTCGGCCTCGGCGGTGCTTGCGCATGAGGCATTCGATGCGGCGGCGGACCCCAACCAATTTCCGGAACAATTCAAGTATGGGGTTAAACCCTGGAAGGCGAAACGGTTGTTGTGGAACTCCTTCAATTTCGGCCCGGGCTTCAATACGACAAGCGAGGACCAGATGAAGATCGATGTTGGCGGCTATAACCCGATCTTAGGGAAGAGTTATGGCGAGCTGGCTGCGATCAGCCGCACTAATCACAAAAGCCAGGGAGCGGCGCTGACGCCGGCGCGGGGTGAATCGATGGAATATTTCAGTCTTGTTGCGGGTGATGCGGCGCATGGTGACCCGATGGAGGGTGTTGTCGCCGATTGGGGAAGAGTGGATGGCGCTTCCGCGATCCCCGGAATGGTCGATCAGGTGGTCAGGGATTATTCCTTGCTGGCGCCGGAGAAAAGCGTCCCGGGGCTGGTAGCCGTCTATAAGGCGATCGCGCAGCTGCCGGACGGGTACTGGAAGACCCAGAAGCTAAAAGAGGTGCGGGATCTGATCGCCGATTGCAGCGGGCTATGGCTGGAGGCGGTAGTAAGGACGCCTTATGCGGTGAGGGGAGATTCGCTGGCGATCAGCTTTGTCATGAATGACCGGCTTGGTTCGGCGATGACGGTGAATGGGGTTGGGGTGGCGGAATTCGACACGGTCTTTGATCAGCCGCTGGCGCCGGACAAGAATTTCTTTTTTGCGCATTCGATCCTTGTATCGCCGAAAAAGATGCTGACGCAGCCTTATTGGTTAGCCGAGCCCATGGCGCCGGGTCATTTCAACGTGTCGGATCAGCGGTTGATCGGGGATGCGCAGAGTCCCCCGGCGTTTGAAGCGAAATTTTCGATAACGGTCGAGGGCGTCGTCCTGAATTTCACGCGGCCGGTCCAATATAAATATACCCATCCGGTAAAAGGGGAAGTCTATGAGCCGTTGACGGTATTGCCGCGTGCTACGGCGCAATTCGATCCGGAGTTATTGGTCTTCACGGATGGGGAAAAAAAGGAATTCGATGCGGTTGTGCAGAACCGTGCGGGCCGGGGCAACACGCCGAAGCTGGGGTTGACGCGGGTGTCGGAATTGACGATAGCGCCGGAAGGGGGAATGCGGGGGATGGATCCCTCCTGGACGGCGAAACCGCTGGGTGGTCAGACGGCGGTCGTTTCCGTGGATGGGCTGTTCGATGAGAACGGGCGGGAGGACACGGCGATGGAGCTGCGGACGATCGCCTATGAGCATATCCCGCGGATCGATTATTTCCGGCCTGCGACGGAGAAATTCATGATCGCGAGTATCAAGACGTCGGGGCATCGGATCGGGTACATCGAGGGAGCGGGAGATAAGGTGCCGGCCGCGCTGCAGCAGATGGGATATGAAGTGGTTACTTTACGGGAAAGGGAGCTGGCATCCGCAACCTATCTGCAGCAATTCGACGCGATCATTGCCGGCGTCCGGGCCTATGATGTGCATCCATGGCTGGCGGGGAGGCACGATGTGCTGATGGAGTATGTGAAGAACGGGGGCAACCTGATCGTGCAGTATAACCGGGATGGAATTAATCAGATGAGGACGACGATCGGCCCATATCCGTTTGCGGTTGGGAATATCCGGGTCACGGATGAAACGGCCAAGGTCAATTTCCTGCTCCCGGATCATAAGGTGCTGCATTTTCCAAATACGATCACGGAGGATGACTTCAATGGCTGGATACAGGAGCGGGGAATCTATTTTGCCGGTCAGATGGATACGGCCTATAAGGCGGTATTATCGATGAAGGATCCCGGTGAGGGAGAGCAGAATGGGAGCCTGGTGATCGCAGGCTATGGGAAGGGCGTCTTCGTATATACGGGGCTGGTATTTTTCCGGGAGTTGCCGGCAGGGGTGCCGGGGGCTTACCGGCTGATGGCGAATATTATTGCATTGAACCATAAGAAAGGGTTTTGAAATCTGGCATGAACAAACGAAGGGATACGGCGATTTTGGTCGCTATTGTCGTGGGGTTGGTTTTAGGCGAGCTAATCAAACGGGTTACCATCGGATTGCTGATCGGGTTGGGCATCGGGTTGTTGGTGGCGTCACTGATCGCGGGACGGAGGAGATAATAATTTTTGTATATGGAGGATGAACAGGTCTCCGAAGAAAAGGTGCCGCTGTTTAAGAAGTGGAGCTACTGGTATATGCTGGTGGCCGGGTTCCTGCTGTTGTGTATCGGGGTCTTCTATTTCCTGACCAAACATTTTTCATGAGCAGGCCGGATTGGATCGTCCTGGTGGTGACGTTACTGGCGATCATTGCCTATGGATTGTATAAGAGCCGGACCACCCGGGACCTGGACGGATATTTCCTGTCGAACCGGATGGTGCCATGGTATATGGTACTGTTGGGTATCATGGGTACGCAGGCGAGTGCGGTGACCTTTCTGTCGGCGCCGGGGCAGGCGTTTACGGATGGGATGCGGTTCGTGCAGTATTATTTCGGGTTGCCGCTGGCGATGATCGTGGTATGTGCGAGTTTCGTGCCGGTATTCCGGCGGTTGAAGGTATACACGGCCTATGAGTATCTGGAGGAGCGGTTCGATCTGAAGACCAGGGCGCTGACATCCTTTCTATTCCTGTTGCAACGGGGTTTGTCGACGGGGATCAGCATTGCGGCGCCTTCGATCATCCTGTCCTCGCTGCTGGGCTGGAATATCCTTTGGACGAATATCTTCATGGGCGGGTTGCTGATCATCTATACGGTGAGCGGCGGGGCTAAAGCGGTAGCATATACGCAGCAGTTGCAGATGATCATAATCTTCAGCGGGATGGCGATCGCGGGGTATATGGTGATCCGGGGCTTACCTGCGGGAGTGGGGTTGAGCAAGGTGTTGCACATTGGCGGGAAGGCGGGTAAACTGAATATCATTACGACGGGCTTCCGGCGGGGCGGCGGTTTTGACTGGAATGACCGGTACAATCTGCTTAGCGGGATCATCGGCGGCTTCTTCCTGCAGTTGTCTTATTTCGGGGCGGATCAGTCGCAGGTGGGGCGGTATCTGACGGCGCGGTCATCGAGCGAGAGCCGGCTGGGGTTATTGCTGAACGGGTTGGTGAAGGTGCCGATGCAGTTTCTTATTTTGTTGTTGGGGGTTATGGTTTTTGCGTTCTACCAATATCATCCGAGGCCGGTGTTCTTTAATCAGTCGCAGGTGGAGCGGTTGGCGCATTCAAAGTATAAAGATTCGCTTTCTGCGCTGCTGGCGCATTATGAGGCAGGAGAGAAAGAACGGCTGGCGAATGGGAGCGCCCAGGTGGCGGAGGTGGAGAAGGCGCAGGCGGCGGATCGGGCGACGATCAGGAGGTGGCTTGATGATCCGGTGGTGGGAGGGGATTCGAACGACACGAATTATATCTTTTTGCGGTTCGTGACGGACTATCTTCCGGTGGGGTTGATAGGGCTTCTTATTGCGGTGATCGTGCTGGCGGCCTGGGGGTCGATCGCGGCGACGTTGAATTCGCTGGCATCGTGCACGATCGTGGACTTCCACCGGCGGTTCTCGCGGACGCCGCTGGGGGCGGAGAAGGAGTACCGGCTATCGAAGTGGTATACTTTGTTGTGGGGGGTGTTGTGTGTGGCGATGGCGCAGCTGGCGTATAATTTGGGAAATAGTTTGATAGAGGCGGTGAATGTGCTGGGATCATTGTTTTATGGCGTGATCCTGGGGGTCTTTCTGGTGGCCTTTTATCGCCGCCGGACGGGAGGACGGGCGGTATTCATCAGCGCGGTGGTGGTGGAGATCGGGGTGATCGTGTTGGGCGTGTTGGGGAGGCGCGGGGTCGTGCCGTTGGGCTTCCTATGGCTCAACCTGGTGGGAGCGGCCGGGGTCGTGGTGTTGAGCGAGGTGCTGCAGTTGGTTCTGGGACCGGCAGCTCATCCGGGAAAAAAGGGATAGAAGAACAAAACCGCCTTCACTATTGCTTGCGCAAACGATGAAGGCGGGGTAATAAATGTGCACTATTGTATGGTGACAGGAACTTGTCTACTCCGTAGACCCGAGGAGAAACCGGAACGCTGCACGGCTGGATTGTTAACAGGGCCAATCATCAGCCGGGCTTTTGATCTATTGTAAAGAGGCGATCAGTTTTTGGTTGAGGACGACATAATCATTGTTGTTGGCTTGTTTGGCGATGTCGATCGACTGTTTGGCAGTAGTGATGGCTTCCTGTTTACGGCCCAGTTTGGCAAGGCAGCGGGCTTTTTGATAAACGGCATAATAGGCGGTTGGATCTTGAGCGATCGCCTTATCGAACCAGTCCAGCGCTTTGTTGAGATCCTTTCCATTTTCCAGGTAATAGAAGGCTGCCTGATAATAGGGATGGTTATCCTTTTCCATAGCATTGGCAATCTGGGTCATGATCCTTCCGTCGGTGTTGGTGGTAATGGGGATGCCGGCGGCGACATTGTCCCAGAGGAGGTCCAGGTTGCACGAGTTGGGTGTGACATGGGAGAATTCGATGCTAAAGGTCTCGACGGAAAAGGGGAGGGAATGTACAGGAGCCTGGACGCGGACGATATCCTGATCCTGCTTGTAGGCTGCGGGATTGGTGACGTCGGTCTGGCGGGTGATGATGAAGGTCCATTCATTGGCGTTTGGGATGGTAAGCAGGCCATATTTTCCCGGTGCGATCGTGACGCCGCCGATCGTTACGGTATCGCCGAAGGTCAGGGTGGTGGCCTGGTTGGCGCCGGTGCGCCAGACTTTGCCAAAGGGGACGAGGTCGCCGAAGATCTTGCGGCCTTTTACTCCGGGGCGGGAGTAGGAAAGTTCGATGTTCGAGAGGCCGAAGTCCTGGCGGATGAATTGTGGGGAGGAAGGAGCAGGCGTTCTGAGGGTTTGAGCGGAGGCTGAGAGCAGGAGGGCGCAGCCAATGGCAGACAACAGTAAAAACTTTTTCATGTTGAGTGATTTTGAGGCCCCGAAATTACGGGATGGCGGGGGAATAGGCGTATTAATTCGATACCGCGTCAGAAGTTGACGGTGACGGAGGCGCGGGCCTTCCTGCCGCGGATCAGGCGCCAGGCGGGGCCATCGGTGATGAGGCGGATGATGCCGGCATCGTGTGCGGGTGAGAGGGATTGTTCGATCTTAAATGAAGAAAGGGGGCCGTTGCGGGAGACGATGAACGAAACCGTTTCCGGTCCGGTGATAGTGGAGTCGAGACCCAGCTTCTTCTTTGCGATCCCGAGGTATTGGAGGTAGGCCTGACGGCCGATGGTGGGGGCAGCGGTGGTCCATAGGGTGTCCAGCTTCTCGTCGCTTTTGAGCGGCGGGGATACTTCAGTCTCTTTGCGGTGCATGCCGTAACCGACTACGACTACTTCGTCAAGATTGGTGGTACTCGGTTTCAGGCGAATGATATTGCCTTTTTGGTCATCGACACTCAGGGTATTGACTGCGAAGGATTCGTGGTCATAGCCGATCATGGAGACGGTCAGCTGCCGGGTAGAATCGCGGGGGTGGAGGCTGATCATGAATTGGCCCTGCTCGTCGGTGACGGCGCCGGAAGCATAATTGCCGTTGAAGGCGAGGAAGGCGCCGGCGAGGGGATGGTTGTAGAGGTCGAGGACTTTTCCGCTGTAGACGAGGGGGTTGGCGGCCGCCTTGGCGAGGGCGAGGGAGTCGGCGGCCGGACTGAGGTATCCGCTGGAGGTTGCCTGGTCGGGAGCGGACCGCGGGAGTTGGGAGGGGGGCTGCGGGGGGTGGGCAGAGGCTTGCGGGAGCTGCTTATATAACGAGGATTTGGATTTGACATTACGCCGGGTCGCCGTGGCGGGCGGGCGGTTGAAAGCTTTTGCAGTTATCGGGGGTTGGGTTGTGGCAGCGGGGGCCTTCCTTACGACAGTGGCGGGTGCGGGAGCGGATCGGAAGCGATCGTTGTGGCGATTGAAGAATGTGTAGCCGATCCCGAGGAGCAGGATGAGGGCGGCTGCGATGGCGATGCGGCGTTGGATAATGATGATCTTGCGACGGCGGCCGGCATTGGCGACTTTAGTAGCCAGTCTTTGGTGCAGGTGGTCGAGGTCTTGCGGTGTGGTGGCGTTGTGCATCAGTCCTTCGATGGCATCGGCAAGGAACGGGTCGTCGAGAGCGGCCTGCTCCAGGTCGTGCATGTCCCGGGCAGAAAGCTCCCCTTTCCGATATTTTTCGATATCCGAAGCGGAGTAAAGGATACTATGTCTGTTCCTGCTCATCTTATATCTCCGGCCGGAGATCCGTCATGGAAGGTTGCTCGTCGTGCTGCTGCATGCAGATGCGAAGGTTACGCCTTCCGTTCTGAATAAGACTCCGGACCTTATTCCACTCGTAGCCAGTTATCTTTTCGATTTCCTTATAGCATTTGTTTTCCAAATAAAAGAGGCTGACCACGGTCTTTTGATCGGCTGAAAGGGTATCGATACAATCGGACAATTGGTCCAGCCGGGCTTCCTTCTCTATTTTATCGGTGAGATGCAATTCTTCCGTCGTTTGCATAAGGTCGGGGTCGAAAGGGCGGACCTTTATGCGGCTGGAGGAGCGTAATTGCATCAGGCAGTGGTTTTTAGCCAGGGTATACAGCCAGCCTTTAAAATTACTGACTTCATGGCGGATCAGTTGGACAGCCAGTTCTTCGAAGATCTCCATGACCGTGTCTTTTGCTAACTCTCTATCCTCCAAATATTTGAGGGAGACGCCAAAAAGGAGGTCGAGATAACGTTGGTAAAGTTGGGCCAATATTCCGAGGTCTTTGGACTGGCGATAGGCGGTTACGAGTTCCTGGTCTGTGGGATCAGTGCCGTTTCCGTTGGATGATATGGTAGTCAGAAAGGTCAAGGTGGGCGCCCGGGGTGGCTGATAACCTGCTCAAAATAAGCAAAATTTCCGGGTGTAAAGGGGGGTGGATTTGTATTACCGGCGAAAGGCGGGGTGATAGCGGTGGAGCGTTTCGCGAAGGAATTCGCGGTCGAGGTGGGTATAGATCTCGGTGGTGGTGATGCTTTCATGGCCGAGCATTTCCTGAACGGCGCGAAGATCGGCCCCGCCTTCCACGAGGTGGGTGGCGAAAGAATGCCGAAAGGTATGCGGGGAGATGTTTTTGGTGATCCCGGCTTGTCTGACCAGGTCTTTGAGAAGCAGGAAGATCATGACACGGCTAAGGCGGCTGCCGCGGCGGTTGAGGAAGAGAATATCCTCATGGCCGGACCGGATGGCGATGCGGGTGCGGATCTCCTGCTGATAGATGCGGATGTATTTGATCGCGGAGTTGCCGATGGGTACGAGGCGTTCCTTGTTACCTTTTCCGATGACGCGGATATGGCCGGCGTCGAGGTATAGGCAGGAGATGCGGAGGTTAACGACTTCGCTGACGCGGAGGCCGCAGCTGTACATGGTTTCGAGGATGGCTTTGTTACGGCCGCCTTCGGGTTTGCTGAGGTCGATCTGCCGGACGATGCGCTCGATCTCTTCAAAGCTGAGAACGTCGGGGAGCGCGCGTTTCAATTTTGGGGATTCGAGCAGGGTAGTGGGGTCCTGGCGGACGATCTGCTCGATAAAACAGTACTTATAGAAAGAGCGGACGCCGGAGAGGATGCGGGCCTGGGATGCGGCGTTGAGGCCGAGCGAGGCAATCCAGTGAAGGAAGGCCTGGAGGTCTTTGAGTACGACGGCATCGGGCGTCTTGAGCTCGCCTGAGGATTGAAGGTATTGGGTGAGTTTTTCGATGTCGCGCAGGTAAGCTTCGACGGAATTGTCCGAGAGGGACTTCTCGAGCTGGAGCCAGGCCTTATAACCTTTTTTGTAGGATTCCCACATGTGGCGAAGATACCCGAAAAAATTCTTTGTAACTCCCGGTGATTGCGGCATATTTGCAGGCATGGGTATCACAGTAAATTTGAGATCGTTCAAGCAACAGGTTAGTCGTTCCCGGAGGAGGATACGAAATTTTCTAACGCGATTGGAGAAGAAGGCTCCGAGGGGATTACAGAAGATCGTTGCGGAGGCTGATAAGGGGGCGTGGCAGCGGACGGACTGTCTGCATTGCGCCAATTGCTGTAAAACGATGTCTCCGACGTACACGCGTAAGGATATCCGCCGGATCTCGGCGCACTTGGGGATGACGGAAAAGGCATTCCGGGAGAAGTGGTTGTATAAGGATAAGACGGGGGACTGGATGAATGTGAAGCAGCCTTGTCAATTCCTGGACCTGACGACGAACATGTGCAATATCTATGCGGTCCGGCCGCGGGACTGTGCGGGGTTTCCGCATCACTACAAGAAGATGAATGCGGATTACATGCATATGTACAAGCAGAATATCGAATATTGTCCCGCGACTTACCGGTTGGTGGAGGAGGTGATGGAGCGGCTGGCAAGGGAGAAGAGTTGAGCGGGGGTATTGTGTTTTTTGGAATTGGGTTAATAGGGGCGAATTCGCCGCAATTAGAATTGTAGCGAAAGCGAATGGTGCAGGCCGTGCGGGGCGTTACAGATAGACATCTTTGAATAAAACATATTCGGGACCGGCGTCAGGCCGGAGGGTAATGGCGAGCACGTCGTACTGGATGCGCAGAAGACCGGGGTGGTTGATGAGCCAGCCCTGGGCGCCCTGAAGGATATGTTCGATCTTTTTGCGGGTCACGCTAAGCTCCGGTGGTCCATAGGCGTTGGGATGGCGGCTTTTGATCTCGATAAAATGGATGATATCATCTTTCGAGGCGATGACGTCCACTTCGTATCTGCCGTGGCGCCAGTTGCGGTGCAGGATATGAAAGCCTTCGGCAGTCAGCCATTCCGCGGCCAGCTCTTCTCCCTTCGCACCGGTTCGGATATGTGGCATCATACTTGTGATTTATTGTATAAGTTCGGAAATGAAAATGGAAAAGGAGCGTAAAGTTTTTAAGCTGGAGGGAAAGGTTCAACACTATGCGTGGGGTGGTGCTGATTATATTCCACGGTTGTTGTCGGTGGACAATCCGGGGCATCAACCGTTTGCGGAGTACTGGATGGGGGCGCATGTGAACGCACCGGCTATATTGGTGGGGTGTGAGGAGGACGGGGCAAAGGTGGCATTAAGTGAATATCTGAAGGAGCGGCCCGTGGAAAGGTTGGGATCGTATACGGCGGAGCGGTTTGGAAGGCTACCATATTTGTTAAAGATCCTCGATGTGAAGGATATGCTATCTATCCAGGTGCATCCGTCGAAAAAGGCGGCGGAGCTGGAATTTGCGGCGGAGAATCAGCGGGGGGTCGCGTTGAATGCGCCCGTCAGGAATTATAAGGATGACAATCACAAGCCGGAGCTAATGGCGGCGTTGAGTGAATTCTGGCTTTTGCACGGGTTCAAGCCGGAACAGGACCTGATCCGGATACTGGCGGGTACGCCGGAGCTGAATTTTCTCACTCCGGTCTTTTCGGTCGGCGGGTATCAACTGTTATACAAGACCGTTATGGAGATGCCGCAGGCGGAAGTGGATGAGGTCCTGCAGCCGTTGCTGAACCGGATATTACCGCTTTATCGTAGTGGCGGCCTGGTTCGCAGTGAGGAGCATTTCTGGGCGGCGCGGGCGGCGCTGACCTTTAACAAGGGAAGGCGGATCGACCGGGGGATCTTCTCGATCTATTTCTTCAATTTGCTGAACCTTCATCCGGGGGAGGCTATCTTCCAGGACGCGGGCTTGCCGCACGCGTATCTCGAGGGCCAGAATGTGGAGATCATGGCTAATTCGGATAATGTGTTACGGGGCGGCTTGACGCCGAAACATGTAGATGTGCCGGAGTTGATGAAGCATGTGCGGTTTGAAGAGACGCAACCGCGTATTCTAATGGGTGACCGGGACGCGGGTCATATTACGGTCTATGGGACGCCGGCGCCTGATTTCGAATTGAGCCGGATCAGCCTGCAGGCGGGTGAGGCAGTGACGGTGAAGGCGCACGCCCCCGAGATCTATATCGTTATGGATGGCCGGCTGGGGGTGCTTGAGAATGGGACGGGCTTTAGCCGGAAGAAAGGAGATTCTTTCGTCGCGATATATTGTGCTCGGTTCGAGTTGAAGGCTACCGCGGATGCGGTGTTATACCGGGCGGCGGTGCCGGTGCGCAGTGGGTATGGGCCGGTGCGCGGTGGGCATGGGCGGGACGCTGAGGCGGGAACGCGCTAGCCGTTGGTGCGCGGTGGGCATGAGTTAGCCGTTGATGCGGGATTCTTTCTCAAATTCTTCGTCGATGAGCAGGCCGGCGCCATCGGCGGCAGAGGTGGCGAGCTCGTCGCAGCGGTTGTTGTGGGGATTGTCGGCATGGCCGCGGACCCAGACGAAGCGGATAGTATTCTTCCTGGCCAGTTCATTATAGTGAAGCCAAAGGTCTTTATTCTTTTTTCCTCCTTTGAAGTTGGTGGCGATCCAGTTTTTGAGCCAGCCTTGCTCGATGGCTTTGACGACGTATTGGCTGTCGGAATAGACAGTGATGCGGAGGTTGTCTCTTTTGAGGGCTTCGAGGCCGGCAATGACGGCCATAAGCTCCATCCGGTTGTTGGTGGTATAGCGGTAACCGGCGGAGAGTTCCTTACGGTGACCGCCCCAGAAAAGGATGGTCCCATAGCCACCGGGGCCGGGGTTGCCGCGGGAGGCGCCGTCGGTGTACATCGTCAGTTCGTTGGTCATGGGGCAAAGATAGGGTTTGGGGAGGTGCGGTTTGCAGCCTGTTGAGCAGCGCTTTACACCTGGATGACGCCGGGATTGAAGCCGGGAATATCGGGGTTATGAGCGGCGGCCTTTAATCCCTCGGCAATGACGCGGCGGGTATCGACGGGGTCGATAATAGCGTCTACCCAAAGACGTGCGGCGGC
Organism: Puia sp.; assembly: GCA_035695565.1. Taxonomy (GTDB): domain Bacteria; phylum Bacteroidota; class Bacteroidia; order Chitinophagales; family Chitinophagaceae; genus Puia. Next base: position 588,977 of record DASRRX010000012.1, on the reverse strand, counting down.
ATAGTAGGGCGAGGTTTGCTGATCATAGCGGCCTTTTATCTCTTCGAGCAGCCTCTTTTCTTCGGCGGGATCGATCTCTTTACCTTTTGCCTTCAGGGCGCTGACCTGGATCTGCAGCAGTGTTTTTGCGGCTTGTTCGCCGCCCATGACGGCAATGCGGGCGGTGGGCCAGGCGTAGATAAAACGGGGATCGTATGCCTTTCCGCACATGGCGTAATTGCCCGCGCCATAGGAGTTGCCGATGATGACGGTAATCTTGGGGACGACGGAATTGGCGACAGCATTCACCATTTTGGCGCCGTCCTTGATGATGCCGGCGTGTTCGCTGCGGGAGCCGACCATGAAGCCGGTGACATCCTGTAAAAATACGAGGGGGATCTTCTTCTGGTTGCAGTTCATGATAAAGCGGGCGGCCTTGTCGGCGCTGTCGTTGTAGATAACGCCGCCCATCTGCATTTCGCCTTTGCGGGCCTTGACCATTTTGCGCTGGTTGGCGACGATGCCGACGGCGAAACCTTCAATGCGGGCATAGCCGCAGAGGATAGTCTTACCGTAGTCTTCCTTGAATTGTTCAAACGAAGAATCGTCTACAATGCAGTCGATGATCCCGGTCATATCGTAGGGCCGGGTAGCGTCGGCCGGGAAGAGGCCGTAGAGTTCTTCGGCGGGACGGCGGGGGGCTATGGGGGTGCTGCGGTCAAAGACGGAGGCGCGAGGGTGGCCGAGTTTACCCATGATCCTTTTGACGTGGTCGAGGCATTCCTGTTCGGTTGCGAATTTATAGTCGGCGATCCCGGAGATCTCGGTGTGAGTAACGGCGCCGCCCAGTGTTTCCGCGTCGATCTGTTCGCCGATGGCTGCTTTGACAAGGTAGGGACCTGCGAGAAAGATGGAACCGTTGCCTTCGACCATGAGGGTTTCGTCACTCATAATCGGCAGGTATGCGCCGCCGGCGACGCAGGGACCAAGAACGACGGCGATCTGGGTGATGCCCATGGCGCTCATCCGGGCGTTATTGCGGAAGATGCGGCCGAAGTGCTCCTTATCAGGGAAGATCTCGTCCTGCAAGGGGAGAAAGACGCCGGCGCTGTCAACGAGGTAGACGACCGGCAGGTTATTTTCCATTGCGATCTCCTGGAGGCGGAGGTTCTTTTTTCCGGTGATGGGAAACCAGGCGCCTGCTTTTACGGTCTGGTCATTTGCCAGGATAACACATTGGCGCCCGCTGATATAGCCGATGCCGGCAACGGTGCCGCCGGCCGGGCAGCCGCCGTACTCTTCGTACATTTCAAATCCGGCGAAGGCGCCGATCTCGATAAAGGGCGCTCCTTCGTCGAGCAGGTATTGGATACGCCCGCGGGCGGTGAGCTTATTCTTTTCCCGTTGGCGGTCGATCGCGGTCTTACCGCCGCCGAGCATGATCTTCTCCAACCGTGTCCGCCAGCCGCTGACCAGGCGGCGCAGGGCATCTTCGTTCTTGTTAAAATCCAGGGTCTCAGCGTTCATAGAATGGCAATTTAAAGTATTTTTAGCGCGAATGTCTTTGAGGCGCAAAATAACATGGATAGCGCTCCTTTTATTGACGGTGGGTATTGCCGGGTTTTCGCGGTATCCGGCGGCGGTGGAGCGATATTATTCGATGGGGTTGTATCCGGTCATCGCGCGGGGTCAGCGGTTGTTATTTGGCTGGATACCTTTTAGCGTCGGGGATCTTCTGTATGGGGTGGTGGCCGTTTTATTATTGTACCGGCTGGTGCGGGGGATCAGGCGGCTGCTCCGGCGGGAGGCGAAACGGGGATGGGGGTGGCGGCTGCTGCGCGGGTGTGTCTTTGTCGTGTTGTGGGTATACGTGGTCTTTAATGTCGCATGGGGATTGAATTACAACCGGCTGGGCATAGCCGATCAACTAGGGTTGCAGGTTAGGCCGTATTCGACTGCGGAATTGAATGCCTTGACGAAGGTCATTTTGGGGGAGATGAACGACCTTAACAGCGGGGCGAAGGAGCATCGTGCGGACCTGGGCCATATGCGGATGTTACGGGCGGGCGCCGTACAGGCTTATGACAGCCTGGCCGCGGATGATCCGCGGTTCGCTTACCGGAGTCCTTCCGTCAAGGCGTCCTTGTACAGTTATCCGGGTCTTTACATCGGGTTTGCGGGCTATTACAATCCTTTCACGGGCGAAGCGCAGGTGAATATGGGGGATCCGTTGTTCGGGCTGCCGTATACGAGTTGTCACGAGATGGGTCATCAGCTTGGGTATGCGAAGGAAAATGAGGCAAATTTTATTGGATTCCTGGCGGCCCGGAGCTCGCCGGATCCTGCGTTCCGGTATTCGGTGTATTTGGACCTTTATTTATATGCGGTCCGGGAACTATATGTGCGGGATTCCGCGTTGGCGAAGGGATTCAGGGGGCAGCTGGCGCCGGGTGTAAGGGAAGATCTTCGCGAGCTGCAGCGATTCAACCGGAAATATCAGAATGATCTGGAGCCGATGATCTGGGACGTCTATAGCGGGTATCTTAAGGCCAATCGTCAACCGCATGGGATCGTGACCTATTCCGAGGTGACGGCCTGGCTGATCGCGTATGGCCGGAAGTTTGGGATCGAGTCTATCAGGGGGCGCTCAAAATGAATTCTTCCACATCATGCTTTCGACGGGCTTATTGGCCTGGCCGTTATATTTGGCATTCTTTTTTTGGTTGTATTTGACCAGGATTTCTCCTTCAACCGGGAAATAGATGAGTTGTCCTACAGGCATCCCCTTATATACTTTGACGGGCTGTTTGACGGAGATCTCGAGGGTCCAGTTGCCGCAGAAGCCTACATCGCCCTTGCCGGCGGTGGCGTGAATGTCGATGCCGAGGCGGCCGGTTGAGGATTTGCCTTCGAGAAAAGGGACGTGGGCGTGCGTTTCGGTATATTCATCGGTAACGCCGAGATAGAAAATATGCGGATAAAGTACAAATCCTTCTTCGGGGATCTCGAAATATTCGATCTCATTATGTTTCTTTGCGTCGAGAATATGCTCACGGTAAGTAGCCAGCCATTTTCCAAGGTGGACATCATAGGAATTACTTCCCAGACAGTTTCTGTCATAGGGATCGATTTTGATCGTCCCTTTTGTTATTTCTTCCAGGATACGAGTATCGGAAAGGATCATGATGAAATTGGTTAAGTTTGCTAATGTGCTCTGGACGTAGCGTCGCAAATTAATTTATAATATTGCAAATGCCGCTGTTTTATCAACATAATATCAACCGCGACACAAAATTAGCGATTTGGAATATCGAGGAGCCGGAATCTTTCTTCCTGGAGAGGGTGCCGTTGAAACGGGATGTGACGCATCCGTTCAAGCGGCGGCAGCATTTGGCGGGCCGGTATCTGCTGTCGTTCCTTTATCCGGATTTTCCGGTAGAGGAGATCCGCATTGCGGATACGCGGCAGCCTTTTCTGGCGGGCGACCCTTATCATTTTTCGATCTCGCATTGTGGAGCGTATGCGGCGGCGATCGTTAGCCGCGCCTGCCGGGTTGGAGTCGATATCGAGCTGGTGACGCCGCGGATCACGCGGGTGGCGGATAAATTTCTGAATGAGGGGGAGATGAACCTGTTCAATGAGGATTATTCGGTCTTTCTTGAGCAGTGGGGGTTAAGGGGGCGGGTGGAGCAGGAGTTCCTGACGTTGATCTGGAGTGCGAAGGAGGCGTTGTTCAAGTGGTATGGGCGGGGGGAGCTGGATTTCAAGCGACATATGCAGTTGACGGGGAATATCCGGATCGAAGGGGATTTTGTCAAGCTGCCGTTTGCGTTCGAGAAGGATGAGATCATCCTGTTGGATCTGGATGCGAAGATATTCGATGAGCAGGCGCTGACGCTGGCCTGGGTGGTGAGTTAGGAGGGCGGGGCAGGCAGTAGGGTGGGGTCAATCCAGGAGGGCTTCGTCGGTGTCTTCAAGCAAATTGACGTCGATGGCGTCCTTGCCGGCGATGCCTTCGATGGAGCCGCGGATATGTGCGGCATTTAGCAGAACTTTTTCCAGTTGTTTTTCCCGGGCTTTCCACAGGCGTTCCATCGTGTCGCGTTCGCGTTGGATGGATTGGCGCATGGAATGGAATCCTTCGCGAATCGCCTTCCATTGTTCGGCGAATTCGCCGCCGGTGAGATAGTCGTACAGCAACTGCATTTTATCACCCTTATTTTCCTGGGATTTGGTGGCGGTGAACACCTGAATGATACCATTCCGAATTACGCCAGCGAGGGCCTTTACTTCTGCGAATGAGCAAATGTAGACGCCATTCCGTTCGCCGAACTGGTCCATATCCTTTGGCATGGCCTGGGTGACGATAACGGCGACGGCTGCGCCCTGGCTGCGCATGTCTGCTTTTAACTTTTCGATCCAGTCGGCAGAAAAGGTATGGGTGCGTTTGCTTTCGTAGATGATCTTACCGCATTCCTGGCCGAAGCTGTTTCGGATAATCTGGATACAGTCGGCGCCCCGGGCGCCTTTCCCGACCTCGGTGATGGCGTCGAAGGGGAAGGCGGCGCGGAGAAGGTCTTCGAGCGCCAGTTCCTGGACTTCACCTTGCAGTTGCATGGAAACCTGTTCGGCTTTACGCTTCATTTCTTCGGCGCGGCGTTCCAATTCCACAGCGAGTTTCTTCTGGTCTTCGAGCTGTTTCTCGAGCTCCTTCAACTTTAATTGGTAGTCGGTCTCTTTGGCGGCGGTCTTTTGGCTTTCGAGCAGGCGAATTTCTTCGGAGAGGCGGGCGCGTTCAACTTGCAGGAGGCGTTGAAGATTCAGTTCGAGCTCGGCTTCCTTGTTGGTCAACTCTTGTTCTTTCTTCAGGAATTCGAGTTCCCTTTGACGTGAGGTGCGCAGTTTCTCTTCGTTGTCTTTGTTGGCGTCTTCGAGCAGGCGCAGCTTGTTCTCGAAATCGCCGGCGATGGATTTGCGAAGGGATTGTTCCGTTTCGGCCTGGATACGGCGGCGTTCTTCGTCCAGTTTGCCGGTGAAGAGGGCTTCCTGCTGTTGAGATTGCTGTAGCAGGTCCCGCTCGCGGCGGGCGAAGTCGTCAGCTTTTTTTTGAAATTCCTTTTCCTTATCGCGAATGAAATTGTGCATCCGGTCGCGGAGGTCTTTTTTATATTCTTCGGCTACGGCTTCTTCCATAGGGAAGGGGTGGCCGCAGTTTGGGCATTTAATGTCGGTCGGCATTTATCCGGGTAGTTTTAACTGCAAAAGTAAATTTTTGCAAATTAATCGGTTGTGATTTTTCGTGTGGCTCAGCGTTATTGTTGCCATTGCAAAGCGAAATATTGGCAGCGTTCGGCGCCATGGTTTTCGAGGGCGTGGGGGTTGCCGGAGGGGAGAAAGACGAGGTCGCCGTCGGTGGCGGGGTAGTGTTTACCATTGATATACATCTGGACGTGCCCGGTACGCATGAGGATGATCTCTTCGGCGCGATGGGTGTGTGGGAGGTGTGAGACTTCGCCGGGGTTGAGGGTGGTAGCGTGGAGGTCGATCTTCGAGAGCCAGGGGGTCGGTTGGCTGAAGATCTGGCGGGTTTCGCCTTTCGGGTTCTGTTGGACGGGCATGTGCGTCCAGTCGAGGATGAAGGGGGTTTTGCGTGCGTCGCCGGCTTCGGAGGGATGCCGGGATCGGAAGCGGAACCGGTAATAAGTGGATAGTTTAGCTTCGATGCTATAAGAGATTCCGGCGGGAATCAGGGCGACGCCGCCGGGGCCGAGCGGATTGGTGCTATCGCCGATGGTCAGGTTGAGGTCGCCTTCTCCTACGATCAGCAGTTCGTCGGCGGTGTCGGGTTTGCCATTCAGCATGATCGCGGATTTGACGGTAAAGGTGCGGATATCCAGCAACGCCAGGTCGTGGGTGGAACCTTTCAGAACCTGGTTGGCGGGGCCGGGATAAGGGGCGACCCGGGCGGTGAGGGTGTCGGATTGGGCGACGGCGGGGATGATGGCGAGCAGGAGGATGGTGGAGAGCAGGGCGCGGCGGGAGGCAGCAAAGGGCCGGGCGGATCGGGCGATGGCAAGCAAGGTAAGTCTCATGTGCTTAGTGATTTTGCCGGGCCAGTTCGAGGCCCTTTGTGGTGGTATAATATTTTGCGATCATGTTGGGTACTTCCCAGGCGGGCATATTGTGGGCTTTCAGATAGCCGAGGAATTTTTCGGTGACACGGGCGAAATGCGCTTCATGACCTTCCTTGTAGTGATCGGGAATGATGACTTTCCAGCGGCGGCCTTCTTTCCGGAGGCTAATGCCCGGGTATTTTGCCTGGAGGGTGGCGAACTGCGTGGTGAGGGTTTGCTGGTATGCGGGATCGGCGGTGACAGGTTCGATATAGAGTGTAGATTGATAGTGCTGAGCGGTATCCTGAAGAATGAGGAGATTGGCGGTTGTGCCGCGCATCAGGGAGGAATAGGTATCGCCGGCGCCGGGGGGTGCGTCGTAGGTCCAGGCAACAGTGGTCGAAACGCAAACGCCTTTGAGATGATAGTCGATCTCGCCGTTGGCATAGATCTTCAAAACGGAGTCTTTTTTGGGGTCGGCGTATTTTTTCAGGTAGTCGGGGAAGCGGTCCATTCCGGTGATGGTCCTGAACTGTGTATGGGTGAGATCGGTTGTCCAGTGGCGGGCATTATCGACGCGAACGTCTTTTGTATAATCCAGGGTTTGGTCCGGGAAGCAGCCCCATTGAACGAGGTCGACGAGGTGGGTCATGACGTCGACGATGCCTTCGCCTTGTTGGTTGACATCGAAGAACCAGGCGGGGCGTGTCAGTACGTTGCCGGAGACGGATTTGTACCACCGGTGGACGCTGGATGCGACGATACCGGGATGCTGCGGATCGCCTTTTTCCTGGGCGCCGTATACGGCAGGCATAGCAGCCAGTTCGCGCTGAAGGATGCTGGTGATCTCATAGCGTTCGGTCATGATATCAAAGAGAATGAGATTGTTCGCGGCGGCGGTATCGAAGGCCTGACGAAGGTGGCCGAAGGACTGGTCGTCGATGACCATCGGCTTATCGGCGAGGACATTGAAGCCGGCTTGCAGGGACTTTAGGATATAGGTCGTCTTCTCGCGGTTATTGCCGGCGAGGACAACGGTATTCCCTTTCCGATCGCTGATCATCTGGTCCAGATAACCGTCGCCGGTATAGACGTGCTCGTTCCAGCGGGTGGGGTCCTTTTCGCGCGTGTTGTAGGCGCTGATCATGGCGAGGTGCGACTTGACGTCGGAGCCGACAGGTGCATAAACGTAAACGTTAGAGTCGACATCATCGTACATGGACTTTTGGACCAGGGCGGCGTGGAAATGTCCGGGATCGAGGGTGACAAGGCGGACTGGTTTCCGGGCCGTGTCGACGGCGGGATTGTGGGGCGGGGAGTTATGGCAGGAAGACATCACATGAAGGATGAGGATGGAGAAAATCAAATAGCGGTTCGACATGGCAATAGATTATGAAGCTTTATTCGGGATGGTTGCGACGATGGCCTGGATATCGGAGGTAGACGGGTAGCTGTAAAAGTGGATCGTGTTGTCATAGCGGCTTCGGGGGGGTATCGGATTGAATGGCTGGAGGCCGCCCGCGGTAATGGAATATTTCCCGTACAGCGGTACGCGGTTCATTTTGTCGTCTATGACCGTGAAGGCGTCGGGAGCGATCGGGAAATGCAGGGTCATCGTCTGGCCGGGCCGGAGGCGGATGCGTTGGAAGCCACGGAGAGAGCGGATTGGGACGGGAACCTTTGCATCGAGGGCCGAGATATAGACCTGGGCCACTTCGTCCCCTTCGACGTGGCCGGTGTTGGTTACCTGTACGGAAAGAAACAGGCTGTCACCGGGGCCGACGGCTTTTTCGATCCGCAGGCTGTCGTAGTGAAAGGTGGTATAACTGAGGCCGTAGCCAAAGGGGTATAGAACTGGGCGGCCGAAGTAACGATAGGTCCTTCCGGCCATGGCGTAGTCACCAAAGTCGGGAAGGTCTTTCACCGATGTATAGAAAGTGACGGGCAGGCGGCCGGCAGGGTTGTAGTCGCCGAAGAGGACGTCTGCGATGGCGGTCCCTCCCGCCTGGCCGGGATACCAGGCTTCCACGATGGCGGGGAGGTGTCGATCTTCCCAGTTGATGGCGACGGCGCTGCCATTAAGCAGGACGAGGACGATGGGTTTGCCGGTCGCGGCGATGGCATGGATGAGGTCTTCCTGTTCCTTTGGCAGGTCGAGCGTGGTGCGGTCGCCGCCTTTAAAGCCGGGGATGTCGAGTTTCAGCTCTTCGCCTTCGAGCCGTGGCGAAAGGCCCATGCAGAGGATGATGGCATCGGATTGGCGGGCGATACGGAGAGCGGAGTCCTTCATTCGGGCTGCGGATACGGAATGGGGCATACCGGCCACCAGTTCGCAGCCTTTTGCGTAGAGGACGCGGGTGTTCGTGCCAAGTTTTGCCCGGATGCCTGCCAGCGGGGTGATGGTGTATGAGGGGGCGCCGTTATAGTTGCCCAATAAAAGCGCAGAGTCGTCGGCGTTAGGGCCGATGACGGCGATGGTCCCGAGGTCTTTTTTGAGGGGTAGGGCGTTTTGGGTATTCTTTAAGAGGACAATGGATTTCCGGGCGCTCTCGAGGGCCAGTTGCCGGTGTTCCTTGCTATCGACGACGGAGTAGGGGATGTTGTTGTATTTTATGCTGTCGGCGGGATCGAACATGCCGAGGCGGATGCGGGCGGTGAAGAGTCTTCGCACGGCGAGGTCGATGTCCTGCTCTGTGATCATCTTTTTGGCGACGGCCTCTTTCAGGTGGGCGTAGGTATTGAGGCATTCGAGGTCGCAGCCGGATCTGACGGCGAGGACGGCGGCAGAGTCCGCGGTGGAGACGACCTTATGACGTTCGTAGATGTCGTCGATGGCGCCGCAGTCGGAGACGACATAGCCCTGAAAGCCCCATTCGTTACGCAGGATGGTGGTGAGGAGGCGGCTGCTGCCGCAGCAGGCCTGGCCATAGAGCCGGTTGTAGGCGCACATGACGGAGAAAGCTTTTCCTTCTTTGACGCCCATTGCGAATTGCGGGAGGTAGGTCTCGCGAAAATCTCGTTCGTCAGGCCGGGCGTCAAAAAAATGGCGTTCGGATTCGGGGCCGCTATGGACGGCGAAGTGTTTTACGGTGGCGATGGTCTTGAAATATTTCGGGTCGTCGCCTTGCATGCCTTTGATAAATTGGACGGCCAGGCGGCCGGTGAGGTAAGGATCTTCGCCATAGGTCTCCTGACCGCGGCCCCAGCGGGGGTCACGGAAGATGTTGATATTGGGGGAGAAGAAGGTGAGGCCTTCGTAGATGTCATGTTTGCCCTGGCGGATGAAGTCGTTGTATTTGGCGCGGGCTTCGTCGGAGATGGCGGTGGCCATCCGGAAGTGGAGGTCTTCATCCCAGGCGGCGGCGAGGCCGATAGCCTGGGGGTATACGGTGGCGAGGCCGGCGCGGGCGACGCCGTGGAGGCTTTCATTCCACCAGTTATAGGCGGCGATGTGGAGGCGAGGGATCGCCGGGGCGGCATTCATCATCTGGCCGATCTTTTCGTCGAGGGTCATGCGGCTAACAAGGTCAGTTACTCGCTGGTCGACGGGGAGCGTGGGGTTGAGGTAAGGGGTGTCGTTTGGGGTGGTTAATTTCCCGGTCGGATTTGGGTTGTTCTGGCAGGAGTGAAAGATTCCGGACAGGATCAACGGTGCAATAATGGTACACAAGGATAATTTCATCTTTATATTATAATTACGCTACAAGACAATTACGATTTCTATTTAGGTCAGGCAGTGGATTGTAATTGGCGCCTAAGATAAGCTTCCGTCGGGAAATAGGGTATCGATGACATATTCATTGACCCACCAGGGAATATAGTCGGTGTGCGGTATGAAAGTCTTCCCGCCTTCAATTTCTGCAACTATTTTAATTTCGGCATTTTCTTCCGAATTGTCAAAGAGAAAGGTCCGGTGTGTTAGAGGAATCAGAGATTGAAGCAGCGCGAGAGACTCATAATACCTCTTAACAACTTTTTCATCAGGAACATAATGGCCCTTTAATTCGACGCGGCGAGCAATCCTGTCCAGGTTTATGGCCGGATCTACTGTGCAAGCGAAATACAGGTAGTTTTTGAATCCCAGATCTTTTGCGGATTGCATAAATCCCAGCTTGGAAGGATGGCTTAGAACGGTTTCAAAAGTAAACGTATCCCCTTGCCCTAGCAATTGAAATCGGATAAAGTCAGCTGCGATAGCCGCATCATATTGACCCGGCAAGCTGCCTCCCGGAACTACCAAATTGTTATCTGAAAAAGTTAGATATACTGGCGAATTTTCTATGGTCGCCTTATCGAGCCAACTTTGCCCCTGATGGCGCAGGTAGTAGTCAAATGATTCTCGGGTGAGATTGAGGCCGAATTCGGCATTTAGATTAAGCACCTTTTTAGTCTCGAGTGCGCTTTGAATTTCGTCTGCGTTGACAAAATAACCGCAATAATATCTGCTCCTGATCTTTTTAACGATGGTACTTTTGCCGCTGCCATTGGGGCCAGCCATTATGCGCAGACGCTTACTTGTGTCGGGCATGAAGAATCCCAAGTTTTTTATGCAGAAAATAGCTTTTGTTGCTGCGTAAGTGTGGCGAAGCTACTATTTCCGTTCTTCCGTCTGCAAATTCCCGCATAATCAAGTTACCGCGGGCGAATACCCTTGGCATGCCTACTGCCTTTGCTTCGGAGGCAGCGGCGAGCCCAGCTTCGCTTACCAAACGCTGGATTTCCTCAATCCCGTTAGGGTTGTTCTCCACATCGGAAAAATTGGAAGTTTTGAGTGCCTTGAATTTATTTGCTCCGGAATTTTCGGCGGAGCGCTTTTGGGGACCATTCATAGTACTAAGGTACAAATCCCGGCCATAATCCGTTGGATCGAAAGTTTCAGGCCTTCTATAAATTGTAAATCAATCAATTGTAGTAGATCGGTTCGACTCGGAACGGGCGACGGCGGTTGTGATGAGCAGGAGGAAGGGAAGGAGGTTGGGCATGGGGATGTTTTACAGCCAGGGAATGATGGTTTGGGCAAATCGGAGGTGGTGGGGAGGCGGGTGTCCGGTTGGCGGGAGTTGGGTTGATAGGCATTGGGTTGATAGGCATTGGGTTGACGGGTATCGGGCTGGCCGGCGCCGGCGGTGATGAAATATCTACCGGTGATAGATATACGCTGCATTTGATCGTTGATCAAGGTAAAGGCATCGGGGGATTTGATCACACTTGCGGAGGCCAGCCGGGATAATTGAAATGATCGGCATTTGGGATCACCTGTTGTTCGAGGTCGACCATGTAGGTGATAAGAAAAAGTTGATACAAAAGAATATAATGAAGGCAGTATCAAATGATTGCTTGGCTAGGGGCAAAGGCCGCATGTGATAGGGATTGGACGTTATCTTTATGTTGGGAAACTGAAAATAGCGAAAAAAAGGAGACCTTTGGAGGTTAAATGAGATCAAAAGCATCGACAGGCGTTGCGCCATTGACCTGGAGGGAGCGGGTCAGGGCGCTTGGAAACTTACCCCGTTTCTTTCGGTTAGTTTGGGAGACGAGTCCATCGATAATGATGGGGAATGCATTGCTGCGGATTGGCAAGTCGGCGATGCCGGTTGCTATTTTGTATGTGGGTAAGCTGATCATCGATCAGGTGGTGGCGTTAGCGACGAAGCATGGGGGAGCGGTGATGGGGTCGGAAGGCATCCACCGGCTATGGGAGCTGGTAGCGGCAGAGTTTGTGCTTGCCATTCTTTCGGATATATTTACCCGGATTATATCTCTGATGGATAGTATGTTAGGTGACAAGTTCTCTAATTTCACTTCCATTAAAATTATGCAACATGCGTCGGAGCTGGATCTTGATCAGTTCGAGGATTCCACTTTCTATGACAAGTTGGAGCGGGCGCGGCAGCAGACGACGGGGCGGACGATATTATTATCGCAGGTATTGGGACAGGTGCAGGATCTGATCAGCATGGGTTTCCTGGCGGTGGGATTGATGGCATTCAATCCATGGCTGATCCTTTTGTTGCTGGTGGCGGTGGTACCGGCCTTTTTGGGCGAGGCGCATTTCAATGACCGGAGCTATGCGTTGACGCGGGCGCAGACGGAGGAGCGCCGGGAGCTGGATTATCTCCGGTATCTGGGGGCGAGTGACGATACGGCGAAGGAGGTGAAGTTGTTTGGGTTGTCGGATTTTCTGGTGGGGAGGTTCAGGGAGCTGGCAGAGAAGTTTTATTGCGATGCGCGGGCGCTCATGATCCGGCGGTCGGCGTGGGGGACGCTTTTCGCGTTGCTGGGGAGTGTAGGTTATTACTCAGCCTATGTGGTGATCATCTTCCGGGCGGTGAATGGCAGGCTTTCGATCGGTGATCTGACTTTCCTGGCGGGGTCGTTCCGGCAGTTGCGGTCTTTGCTGGAGGGCATCCTATCGAGGTTCACAAGTGTGTCGCAGGGGGCGATATACTTGCAGGACCTCTTCGAGTTCTTCGAGATTCGGCCGCGGATCGTTACCATGGCGAAGCCGCGACCCTTCCCCCGGCCGATCCGGGAGGGGTTCCGTTTTGAAAATGTCGGGTTTCGTTATCAGCATTCGGAATGGTGGGCCAACAGGCATTTGAACTTCACGTTGCGGGCGGGAGAGCGGCTGGCGTTAGTGGGCGAGAACGGGGCGGGGAAGACGACGCTGATCAAGCTGATCACCCGGTTGTATGATCCGACGGAAGGAAGGATACTATTGGATGGGGTCGATCTTCGGGAATATGATCCTGCGGAGCTGCGTCGTGAGGTTGGAGTGATCTTCCAGGATTATCTGCGATATCAGATGACGATGGCCCAAAACATCGCCGTCGGCAATATTGACCGTCAGAGCGACCGGGAGCTGATCGAAGCCGCGGCGCGTCAAAGCCTGGCGCATGCGTTGGCGGAGCGGTTGCCGGCGCAGTATGATCAGGAGTTGGGCCGCCGGTTCCGCGGGGGTGTGGAGTTGTCGGGTGGGGAATGGCAGAAGGTGGCGCTGGCCCGGGCGTATATGCGCAATGCGCAGCTGCTGATCCTCGATGAACCGACGGCGGCGCTGGATGCGCGGGCGGAATATGAGGTCTTTCAACGGTTCGCGGATCTGACAAAGGGGCGGACGGCGGTGTTGATCTCGCATCGGTTCTCTACGGTGCGGATGGCGGATCGGATATTGGTGTTGGAGAAAGGGGAGATGTTGGAGATCGGGTCGCATGAGGAGTTGCTGGCGAAAGGGGGGAAGTATGCGGAGTTGTTCCAGCTGCAGGCGGCGGGGTATAGGTAAGGGAATGTCGCCGACGCGGTGTTGCAGGCAAACGCGAGCTTCAAGGTTGCTTCAAGATTTTGTCCGACTTTTGAAGACATGAAGGTGCTTATTGTCGAGGACAACCAGGAGCTGGCCAGGAATATTCGGGATTTTTTGGGGCGGGAGGGGTATGTCTGTGAGTCTGGTGAAACGTTGGAGGCGGCGAAGGAGAAGCTGAGTCTTTTTCAATATGACTGTATCTTATTGGATATCGGCTTGCCGGATGGAAGCGGGATCAGTTTGCTGAAATTTATCCGGACGGAGTACAAGAGCAGCAATGTGCTGATCATTTCGGCGAAGAACGCTGTGGATGATAAGATCATTGGTCTTGAGCAGGGGGCGGACGACTATATTACCAAACCCTTTCATCTGGCGGAGCTGCATGCGCGGATCCGGGCGGTGTACAGGCGGAAGAACCTGGATGGGGCAAGCGTGGTGTCGTTCAATGAGATCAGTCTGAATACGGATACGTTCGAGGCCCGGGTTGGGGATGTGCTGTTGGATACGACGCCGAAAGAGTTCGACCTGTTGTTATATTTCCTCGTCAATAAGAACCGGGTGTTGTCGCGGCAGGCGATCGCGGCGCATCTTTGGGGTGACTACACGGATAATTTAGCTAATTTTGATTTTGTGTATCAGCATGTTAAAAACCTGAGGCGGAAGATCAGCCAGGCAGGTGGGATGGATTATATCAGTACGGTCTATGGGCTGGGGTATAAATTTAATTCTCATTTGGGGTGAAGCTAACAACAAAATTTACGCTTTGGTATTTCGGCATAATGTTGGTCGTGCTACTGATCGGCGGGGCCATCGTGTACTTCGAGATCCAGCAGAAGCTCACCCGGGTGGAGGTGGCACGGCACGAGCGGCTAAACGACATTATTGCGGAGCAGATAAGGCAGGGTGGGGACTATGGGGGGCATCCGACGCGGAAGCGGGCGACTATCACCAAAATTCCCCTGGATTCCGTACCAAAGGGGATGCAATCGTTCTATACCCGCGGGCTGGAATGGAACCCGGAGTTTCAGACCAATGAGTACCGGTTGCTGGTCACCTCCTTCTACACTATCAATGGGGATCATTACCGGGTGACGACCTATTCCTTTATTCCTTCCTTCTATCAGTTGTTGCCGGGGGTAGTGGATTCGTTCCAATGGATCCTCCTTGTGTTGCTGGTGCTGGTTATCATATCGGCGGGGCTGATCTCAAAATATATCCTCGCACCGTTCAAGCGGACGATGCGGGAGATCCAGTCTTTCGACCTGAAGCAGAAGGAGGCGGTGCGGCTACCGGCTACCCGAACATCGGAATTCCGGGAGTTGAATCAGTTCCTGAAAAAGATGACGGAGAGGGCCCGGGAAGATTATCAGTCCCTCAAAGAATTCACGGAAAATGCGTCGCATGAGCTGCAGACGCCAACGGCGATCATCCGGGGCAAGCTGGACCTGCTGATGGAGTCGGATATCCGGGATGAGCAGGCGATATTGATCGCGGAGATGCAGAACGCGCTGGAGCGGTTGTCACGGATCCACAGTTCGCTGACGTTGCTTACGAAGCTGGAGAATCAGGAATACGAGGGGAATGAGTCGGTCTGCATAAGTCTGCTTGTGAGGGCGGCTTTGGATTCCTTTGAAGAGCTCATCGAGATGAAATCGCTGCGGCTGGAGGCCCGGATTGCGGAGAAGGTATATGTGCCGCTGCATCCGGCGCTTGCCGATCTGTTGCTGACGAATTTGTTGAGCAATGCGATAAGACACAATGTGGCTCACGCGGGGGCGGGGGATGGAATTATGGCTTCCGGGGGGGATGGGGGTGGAATTGTGGCTCCGGAGGGTGGGGGCGGAAATATCGCTCCTGGGGGGACTGGGGGTGGAAATATGGCTCCTGGGGGGAATGGGGGTGGAATTGGGGCTTCGGAGGGTGGGCAAGGTTGGATCGTGGTCAATCTAACAAAGGAGGGGCTGGTCATCAGCAACAGCGGCCGGGAGCCGCAGGTTCCGGTGGCGGAATTATTTGAACGGTTCAAAAAAGGGAATCCCGGCGGGGATTCGATCGGGATCGGGCTGGCGATCGTGCGGCAGATCTGTGATATCAGTCATTTTACCATCGAATATCAATTTCGCGACGGGGTGCATATGATTGCGGTCGGATTTACCGAGCGGGTCCCAGCTTCAAGATTACTTCAAATTCTTGAGCTCCCTTTGCACCATGTCAAAACAGTTACTTAGGACCTTTGCCTGGGTGCTGTTGCTTGGTTGGCCAACCGGCCAGGCGATGGCGCAGGTGCTAACGCTCAAACAGGCCGTTCAAACCGCCCTCAATAATTATGGAACGATCCGGGCGAAAGCCGATTATGTCAAAGCGGCGCGGGCGAATGTCAAGGAAGTAAAGAATGAATATCTACCGGATCTGAACCTGGCTGCGGAGCAGGTATATGGTACGGCCAATTCGAGCTATGGTCCGGCGATCGGCTATAAAGCGCCCGCTGTCTCCTCATCGGGGCCGGTGCTGCCGTCGCAGAACTGGACTGCGGCGTGGGGGTCGTTGTACTGGACCAATATCAATTGGGATTTCTTTCAATTCGGCCGTTACAAGGAGAAAGCTAAAGTGGCGCAGAAAGGCCTCGATCTGGATCAAAGCGATCTGAACCAGGAGAAGTTCGAGCAGAGTGTGCGGGTGGCGGGGGCTTTTCTCAACCTGATCGCGGCGCAGAAGCTGATCCTTTCGCAGCAGGCTAATCTGGACCGCGCTGTTTCGTTTCAGACGGTGGCGACGGCAAGGGCCAAGTCGGGGCTCAATCCGGGAGTGGATTCGTCGCTGGCCAATGCGGAGGTCTCGAATGCGCGGATCGCGCTGGTGAATGCGATCGAGTCCGAGCAGGAGTTTGCCAATCAGTTGGCGCAGCTGATGCAGGTGAGGCCGCCGGATTCCAATAATTACTCCCTGGATTCGTCTTTTGTCTCACGGTTGCCGAACGCGCTGAATGGCGCTTCCGCGCAGCCGCTGACGGATCATCCGTTGCTGAAATTCTTTCAGGAGCGGGTATTGCAAAGCGATCAGGAGGCGAAATATCTGCGAACGTTGAATTACCCGACGTTTTCGTTGTTTGGGGTCTTTCAGGACCGGGGGTCGGGATTCGACTACAATTACGGTGCGCAATCTCCCAACGCATATACTCCCAACTACTTCAAGGGCGTCGGTTTTCAGACGGCCAATTACCTGATCGGAGTTGGCGTGACCTGGGATATCACAACGCCGCTGCGCGTCCATCAACAGGTAGCGGCGCAGAACTTCACGACGGAAGGGTTGCGGGAGGAGTACGGGTTGATCAGCCAGGAACTGCAGGCCCAGGTCATTCTTTCGGACACCAGGGTCCGGAACGCCCTGGCGAATTATCAGGAAGCGCCGATCCAGGTGAGGGCGGCGGCGGACGCCTATTTACAAAAGGAGACCTTATACAAGAACGGGCTGGCGACGATAGTGGATGTGACGACGGCGGCGGCCATCCTTAACCAGGCGGAGACGCAGCGGGATGTGATCGATACGAATGTTTGGCAGGCGCTTTTATACAAGGCGGCCAGTACGGGGGATTTTGCGTTGTTCATTAACGAATTTTAATTTGAACGAATCATGGGATTAATAAGACTTGCGCTTAGAAAACCGATTACCATCCTTGTGCTGGTAGCCGGTCTGCTCTTCTTTGGCATTGGCGCTGTCCGGAGTATCAAGATCGATATTTTTCCAAAGCTCGATCTGCCGGTCATTTATATTTCGCATCCTTACGGCGGTTTTACTCCCGACCAGATGGAAACCTTTTTTGCCAAACAGTATGTGAACCTCCTGTTGTATGTTGGCGGTGTCAAGAGTATCGAGACCCGGAATATCCAGGGTTTGACGCTGCTCAAGCTGACCTTTTACGAGGGGACGGATATGGCCGAGGCGGCTTCGGAGGTAACAGGCTATATTACGCGGGCGCAGGCGAGCTTTCCGCCGGGGTCGCAACCGCCGTTCATATTACGTTTTGATGCTTCTACCCTTCCGGTGGGGCAGTTGGTGCTGAGCAGTCCGACCCGGTCCAATAATGAGCTGCAGGATATGGCGAATATCTATGTCCGGTCGCAGTTCACCAGCGTACCGGGGTTGGTATCGCCCGCGCCGTTCGGCGGTAATTCCCGGACCGTGCTCATCAACGTCAACCCGGAACTGATGCGGGCGCATAATCTGACGCCTGATCAGATCGTTGCGGCCCTTCGTATAAATAATCAGGCGACGCCGTCGGGGAATGTGCGGGTCGGGAATCTGAACTATCTTACGCCAACCAATACGACTATTACCACCGTCAAGGATTTTGAGAACATCCCGATCTATGCCAACGGGGTTCAGAACATTTATCTGCGGGATGTAGCGACCGTGGAGGACGGCGGGGATATCACTACAGGGTATGCGCTGGTCAACGGCAAGCGATCGGTCTATTTGCCTATCACCAAGGCGGCGGCGGCTTCCACCTGGGAGGTCGTTCAAAACCTAAAGAAGGCGATCCCCCGATTCCAGGCGCAATTGCCGGATGATGTGAAACTGTCGTATGAGTTCGATCAATCGAGCTATGTCATCAATGCGGTGAAGAACCTGATGAGTGAGGGCGCCATCGGGGCGGTCCTGACGGGTCTGATGGTCCTGTTGTTCCTGGGCGACCTGCGGGGAGCGGCGATTGTGATCCTGACCATTCCGATCTGTGTGATCTCGGGTGTCTTGTTCCTCAACCTTTGTCATCAGACGATCAATATTATGACGTTAAGCGGGCTATCGCTGGCGATCGGCATATTGGTGGATGAATCGACGGTAACGATTGAAAATATTCACCAGCACCTGGCGATGGGAAAACCCAAGTCGCTGGCCATCTGGGATGCGTGCCGGGAGATCGCCTTTTCCAAGCTGCTGATCCTCTTCTGTATCCTCGCGGTTTTTGCGCCGGCGTTCTCGATGGGTGGTATTCCGGGTTCGCTGTTTCTGCCGTTGTCGCTGGCGATCGGATTCTCGATGATCACGTCCTATCTGATGGCGCAAACGTTTGTACCCGTCCTGGCCAACTGGCTGATGAAAGGGCACCGGAAGAAAGAGGGGAAGACATTCGCATCGGATGAGGAGGAGTTCAGGGCTTCGGGTCTGACGGCGGATAGCGAGGCGCATATGGCAGAGGAGAAGCAGAAGCTGATGGAACATGGGACGGGCAAGGATGGGAAGCTCACGCGGTTCGAGAAGTTCCGCAACCGATACCTGCGATTTACGGACCGGATTATGCCATTCCGGCTGCCGATCGCGCTGGTGTATATTGTTTTGGGCCTTGGCGGGGCGTTCCTCCTCATCAATACGATTGGCCGGGACGTGCTGCCGAAATCCAACCAGGGACAGTTCCAGGTGCGGATGCGGGCCCCGGACGGGACACGACTGGAGCGATCGGAGGAATATATGATCCGCACGCTGCATATCCTGGATTCGATGGTAGGCCATCAAAATATTGCTGTCACGTCTGCGATGGTGGGGATGCACAGTCCGCAGTTCTCCACCGATCCGGTTTATCTCTTCATGGCCGGGCCGCAGGAAGGCGTGCTGGAGGCCAGCTTCGACGAGAAATACAAGGTGAACATGGATGACTTCAAGGAAAGCTTCCGCCACCGGATCGCGCAGGATATGCCCTGGATGAAGGTCTCCTTTGAGCCGATCGAGCTCACCGACAAGATCCTCAGCCAGGGTTCGCCTACGCCGATCGAGGTCAAGCTGATCGGAAAAAATAAGAAGATCAACGAAGAATATGCTCAAAAAGTTATCGGCAAGCTAAAGGAGATCCCTTATTTGCGGGATGTGCAGCTGGATGAGGCCGTTCATTATCCGGCGCTCGATATCAATATAGACCGGGTTCGTGCGGCGCAATTGGGTACGACGGCTGATGTGATCGGGCGGTCGCTGATCGCCGCCACCTCCTCTTCGCGGTATACGGAGAAGAATCTATGGGTCGATACGAAGTCGAATCTTTCTTATAGCGTTCAGGTAGAGGTGCCGACGAACGAGATGACCAGTATCCACGATGTCGATGAGATCCCGGTCACTCCAAATGCTACGCGTCCCGTTCTTGGAGATGTAGCCACGATCACGCGGGATTCGGTCTATGGGGAAGCGGATGATATCGGGGTGACACCGGTGTTGTCGGTCACTGCGGGGCTGTATAAAAAGGATCTGGGGCATGCGACGGCCGATGTGCAAAAGGCGCTGGCTTCGCTTGGGAAACTGCCGCGTGGACTGGTGGTGGAGACGCGGGGGATGACGACGGTGCTCACGGATACGCTGAGCAGCTTGCAGACGGGGCTGATCGTGGCAATCATCGTGATCTTCCTTATGCTGGCGGCGAATTTCCAATCATTCAAAGTTTCGCTTGTGGCGCTTTGTACTGTTCCGGCGGTTTTGCTGGGGTCGATCGGCATTTTGATGCTGACGGGATCAACGTTGAATCTCCAATCTTATATGGGGATGATCATGTCCGTCGGGGTGTCCATCTCCAACTCGGTGTTGCTGGTCACCAATGCGGAAGAATTGCGGAAATATTCCGGGAATGCGTTGTCGGCCGCGCGTGAGGCGGCGGCCAGCCGGATGCGTCCCATCCTGATGACCAGCGTCGCGATGGTGGTCGGGATGATCCCGATGGCCTCGGGTTTTGGGGAAGGCGGGGATCAGGCGGCGCCGCTGGGCCGGGCGGTGATCGGGGGGCTTATTGCGAGTACTTTTGCAGCATTATTCCTGTTACCGTTGATCTTTGCATGGGTACAGGGCAAGACCAACACTGAATCGGTATCACTGGATCCTTCGGATAAAGAAAGTAAACACTATATATCTTCGTTATATGAAACTCATACAAAATAAAAGTCGTGGAGCCGGACGTAGCCGCGTTGGCAGATCTTTAATGGCCGTGCTGGCGACAGGGTTGCTGGCAAGCGGAATGCTGGCGGGCTGTTCCAATTCGGATGGAGAGAAAAGCGATAAAAGCGATGCTGTCGCCGGGGGCGGGTCTCCGGCCGGAGGGACGGCTGCACACCCGGATAGCGGAGCGTCCGCAGGTCGCCCGGATGGCGCGAAGGCGGGAACTCCGACCTTTACTCTTGAACGGGGCCGGTTTTCCACCAACCTGAATGTGCCGGGCGAGCTGATCGCATTCCAGCAGGTGGACCTGTATGCGAAAGTGAACAGTTTTGTGAAAAAGCTATATGTCGATATCGGCTCGGAGGTAAAGCAGGGCCAGCTCCTGGCGACGATGGAAGCGCCCGAGCTTGAGAGCCAGTTGTCGAGCGCCGAATCAAAGATGAAATCGCAGGAGGCTATTTATATCGCGAGCAAGGCTAATTATGACCGGGTTGTGGAGACGAGCAAAACGCCGGGAACGATCTCACAGAACGATATCGACCAGGCGGACTCGCGGCAGAAGTCCGATATGGCGCAATGGGACGCTGCCAAAGCGGCTTATAATGAAGTGGCGGAAACGTTGAAATATCTTGAGATCAGGGCGCCGTTCGCCGGGGTGATCAGTATGCGGAATGTCAATCCCGGGGCTTATGTGGGGCCATCGGGGAAAGGGTCGGAGCTGCCGCTGTTCACGTTGCAGGAGCAGAAGCATATGCGACTGGTCATTTCGGTGCCGGAGGCGTATACGGGTTATCTGAACGACAACGATAAGGTGAATTTCACGGTGAAGGCGCTGCCAAACAGGACCTGGACGGCACAGGTAAGGAGGCTGGCGGGAGCATTGGATAACCACCTGCGGTCGGAGCGGACGGAAATGGACGTCTATAGCAATGACAAGACCTTGTTACCGGGAATGGTGGCGGAAGTGGAGCTGCCGTTGCCGGCGAAGGACAGCAGTTTCATCGTTCCAAATTCCGCGATCGTCAATGGCACCGAGCGGCTTTTTGTGATCCGGGAGACGGCTGATCATAAGGCGGAATGGGTCGACGTGCAGACCGGCAGGTCGCAGGGCGGGAAGACGGAGATCTTCGCGAAAGGGCTGAGAGATGGGGACCGGTTGGTCAAGAACGGGACCGAAGAGATCAGGGAAGGGGCGTTGGTGCCGTGATCAGCGGGCCTGGTGGTTGGCGGGACTGGAAGAGGGAGAGTGGCCCGCGATGAAGGTGCCGGGTGAGGATGCGGGGGTCCAGTAGTTGCCGGAGAGGATGATCATGTCGAGCATTTTGATCGTATTGTCGTAGTAGTCGAAATCCTTTAGTTTGAAGTGTTGGATATAGTCCCAGAGTTTGTTGAGCCATTCCTGGTTGTCGGGGCTCGACATGGCGGCCACGGCGAAGGGGCAGATGAAGCAAAGGGCTTCGAAATAGCGGTGGGAGAGGTCTTCGCCGGAGAGGTTATAGCCTGCGGAAATATTGTCGGGATTGCCTTTTGTGGTGGACCGGATCCAGTTGTTGATACGGGTGAGGAAGGCGGCGGCGCGGGGATCGCCGGATACGAGAAAGTCGGCGCCGATATGCCAGGGCACGCGGCAGGCGTTGAAATTATATACTCCATCGAACTTCGATTCCAGGTAATTGGGTTGCACGGGTTGTGCGAAGAGGTTGACGTCGTCGGAATCGCGTTCAAGGAAGGGGCCGGTGCCGGGGTTGGATTCGACGGTCTGGGGGCGGGAGGTTTTCGATCCGGAACGTTGCGAAGCGCTGTCGGCCTGCGACTTTGTGCCGGCCCCGGTCACATTCGAAGTATCGGCCTTCCCACCGGTCGTTATCTGGCCGGGGGTGGCGAATATACGTTCGGGTGAGAAACGGATATTCTTGATAAAGTCGGGTACGAGGCCGGCCTCGGGGCTATAGGTATTTTGGAGGTAGCGAAAGACGCGGTAATTATTATTGATGACGGTGTCCCAGAAAGGGTCGCCGGTGGCTTCGCGGAAGGCGCGCAGATGATCCGGCATATAATCGGAGGAGCGCATGTCGAAGTAGTCCCTGCTACGCGGTTTCCCGGTATTGTCTTCCATTACAATGTAAGTCTGAGCGTTGATCTCCTGGTGGCGGATCGCGTCGATCATGGCGAGCGCTTCCTGGCGATAGGGGACATTGCTGTGACGGCCCCATTGGGCGTCTGCGAGAAGGAGTGAATAGGCGATATCCATATCACCGTCGGTGGCGGCGCCGCCTTCGAGGCTGTTGCAATCCTTCTTTTGCGTCCAGGCCATGAGGTGCGGGCTGGTGGTGCTGGGGTGGGATTTGTACCAGCGGTAAAGGCAGTCGTAGGTCTCCTGTGCGGAGGAGTCAAAGCCGGCCATGAGTGCGACGATGACCATTCCGTAGCCCTGCCCTTCGGAGACGCAGATATTGGTACCGCGCGTTCCTTCAAACCAGATATAACTCTCGCCCTGGCGGCAGCCGGGAAGGACATAATGTTGCTTCCAGGCACGATAGAAGGACTTGACGCTGTCGTCCATTTCTTCCTGACTGATATGATTAGGTAATATCGTACCCTGTTGGTAGGGGTTATGTTGAGGGAAGGGACGGGAGGGGGCGGCGTATAGGCCGGTGGGCGATGCCGAAGCTGCGGCAAGCGATGCGGTGGTCGTGCGCTGACCGGCGGCGATGGTCAATTCGGGCTGCTGGGCCGTGGAGGAGAGGGTAATGGAGAAGGCTATCATAAGGGAAGCCAGGATTCTAAAAAAAGGTGCGGCGATGCGCATTACGCTTTGCATACTTGTGTTTGTATATTTCTGCAGTAATAACATTTTTCTAACACTTACTGCCCATGCTAAAAATCTTTTGTCCGATGCCTTGGCTTCTGTTAATCCTATATCTGCCGGTCCTCGCCGCCCGGCTATGCGGATAAGGAAGTGAGAGCAGCGTGGGACCACTGGAAGCGTCAGCTCATAACAGAAAGCAATTTCCTTGCCATCTGTGATTTGTTGCGGCGGGCGCATGTTCGAGATGATCTATACGCGGAAATTTTTTCAGGTGAGACTGGACAAAGGAACGGCAGCCTTGCGGCTGCCGTGTTCCAGGGTTTGGGTAAAAAGGGAAGGGGTAGAGTTTGTAGGGCTATTTAAATGATTTAAAGTGCTTTAGATGATCTCCACTCTTGTGCCAAAGTGTATAAAATTGATCTTCATAAGATTACACATACAATACGGAGAATGGGCTCTATAAATGGGAATCGGCGGCCGGGGTGGGAAAGGGGGTGCCTGGCAAACGGGGGATTCGGCTCACGGAAGCAAGCGGTTGGCGCATGGGGCGCAAGGCGGTTCGGCTCGCGGCTCGCAGGCGGTTTGGCGCATGGGCGCAAGACGGTTCGGCTCGCGGGTTGCAGGCGGTTTGGCCGATGTCAATATGAATTGGAAGGTTTTGCTTTTCGGGTGGTATCGATATACTGATTGGCGTCACCGTTACCCTGGTCGAGGCCTTCAGCGCCGGGGGGCAAGGGTTTATCCAGTTGGCTGTTATAGTCGTATTGCAGGTTGGTATTGAGGCTATCGGGTTTGACAAAGCGGGCATTGCGGTCGAGGCCGAGGGATTTGTCGGCGAGGGCTTTGGCGAAGAAGTATTCCCAGATAGGGCGGGCGATGTGACCGCCATCCGCGGATCCACCGTCGAGATGGATGAATCGGTCGTCGCAACCGACCCAGGCGCCGGCGAGGAGCTGCGGCGTATAGCCCATGAACCAGCAGTCGGAGTTGTCATTGGTGGTTCCGGTCTTGCCACCCATTTCGGCCAGGCCAAGGCGGGTGCGGAGGCCGTGGGCGGTACCGAAGTCACAGGTTCCCTGCATCATCCGGGTCATAGTATAAGCGGTCTGTTGGCTGAGGACCTCTTTGTGGGGCGCGATGAAGTTGGCGAGGATATTACCGTGCTTGTCTTCGATACGCGTGATATAATAAGGTTCGGTATTGATGCCTTCGGTAGGGAACATGGTATAGCTGCCCAGCATTTCGTACAGCGAAAGTTCGCAAGCGCCGAGCGCCATGGAAGGATAGGGTTGAACGGCAGTCGGGATATTGATCTGTTTGAGGAATTCGGCAAAACGCTTTGGACCGTCGGGGCCGAATGTTTTCATGATATAAGCGGCTACTTCGTTGATGGACCATGCGAGACCAAAGGCCATGGGATAAGGGCCGGGGCTCCAGTGAGAGCCGGCCTTGGCGGGTACGTAGGCGTTATATTCGGGGAAGTACTGCTGGACGGCGGGGCAGGAAGTGGCGGGGGTAAAGCTGTAGTCATCAATCGCAAGGCTGTACAGGAAGGGTTTGATGGCGCTGCCGACCTGGCGCTTCGTAGCGAGGTTGACGTGATCGAACTTATAGGTGCGGAAGTCGATGCCGCCGACCCAGGCCCGGACAGCGCCGGTAAAAGGATCCATGACCATGAAGCCGGTCTGGAGCATCTGGCGGCTGTAGCGGATCGAGTCCATGGGCGTCATTATGGTATCCTTTTCACGGGTTGCATTCCAGGCGAAGACGCGCATTTTAACGGGGACGTTGAAACTGGCCCGGATAGCTTCGTCGGACATGCCGGCATCTTCTTCATCCTGCCACCGTTCGCTGTTGCGCATGGCGGCGTCGAGAATATTCTTGTGATCGGCCCAGACGGAGCCGTTTCGGATCTCGCGTTGAGCGTCGAGCATTTTCTGGAGGACGGGCATTTGTTGGTCGACGGCCTGATCGGCATAGGCCTGCATTCGGGAGTCGATTGTAGTATAGATCCGCAGCCCGTCGGTATAGAGGTTGTAGGGCAGGCCTGTAGCCGGGTTGGTATGCTCCTTACACCATTTCTTGAGGTCGCCGCGGAGGATGTCGCGGAAGTAGGGCGCGATGCCATTGTTCTCGTCGAGCTTGCGGTAATGGCTAAGGTCGATAGGTTTGGCTTTCAGGGAGTCTGCGGCCTGGGCGGTGAGATAGCCGTGGCTGACGAGGCGATTGAGGACGACATTACGGCGGTCGGCAGCCGCCCTGGGGTTTGTACGGGGGTTGAAGAGGCTTGGGTTGTTGACCATTCCCACGAGTACGGCGGCTTCGTCGATACTGAGGCTGTCGGGTTCTTTTTGAAAGAAAGTGCGGGCGGCGGCGCGGATGCCGAGTACGTTATCGCTGAAGGAAACGTCATTGAGGTAGAGGGTAAGGATCTCTTCTTTTGTGAAGTTGCGTTCAAGCTCGATGGCGATGATCCATTCCTTTAGCTTCTGGATCGTCCTACGGACGCGGTTATGCGAGCGTTCGCCATTGAACATGTTGAGAGCAAGCTGTTGGGTAATGGTGCTGCCGCCGCCGTCCTTGCCGAATTTTATGATGGCGCGGATCACCGCCTTGCCGTCGATGCCGGAGTGTTCGTAGAAGCGTTCGTCTTCAGTGGAGATCAGGGCGTGGATGACATTGGGTGAGATATCCTTATAGTCGGCATGGAGGCGGTTGCCTTTGTTGGTATAGTATTTACCCATCGAGACGCCATTGTCGGTGAAGACCTCGGAAGCCAGGACGAGGGAGGGGTTCTCCAGTTCATGGAGGGAGGGCAGTTCGCCGAAGGCGCCTTTTGCGATGCAAATGATGAAGATGATAAAGCCCAGGAGGCCTGTAAAGAGAAGGATCCAGAAGATGCGAACGGCTTTGCGCATAGTATATTGTTGATTGTCAGGGGATAGGCGCTGGCGGCAACGGTTGAGGGGCGGACAGGCCAATCGACTACCAAGTTAACGTGAAAGATTGGGAATTAGCGTGAAGGAGGAGTGAAAAAATGGGTATTTTGGGGCGCCGTGGGAGGGGTTATGGGGAAGTGCGGATGCGAGACGATCAAATGTTGAACGGCGGGAAGGCTATGGGATTCGTCTGGGGCGTCTTGCTTTGTATAATAAAAATTTAGAGGTAAATTTGTTTAGTAACTAACTAAATAGCATGTCCACATCCTCCTTATCTAAAGAAATGTTGCGGTATTTTACGCAGTTGAACGATGCTGAGCAAAAAAGTGTCCTGCAAATGATCAAAACCTTTTTAAGCACTCGCAGCATTGAATCTAAGCCTCAGAGCCTGGAGGAATATAACCGGGAACTGGAAGAGGCAGATCTGCGAATTGAAGGGGGGCGTTATATCACTCAAGATGACCTGGAAAAGGAAATGAAGACATGGTAAACGAGTTGAAGAAGGTTGTTTGGGATGAAGAATCCCGGCTGCAACTCAAATCACTCTATGAATACATAAAGACAGATTCTCCTCGATCTGCAAAGAAGGTCAGAGACGATATAGTCGGAATAATTCGTAAACTTTCATCCCATCCCGAATCTCATCCAGCGGACAAATACAAAATAAATAACGATAGTAGCTTCAGAGCATTTGAGAAGCATCGTTACCGCATTACCTACCGGATAAAAGAAAAAGAGATTCGAATACTAAGGATTCGCCATGTAAAAATGAATCCCCTGGAATATTGATTATTGGTGGGCAAATTTTTTTTCCTGGTTTGTCCCAACCGAAGATGGCCGGTTGTCTATAAGGCATCAATAACCTAAAAAATAATTGTTATGAAAGAGTTTGCGTTAATTTTCAGAGTAGAGCAGAATGGGTCCGTCCCTCAGGTATCGCCGGCGGAAATGCAGGAGCGGATGACCGTCTGGATGAATTGGATGGGTGGGATCGCAGCAAAGGACAAGCTGGTCAATAGCGGCAACCGGCTGGGGGTAAAGGATTCCAAGTGGGTAGGTCCCAAGGGAGTGGTTTCGGACGGACCCTATACGGAGGTGAAGGAGTTCATCAATGGCTATATCATCGTGCGTGCGGAGAACAGCGATGAAGCGGCTGAGATGGCGAAGGGATGTCCGATCCTGCTTGGTGGCGCCGGAAATGTGGAGGTGCGGCCGCTGGTCGCGCCGGACAATAACCAGTAAAGGAAGGAAGCCGGTTCTGAAAGGGCCGGCTTTTTTTCGCATGAAGGGAGATGGAGGCGGAAGGGGCGATAGGACGGAAGAAGGGGATAGAGACGGAAGGGGGAAAGGACGGAAGATGTAAAATAGAGATGGAGCAGCAAATAATACCAAAGTTATACCGGCAGGAGTTCAGCAAAATGGTCGCGCTGATCTGCACCCGGTTTGGGATCGGGCAGATCGATGCGGCGGAGGATATCGTCAGTGAGACTTTTCTGGCGGCTGCGGAGACATGGGGATTAAAGGGCGTGCCGGATAATCCGGTGGGCTGGCTATACCGGGTGGCGCGGAACAACACGTTGAATGGGTTGAAGCATGAGCGGGTGTTCCAGCAGAAAGTGAAAGTGGAGTTGGTTAAGGGCGGCGTTCCGCATGTAGAGCCGGAACTTGATATCTCGCCGGAGAACATCATGGACAGCCAGCTAAGGATGTTGTTTGCGGTCTCGCATCCGTCGATACCGGTGGAGGCTCAGGTTGGCCTGGCGTTGCGGGTGCTTTGCGGCTTTACGATCGAGGAGATCGCACAGGCATTGCTGACGACGAAGGCGAATGTCAATAAGCGGCTTTACCGGGCAAAGGAGAAATTGAGGTCGGGCGGAGTGGACCTGGTGCTGCCGAATGACGGGAGAGCGGGCGAGGGCCCGGGCGGGAGCTTGAATGAGCGGCTGGATGCGGTGCTGATCACGCTGTACTTATTATTCAATGAAGGATATTATTCGGCAAGCCCGGATAAAGTGCTGCGAAAGGAGCTTTGCCTGGAGGCGATGCGGCTGACGTATTTGCTGACGGAGTATTTTGGGGCTTCGGGGCGCGGTGCGGTGCGGGCGGATATTAATTCGCTGTTGGCGTTGATGTGCTTCCAGGCGTCGAGGCTGGATGCGCGGGTGGATGCGGCGGGCGGTCTGGTGTTGTATGAGCAGCAGGATAGCGGGCTATGGGATGCGGAATTGATCGACCGGGGAAACGCTTTTTTTGTGAAAGCTTGTGATTCGGGGGTATTGTCGCGGTATCAGTTCGAGGCGGCGATCGCGTGGTGGCATACGCATCACCGGGAGGGTCGGGAGAAATGGGAGAATATCCTGATGTTGTATAATAAGTTACTGATATTGGATTATTCGCCGGTCGCAGCGTTGAACCGGGCCTATGCATATGGGCGGGTGTATGGGAAGGAGGCGGCGATTCCCGAGGCGGAGGGGTTGGGATTGGACGGGAACCTGTTCTATCATTCGTTATTGGGGGAGTTGTATATGGAGGTGGATGACATCAGGGCTGTAAGGCATTTCGAGCGGGCGCTGGAGTTGGCGACGACGGAGGCGGAGCGGGTAGTGTTGAGGGAGAAGATCGCTGTGTGCCGGGCTAAGTGAGGAGATATGTGTATGACGGAAGGATTAGCGGGATTTTCGGGTAAGGGTTAGCGGGCTTTCCGGAAGGAGGGCCGGATGATCGCATTATGTTTTCGGCTGAAGTAAAGAAGAGTGGCGCCGGTCAGCAGGCAAAGGGCTGCGGCCTGGATAGAGCCCTGGGGGCCGAAGTAGCCGCCGGTTAGCAGGTCGGGGCCATTTGTGCCGGTGGCCAGAAGGCTATTGTCCATAGTATAGCCATTGACGGAAGCGCCGTAGAGGCCGGCGAAGGAGAAATCCCAGGCGAAGTGGATAGCGACGGGCACCCAGAGGCTGCGAGTGTAAATGTAGGCCGGGCCGAGGAGGAGGGCGGCATGTGTGGATACGGCGATGGCGCTGATGATCGTTGCACCGGGGGCGGTGATGTGGAGGATGACGAAGACGACGGCGAGGATGAGAAGAGCGAGCCAGCTGCCAAGCCATTCCTCGGTGATGCGGAAGAAGATGCCGATGATGAGGATCTCGGCGATGGTTGAATTGACAAAGGTATTCCAGAGGTCAGGCAGGAGTGGCGGGAATGAGCGGATAGCGCTGATCGTGAGGACGTGGCTAAGGTATTGGATAAGGATTACGGCGGAGGCCAGGCCGGCTCCGAGCAGGATGCCGCCGGTCAGGTAGCGGAGGAGATTGCGCGAGGTGAGGCCTATGCCTTTTCTATCCCTGTAGTGAGGGAAGAGGCGGGTATAGATGGCGCAGACGAAGATGGCAAAGACGGTGCCGGCGATTGGGTCTTTGTAAGATTGGGGGAGCGAGATAGAACCCAGGATCAGCCGGGCGCCTTGCATTCCGAGGAGGCCGATGCCAAGACAAAGGGCGAGGTCGATCACGATGCGGGCGATGGGGTGTCGGAGGATGGTCCGGAGGGTTATGGACATGGGGTTTTATTAAATGTACTGGATTTTTCGATATTTTGGCGGCGGGATAAGGGGGTTTAAATGTCAAAGTCATATTCATATAAAAACAAAAGCCTTGAAAACCTGCGGGGCGAAATCTGGAAGGAGATTCCGGGGTGGGAGAACTATGAGTTGTCCAATTTTGGCAGGGTTAAGTCGCTCGGGAGGTGGGTAGAGCAGCTTTTATGGGCAGGCCCGAATAGGATCCAAGGTGAAATCTTCAGGCCGGAGAGGATTTTGTCCCAATGTGTTAAGATTAGCTATAGCCCGTTTAACAAGGACAGCCATTACTATCTCACTTTCGCCGTTCAAAACGGTAAACGTCGTAAAGGGCTGAGAATGGCGAGGCTTATGTATTACTTGTTCGTCGAAAAATTTTCGCTGGAGAGCCGCAAGCTGATCATTCAATACAAAGATGGCGACGGTCTCAATGTTCGTCCGGATAACCTATTGCTTACTAACCATTCTGCTAAAGTTCGAAAAACCCTGGCAAAAAGGCGGACCCCGAAAATTAAAAAAGTGACTCAATTTCGTCTGAACGGGCGAAAGATAAAACATTATCAGTCGATCACCGAAGCTGCCCGGCTGATAGAAGGTCAGCCATCGCGAATATGGACCGCCGCAAATAAGTGGCCTCACTACTATAAAGGATACCTTTGGCGCATGGGAGAAAGAGAAAGGACAAAGCCTCTCGATGCCCCCCTTACCAACCCTCCTAAAAAGGTAGTCCAGTATTCACTCAAAGGGCGAAGGTTGAAGACATTTCCCAGCCTTAACCAAGCCGCTAAGGCGATGGGAGCCAAAAATTCAAATTTAAGGAAGGTACTAAAGGGCAAATGCCATACTTGCAAAGGATATAAATGGAAGTGGGCCGGATAAATACGTAAGTAAAAGCCCTAAAATCGTATGAGTAATTTTACGCTATTTTTTAGTCGCGTGCGAGATTTATTCCGCACACTTATAGGGCACACGAAAATTGGGGCATGAGCGGCAAATTTGCAATTGAGCCAATTCAATATTATATTTTCCTCTAATTGACGAATCGGGTCCGTATTTTCCGAAACCAAAATGTGAATGGGCGATCGCGTACCATTAGGATTTGAATTAAAAAAGTTCTTATTTAGAATTCTGTTACCGCACCCCCTTTATTTACCATTACTCTATCCATCTAAACCTTAATTTTATGCACCGAGCACGAAATTGGCTCGCAGTCCGGCGCCTCTCCGGCCTGCATCTTCTCCGACGAACTTAGAATACCCGTTTATTTCATGTTGGTTCATCAGATGCCATCGTCTGATGGAAGTTGACTGGCTCCGGCCGGTTCAGGGCGGCTCTTGTTTGCTCTCCTGTCTTCGTTGCCATGCGAAGGTATAATGGCTCCTTTTGTCCCTATTGGCCTTTCTCAGCATCTATAAAAGATCAACTATATGCCCAGCCGTAACAGATCAGTGCTATTCTTGTCGACAGCGATCATTTGCGCCTGCAGTATGACGGCAAGCGCCCAGATCGTGAGCTTCAATTTCTCAGCCACCGGTTCGACAGCAAGCGGTTGGACAAATGTTACGGGTAATCCTTCATCGGCGGTTGTGACGGCGACGGCGGGAGGCATAACAATCAGTTCGGTTTCTACGAGTAACTGGTCTCCTTATAGCGGGCTGACCTCGGGAACAGGCAATGGGTATTATCCCGGCGTATACTTCCCGGCGCAGGTAATGTCCAATAGTTGGTTTCAATATAATGGTTCAGGAAGATCGCTGGCCTTATACAACTCGCTGGTCCCGCAGATCGAACTGACGGGTTTAAACTCCGACAGCACTTATATTCTTCGGATGAGCGGCAGCGACGGTGGGAGCTTTGTGAGTAATCCCACGGAGTATACGGTTGCGGGCCACATTACGTATTCGACGCAAAACCTGAATATCCATGACAATCTAACGCAGGGTGTAACCTTCACGGGCATTCAACCTGACAGCACCGGCATGATCAGGATCTATATAAATGCCACCGGCAGTACGGATATAGCAGGGATCAGCGGTTTGCAGGTATTTACCGGCAGTTCGAATGTGGGTTTGCCTTCAGTCGCTATCAGCAGTCCGGCCAATGGAACGATCCTGCCGGAAGATGGGAATGTCGTTATCCAGGCGACGGCATCGGAGACGGGAGCGACTATTGCTAAAGTGGAATTTTTTGCCGATACGACGAAGATCGGCGAGGTGGATACGGTCCCGTATACTTTTACCTGGGTAGATCCGGATCCGGGCGCCTATACTATAACGGCGAGGGCAACGGATAATGTAGGTACGATCAATAACGCTTCGGTTTCGATAGCCATACAATCGCTGAACTATTTCTGGTCGACGACGGGGAATGCTGGCAATAATCCGGACAGTACGTTCATCGGGAATGTCGATAGCGTGCGATTGGATTTCCGAACGAAAGATATTCAGCGGATGAGCATCACGGCGACGGGGAATATCGGGATTGGGACCATCTTGCCGACGGCGCAGCTGCATGTGGTGGGCACCGTGCGAATGGCGGGGCTGAGCAATGACAGTACGAATGCCGATCCGCGGATAGTCGTCAGCGATACACTCGGCAATCTGGCATACCGGAACTTCACCAGCGGAAGTGGTGGGCTGGTAGTTGGTCCGGGTCTGGGAGAAACGCCGGGCGGATCTATCGCGCTGGGGGATACGATCCCGGGATCAGGGCCGCACAGCTTTACTTCCAACCGGTATGAATACCTCAACGGCTATCGATATTCGATTGGCGGATCGGTAAACGATCCGGTGAATGCGCCCAATTTCCTGCTGTATGATAATGGCGACTGGACGGCGGGGACGACGATGGACAGGAGTGTCAATACGCTTGGCCAAACGGGGATACGCTATTATTCAAAGCCAGGCGTGCTGCAATTGGGCGGTTCGGACTGGCTGGACACCACGGAAAGTAAAATTGTTTACGGTACCCGGCAGGGCTCGGGTTTGCTGATCAACAGTGACAGCGCCAATACGATCAAGGGGAAGCTGATGAATACGGTATTCCTGGGCGACGCCAATACGTTGGACTCCACTGCGCGGATGGAAAACACATTCATCGCTGCGGAAAGCAGTCATTTCACCAGCTCAATGGATTCGCTGGTCCAGTCTTATGTGGGCGGGTCGGGTCATACGATATCGGCTCCGCTACTGGCATCGGTCATGAGCGGAAAGGGAAATACGATCTCTCATTATAGCGAGGACGACAATATCAGCGGTTATCAGAATACGAGCCAGGACTCGACATGTTGCGGTCTTATCGCAGGCTCCAATAATCAATTCGGAGGCCTGGATCAGCTGGTGTCGGGTCAATATCTCATAAACCGGACGCCTTTTGGTGCGACGGTGGGTAATGCCAATGTCGACTTTTCCACGTTGCCCTATACGGGCTGGCGGGGAACCGAAGTAGCCAATATCGGCAGCTATCCGCTTTTCGTCCTCGCGAATTCGTCGGACAATACCGGCGCCATCCGGTCCAATGCCATGACCGTACTCTTCAATGGCCGGACGCAGATCAATACTACGGGATTCTCCAACTCGCTTTCCCAGTCGAATGTAACGCCGAAAGCAGCTCTTGAAGTCGTGAGCACCAATACGGGGGTCCTGTTGCCCAAGCTGACGACTACTCAGCGGAACGCGATCGCTTCGGGCGATCTGCTGAATGGGCTGCTGTTGTACAACACGGATTCGAACGCTTTTCAGTATTACAACGGTTCCTCGTGGCAGGCGGTGGGTAGTAATGCGGCCACTGGCGGTTGGGCATCAAGCGGCAATTCGGGTACCAATCCCGCGACGAATTTTGTCGGGACGACAGATACCCAGCGGCTCGTATTTCGAACCGATGATATAGAGCGGATGACGATCCTGAATAATGGAGCGGTGGGCATCGGAACATCCAGCGTCCCCGCTGATGGGGTGCTGGCCGTAAACGGAACGATCTATACGACGAAAGTAAAGGTGACGCAGATCGGATGGCCGGATTATGTGTTGGATCGCAGGTATACGCTGCCAAGCCTGGCGGCGGTGGAGCGGTATATCCGGTTGCATCATCACTTGCCTGGCGTCGTCTCTGAAGGCGAGTTGACGGGCAAACGATTGGATCTGGGTGAGAACGAAGCGGTGTTGCTCCGGAAGATCGAGGAGCTTACGCTATATCTGCTGGCGGAGCATAAGAAGGCGGAGGACCAGGAGGTGGAGATCGGGCGGCTGGAGGAAGAAAACAGGAAACTGGGGGATCAGCAGCAGCAGATCGATCAGCTGAAGGAAATGGTCAAAAAACTCACGGCGAAGACAAAATAAATGTAATCGACTATGAGGTTTCTATATGATAAAGGGTGGATACGGTGTCGCGCGGGAAGATGTCGCATATGGTTGCCGGCCTTGCTGCTGGTGATGTGGGGCGGATCTGCGGGGGCGCAGATTGTAAGCTTCAACTTTTCAGCGACGTCGACGACGTGGCCGGGGTGGATGAATGTGGCAGGTGATCCATCGCAGGCAGTCCAGACTGCTACTGCCAATGGCGTTACGATCAGTACAGTCGCGACCGCGAATTGGTCGCCTTACGCCGGGATCAGTGCGCAGAACGGAAGCGGCTTTTTCCCAGGAACTTATTTCCCCGCCCGGGTGATGGCCAGCAATTGGTTCAATTACAACGGCACGGGCCGGTCGCTTGCGTTATACAATTCACTTGTTCCGCAGATCGAGCTTAGCGGTTTAAATCCGGACAGCACATATATCCTGCAGATCAGTGGCAGTGACGGCGGTTCTTTCAACACCAATCCGACGCAATATACGGTAGCAGGCAAAACGAATTACGGGACCCAAAATCTCAATGTTCATAATAATGCAGCGAATGGAGTGGTCTTTACGGGAATCATGCCGGATTCGGGCGGAGTGGTTCGAATCTATGTCAACGCCACGAGCAGCACTGATCTGGCGGCTATCTGCGGTATCCGGGTCTATCCCGGCTATTATGGGGTGGGCAGTCCTGGCGTTGTGATCACCGCGCCCGCCAACGGGGTGATCCTGGCGGAGGGGGACAACGTGCTTGTCACGGCTACGGCGGCCGAAGTAGGGGACACGATAGCTAAAGTGGAATTCTATGCAGACACGACGAAGATAGGCGAAGTTGATACACCGCCGTATAATTTCACCTGGGTGGATCCCGAGCCGGGGCTCTACACCATAACGGCTAAAGCGACGGACAATGAGGGAACGGCGGGTAGCGCATGGATGTCCATCGGGATAAGGTCGCTGAATTACTTTTGGTCCACGACAGGGAATGCCGGTAATAATGCAGACAGCGTCTACGTCGGCAATGTGGATAGTGTCAGGCTGGATTTCCGGACGAAGGACATCCGGCGAATGAGTATTTCGCCGACGGGCAATGTCGGGATCGGGACGATCTCGCCGGCGGCGCAACTGCATGTAACAGGGTCGGTGAGGTTGGCCGGATTGGCTAATGACAGTATCGGGGTATTTCCGAGAGCGCTGGTCAGCGACCCGAACGGAAATGTCAACTGGCGGAGCGTGGCAGATCTAGGGCAGACGGTGGGTGGCGGCCTTGGAATAACGGCGACGGACAGCCTGACGCTTGGCGATTCCGCTGCGGGACCGGGCATGCATATTTTCGTGGCCAACCGGTATCAGAATTTGAACGGCTATTGGTATTCGATTGGCGGCACGGTGAATGACCCGGTGAATATGCCTGATCTAAGGTTGTATACTAACGGAGACATGGTGGCGGGAACGACGATGGATGGCAGCGTCATTACGAACGGGCGGGCGGGCATGCGATACTATTCGAAATTGGGCCTGCTGCAACTGGGGGCGTCGGACCGGCAGGATACGGCGGTGGACAGAATAGTGCAGGGAAGCTGGCCGAATTCCGGGCTGCTGATCAACAGCGATAATTCGAATGCGACCATCAGGTCGGGGTTGCTGAACACCATCGTGGCTGCGCACGACGCGGAATTGGATTCGGGAGCTTATATAAAGAATTCGCTGGTGGCGACGTACCAGGGGCATATTTCGGCATCCATGCAGCAGATGAGCAATTCGCTTTTGACCGGGGGGAGTATGGCGATTACCGCTCCGGTGATCAATTCCGTTCTGAGCGGGACGACGCATATATTGGCAAAGCCGATCTACAATGCCGTCATTACCGGGTACCTTCATCAAACGGCGGATACGGTAACCGCGTCTTTGGTAGGTGGCGGCGGCAACGTATTCGGCGGAGAAGATCAGCTGATATCCGGGCAGATCTTGTATGATCCGACCCCTTATAGCTTCATGATCGGCAATTCGAGCGCCTATTTTTCAACGCTCCCCTATACGGGTACGAGGGGTACCAATGTGTCGGGGATCGCCGGATATCCGTTGTTGGCTTTTGCGAATTCTTCCAACAATTTCGGCTTTGGGGTATCGAATGCGCTGACGGTTCTTTATAACGGCAGGTCTCAGATCAATACGACGGGGCTGACCAGCAATCTGACGCAAACTCAAGCGACTCCCAAGGCGGCGTTGGAGGTGGTCAGCACCAATAGCGGGGTGTTGTTACCGATGCTGACGGCGACGCAGATGGGTGCGATCGCTTCGGGCGATCTGCATAGCGGGCTGTTGCTGTACAACAGCGACGCCGGCAATCTCCAATTTTATAATGGTTCGGGGTGGGTGCCGATGGGCGCGCCCGGGGGGATTGCGGGTGAATGGAATAATACTGGCAACACCACGACCAATCCTTCCACCAATTTCGTCGGGACGGCCGATTCCGAGCGGCTGGTCTTTCGGACAGGGAATATGGAGCACATGACGATCATGGCGAACGGCATCGTGGGCATAGGTACTTCGGCGCCGCAGGCGAACGCGCGATTGGCGGTCAACGGGACGATCTACGCGCAGAAGATCGAGGCGACGCAGACGGGGTGGCCGGATTATGTCTTTCAGCCGGGGTATCCCCTGATGGCCTTGTCCAGCGTGCAGCGATATATCCGGAGGTATGGGCGGCTGCCGGGGATGATATCGGCGGAGGAGGCAGCGAGGGGAGTGGACCTGGGTGACAATCAGGCAAGGCTGTTGGAGAAGGTGGAAGAGCTAACGCTGTACGTGATCGATGCACATAAGAAGGCGGCGGAGCGGCAGGCGGAGATCGACCGGTTGAAGGCGGCAGGCAGCCGGTTGGACGAACAGCAGCGGGAACTGGCTGCACTGAGGGCGCAACTGGAGAAACTTCTAAAAAAATAGGGGATGGAAAAGCCGGGATGCATATTGGTACGACTTCTGTTCCTGCTCTGCGGGCTGGGTATCGTGGTGTCCGGCCATGCTCAGGTCGATACGACCAGTCATTCCTATGTGTTCCCGCATTCCTGGTACCGGAAGGACAGCAACCGGGTCTTTCTGTATTTCGCCAGCCGTGCGGGGTGTAAGTCCTACCGGATCGACAGTATGAGCGTTCCGGATCCGCGGATGGCGGAGGTGGAAGAAGTCCCGGTGATCGCCGCGCGGCGGGGGGCGGGGAAGAAGCGCGCGCCCTTCCTTCAGTTGCATGGCAATTTCAATTATTCGTTCGATTACCGGTCGATATTGGATACCCCTTTTGCGACCACCAATTTGCAGGAACACCGGGAGCAGGTATATGCGGATGCGACGTTGAAGGGCAAATATCCGTTCCGGGTCATTGTCAGTTCGCGGCAAAGCAATTCGGCTTTCTTTCCGAACTATACGGATGTCAATGTAGAATTCAAGCAACCGGCGTACCGGCAGGCGATTAAGGAGGGCATGGTGGCGGCCATGAAGGAGCGGGTGCAGGCGCAGGACAGTCTCGGCAAATATGAGCAGCAGTTGAATGCGCAGCGATCGCAGTGGCTCTCGCTCACGCGTTGGGTGAATGATCCGGCCCGGGAGCAGGAGGTCGTGCAGGAGAAGGAGCGGCTTTATCATGAAGCGCTGAGGCTTGGCGGTAAGACGGCCGCCGGATTGGCGGGGAGCGACAGCAGCGGCGGCAAGAGCGATTCGGCGGTGAGCAGGAAAAGGGATTCGCTGATGGCGCTGATCAAGCAGCCGGGGTTGTTGGAAAAGAAGATGCAGGCGGCGCGGAAGTCGGCGGACTCGCTGTTGAAGGCGATGGGGGGAACAAAATTTCAGTCAGACAGCGCGCATGTCAAACAAGATTCCACGATGCGGGCGCTGGAGACGAAGATCCGGAGTGCGCGGTCGATCGGAGATCTGGAGGCTGCGGGGAGGGAAGCGGGGGCAAACGGGTTGAGCGCCTTCGATAAGCGGCTTTTGGCGTTATCTCATTTCAATTTGGGCCGGGCGGCGGTCGATTATTCAGAGCTGACGGTCAACAATATCAGCCTGACGGGTGTGAACATCGAGTATAATCCCGGCTGGTATGCGGCTTTCGCAGCGGGGAGCGTAGACTATCTTTTCCGGGATTATGTCATACAGCCGGGTGGGATGCCGAAGCAAAACCTTGTGCTGGGGCGATTCGGGTGGGGCGACAGGAATCGGGAAAGCTATATCCTGACGGTGTATACGGGCACAAAAAGCACGTTCGGCGGCAATGCCATCGTTGTTCCGGCGGCCGGGCAGCCGGTTGCCACGACTTCCATTTTTGGGTATTCGCTGGAAGGGCGGTACCGCATCGACGCGAACATGATGTTGTCGGTGGAGGCGGCTAAATCTTCTTCGCCGTATTCAGCCGGTGGTGACAGGGGTAAATCCTTTGGTCAGGCTTTTGCCTTCAATCAGCGGGAAAACGAGGCCTATAGCGTGAAGTTGGATTGGACGATCCCGGCGACGCATACGGCTTTTAGTATGTTTTATCGCGATTTGGGCGCCAATTTCCAGTCGTATACGCTTTTCAGTACGGGGAATCGTCAGACCAACTGGGGGATCAAATGGCATCAGGTCTTCTTTAAGAATCAATTGACGATGAATGCGCAGATCAGGAAAAGCAGTTTCGACGACCCGTTGATCGCGTCGACGTATAGCAGCACGATATTGCTGAAGAGCCTGCAGCTGACTTATCGCCGGAGAAAATGGCCGGTGTTATCTGTGGCGTATATGCCCACCAGTCAATTGACTAAGGATGGGAGTGGCAATGTGATCCAGGATGTATACTATGCGTTGACGGGCACGGTCATCTATTCCTATGCGGTAAAGAAAGTGCGGATGATCAGCAGCGTGATCTACAGCCAGTTCTTCAACAAGGGAACGGATTCGGGATTTGTGCTGTATAACGCGCGGAACATCCTGTATACGCATCAGATCTATGCGGGGAGGTTGAATGTACAAACGGATATCGAGTATACGGTCCAGCCGGCGCTGGTCTACTGGATGTGGCAGCAGGGATTGAACGTCAATATCGGCAAATGGCTGACGGTGGGCGGCAGCGTAAAGAACGACCTGGTGCCCGCGGGCAATGGGCAGTATTGGGGCGGGATGTTGCTCGGGCAGATCAATTTCAAGAAGATCGGCAGTCTGCGGCTGCAGTACAGCAAAGACTATATTCCTAACGGTGGAAGCTCGCTGGTTCCGTATAACTGGGGGCGGGCCAACTGGATCAAAATATTTTAAACTGTTACGTATGCGTATGATCAGGATGAATGCTTTGGCGCGGCGGGCGGCGGTGACGCTGATGCTGGCGGGGGCGGCCGTTGTGGCGCGGGCGCAGTACAATATCGTGCCATTGGCGGTGAGCCCGGTCTATCTGAAGTCGCAGCTGTGGGCTATCTCGGTATCCAATACGGGCGTGCCGGTGGAGGCGCGGATCCAAATGGATATGAAAGATATCGAGACGCGTCAAAGCGTGCTCTCGGGGGCCACCGCCATTTTCCGGGTGCCGAGGGGGGCTACGGTCGTCCCGCTCACCAGTCTGGAGCCGATCGTGTACAGTTACAATTCGCCGGTGGTGGCGGACCGGACGCCGAACGGGCCGCTGCCGGTGGGGCAGTACCAGGTCTGTTATCAGTTGGTATTGACGAATGCGGAGACGCAGGGGATATTGGCCGAGGATTGTGATGAGGTGGCGGTGGAACCGTTGAGCCCGCCATTGCTGACGAGTCCGGAGGATGATTCGGTGGTGAGGGTGGCGCAGCCGAATTTCACGTGGACGCCGCCTGCGCCGATAACTATGTTTAACAGCCTGACCTATGATGTCATCATTACGGAGGTGAATGAGGGGCAGTCATTGTCCGACGCGATCGGGAAGAATCTGCCGGTGCAACAGGCGCAGGGGCTGACGACGCCTTTTTTGACCTATCCGCTGACGGGGCCGCAGTTGGATACGGGGAAGACGTATGCGTGGCAGGTGATCGCGCGCAATCAGCAGACATTCGCCGCCAAGTCAGAGGTGTGGGCGTTCAGGACGGCGGGGAAGCCATTCGCGGCTACCAGCAGCAGCTCGGTGTATATCGTAATGGGGGGGCGGATCAGCGGGTCGGGGGTCAGCGATGCGGTTACGCTGCACATCAAGTATGTGTCGTATGCTTCCGTCTATTCGACGACGGTGACGATCCGGGATGACAAGGGGAATGTAATGCTGGCGGCTCCGGTGAAGATCCGGCAGGGGGACAACTACCTGGATGTTCCGCTGGAGGGGAAGCTGGCGTCGAGGCGGCGTTATACGGTGCAGTTACCGGACCCGGCGGGCAGGCTGACTACGGTGAATTTTATAGTAAAATAACAGATGGAAACTATCTACTACCATTAACCGAAAAAGATAAAAGCCAGATATGATCCAACTGCTTTCCACCCGGTACAGACGCAGGGTTGCGCTTACCCTCTATTGCAGCTTCTATTTTCAGGTGCTGGCCACGCTGGCGGCTGTTCCCGGGGGGCGGCCGGGAGGCGGGCGGGATGGATATGCCGGGTATCCGGCTACGAAGGGCCGTAGCGGCGTCGGGTTAGAGTTGGGGCTGCCGGGAGGGGGCGAAGCGGATCGGGGTGGCCAGCCGGGAGACCGGGAGGGCCGGCGGGGGGCTCGGGAGGTCAAGCAAGAGGACCGGGAGGGTCAGCGGGGAGACCGGAACGGTTTGCGGCATGGGCGTAAGGCGGCAGCGCCATTCAGGCAAGCGGCGATCGGCGGTCCGAATACGCCGGAGGCGGGTTCATTCAAGACGGTGAATGCGGACAACCTGGTCAATCTGTTCACAGGTGATTTTTCGTACGGCATCCCGTTGCTGGATGTGGGGGGGTATCCGGTAAATATCTTCTATAACGGGGGGATAACGATGGAGCAGGAAGCCAGTTGGGTAGGGTTGGGTTGGAATATCAATCCGGGATCGGTCAGCCGGAGCATGCGGGGCGTGCCGGACGATTTCGATGGCAGCGATACGTTGGTGCAGGTGATGAATGTGAAGCCGAACAAGACCTGGAGCGGGATGATCGGCGCCGATGGCGAATTGCTCGGGGTTAAGGAGCCGGATGTGAATTTGAGCCTGGGGTTCTCTTATAACAACTATCTGGGCCCCGAGCTGGACATTGGAGCGGGGGTATCGGTAACATATCCGCTTATTCATGATGTGGAGGACAATGACCGGGCGCCGGAAGATTCGGTGCAGGGTTTGAACCTGGGCTTTGGGGTGAATGCAAAGCTAAGCTCCCGGTCAGGGCTGACATTGATCCCTTCGTTGAATGCCAACATGCATCTTATTCACCTGCTGACGGATGCGGGCGTCGGCCTAAGTACGAGCATAAATTCGCGGACGGGGATCCAGAACCTCAACATCACGAGTCAGGTCAAGCAGTCCGCCTATCTTACATCGCTGCCGAAGGACCAGAACGATTATAAGGCGGGGGTAGGCGTGGGGATCAGCCAGACGACCATCACCTTTGCCCGGCCTTCCTATGTGCCGACGTTGCGAATGCCCATGCTGTACAGCAGTTATTCCGGGCAGGTAGAGGTGGGAGCCGGGATGTGGGGCGTGCGGGGCTCTGCGGTCGCGCAGGGATCTTATTCCGAGTCGCAGGTTGCGGAGACGGTGATCTACAAGCCGATGGTGGGTTATCTCTATCTGGATAAAGCCAATGGGCGAACCGACCCGGTGATGGACTTCAACCGGGTGAATGACGGACCGGTTACGCCGAATACGCCGATCATCTCCGTGCCGCAGTATGACTATGATATCTTCACGATCCAGGGGGAGGGGACGGGCGGGTCGATCCGGGCATACCGGAACGATCTCGGCTTCATGCGCGATCATCTGACGACGTCGCGGAACAAGGATTTTTCGTTGGGTTTCGATATCGCACCGGGCGGGCATTATGGCGGTAATTTCAACCAGGTGTCGACGTCAACGACGTCGGGCAGTTGGACGGATGGCAATAATACGCTCTATCAGAGTATGGTATTTGGGGCCAATGCTCCGAATCCGGGCGGGTTCGAGCATGTGTATTTCCGCAATCCGGGAGAGGTGACCGTCACCAACGATACGCTGATCGATAAGATCGGGCGGGACAACGTGGTGCGGTTCCTTGTCGACGGGTCGGCTGTGGCGCCGATGCTGGAGTCGAAGCTGGAGCAGTTCAGCAAAACTACGGGGGAACCGGTCGGGGTTCTTCCGGTGGCGAACGCCAATGCCAGGGATACCACGGGGCGGGACAAGCGGACGCAGATCATTACGATGTTATCGGCGGCGGATGCGAGCCGGGTGGGGCTGGATACTTCGCTGCGAAGCTATAACAATACGCTCGGGTCGGGCAACCAGCTCAGCTATACGTCGATACCTCGGGTGGGGGGATACCGGAAAGCGCATCATATTTCCGAGGTCACGGTGCTGGAGGCTAATGGGATGCGGTATGTGTATGGGTTGCCGGTATATAATACGGTGCAGCAGGATTTCACGCTGTCGGTGAAAGAGACGCCATCCGATGATACGTCCAATCTGGTCGTATATGCGGCGGGTGAGGCCAGCGCGGGGTCGTCCAATCAGAATATCAACACCAATACGGGCATAGACGGCTATTACTCGATGCAGCAGACGCCTGCTTATGCCTCTTCGTTCCTGATCACGGGGTTGTTGTCGCCGGATTATGTGGATCGTACGGGCGACGGCATTACGGAGGACGATCTGGGGACGGCGGTGAAGTTCGATTACGCGAAGTCGGGCGGGTTGCATCAATGGCGGACGCCGAGGGCGGCGGGGGGTAGCGGAAGCACGGCTCATTTCAACGTGGGATACAAGTCGGAGGCTCGCGATAATAAGGGGTCCTTCAGCTATGGGCAGCGGGAGGCCTGGTATCTGCATGCCATTGAATCCAAGTCGCTCATCGCCATTTTCAGCACGAGCTCGCGGAATGACGCCAAAGGGGTCAATGGCGCGCTGGATGCGACGACCAATAGCGCTGAGAACGTCAACCTTAAGCTGGACAGCATTTCTCTTTATACCAAGGCGGATATCCGGGCGCATGGCCTGCCGGGGGCGGTGCCGATCAAGACGGTTCATTTCGATTATACGTATGCGCTTTGCAAGCGGACGCCGGATAATGGAACGTCCGGTCAGGGAAAGCTGACGTTGCGGGACATTTATTTCACGTTCAACGGCCAGTCGAGGATATCCAAGGATATGTATGTGTTCAACTATGGGGATACTACCACCCGTTATGATAATGCGAACTATGCGCCGAATGCTGCCGATAAATGGGGTACATACAAGCCGGTGCTGGATTCCCTCGAACATGCGGTCAACCCGCAGGGGCTGAACAATGCCGACTATCCGTATACGTCCATGACAAAGGGCGTGGATGATCAGTATGCAGGCGAGTGGTCGCTGAAGAAGATCCTGTTGCCATCCGGCGGTCAGATCGAAGTTACTTATGAATCGGACGACTATGCGTATGTCCAGAACCGGCGGGCATGTAATATGTATCAGATCTATGGGCTCGGAAACAACCCTTCCTATTCCAATTCCAGCTTGTTGTATCGAAGCTATGGCGGCCAGGACCAGAACTATGTCTACGTTGAGCTGCCCACGCCGCTGTTGAGCAAGAACCCGGGAACGGCCAGGCAGGAGATCTTCGATAAGTATCTGCAAACCTTGAATCAGCTGGCGTTCAAGTTGAATGTCGCGATGCCGAAGGGTATCGAGACGCTGACGACTTATGCCGGGTACACAGACTATGGGCTTTGTCCGAACGATACCAACGGGACGATGATCTATATCAAACTGGCGACCATCAACGGTCATGGG
Organism: Puia sp.; assembly: GCA_035695565.1. Classification (GTDB taxonomy): domain Bacteria; phylum Bacteroidota; class Bacteroidia; order Chitinophagales; family Chitinophagaceae; genus Puia. The sequence continues at coordinate 545,124 of DASRRX010000012.1, read as the reverse complement.
GAGTTGGCCAATGCCTCGGTGCAGTTCCTGATCAACAACCTGCCGGGGGAGGCGTTTCCGGGGTATGATCTGAGTGATGATACGGGGTTGCAGGACTTCTTCGAACTGATCGGCACGGCGCTGGGCAGCCTCTACACCGGCTGGAAGAATGCCGTCACGGAAATGCGAAGCGCGGGAAAAGCGTCCACGGTTTCCTTATCTACCAGTTTTGTGCGGCTTTGCAGTCCCACATACTGCAAGTATGGCGGAGGCCACCGGGTCAAGCGGATCGTGCTGAAGGATAATTGGGATAAGATGGCAGGCGAGTATCTTTCGACGTACGGGCAGGACTATGATTATACCACGACGCAGGATATCGACGGGGTGCCGACGACGATCAGCAGCGGGGTAGCTTCTTATGAGCCGGGGATCGGGAGCGAGGAGAATCCTTTCAGGGAGATCGTGCAATTCGAGGACAAGTTGCCGCTGGCTTCCGCGCAGTATGGGGCGATCGAGATGCCGGTGACGGAAGCCTTCTATGGCGCGCCGGTGGTCGGTTACAGTCAGGTGACTGTGCGGTCGATCCATCGGACCGGCACGCATGGCGACTCGGCGGTCCGCTCGGCCATCGGCAGGCAGGTGACGCAGTATTATACGGCGAAGGATTTCCCGGTCTTCTCGACCTATACGCCGATGAATACGATCGATTATCATCATGCTCCGGCGTTCAATTTTTTCCATAAGGAGACGATCGATCAGCGCACGACGTCGCAGGGTTTCCTGGTGGTGACGAACGATATGCATGGAAAGCTAAGGTCACAGACGGTCTATAGCGAGGGCGATCCGAATACGCCGCTTTCATATACTATTCATACCTATAAGAATACGGGCGGCAATGGGTTGAACGACCTGGTGCCCTTCGTGCGTAACGATCAGGGGGGAGCGATCAGCGACGGCAATATCGGGGTGGATATGGAGCTTATGACGAGTGTCCGGGAATATGACGCGCAAAGTCATGGGATGGATGACCAGGCGAATGTCGACGTCTTCACCTTTGCGCCGATCCCTATTTTCGCGGTTCTCCTTTATCCGTTGTCTTCGCTGGTGCAGAATACTTACAAGGAGGTCAATACGACGAAACTGATCAACTATCATGCGATCGAAGACAGCGTGATCGTGAACGACAAGGGGAGCGTGGTTTCGACGAAGACGATGCTGTATGATGCGCAGACAGGATCGCCGGTGGTTACCCGGACGCGCAATGAGTTCAATGATCCGATCTACAATATCACGTATCCGGCGTATTGGGCGTATAGCGGGATGGGGCCGGCGTATAGCAATATCGGGATGATGTTCAGGGGGGTCGGTTTCGAAAACGGCCGGATTGTCTCCGGCGTCTCTGACCAAAGCGTATTCGAAAGCGGGGATGAAGTATATATCACAAATTATTCCGGGGCAAAGGTTGGATGTCCTGATCCTTCTCTCTATACGACCAAATTGTGGGTCTATGACACGACAAAAAACTCCAATTCCCTGACGATGCACGCCTCGGAACGGGTTTTGATGTTCATTGATTCGGCTGGCCGGCCGTTTAGCGGTGGGGGCGTGGACTTCACAATTGTGCGCAGCGGTCACCGTAATGATCTGGGTCAGACCGTTGGCACGGTTACGGCAATGGCTAATCCAATCCATGCGGGCAGCGGGTCTCTCAAGCTGGTAGTAAATGATTCGGACAACGTTGTATCGGCAGGAGCTTCAGAATTCAAGGAGAAATGGCAGGTCGACCCGGATGTGATCCCGACGACGGCTTTTGTCCTTGTAAGCTGTGTATATGTGGAAGAGCCAAGTTGTACCGGGAATCTACCGCCGCATATCAATCCGTATGTCAAAGGGTTGTTGGGCAATTTCAAACCCTATCGGAATTATGTATACTACGGCGCCAGGTCTGAAACCGACCCTTTGGCTGACACGAAGATCCGCCATAATGGTTATATCCCGGGATTTGGAAGTTATTGGGGTTTCGATTCGTATAACAACCTGGTGCCTGCCAACAGCAACCCAAATTGGCTATGGAATACCGAGGTCACCAAGATCAATTCCAAAGGACAGGAATTAGAGACGCATGATGCTTTGAATCGTTATACTTCGGCGCAATATGGGTATGCCAAGAACTTTCCGGTGGCGGTGACGCAAAACGCAGCATCGGGGCAATCTTTTTACGCCGGATTTGAAGACAACAGCTACGATGAGACATTGAATGGAGCCATTCCGGACACCTGCCCGAATGCAAAGTATCTCAACCTTACCGGCCTGACGATCCTTAAGACAGATACAGGAACGGTAAAGGCGCATACCGGTCGATATGCATTGAAGGTGGCAGCGCACGATTCGGCGACGATTCCGATCCCGGTTGGTCTGTCGGATAGTGTCAACTATACGATGGAGTTTGGGGATTCGGTCGCTAACACACTAACCACTGTAGGGATAAACTCGAGTTTCACTCCGAGCTATCCAAATAGCTTCTATTATAATGCACCTGATGCATTCAAGTCCGCCTCAGGCGTCTCGGTAACAGTCGATGAATATATAGCCAGTGGAAACGGGCATAGTGTAACCGGGAATTGGGATGGATATATTAAAATTCAAACCCAGGGCCCGTATAATTTTTCGGTCTCAGCGGAATCAAACTACAACCTATCCGGTCAGTCAATCAGCCCAGCGGCAAGTTTGCAGATTTATGATGTGAATAATACATTGATCGATGAGCATTCCGCGTCGGTTGATGTAGCGCTGACCGGTTCTCAAACGGCCACAACCACGTATACGGTAACGCTCTGCCCCGGAATCTATCACCTGAAAGGATCCGAATCCGACACCTATGGGGGGAGCGGCGCGCTCTCAGACAGTCATGACGGGTTTACGTATTCTTGCTCGAACTGCGGTTGTAATATATTTCAATCCCTGGCAACCTCTTCTTGCACGGTAACCACACCGATCGCGGTCAATGCTTCGATGCTAAATACGGTCTTTAGCCTACAGCCCGGACAACAAATGCAGTTCAGCGGGTGGGTCCGTCAAGATTGTAGTACGCCGTGCTTTCTTACCAATTACACGAATCCAACGATTAAATTGGAGTTCCAAACTAATACTGGCGGCTCCAGCGTATCCGTGCGACCAAGCGGGGCTATTATCGAGGGATGGCAACGGGTAGACCTTATGTTTACTGTGCCTTCCGGGGCCACTTCGTCGAGCCTGGTGCTCGGAAGCGACAGCGCCTCCAACGTCTACTTTGACGATCTGCGCATTCATCCCTTCAATGCAGATATGAAGACCTATGTCTATGATCCGCAAACCCTGCGGTTGATGGCGGAGCTGGATGAGAATAACTATGCCACCATCTACAACTATGATGAGGAAGGGCAGTTGATCAGGGTGAAGAAGGAGACGGTGCAGGGCATTAAAACGATAAAGGAAACCAGAACATCCAAACAAAAGTCGATCACCAATGTGCAATAATCCGACAAACAAATTCCGGTTGGGGAAGCTGCTTTTAAGCAGCATGCTTCTGATGACGCTCGTTGCAGCGGGCGGCCGGGCAAGCGCCCAACATGTCCGGGATACGATGGCGGTCATCCGCGACTTCAATGACATTATGGCTTTTGCCGTTCAGCCGTATGTCTATTACAGCAGTACGACGTCGATGATGACGGGGCCGATGCGCAATGGGCGGGACAGTGTGATACGGCTGCATGGGAAATTCTACAAGGTAGGGGATGATATGTATTACGGAACGGAGGCGGAGGAGTTGTTCGTGCAGGACAGCCTGATGATCCGGATAGATCATGAACGGAAGGCGATCACCGTCCAACGGATCGATATGGCGACCAAAAAGGACCTTGACCTGCTGCCATTGAAGGGGGCCGACCGGCAGCGGCTTTTGCGGGGAAGGTATCTGATCTCCGAGCTGCCGGAAGGCGGGGATACGGGGGTTATTGTGATCCGGACTCAGGCGAGCAGGCTGGGGATTCAGGTGCAGGGCGCGGAGATGCGGGTCGAGTTCAGAAAGGGCAGTCATTTACCATTACTGATGCAGGTGACGGTGCATATAAGGCAGGATGGGTCAGAGCAGGTCAGGGAGGCGCTGAAGGGCGAAGGGTATAATGTGGAGCGAATGCAGGGGAACTTTAACGGGATGCCGTGCCTGGTGATGGAGCATACGGCCGCGGTACGCTTTGACAACATTTCGATGGACAGGGAGCAGGCGCAGCAGATGCCGTTGTGGACCGCGAAGCTGGTCTATGACCGGGCGACGGGGGAGTGGACCGGCGCGGGGGATTGTGCAGGGTATACGGTAACGAAGCTATTTTGAAAACAGGAAAAAATCTGACTATGCGGAAGATGGTCGATAAACGGTTGTGGTGTCTGGCGGTGCTGCTGCTGTTGGGCAGCCGGATGCTGGCGCAATTTCAGAGCGGGCTGACGAGTATCGAGACCGGGGTGATTTCGTGCAGTACTTTTCCATCGGCAGCGGATACGGTGGGGGATACGTCGCAGGGAGAGACGTCGGTATATATCAGGAATATCCTGCGATTCAAGATCAATGAGCTGGCGCCGGGGAGCGGATCGTCGATGCAGTATTTTGCTTCGGGGTTTACGGCGAGGGCAACGATCTCTCTCAGGATGTGGTCCGATATCAGGAACCTCAGCAATCCACCGACCGACACGGAGACGGTCACGCTGACGGTCAACTATGATCCGGCGGCCGGCCATACGTATACTCCTATCCGCTATATTCTTCTGAGTACTCCAGCGGCTTTTTACGAGGCGGTGCAGGCGGTGGTGGATACCGTGACGGTGACCGGGCTGTCGAACGGCTGGACGGCGAGTAATGTGCTGCCGTTGTTGACGGTCGAGAACGAGATGCAGATCGAGCGGTACTTTACGTTGAACGATACGGCGGCGAACCTGGCGCCGGCGATCACGCCGACATTCGATTCGACGGATCATCCCGATCAGTTGTCGGTGAGTTGGACGTTCCCCGAGCGTGCCTATAACAATTTGTCGCAGTTGGAGTACGCGTGGGTGGAGAATGAGACCCAGGGCTATTATACGGTTGGCGGGGTATTCGATACCACGCTGTTATTCGAGCAAAACAGTACGCGGATCGATATCGATTACAACAGCAACAGTTACAACATTCCGCTGTTGTTCGATGCTGATAGTGCGACGGGCGGCGGGATATTGTATTATCGCGTCCGGGCGGTGGAGGTCGGCAGGGATGGGAATATCATTGCGGGGCCCTGGTCGAGCGCAAGGACGTTTGTCAGGCAGGGGCATGAATTTCACCTGAACTGGCAGGCGACGACCGATTTTGCGGAGAATGCGAAAAGCAAGTCCGTGGTGCAGTATTATGACGGGACATTGAGACCGCGGCAGACGGTGACAAAGGATAACAGTACGGGCAACACGATCGTAGGGGAAACGATCTATGATCTGCAGGGGAGGCCCAATGTGCAGATCCTGCCGACGCCGACGAGCGGGACGTCGATCGACTTTTATCACGGCTTCAGTAAGTTCGTCAACGAGACGGATGAGGCCGTCAATCCGGCGCATTATTTCGATCTGTCGTTACCGGGGATGCAGACGGCTGCGCCGCCGCCGCTGGATTCGACGGCCAGGGGCTGGGTAAGGATGAATGCGGCGCTTGTGGATAGCGTGACGAACAGCGGAGGGTATTATTCGGCGAATAATCCCTGGATCGGCTTGGAGCGGACGGCGAAATTCATTCCGGACGCCGGCGGGTATTCTTATACGGAGACGCGGTATACCGATGATCCCACGCAGCGGGTGAGCGTGCAGGGAGGGGTGGGGTGGTCGCATCAGATCGGGAGCGGGCATACGACGAATTACTTCTACGGCCAGCCGGCGCAGAGCGAGCTGGATGCGTTGTTCGGGACGGAGGCGGGGGATGCGACGCATTATTTCAAGAATATGGTGGAGGACGCCAACGGGCAGATGAGCGTGACGTATGTGGATATGCATGGGCGGACGGTGGCGACGGCGCTGGCGGGGGTTTCGCCGACGCAGATGACGGATATCAGCGGGAATACGACCTTCTATCCGGCGCTTGCGGGGAGAATTACCGACAGTTTATTGACGCAGGCGGGCAATATCGTCAATGGCGATTCGATCCAGTCGACCAGTACGTTGTTGCTGGCGGCGGCCGATACGGTGGATTTTACCTATGCGTTGAAGCCGGCCATCGTGCAGTTTGCGAGTGCGAGTCATCAGCCGGTGTGTTTCGACTGCAAGTACAACCTGGAGATCTCGTTGCGGATGGAGGGGATGGCGGATTCGACGCCGATCGTGTATGACTTCAACAACCTGCAGATGGACCCGGCGGGGCAGTCGTGTGCGGTGGGGGAGGGTTTTACCGGCCCGGGTTATTCCTCGCCGGTGACGCAGATCAGCTTTAGTCGTGTCCTGGCGGCGGGGTCGTGGGTGGTGCGAAAGACGCTTTCGATCAATGACAGCTTGTTCAAGATCAGGGAGGACAGTGCGCTCGGGAGCTTTCTGGCGCAGACGCAGCAGGGTATTACAGATTCGGTGTTCAATGCGATGTCGGCGGCCAGTCAGTGTGCGGTGCCCGCGGCGAGCCGGAATTGCACGGCTTGTCAGGCGCAGTTGCACAGCTATGATACCTTTAAAATGAACTATCTGAGCTCGCTGCCGTCGAATACGACGATGACCGACTCCGCGATCCATGCGATCTATGCGCAGGATTCGCTGAACTGTCTGAATGCCTGCGGGCTGATCATCAATCCGGCGATGACGACGCTGGCGCAGTTGCGGGCGGTGATGCTGGGGGATATGATGCCGTATGGGGGGCAGTATGCGTTGCCGTTGGATTCGATTGCGAGCGATAGCCTGCTGACGGCGAAGTATAATATTTTTACGCCGACGTATACGGGGTCGTTTGGCGCCTATAGCGGGGTGAAGCCATATTTCCGGCATCCGGCGACGGAGCCTGGTGGGGCGTCGGGCATCTATTGGGACGACGGGGATACGACCGATCCGGGGATCTATCCGGGGGGGATCGGCACCAATCTTTCGGTGCTTAACACTATTTCCCCGGATAGCTTCACAACCATTTTCAATCCCGACTGGGCGGAGCAGTTGATCGTGTATCATCCGGAGTATGCCAAACTGCACTTTGCGGAGACAGCCTTTGAACCGGAGTTTGCCTGGCTGGACAAGGGGATGTCGATCACGAGCAAGGACACCGCTTCAGCGCATGGTTACTTGTCGCCGATGATGAATGACCCATACTTTACGGGCAATAGCGGAAGCGCCTGGAACTATGGGGATAGTATAGCGATGACGGGCTTTCTGTATCATACGGTGAATTCGAGTGATACGGCTGCGCCAAGTATCTGGCAAATGGCCAATGCCGCCGTGCTGGTCGATACGGCTCTACCCGGGCCGCTGCGAAATGTGGTGATGGCGGGGCTCAGCAAAATAGCTATCGACGGATTGGCGGTCAGGCAGGGTCAAAAGGATTCGATCTGGCAGAATTTCCGGAATATCTATTTCAGCTACCGGAACAACATGGTGATCGGGTACATCAACTTTCATGAGGAGTCCACGCTGACGGCGGCGGCGATGGCGGAGCTGCAGAAGGAGGGGCGGACGCTGCATTTTGTAACGCAGGATCAGTTGGCGGCGCAGAATGGCTGGACGTGGTGGGGTCAGGCGACCGGTGGTGATGAGGATTCGACGAGTCTGGCCGATTCGGCTAATGCGTATGTGGCGGCTAATACGGTGGATCAGTGTGCGGCTCAGCGGCAGGTTTGGCAGGGGAAGCTGGAGCAGTGCGAGAAGTTGCAGCAGTATCTGATGGCGGGTACGCACTCCGACACGTTGCTGGTCGATACGATCGTAAACGATATTCTGGATGGCATGGTGAATGTCTGTCATTTGTCGATCGATGCGAATGATCCCAATGGGGCGTCGAATGTGAGCCCGGCGAATGGCATGGCGGACCCGGCAAGTTTTGAGCAGGTGGTGGATAGTGTGTTACTTTCGCGCGGGATCGATGTGTTCGACAGTGTGACGGGTCATTCCGCTTATTATTTCTGCAATCCCTATTCGGTGGACTATCCGAAGGGATATGGACAAAATCCGCCGCAATTTGCGACATACAATCAGACGGTGGATTCGTGTAATTGCGTGCAGTGGCGTTCGCTGAAGGGGGCGGCGGCTTCGGCGGGGTTTGACAGCACGAGCAGGCACAGCATGAATGTATATTTGTGGACGAATTATAATGATAGTCTGTCGACGGTGTTGTGGACGGGGTTACAGGGGTGCAATGGGCAGGCCCGGTGGGATACGACTTATGTCGTTGATTCAGTGAAAGAGCATGTTCCTGATGGTGGCCCCGGCGACTCAGCATATTATGATCAGTATACTAATGTCCCAAAATATATCGGCTTATCAGCCACGGTCGAAATCCCGACCTTTCTGAGTTGCGGTTACGTCAAGCCGTGCATTACCTGCCATCTCATCGACTCATTGACCATTCAATTCCGGTCGCTTTTCCCCAATTATAGCAGCGTGCCGTATACCGACAGCCTGATGGATACGACCGAGGCGGCGCAGAATGCGTTATGGGCGAGGTATCTGAACTACAAGACCGGCTTCAGCCTGACGGCCAATGACTATGCGGCGGCGTATCTGAGCTGCGGGTATGATACGGCGTTAGAGGGCAATCTGGTACTGACGGACCGGACGACGCAAGCCCCGCTGGGGGCCGGGGCGCCTTATTCCTACGAGGCGAGGAACAGCGTCAGCTTCGAGGGGGAATACACGAGCAATACGGGGGACGAGTTCCAGACGAGCGTAGGGGATACGGCGACCGGGTCGACCGTGGCGATGTGTTTCCTGGCCCCGCCGGTGACGTATATTCCGCTGCCCGATACGTCGGTAAGCGATCCGTGCGGGTCGGTCCGGGATCAGGCGAACTACATCGGGCAGTTGCTCTTCCAGGAGCTGCAGGATTCGCTGGTGGCGAACTTCGACAGCATTTACCGGGCGCGGTGTCTGGGGGCGCAAAGCCTGGAGGTCTTCTATGCGATGTACAAGCCCAGAGAGTATCATTATACGCTATACTATTACGATCAGGCGGGGAATTTGGTGAAGACGCTGCCGCCGGATGGGGTGCTCCCCAATTATGATCCGGGCTACTTAGCGCGGGTCGTGGCGGCGAGGGCGGCAGGAACCGATCTTATGAACGGGACGAATATCGAAAGCCTGGCGACGCAGTACCGGTACAATACGCTGAATCAGGTGATGGCGCAGCAGACGCCGGACGGGGGGACGAGCCGGTATTGGTATGACCGGCTGGGTAGGCTGGCGGTGAGCCAGAACGGGAAGCAGGCCGACAGTGCAGCGTATAGCTATACGGAGTACGATGCGCTGGGACGGATCACCGAGGTCGGACAGAAGCCGCAGCGGACAGGGATGACGCAGGCGATCAGCCAGGATACGACGGGGCTGGCGAACTGGCTGGGGGACTTGACGAATGGGGGCTTAAAGGTACAGATCACGCGGACGGTATATGACACGCCGTATGTTCCGATGAGCGGGACGAGCGTACCGATCCATGGGATGAATCTGCGGAACCGGGTGGCGTATGCGGCCGTCATCGATCAGGAAAATACCAATATTCCAGAATGGAGAGCGGCGACCTTCTACAGCTATGATCCGCATGGCAATGTGGATACGTTGCTCCAGGACTATGACTGCACCAGCGTGATGGGGCTGGCCCACAACCGGTTCAAGGTGATGACCTATGACTATGACCTGATCAGCGGGAAGGTGAACCAGGTGAGCTATGAGCCGGGGAAGGCGGACGGGTTCTATCACCAGTATAGCTATGATGCGGAGAATAGGCTGGTGGGGGTGAGCACGAGCCGGGATTCGATCCAGTGGGAAAGTGATGCGAGCTATACGTATTACCGGCATGGGCCGCTGGCGCGGGTGGAGCTGGGGAGTCTGGGGTTGCAGGGGGTCGATTATGCGTATACGTTGCAGGGGTGGCTGAAATCGATCAATCCGAGCTGGATTACTCCAACAGGGACGGCGGCGCAGTATGACAGTGACGGGGTATCGACGACGGCATATTTTGAGCGGGATGCGTACAGGCTGAATTTGAATTATTTTGATGACGGGACGTATACGGACTACCGGCCTATCAATCCGCTGACGGGGTATGTGCAGGGCAATGCGTTGCCGTCGGGGGCGAAGCGGAATCTGTATAACGGCAATATCAGCTCGCAGGCGGTGGACATCCGGGCATTGGCGACGACGGGGTCGCGGGACCTTGGGCCGATGCTGTATAACTATGGGTACGATCAGCTCAACCGGATATCGGCCATGGACGCCTGGGCAGCGAATGACAGTCTGAAGCCAACGGGGACGAGTGCGTTATTGGACTATGCGGAGCGATACACGTATGATCCGAATGGGAATATATTGACGCTGAACCGGACGGGGGATAGTGTGCACGCTAAAAAAGCCAAGCTGACGTATAACTACATCTATGCCAAGACCAGCGGAGGCAACGGGGAGTATATACCGGGTCAGCTACCGACAAGCGGGGTGGCACGGTTGACCAATCAGCTGTCGAGTATCCAGGTGACGGATTCCGGTGCGACCGGGACGGTAGTCAATCCGAATGAACTGGGCAGTCAGTCGGCGTTCAATTACCACTATAATGAGATTGGTGAGTTGACGGGGGACAGTAAGGCGCAGGTCAGCAATGTGGTGTGGAATGTTTACGGAAAGATGTTGAGTCTGGTGGCTGGTACGGACACGATCAGCTTTACCTATGATGCGGCGGGGAACCGGATCAGTAAGACGGCAAACAGGATCACGACGTGGTATGTGCGGGATGCGCAGGGAAATGTGATGAGCGTGTATACGCAGGGGAACAGCGCGATAAACAGCGGGGCGCTGACGCAGACGGAGTTGCATGTGTATGGGAGCAGTCGTTTGGGATTACTGAATTTATCATTAAATTGTGGCAGCCTCGCGGCGCCGGATACGGGGTCGCTGGTACGGGGCAATAAGTTCTTTGAATTGACAAACCATTTGGGGAATGTGCTGGAGACGATAAGTGACAAGAAGATCCAGCATACGAGCGATAACTCGACGGTAGATTATTATGTGGCGGATGTGGCCCAGGCCAATGATTACTATTCGTTTGGGATGTTGATGCCGGGGAGAGGGTATGCGGGGAGTGGGGGGTATAGGTATGGGTTTAACGGACAGGAGAAGACGGACGAGATTGCGGGCACGGGCAATCATACAACGGCGGAGTTCTGGGAGTACGATCCCAGGATCGGCAGAAGGTGGAACTTGGATCCAAAGCCGGCGACGGGAAAAAGTGAATACTCAGCGTTTAATAATAACCCCGTTTTGCTTGGCGATCCATTAGGTGATACGCTTACGTACCCCCAATTTGCGAGTGCAATGAGAATAGCAGCTGCTGAAATCCAAAAGAGGATAAATAGCGGTCAAAAGTTCTATGATGATAATGCCACCAAATCATTAGGGCAAGCGATTGCATCATATGCGGAAAAAAACAAGCTGTCAAATGCAGACCTGAAAGAGTTTTATGATGCTACCCACGAATTTTATAATGGATTAGGTTCTGTAGGGATGAAGAGCGCGGGAGAATTTGCTGAGTTGAATACTGACGTAATAAACAATCCGCATTTAACGGATCAGCAAGCTGTAAAGCTTACAATTGGATTTGTATATAATTCGGATGGTCAATTGAGATCTATTCTTAATATTTCTGCCAATGTTGCGTTGGGAGAAGCGGTGGGAGGCGTCGGTGCGAGGATAGAAAATGAACCAGTTGGGCCGAGAATAAATTCAAATTTGCAGCAAAAGATTGTAAACGCAGCAAAAGCTGCTCCTACAGTTGAATTTGGAGGAGGCAACTCGTTTATTTACCGAGGGGCAAATGGAGGCAATTCGCTATTCCAACTACGGGGCGGTGAGTATAAGTACACAAATCAAACAATAAGGGGATTGTCTGTCCATGTTGATGCTCCTAAATTGACTAATCAATTTGGATCAGCATATAAGATAACCGCTATGCCGAGTGGATTGAGAATAGTGCAACAAGGAAAAGATCTTGGACATTTTGAAATTGTGCCAACTTCTCAGATTTCTCAGGAGAAGTTTCAATCGTTATTAAATCAAATCAGATATCAAAAAGTAGATAACTAATGGAACAGAATCTTGAATTAATTTTCAAATCCGACATAGATGATTTCGATTCAGAGATGAAGGGTTACAGAAATGATGTGTTAGTCAGATTGCCCAACGGTGAGATATATGAAATTTTTTTTTATGATATAGTTAGACTGCAGCAAGATATGGGCGATGCAATTTACTTATCTCAGCCTGGTTTAATTATTCTTAATGCTGTTAATAAAGAGACTATTGGATACGCTGTCAAGGATCTATGGAAACGCGGTTATTTTGAACATCTTAAGCCGCGGCTTTCAATCTCCGAAAAGCATTTTGATGAGAATATATAGGTAAAGGTGATTTTGCAAATCAGCATTTTTTTTTGAATCGCTGAATTAATAAGGTGTTAGCAAGCGCAAAATAGGTTGCTTAAAAAGGGGCAGCTGAATATTGAACGCAACAAATCTTACCTTTAAATTTACCAAATCACGCAATTGGAAATCTTAAAAACGTATCACAAAGAACTGTTTACTAACATGAGTAAAATAATTGATAATCTCAAGCTCTATATAAAAAGGTAATGTTGCAAATTAGCAGGTTTTTTTGAACTACTGAATTAATAAGGCGTTAGCAGGGCTATTTTGGAAGCCCTGCTTTTTTTTATTGGTTAAACACCACCGGATAGGCGATACGGCCCTTCGGAGGGCACATTTTGCCTACGCGTGTTTCAAAATAGCAGGTTCAATATGGAATGTCCTAATTGTTGTCGGCGCTGTCAGCGGGCAGGGAGGTAAAAAAGCGGCGTACAGCGTTATCGTGGCTCTCCTGAACAGTAGAGCAGGCGCACCATTGTTTCAGCCGAATGCTGGCGATGTCGAGAATTATTTGAGGATCTACGTTTGGGGAAGGTACTTGGAGTGAACACCTATGCCGGTGTCCTTAGAGAAGGTAAAATGGAAGAACAGGGACCCCGGGCTGAACCTGCTGCCCTGGAGCCGCCCTTCTTCCGCGGGGGATCGGAGGACTGCTGTTCGGCTTCGCAATCGTTGAATCGCATTTCAATGCCTGGCTATAGGAGGAAGAACAGCGGCGGAGGGGCTTCAGCAGGTCAGCCGTCTGAATAAAAAAGTAAAATAGAAATTCTCCCTTTGAAAGGAGCGTCGCCACAGAAGTTGAAGCACGATCAGGGGCTGGTACCAAAAAAATAGCCAATCCAATTACGCCGGCGTACCCTATACCGACAGTTTGATGGATACGACCGAGGCGGCGCAGAATGCGTTATGGGGGAGATATCTGAACTAGGTAATGTTGCAAATTAGCAGGTTTTTTTGAACTACTGAATTAATAGGGCGTTAGCAGGGCTTTTTCGGAGGCTCTGCTATTTTTTTGATGGTTAAACACAACCGGATGGCGTGATTACGGCCCTTCGGAGAGTGCATTTGCCTACTCGTGTTTCAAAATAGCAGGTTCAATATGGAATGTCCTAATTGTCGTCGGCGTTGTCAGCGGGCAGGGAGGCAGAAAAGCGGCGTACAGCGTTATCGTTGTGGGGCTTGTAGAAAGTATCGGCAAGAGAAATATACGTATCGCGCTTGTCAGGCAGGCACTGATGAAGCGATCCGGACACTCGTTTGTGAAAGCGTAGGGATTCGGGGCATTGGTCGAGTTCTTCGGATTGCTGCGGGTACGGTGCTGGCCAGGATCGGGAGGCTGGCAAATGCGATTGAACGACCGGCGATATTTCCGGATGAGACTCAATTTGAGGTGGACGAGTTATGGACCTATGTCGGACGGAAGGCGAACGAGCAGTGGGTGGCGTATGCGCTGGACCGGAAGAGAGACGTGATTGATTTTGTCGTAGGCAGGCGATCGGTATCGACGTTGCGGCAACTGACCGACCGGTTGCTGGCATCGGGCGTGAAGAAAATAAAAACGGACCGGCTGACGCACTATCAACGGCTCATCCCAAAGGAAAGACACAGTCGAAGTCCCTATGGCATTAACCATATCGAACGGAAGAACCTGACGCTGCGAACGCATCTGAAGCGGCTTAGCCGAAGGACGATCTGTTTCAACCGGAGTGTTCCGATGTTGGAGAATTGTCTGAAGATCTACTTTTGGGGACGACATGCAGCGGGAGAAGGATATAGAGGAGTTTAAGGAAAGGAGGATAGGGTAATATAACGGGGAGGGACATTGGTGGTGATGGGAAAAAGTTCTTTGACATACGGATAAAAGTAATTGTCGAGTTGGAAAAGAGGAAAATAAATACTTTGGGACCCCCGGCTGAACCTGCTGCCCTGGAGCCGCCCTTCTTCCGCGGGGGACCGGAGGACTGCTGTTGGGCTTCACAATCGTTGGATAGCATTCTAATGCCCGGCTATAGGAGGAAGAACAGCGGCGGAGGGGCTTCAGCAGGTCAGCCGTCTGAATAAAAAAGTAAAATAGACATTTTCCCTTTGAATCTTTTAAAGATAGCGCGAGAAGCATTACAACTCCAAGTATCAGGACATGAAAAATTCATTATATTCATTCTTTATTAACCGATAATCAAGAAAATATTCCAATGAGAAGTCTAAACCCCGCTCTACTGTACACTGTGGTTCTTTTAATGATGTCCTGTGTTTCGGCGAGAACCTATTCCGATGAAGAAAAGCAAATGCGGATCGAATCGGACCAATGTTTTGTGATCAAAGCGAACGGCGAGAAGATTGCCGGCAAAAAGGTATCGATGCCCAGTGGATTCCATTTAACCCAGGAATGGGTGAAACTGGATGGAAAGAAATATGCGTTCGATTCGCTTGCAAATTACCAGGACCGGCATTCGTACTATGCCAAATTTGGAAAAAGTTGGGTAAGGCAACTGAAACGGGGCAAGATCAACTTGTACTATTACGAAACGGCTACCCCCATGATGAAGATGTCTCCTTCCGAGACCACTCGTTATGAGTACCATCAGCATTTTGTTTTTCAAAAAGGCGACGGCCCGCTCCAGGAACTGGGAAAGGAGGCGATCAGCGAGGCGTTGAGCGACAACCGGGAGGCGCAAGCCAAATTCGATGCGGAATTCAAGCCAGGCAGGGTATGGTTGCCTAAGCAATTGGATAAGCATCCGAGGGCGCTGTTTGAGGCTGTCGATATGTATAATAAAGGATAGTGTGGTTGGTCCTTTCATGAAAATAAAAGGGGACAACTAAAACACCCGCTCCTTAATGCGGTTCATGAAGGCTTCGCGGAACTTCTCGCTGATGGGGATCTGCTTGCCGCCGACGAAGACCTGGTTGTCGCGGATGGATTCGAGGCGGGCGATGTTGACGATATAGGAATTATGAATGCGGGCAAAGGAGGCGGAGAGTTGTTCCTCGATGTCTTTGAGCCGGCGGTATACGAGCAGTTTGTGAACGGGGGTGACGACACGGACGTATTCCTTTTCGCCTTCGAAGTAGAGAATGTCCCTGAGGAGGATCTTTTGAAGGGCGCGGCCGGATTTTACGAAGAAGTATTGGTCTTCGGGGATCGGGGGGACGCCGGCTTGAGGAGGGGCGGGATTTTGAGCGGGGCCGGAAGCCTGTAGGTGTGAGCCGGCTTGTTGGTCGGGGCGGGCGAACCAGGCTTCGATCTTTTGGAGCGCGGCGTAGAAGCGCTTTAGGGTGATCGGTTTCAGGAGATAATCGATGGTGGGGAAACCATAGCTTTCGGCGGCGAATTCGGAGTAGGCGGTTGTAAAGACGATCCGGGTGGAGGAGGGCAGAAGAGCGGCCATTTCTATCCCGGTCAAGTGGGGCATATTGATATCGAGGAAAACAAGGTCGACGGTATGGGTCTTTAGGAAGGAAAGGGCTTCGCGGGCGTCGTAACACTTGCCGAGCAGGTCCCAGTTAGTGTTCTGTTGGATGAACATCTCGAGGAGGCCCACCGCATTGGGTTCGTCGTCGACGATCAGGCAGCGCAATCTTAAACGGGAATTTTCCGCGGAGCTCATACAAGCGGGATTTTTAGAAAGGCCTGATAGCTGGTGCCGGTCTGGGTGGTACGCAGCTCGAAGCGATTTCCGTATAACAAAATTAGCCTCTTTTCCAGATTGATCAAACCGAAGCCGGCATGGCTGACGGGCGGGGTTTCAGCGGGCAGGCCATTGCAGGTGGTAAAGATGAGCGAGCCGCCTTCCTGCAGCAAAGTAATGGTAAAGGCGTTGCCGGTTGCGGACCGGTCGATGCCATGTTTAAAAATATTCTCCACAAAGGTCATCAGGAGCATGGGCGGGATGACGGGGTTGCCATCGTATTGTTGTTCGAACGTCACTTTGACGCCATGACGGATGCGGATCTCTTCAAGGGCGATGTAGTTCTCGAGGAATTTGATCTCGGTTGCCAGGGTGACCTTTTCCTTGGGGCTTTCGTCGACAAAATAGCGCATGATATCGGAAAGGCGGCCAATCAGCAGGGCGGTGCGGGGCGCTTCGCGGAAGGCCTCGTAGTAGATATTGTTGAGGGTATTGAATAAAAAGTGGGGCTGGACCTGGGACTTTAGAAGGTTGAGCTCAGCGAGGCTCTTTTGCTCGAGCATTTGTTCGGCCTGGCGCTTTACGCGGAAATAATCGATCGCTATGCGAAAGACAAAGCTCATCATGTAGATGAACAGGCTGGCGCTGGTAAAGTAAAGGATCTCCTGCCAGTTGAACGGTTCGGGCATCTTTGGGAAGTACCGGTTATGCACCCATGTGGCCAGGCGCGCACGGCCGACCGCGACGATAAAAATGGCCAGCGAGGCAATGATTATATACGGAATCGTTTTTTCCCTGAGGTATAGCCGGGGGAACAGGAAGGAGATATTCCCATAAATGATCAGGGCGTAGACGACGGTATTCATGACGGCAAATGCGGCAGCCATGCCAAGGCCATCAGGAAGGTAGGTGAAGAACGTGAGCAATAGTACAAAAGCCCAGATGAGGAATTGTAGTTGGACGGGGGTCGCTTTCCGCAGATTTAAGCGCATCTTCAAAAATAGGGACCTTTTCCCGGCGGGTTCGGCCCTTTTCAATGATTAAGCAGGAATCTTCAATTATGGGTATGGGCGTCAGATTTTGTCGAAACAACAAAAAAGGTCATTTAAATTGAAGGATTTTTAAACATCTATTTTTAATGATTTTTGATAGGTGGCTTTAAATCAGTGTTTTATTGCAGATATTTATAAACATTATGTTTTTTGATAATCAGTTATCATGCGCTGAACTTCAATTTTTGATGTAACTTTCCGGTGTAATTTGACGAATTTGTTTTTTGTATAATATGAAACTTGGAAGTCTATGAACAATCTCACTGTTAAGCGGGTTTTACCTTTCCTGATTCTGGCGGCGGTTGCCGTTATCGCCATTTTCGTACCGACTTTGGCTCCGACGGTGCCCGATTCGAAGTACAATTCGGCGGATGTGACCTGGATGTTGGTGGCAACGGCGTTGGTATTTCTGATGACGCCGGCGCTGGCCTTCTTCTATGGCGGGATGGTCAACCGGAAGAATGTCCTTTCGACGATGATGAAAAGTGTCGTGGCGGCAGGCGTGGTGGGGGTATTGTGGATAGTGGTTGGTTATAGCTTATGTTTCGGCGAGTCTATTCATGGGATCATCGGTAATCCGCTGACGCATCTTTTCTATAAAGGTGTGGTGAGTGGCGCACCGTGGGGGCCGGCGCCGACGATCCCGAAGGGGTTGTTCGCGATGTTTCAATTAATGTTTGCGATCATCACCCCGGGGTTGGTTGTGGGCGCTATCGCAGAGCGGATGCGGTTCTCGGCCTATGTGTTGTTCACGGTCCTTTTCAGTCTGCTGGTCTATGCGCCGCTGGCGCATTGGAGCTGGCATCCGGACGGGTTCCTTGCCAAGATGGGGGCCTTGGATTTTGCAGGCGGAACGGTGGTCCATATTTCCGCGGGTTGTGCGGCGCTGGCGGGTGCGTTGGTGCTAAAGCGGCGGCGGGTCCATATCGACAGGATCGAGACGCATCCGGCGAATATCCCTTATGTCCTGATCGGGACGGGGTTGTTGTGGTTTGGGTGGTTTGGCTTCAATGCAGGATCGGCTAATGCGGCAAACGCGCTTGCGGTGTCCGCTTTCTCGACGACGAATACGGCGGCGGCGTCGGCGGGGCTGTCCTGGATGTTCTTCGACGTGTTGCGGGGTAAGAAGCCATCGGTTGTCGGCTTCTGTGTCGGGGCGGTGGTAGGGTTGGTGGCGATCACTCCGGCGGCGGGGTTTGTGGCGATACCCCAGAGTATTTTCATCGGCGTATTGGCGGCGGTCATCTCGAATATGGCGGTTCATATCAAGGCAACGAAAACGGTGTTGGATGACACGCTGGATGTCTTCCCTTGTCATGGGATCGGCGGGATGGTGGGGATGCTGATGACGGGGGTTTTTGCGACGACGGCGGTCAATGCGGGGGGGGCGAATGGGCTGGCGTATCATAATCCTTCCTTCTTCTTGATTCAGCTGAAGGCGATGGCGATTGCGGTGGGGTATAGTTTTGTGGTCAGTTATGGGATCTTCAAGCTGGTGAACTTCATCGTTCCGGTGAGGGTCAGCCAGGAGGAAGAGGAGGAAGGCCTGGATGCGAGCCAGCACGACGAGAAGTATACGCAGGGCACTTTGTTGGTAGCGACGCCGGAGGGGTTAAAGGAGCGGGAGATCATGTAAGTACGGGATATAATCAGTGGCTTATGGCGGCCGGCTTTGCCGGTCGCTTTTTTGTGGGGGGAGATGACCAATTTCTCCATTTTCAAGAAGAGGTTAGGGGCGGCGCGGCGTATCCTTGCAGAAAAAAGTTATGAACAACAATTGGAGTGAATTTAAATTACGGATCAATACTACGGCTCCGATCGAGAAGGCCTATGTTGCATTGTCGACGCCGGGCGGGCTGGAGTCGTGGTTTTTGAGAAGGGCGGAGCTTACATCCGGCGGGAAGTCGCGGCAGCCGGGCGAGCAGATCCAGAAGGGGGATGAGTATTCTTTTCAATTTCACGGTTATCCGGACAGTAAATCTCATACGGGGCGGTGGCTTGGCGCCGATGGCAAGAGTGTGGTAAGCTTCACCTTCTCGCAGGAGTTGCCGGTGACGATCAGTCTTTACCGGGAGTGCGATGAGACGATCGTGGAGCTGGTGGAGGCGTTCGATCCGACGGATGAAGGGGTGGCGCGGAGTCATTACCTGGGGAATATGAAGGGGTGGATCTTTTATCTTGTCAACCTGAAATCGGTATTGGAGGGCGGGTTGGATCTGAGGAACCGGAAGGTGGAGTTGCAGAATGTGCTTACGGCGTAGGGGGAGAGGCCAGGGGAGGGGTAGTGCGGTTACGTGGCAACGGGAGGGGCGGGTCATCCGGCGGCGTTTTGCCGGTAGGTTTTTGGCGAGGCGCCGAAGTGTTGGCGGAAAAGACCGCTGAAGGACGATAGGCTTTCAAAACCAATCTGACGGCAGATGGCCGAGACGGGCTCATTCGTTGTGGTGAGCAATTGGCCGGCGGCGGCAAGGCGGACCTCAGTGAGGTATTGGTGGGGTGTGGACCCGAAGCAATCCCGGAACATCCGGAGGAAGTGCTGAGGGTTGAGCTGTGCTTCCCGGGAAATGGTTTGAAGCGGGGCGGGCGAAGCATAATTAGCGTGTATCCATTCCCGGGCGGTGGAAAGGCGATGGAACAGCTCGATGCGGGTGGAGCGCCTGGATACGGAAAGCCGGCCCGCGGCGGCTTCGGCGGCAAGGGCCTGCCGGATCAGGTCCAGAAGGAGATCGCGGATCATGGCGTCGGCCTTGAGGGCGCTGAATGAGCCGCAGTTGTTACCGAGACGGACGAGCCATTCCAGGCATTCTTTTAAGCTGGAGCTCATAGGGTGAGGGCGTTCGAGCCAGCAGAGATCGGCGTGTTGTTTAGTTAGCGCTTCGTCAACGGAATTGGTCCGGAAGAACAGGAATAGCGGTTGTGTTTCGGGGCGCGGCAGGCGGATGGCGAGGCGGCTGTTTTTATCGATAAGCAAATATCGGGTATGGTCCAGAGTGATGGTCTTATCATTGAGGATAAAACGGCCGGTACCTGACAGCATGGTAAGGAGGCCGGGACCGGGGACATGTTGCGGGCAAGTATAGGGTCCGGCGAACGTTTCGGTCAGAAGGGTATGATCGGCGAAGTGCAGCGTGGTGCAGGTTGCCAGCGATTCCGGAGCAAGGAGTTTCCGGGCGATCATACCATTTATTTTCAAAGATATGGAATTGGATGGGATGTATATTTGCATTCTATGATCACGGAAGAAGTGCTGGTTGAAGCCAGGAAATTGTGGGATTATCATCATCTGTACCATGTGCCGGTTCCATCGGATTGTATCCTGGTGCTGGGCAGTCTCGATCTTCGGGTAGCAAACAGGGGGGCGGAGCTTTATTTGCAGGGCCTGGCGCCGATCCTGATCTTTTCGGGCGGGCTGGGGAAGGTGACGAAGGCGATGTGGAAGGATACGGAAGCCGATCTGTTTGCGCGGATCGCGTTGGATATGGGGGTACCTGCCGAGGCGATCTTCATCGAAAATAAATCCACCAATACAGGGGAGAACATTTTATTCACCCGGCGGATGCTGGAAGAAGAGGGGTTGCATCCAAAGACTTTTCTGTTGGTGCAAAAGCCTTATATGGAAAGGCGGAGTTATGCCACTTTCAAATTGCATTGGCCTGACAAAGAGTTGATCGTCACGTCACCGCAGATCGCTT
This sequence comes from Puia sp., assembly GCA_035695565.1. GTDB lineage: Bacteria > Bacteroidota > Bacteroidia > Chitinophagales > Chitinophagaceae > Puia. Next base: position 524,134 of record DASRRX010000012.1, on the reverse strand, counting down.
TCGAGGATTATCCGACGCCGGAGATGCCGATGGAGCGGGTGATCGAGATGATGGTGGGTGACTTGCAGCGGATAAAGATCTATCCGGAGAAGGGGTTCCAGATCGCGCAGGAGATCCCGGTAGGGGTATGGGAGGCTTATGAGAAGTTGGTTGCCTGGGGTTTCACCGGGCATTTGGCGGGGTAGAAACTAGTAGTCGAACTTCAACTGAAAGCGGACGCCATACCGTGGCACCATCGGATGGTCGAGATACGAGAAACGTTCGATGAAATCCACCCGCAAAAGCTTGAAGATGTTCCCGATGGCAAACCCGGCCTCTACATAAGGCTGGCTGCCAAGCGCAAATGTACCAGCCTGTCCATCGATCAGGGGGAACCGCATCGCTGATGGATTCTTCGATGGATCATTCTCCGCCCGCAGCCCGCCGTATAGCAGTTTCGCGGTGAGTACCTCTCTCCACTTCAGGCGCTTGATCACGGGGATCTTATTAAAGATGAAACCATTGAAATGATGCTCGACATCGACGCCGGCGTAGTGGTCGCTGACGAATTCCAGGAAATTCATCAGGTTGTAGGAATCAGGCTGGTAAATATAGGTCTGATTGGCAGGCAATATCTGCAACAATGGAAAGGGCAGTTTCCCCGCTACCACGGACCCTGATAGCGTTACGTCGGTATACCCGAACGTCGACAGATAAAATCGCTTGAAGATATTCAGGTTCACATCCTGATAGGAATACCTGCCTCCGGCCAATCCCTTGACGCCCGCTATGAATTGGAGGTTGAATACGGGGTATTGATTCGGGAACGGTATCCGGTAGACCCTTCCCTGGTAGAACCTTTCATGCGGCGCCCAACGGATCTGGGCGGACAACTGGCCGGTCACCAGGCTGGTGAGCGTATCGGAAGCAATGCCCTTCGGCTGCACATACTCGATGGTTCCCGCGGGTCGTTGCGCCCAGTACTTGAAGCCAAACCCGTAGGAGAGATGATTCGGCAACTCCTGCAAATAGTCGATCCGGAAGATATCATTGTACAGGTAGATGTCGTTGACGCCTCTTTTGAAGGAGGCCAGGAAACTATTGTCCTGCACGAATTGCAGTTCCTGCCCGGGGATTTTCACATCATGCTGATAGCTGAATTTCAGGTAATGCTGCGGGTAGCCGTAATCGGACAACCTATTGAAGGAATAGGCGACGCCCGCGTCGTACTTCCATTGACGGTCACCGAATCCATAGGCGCCGTAACCATCAAGCCAGATATTTTTACTAAACAGTGGAGTACTCCGCCCGCCGAAACCCAGCCTTAACCCCTCGATGGGATTGAAACTATAAAAGGTGTTGACAGGTCCGATCTCGAATGGTCCTGCGCTTTTGTATCCCGCGACAACCAGATTGATGAGATCCTTTGCCCGGATAAAGGGACGGAGCCGGCGCAGGCTGTCGATATTGGCATAAACCCGAGCTTCTCCGGGGGACAGCGGCTCCTGCCGGTGTTGGTCCCAATAAGAGTTGCTCCTGCTCAAAGCATCGGGTGCAGGTTCCCCGGTCGCGGGCTGCCTGAATACGCTGTCGGCAATCGGTACCTCGGTCTGTAATTTTGCAAAGGCTACATATTTGCGCCCGTGAATCCCTTTCTTTTTGGCAGAAAGGGTGAAATCCGCGGAAGCATCCGAAACTACCCGGTAATAATGGCCGCTGGCCGTTCGCTGAAACTCCTGGCGGATATGCAGGTTCTTGATGAAATTGAGATTCACCCGCTTGCTAAGGGTCAACTGCACGCGTTGGACGGCATAGTTCCCGTCGACCGTGATGTAGAACATTCCCCGGAACAGCAGGTCGTCGTTATTCCGGGGCTGGAAGTTCAGCCTAACCAGCCTTGTACCGTTGATCACTACCGTATCGCCAAGATAGAATTCGTAATACGCAGGCGCGGCATTGGCCATCGGACTGAGGAACTGGTTCGTGAACAGCACGATATTATTGTCGTAGATGTCGACATCGGCCAGGAGGGTATTTATATAACTGCTCAGTCCCTTTGTGTCGATCAGATCCCCGAAATCCACCTTTTTCTCTGCCTTTATCACCTGCCGGTGACGTTCGGGTTTTTTCTGAAAATAGTTGTCGGAAAGCTTTTCTTCAAGATAAACCGGATAATAACGGGAACTATCACCTGCCACGGTATCGGGGTGTTGGAAAAGAAAACGATAGGGACGGAACAAGCGTTTGTCAAATTTCGAGGAATCTATATCCCGCATACTTATCTCCACCTTATCATATTCTTCATAGGAGGCATAGTCAAATGATTCCGGCCGGTTATTATCCTTATTGGCGATGACTTTCCGAATCAATTCAACCGCCGGATTATCCTTATTGCGATATCTCCCCTTACGGTCGGTGACCACCACCTGTTGCATTTTTTGCGCCTCCGGAACAAGGGTGATAAGGAGGCTGTCCTTTGCCGAAGCGCTCGCGACTGTCTTTGCAACATAACCTACCATGGAGACCTGCAGGACCGCGCCGGCGGAGCCATCCGGCAACAGAAGCGTAAATCTCCCCAGGGAGTCGCTGCGGGTGCCCCGGTGTCCGGTTTTATCATAGATGCTGGCGTTGTACAGGGGCTCATGGCTAAGAGCATCAGTGACTGTCCCATGCAATATCCGGCTCTGCCCGATCGCGGCCAGACAACAACATTGGAAAACCAGCAGGTACAGAAATCCGTTCCTTACAAATCTCATACTGTTGCTACCCGATACGGAATATTGCGCCACTGAGTTGTGTTGCCCGATCCGAATATCGGCAAAGCTAATCCCGGATCCGCAAAATCCGTGGGCTTTTTCGAAGTATTTCCAATCCATTCCCGGAAATAATTTTTATTTAATTTGGTTTTAACATGTGGGGGCAAGATGTTATCACTTTGTGAAATTGTTAAGTATATTTAAAAGACGAAAGTAATTCGATGAAAAAGACCTTATCATTCTGGAAGCCGGTGTATCGGGGAGTCTGTTGGGTGGGGACGGGGTTGAAAGCGTGTTGGATGGCGGCGATGAACTTCTATGTCGCACCGACCGAAAGAAATCTGCTGGCATCGTTCTGGTATGACTACCGGCATTTCAGGAGGATACGACCGAATAAGTCAATCGATGCGTATCTGGATCTGAAAGTGCAGGAGATAAAAAGGGACGCTTCAGACCTGAATCGGACGGTCAAGGTTAGGCAATTGAATGGAGATCTGCTGCAGGCGTTACGAAACAAACGGATCAGAGCGATGTTCGTAGCTTATTTGGAGTCGGGGTCGCCGAAGAAAGATTACCAGCAGGTCGCGGATGCGATTCGCGGGGCATGGAGGATGGAGGAGGAGAGTAGGGAGATCTCGGGCGGCGATGGCGAGCGGGGGGTGGAGGAAGAGCGGGTGATGGTTGGTGGTGAGCGGGCGGCGGAAGAAGCAGGCGTGATGGCCGGGGGTAGCGAGCGGGAGGTGGAGGAAGAGCCGGCGCTAAATGCAAAGGCCTATTATATAGCGGCCCAATTGTATCATGAATTGAGGGGCAATGGGTCGGAGTATGATAGCTTATCGAGGAACCTGCCTAAACTGATCCAGTTTGTCCGGCAGCATTTCGGGGTGGGGAAGTTGCCGGGGAGGTTCGAGAAATTCAAAGGTTATTCTTATAAGCTGGTATTGAAAGATCGGAACGCCGGAAAAAAGGGGCAGTTGAAGACGCCTTTCCGTCAAATCGGCGATCATCCGGAGATTTTTGGTGAGAAGGTTGCCGGGCTGGCAAGGGAAATTCTGGCCAAACAATTCAATTGAAAATTTAAGTTTTACTGGTAAGGTATACCTTAAAAATTTAAGAGGTATACCTTTTGGCGCGGGATGCTGATGGGCGGTGTATATTGGCGGTTAAACTTCTTTTTACGGCATGAATACGATAAGGCCAAAGAAGCGGCGGGTGCTGGGGGAATTAAAACGGAGCCGGCGGTTGACGATGAACCTGACGGCGGCGGAGTATGAGCGTCTTGAGCACAAGGCGAAGGAGGCGGGGCTAACGATGGCGGTCTATGTCCGGCGGGTGAGTCTGAATGGGGAGGTGATCGCGCGGCTGGGGGCTGAGGACCGGGAGTTGTTCAGGAGGGTGGTAGGAGTTTCGAATGCGTTGGAGGGGTTGTACAAACTGGCGCAAGCGGAGGGGGTTGAGCAGGTGATGATGACATTCGAAGCGGCGAGGAATACGGTGGATGGGATACTAAACAAGTTAAAGTTATGATTGCGAGAGTATTTGCTCCCGGCGGATCTTTTGCCCGGACGTGTGAATATGTGGCGGAGGATCTGACGAGGGCTCAGGTCATTGGGGTCGAAGGCGTGAGGGGGCATGATCACCGGCTGGCGGCCAGGGATTTTGAGACAGTGGCGTCGTTACACGATACGATCGGCAAGCCGGTCTTTCATGCGGTACTGACCTTTCATCGGGATGAAAAGCTGGGCCAGGCGCAAAAAATCGAAATAGCGCGCAAATACCTGGATGGCGTGGGAATGCTGAACACCCAGCGGCTGATCGTCGAACATCGGGACGCCCGCCATCGGCATTTGCACCTCGTTGCGAACCGGATCGACTTTGATGGAAAGGCCATCCATAATTTCCCGGAGGTGCTTCGCAGCAGGGACACGGTAGAGCGCTTGGTGCGGGAGCATGGGTTGGTACCGGTGGCGGGAAAGGATCTGCGCCAGACCAATTATGATGCGCTGGATGCTTCGGACACGCGGAAGTACGTAGTGTATCGGAGTATCAGGGACTCATTGCCGCAGGTGAAGAACATGGACGAGCTGGAGCAGCGGCTTCGCCTGGAAGGGATCGAGACGAGGTATCGGTTGGATCCATCGGGACAGCGGGCAGGAATTAGCTTTTTATATCAGAACGAGGCGTTCCGGGGAAGTGAGATCGATAAAAAATTTTCGCTTCGAAGGTTGGAGAGCGCGGTCAGTCAGCGGCAGGAGTTAAGTCAATGGGAGGGAAAGAAGTTGGAAGAGGGGAAACGGATACAGCGAGAGGAGGAGCGGGAGCGGGTGTTGCAGGTAGAGGGGTTGAAACAACAGGAGGCATTGAGGCAGGCTGAGGCGTTGAGGCAAGCTGAGGCATTGAAACAGCAGGAGGCGTTGAGGCAGGCGGAAATATTGAAGGAGGAGGCGTTGAGGCAACAGGAGGAGTTGAAGCAACAGGAAGCGCTGAGGCAACTGGAGGCGTTGGCTGATGGGCAGCGACAGGAGAAGGAGTTAACGTTGAAACCGGAGACTGAGCAGTTAGAACAGGTTGAGGAGAAAGAAGAGCAGTGGGTTCGACTCGGCCCCCGGCTAAGGATATATTGATAAAACTAAATTGAAAAAATATGAGTGACATGGTAGTTGAGAAATTGACCCAGAAGGTGGTCAATTTGCTCGAAGAAACATCGGAAGTCAATCTGCTGATCAGAAGGCTAACGCCGACGCAGGAGACGTTAAACAAGATCAATAACGGGGTCGATGCGGCACAGGTATCGCTGAAGCAGTTGGAGAAGGGGGTAACATTGGACGAAAAGCGCGTGGAACAGTTGGAGGCGCAGACGCGGGAACTGGCGGCCGGGTTGAATTGGGTGCAGGAGAGTGTGAGCAAGCTGACGAAATCCGTGGACGAACAGCAAATGTCGATAACGGAATTGAAAGAGGATATTGGGCGATTGAACGGGAAACTGGCGGAACTTTTCGGGTCGGTCTTGAATTTGAAGGGAATAACGGCGGAATCGAAGGGAATAATGGAGGGATTGAAGGGAATAACGGCGGAATCGAATGAAATGATCTCAAGGCTTGGGAAAATCCAAAATATTATGGCTGAGGAAGCGGCCAGAGGTTGGCGGATCAATGCTCAGAACTGGGAAAAATTGGAGAAAAACGTATTCAGATTTGGCGCCAGACAGGTAATATCGATTGGTCTTTTGGTGGTCGTTGTGTTGCTTCTATTGTTGCGCTAGCGGGAAATGTTCTAAAAATACCGGAGGAATTTCTTTTCGGGATGTGAGAACTTGAATTGGCCATAGCAGCGGCAGAGTGGATACATGACGGCGACTACGGCGATCCAGATGGGATAGATGCACCATGTGGGCAGACCGCCGCCGGTGGCTGGGCGACCGAATTGGAAGGGGCCGAAGTTGAGTTGGCTGAGGGAATAGCCCTGGGCGAAGCCGACGACGAGCATGAGCAGGTGGATGAGGTAAAAGTGAACGATAAAATAAAATAGCGGGACGCGGCCATAGACCAGAAGGATGCGGGTTATGGCATTGGCTGGCGGTTGGGTGGCGGGCTGAACGGCGATGGACGGCTGGGTGGCTTGGGTGGCGGGCTGAACGATGACAGGGGGAATGGGCGCGGGCTGTTGCGGGGCGCGGGGCTCGGCGGCGGCAAGGATGAGGAAGAGGCCGCCTAAGGTGAGGAGGCAGAAGAGTAATGTAGGTGGATATTTGTCGACATTCAGGAAGGAGAGGGCGGTGAACAGGGTATTCTTTTGTACGGACCAGGGATTGAAGTCGCCATAGCCGTTGATGAAACGCAGCACGACAAAGAGACCGAGGGTGATCCCACCGGCGGCGAGGAAGAGTCTTTTTCTTTCAGCGGCCGGTCGTTGGAACCAGCGGCCGGTGACAAACCCGGCGAGCATTATGCCGAACCATGGGATAATGGGATAGGCGACGGCGATCAGCAGGTTAGGACCGGGCTGAAAACTGCCCGGGGACCAGCCGAATGTCCGGAGAACGTTGAAAGCCGGTGAAGAGTTGGGCGCAGCCATCGCCATGGATGGAGGAAGGGGGAGGAGATCATGACCGAAAAGAATGAGTGCCGTTATAGGCACCAGCCAGCGCATCGGCAGCCGCGATACCGGGGAAAGGAGGATCATACCTGCACCGATAGTGCCGATCACTTCGAAGAGGAGAAGCCGGAATCTAAAATCGAAGGATATCCCAAAGTTCACGATGGTATATTCCACGGCGATAAGGATAAGCCCACGCCGGAGGAGCCAGCGGCGCGTTTCGCGTGGGTTAGTGCTGCGGGTTAGCTGGATGGCGGCGGAGGCGCCGGACAGGAAGACGAAAGCCGGTGCGCAGAAATGAGTGATCCAGCGGGTGAAGAAGAGGAGGGGCGTAGTAACGGTCAGGTCGGTTGGCGTGTGGGCCCGGGACCAGGCGTCCAGTAATTCACGGGTATGGTCGAGAGCCATGATGACCATGACGAGACCACGGGCGATATCGATAGAGGCGATGCGTTTCATCAACAGGAAGATACGTCCGGGGTGTGGCGGTAGCCAACAATTTTTCGACGGGATGCGGAATTTTCGACGAATGGACGGATCGGAGCGATGAATGACAAGGGGCGGGGCAGGGAAACGGCGCAGGAGACAGGCTCAGATGGGCGACCTATTTTTCGAGACGGCGGTAGAGTTCCTGCCGGTGGGCGCGGGAGACGGGGATCGTCTTTGAGCCGATCAGAGCGCAGTGATGGCGGATCTGATCGATCTTGTCGAGTGCTACAGTGAAGGAGCGGTGGACGCGGAGAAATTTGTCCGTGGGAAGGCGGGCGGCAATATCTGTCATGGATTGATGGCAGAGGTAGTCACCGGCGGTGGTGCAGACGCGGATATAGTCTTTGAGGCTTTCGATGTAAAGAATGCTCTCGATGTCGACGCGGGTGAGATTGCGGTCGGTTTTTAGGAACAAGGTGGTGACGGAAGACGACGTCGGGGTATCAGGAATTTCAGGGGTATCAGGAGTATCAGGAATATCAGGGGTATCAGGAGTATTATGGGTAATAGGTGTGGGAAAGGTTTGAAGAGCGCGGATTGCCTTTTCCATCGTTTGAAGGAAGCGGGCAAATGAAAATGGCTTGACGAGGTAGTCCAGCACCGACCATTCGAAACCTTCGACGGCAAAGTCGCGGTAGGCGGTGGTGATGACGACCTGGGGGCGGTGAGGAAGGCTTCTCAGCAGATCGAACCCGGTGAGCTGCGGCATTTGGATATCGAGAAAGAGCAGGTCGACGGGGCGTTGGCGGAGCAGTTGAAAAGCTTCGACGGCATTGTTTGCCGTAGCCACCGCCTGAATGTTAAGATTATGCAGGTAGGTGACGACGACGTCGACGGCCAGGGGCTCATCGTCTACGACAAGGCAATGGATACCGGTCATGTCAGCGGAATTTTCAGGGTGACGCGAAAATGGTTTGCGGTTTCGGTCTTATCGAGACCGTATCTCGTGCCGTACAGGAGATCAAGGCGGCGGGTGACGTTGCGAAGCCCGAGGCCGTTGGCAGAGGTGGGCTGGGACGGGGCATATGTGGCGGAGGTGGGCTGGGGTTGGGCATATGTGGCAGAGGTCAGGGGGAACGGGGCATGGATGTCGGTGGTGGGGTGGGGCGCGCCATGGGTATAGGCGGGGCTGGAGAAAGGGTTGCCGGCTTGGGGAATATCGCCGATGGAGTTGTCAACCTCGAAAAAGAGCTGATGCCGGCCGACCTTTAACGAGATATCGATCCGGCCTTCACCGATCGTCTGGCTCATCCCATGTTTGAAACTATTCTCCACAAAAGTAAGCAGGATAAGAGGCGGGATATTGACAGGGTCTGACGGGATGCCTTCTTTTTTAAATGACAGTGCAAGGCGCTTACCGAATCGAAGCTGTTCAAGCGCGACATAATTCTCTAAGTTGGCCAATTCCTTGTCGAGGGGAACGTAGGTTGCGCCGGATTCGTAGAGCATGTAGCTCATCAGCGCCGACAGCTTCAGGACGACTTCCGGAGCGAGGTCCGACTTGTGGAGCGTTAGGGAATAAAGGTTGTTCAAGGTATTGAAAAAGAAATGGGGATGAACCTGGGCTTTGAGGAAATTGAGCTCAAGCGCGATCTGCTGCTTCTCCTGCTCCCGGATCCGTTCCCGCTGTTCCATCGAGTCTTTAAAGAATTTCAGTCCGGTAGTCAATCCGACCAGATAGATGCTATTGAACAGCTGTGCCGCAAGGCCCGGAATAGTAAGTTCACTGTTACCCGCGAAGAAGGGCGATCCGTTCACCGTATATAAGTGATGCAGCCAGATGTTGAGGGAAGAAGTAGCGCACATGGTCATTAAAAGGATAGGGAAGTAGACGAAATAGCTCTTTTTTAGCAGGAAGGCGGGAATTAAGATATACAGGTTGATATACACCAGCACCATGTCGGGAGGCAGCAGGCTTAGCAGTTCGGCATAGAAGCGAGGGTCATAGATCCGGTGGACGCTAAGGGAGATCAGGGCGCCAAAAATATAATAGCATAACCAAAAGAGAGCGTGATAGATCATCGTCAGTAAATATATATTTTTTATGTTACTTTGGATTATGATACCTAATCGTCGATTACTTGTTTCCCTGTTACTCTTATGTTTCTGCCACCAGGGTTTCGGGCAGGGGTTCTTAAAAGCCGAGGGCCGGCTTATTGTAAATGAAAAAGGTGAAAAGGTCATTCTGCGTGGCATCGGGTTGGGTGGATGGATGCTGCAGGAAGGCTATATGCTGAAGTTGGGCAAGGTTGGCCCGCAATATCGCATCCGCGAAAGGATAACCGATCTGGTCGGGCCGGAGAAGGCCGCCGCTTTTTATGACCGTTGGCTGGCGAATGATATCCGAAAGATCGATATCGACTCGATGGCGGCGTGGGGCTTCAACTCCGTGCGGCTGCCGATGCATTATGCATTGTATACGTTGCCGGTCGATAAGGAACCGGTGGCGGGGAAGGATACCTGGCTGGAGAAAGGGTTTGGTTTGACGGACAGCCTGCTGAGCTGGTGTAAGGCCGATCATATTTACCTGATCCTCGACATGCATGCCGCTCCGGGCGGTCAGGGGAATGACCTGCCTATCGCGGATCGCGATCCGTCCAAGCCTTCGCTGTGGGAGAGTGCGGCCAACCGGGAGAAGATGATCGCATTATGGCGAAAGCTGGCACAACGTTATGCGGGCGAGGCCTGGGTTGGAGGATATGATATCATCAACGAGCCAAACTGGGGTTTTGATGGGGACACTGCCAATCTACACGGAACGAAGGAGACGGGAAATGCGCCGCTCCGGCAATTGATGGTCGATATCACTACGGCGATCCGGGCCGTCGACAAACGCCATATCATCATCATCGAAGGAAACGGGTGGGGAAACAATTATCGCGGCATTCTGCCTGTCTGGGACAATAATATCGTATTGAGCTTTCACAAGTATTGGAATCCGAATACGGAGGACGCCATCAGGCATTATCTCGACCTGCGGGAAAAATATAATATTCCGCTGTGGCTTGGTGAGTCGGGAGAGAACAAAGATGAATGGTACCACGATGCGATCCGGCTGATGGAGAGTCATGATATCGGCTGGTCCTGGTGGCCATTGAAAAAGATCGGAACCAACCAGCCGCTGGAAGTGCTTATGCCTTCCGGCTTTCAGAAACTGGTCGACTATTGGGTCAGGAACGGGCCGCGACCGACGGAGCAGGAGGCGGAAGAGGCGCTGAATGCCTTACTGGAGAACATCCGGTTGGAAAAAAATATCGTTCACCATGACGTGCTGGATGCGTTGTTCCTGCCGTAGGGAACCGGGGACTGGCTCAGCGAAGCCTGGCTTTTGGATGGGTTGGCAGGCAGCTGATCCTGTTTAGCGAAGGAAGCCTTGGATCTGCTGGAATGCGGACAGGAACATTTTGAATTTGTTATCGGTCTGAGCCCATGCGATGGTCTTATGCTCGAAGATATCTTTGATCATGTCGCTTGCTTTCCGGCAGTCATCGGCATCATAGAAACAGGAGACCCATTCGGCCGGCAGGTCTTCCGTCGGTTTGAGGGTGAATCCGTTGCCATAGATCTTGATCGGTGTCGGAGTGCTGCGGACGTCAACGGAGGTCAAACTCTTATCCAGCGCCCACCGAAAATAGGCTTCCCAAAACTGGCAATGGTTGAAAAGACGTTGGCGGATCTCCGCGTCGCTTTCCTTGTGTGTAGCATGGATGCGCCAGCGGTTGTTGAAGACGGAAAAAGGGTCTTGCTTATCTTTCAGGGAAGGGATGGCCCGGCTTTCGAAGTTGGCGACGTAGCCCCCGGTAAGGGTGAGTTGCATTTCGCCGGCTGAAGGCAGGGTCAGGGCATAGGAAGTCTTCTGATGGTCATGGCTGGTTAGGATAAGCTGATGATCCTTCTTGAGCCAGGTACCGGATTCGAAGGCGCCAAAGTCCCGGGTGTAGGAGCCGTCGGGCCGGAGTTCCAGGAAACTGGCGGGACTAAGGAGGCTATCTTTGCCGTTGGGAGTGCCGGTGCCGTAAGTATAGAACCAGATCTTGGGGAGGGGGTTCACAAGGAGTGAGCAGCCGGTGGCCGCGGCAAGCAGGAGAAAGATAAATGAGTATAAGAAGCGTTTCATAGATCGTTGAGTGGTGCTTCGACAAAATAAGGAATTCTTTTACAATGGCGAAATCGTATGTGATCGGAGATATTCATGGTGGGTTCAGAGCGCTGGAGCAGGTGATGGGCCGGGTGGGATTGGAGTCGGATGACCGGTTGATCTTTCTGGGCGACTATGTGGACGGGTGGTCGGAGTCGCGGCAGGTGATCGAATATCTGATGGAACTGGAGCGGCGGTATGCCTGTACCTTCATCCTGGGAAATCATGATGTATGGTGTATGGAGTGGCTTGGGGGGTTTGGGACGGATGCGGACTGGCTGTTGCATGGCGGGCAGGCGACGATCGACAGTTATGCGGGGGTGGATTCGGGCCGGCGGATGCGGCATCTGATCTTCCTCGGCCGGATGCAGCTCTATTATGAGGATGATCAGCGGCGGCTCTTTATTCATGCGGGCTTTTCTTCGATGCGCGGGCCGGCGCAAGAATACTTCTCCAGTAATTATTACTGGGACAGGACGTTGTGGGAGACGGCGCTGGCGGCAGATAGCCGGATACCGCTAACCAGTCTCTTTTACCCCAAGCGGCTGCGGCTGTATGACGAGATCTTCATCGGGCATACCCCTACTACCAACTATGACTTGGATACACCGATGAACAGATGCAACGTATGGAATGTCGATACCGGAGCGGCGTTTTCGGGGAGGGTCACGGTCATGGATATCGACAGTAAGCGATACTGGCAGAGTGATGTGGTGCAGGAGCTGTATCCGGGGGAAGTGGGGCGGAACAGGTTGTGATGTATACTTGCGGGCTCATCTCCATGGGATAGCCCACATCGGTTGCTCCGATTGTTTCCGACACCGGCGACCGGCCCCTGAGTAATCGGGGGCCGGGTTGTTTAGGTCTTATCGGTAAACCGGTAGTTGGCTTCGTTGTAGCGGTCGCCGATGTTCGGGTATCTGGCCAATAATTTTTCGATGTCGCTGAAATCCTGTGGCGTCAGTTGAATATCGACCGCGCCGGCGTTGTCCAGGAGGTATCTTCTTCGTTTAGTACCGGGGATGGGAATGATGTTCTCGCCGCGATTGAGCACCCAGGCGAGTGCGAGTTGGGCAGGGGTCCACCCTTTGGTTGCCGCGAATTTAGCAAAGGCTTCAGCCAGTTGCTGGTTGTTCTCGGCATGTTCGCCCTGGTATCGTGGGAGGGCGCGGCGAAAATCTTTATCGCCAAGCTGACCCAGGTTGAGTGTATTGGTCATGAGGCCCCGGGCGAGGGGGCTGAAAGGGATGAATGAGATCTTCAGTTCCCGGCAGAGTGGCAGGATCTCGGTTTCGACACCGCGGGTCAAAATAGAATATTCGCTTTGCAGGGCGCTGATGGGGTGGACAGCGTGGGCTTTTCGGATGGAGGTAGGGGAGGCTTCGGACAGGCCGAGGTAACGGACCTTGCCTTGTTGAACAAGATCGGCCATGGCGCCGACCATCTCTTCGACCGGAACGTTGGGGTCGATCCGGTGGGCATAATAGAGGTCGATGACATCGGTCCTGAGGCGGCGCAGACTATTGTCGATGCATTCTTTCAAATACGCGGGCGAGCCGTCGAATCCGGTCATGCGGCCATTTGTATCGGTGCGGAAGCCAAATTTGGTAGCGATAAAAATCTTCTTTCGGTTGGGCTGAAGCACTTTGGAGACCAGCTCTTCGTTCTTGCCGTTGGCATAGACGTCGGCGGTGTCCCAGAAATTGACGCCGATCTCGATGGCTTTTTCGAGGGTGGCGATGGATTCGGTGTCGTCAGGCTGGCCATAGCCATGGTTCATACCCATACAGCCGAGGCCGATGGCGGACAGTTCGGTTTCAGTGTTGCCAAGCTTTCTGTATTTCATGGTGTAAAGGTCTCGAATTGCGGTGATTTTGGAGTTATTTTTGTCGGAGTAATTTTATATATGGAAGATTATATTATTTCTGTCGGGAAGGTGGAGGAGTGGCAGATGACAAATGATATTGCGGCGTTGGATCTTGTGTTCGAGCGGGCGAAGCGGGTGTTGGTAGGCGGGGGGATCGTGGCGTTGGTACGGGAGCAGCGTTCGGGGGAGACTTACCGGTTTGAGGAATTCAGTACGTTGGAGGAGTTGGAAGCGTATAGGAGGAGGGTGTATAAGTATTTGGAGGGGTGATAAAAGTTACCTTTTCAATTTGGATTTGCGTTTCATGAGGTCTTCGGGGATGGGGTGCTTGGCAAGAAATTCGCGGGCTTGCTCAACACTCCTGAGGACAAAGGGGTCGTTACGGAGGTCAGGCAAGGTGGGATCAACAGTTATCCCCGGTAGATGTTTTCGTTTTTTTGGAGTTGTGTTCATACGCGATATAAATTTACAAAATTATTTTCGTTGAGCCAAGAAGGCCTCATAGTTTCTTCCTGATATAAAGGGCTCCCATTTTTTCGAGTAATATCCACGGATCTCGAAATTCTTATTTATTTCCTGCAAATTATTTCCGATGCCCATTTGGTATAACCGGGTTCTGGCGGGCGTACTTCCTTTTAGGTAGATCAGGGTATTCGGATATTGATCGGTAAAATCTATTGCGGTGAATGCCACTGTCGCCAGGACTTTATCCCGATCGCCGTTATTTGTACGGGCATAATCATCCAATATTTCATATTCTTCACTCCAATCTCCAAATGCAAGATTGAAAAGCCCCGCTTCCAACATTGTATACATGACGGTTTTCCTAATTAGTCCCATTGGGCCTTCGCTATAGAACGAGTAAAAGCAAAAGTCGTCGCTTACTTTAACTCCGTATCTCGGGTGTGACACAACGATAGTTTGAGGCTGCAAAGTAAATGGATCGTCGAGGGATAATTTTAAAAATCGTGTTGTGCTGAAGCAATACTGCAGGGAAGAGAGAAGATTTTGCAGGAATTAAATTTTGCGGGAAGTAAAAGAGGCCATCGGTAATGATGGCCTCAATCTGACTTAAGTCAGCAGATTATTTTTGGAGCAACCCGGTTAAGCGAAATTAACCGAAGGTTTCCATGATTTATCTGTAGATAGCATGAATACCTCCTTTTTTTTGGTGAACGATAGATACGAAGTTACGGAAAATGTTGCAATCAGGCAGCAGTTTTTTCGGCTACGCGGACGGTATGGCGTTGGGGCAGGCGGAGTGCGGGGATAAGGGCGAGGCCAACGACGAATGCTGAAACGAGGAATCCATCCTGTAAGGCATAGTGTTCGGCCAGTGGCTGGGAATAGCCTTTTTGAAGGTAGTGGGTATAGATAAACTGGTGGAGGACGCCGAAGATGGCAATGCCCACGGAACCGCCAAGTTGTTGCATTAGGCTGTTGAGCGAGGTGGCGGTGGATGTCTGGTCAAGGGTTACGGCATTGAGGAGGGCGGTGGAGACGGGGGCCACGAGGAAGCTGATGCCCAGGCCGCGGATGATCATAGGCAGGATGATGAGCCAAACGGTGGTTCCGACGTCGATCCTGGCGAAGAGGTACATGGACAGCGCCAAAAGGAGGATACCAAGTACCGAGATATTGCGGATGAGGCCCTGATCGGCCTTGTGGCCCGCATAGGGCCGCGCGACCAGCATCATCAGAGCGTTTGGGAGCATCAGCAGGCCTGATTGAATGGTCGTATAACCCAGCAGGCCTTGCAGTAGGAAAGGCAGGAAGAACATCCCGCCGAACAGGCCGATGCTGCGGATGACCACGATGATCACCGAGTAGACGAAGTTGGCGGATCTGAAGACGGTCAGGTCGAGCAGGGGGTGGGCATTGGCGCGGGCGCTGCGAATGAAGAGCCGGAGGGACAGGATAGTGGCGATGCATCCCGCGATGGTGGCGGGGATATGTCCGGGTTTGCTGATTGTCGAGATGCTATATTGAAGGGAAACGATGAACAGGGAGAGCCAGGCAAAGCCGCGAATATCGAACGATGTTGGCGACCAGGAGCGGTCGCGAAGGAAGTTGAGGTATCGGTAGCTCATTATTATCGTGGCGATGCCAATAGGGATATTGACATAGAAGACGGACTCCCAGCCAAAGTATTGAGTGAGGACGCCGCCGAGGGTAGGGCCGAGGGCCGGCCCCATGACATTGCCGAGACCCCACCAGCCGATGGCGCTGCCTCTTTTCTCGGCCGGAAAGCTTTCGCTCAGGATGGCGAGTGACGTAGGGGTGATGGCGCCGCCGCCGCCGGCCTGAAGTACCCGGGCGGCAACCAGCAGGATGAGCTGATGGGATAGGCTGCACAGGAGCGAACCGATCGTAAAAATGGCTACGCTGCCGATATAGAGATAGAAGTAACCGATCCTGGTCTTCAGCCAGGTGATGAGCGGGATGAACAAGGTGAAAGAGATCATGTATGCCGTGATCACCCACTCGACCTCATCGAGATTCACATTGAACTGGTGACGGATAACGGGGAGGGACACGTTGACGATGCTGCTGTCGATGGCTGCCATTGAAGTGCCTAGCATCAAAGTGATCAGTACCAACGATGGATGTCGCAACATACCCTAAATTTAGCGGATACAATGCAAAATAGAAGCCAGCGGGTAAAATGGTCAGTTGAGCAATGGACGCGGAGCCCATTTCTGTAATTTGTCGATCAGCTCTTCGAGCTTTACAGGTTTGCCGAGATAGTCATTCATTCCCGCCGACAGACACTCCTCTTCATCGCCTTCCATTGCATTGGCGGTAAGTGCGATGATGACGGGCTGAGGACCGGCATTGCGCCGGCGGATCATGCGGGTAGCTTCCAATCCATCTATCTCCGGCATCTGAAGGTCCATGAGGATGATGTCAAAGTCATTGGCTGCGACGGTATCGACGGCTTCGCGGCCGTTGCCGACTACGGTTGGAGTATAGCCCAGCTTTTGAAGGATATACTGTATCACCTGTTGGTTGATGACGTTGTCCTCCGCAATAAGGATCTGCATCGGGAGGTCGGTTGCCATTTGTTCCGGCAGGCGGGACGGGATGGAGCTTTCACCGGTTACCGCCCATGAACGGCGTTCAAGACCGGATAGGATATGCCGGTACATGGCTTGTTGCTTGATGGGCTTGGTCATGATGGCGCTGAACAGGTTGTTGTAATCCTTCTTGTACTCATCTCCGACGGAGCTGAGCAGGATAATGGGAAGCCGCGGATAGCGTTCCCGGATGGTCTCAGATAGCCGGACGCCGTCCATAAAAGGCATTTGCATATCGGTGAGGATGAGATCGTAACGGCTGTCGGTGGCCAGGATATCGAGGGCTTCAACGCCCGAAGCGGCAAGCGTTGGGGCGAGGTTCCATTGTTCCAGCTGATTCTTCAGGATGGTCCGGTTGGTGAGATTGTCGTCGACGATGAGCAGTCTTTTGCCGGCATGGGCGGCAAGATCGCTGTTGCCTGCGGGAATACCGGCCCGGGAGCCGGCGCGGGTGCTGATCGTAAAGGTGAAAGTCGAACCGACGCCGGGCTCGCTCTCGACGCGGATCGATCCTCCCATGAGCTTCACCAGTTGTTCCGATATTGCCAGGCCTAATCCGGTTCCGCCGTATTTGCGGGTGGTGGAACTATCGAGCTGTGAGAATGCTTTGAAAAGACGTTCCTGTTTATCTGCCGGGATACCGATGCCGGTATCGCGGACCTCGAACCCGAGGGTCAGCTTTCCGTCAGCATCGGCATCGACGAGCCGGACCCCGATAAAGATCTCGGCTTCTTCGGTGAACTTGATGGCATTGCCGACGAGGTTTGTGATGATCTGGCGCAGGCGAAGGTCATCGCCTTTTATAAATGAGGGTACCCTGCTTTCTACCTGGTAGAGCAGTTCGACGCCGGTCTGAGCCGCGCGGGTGCTAAAGATATCGAGGACGTGTTCGATGCTCTCGTGCAGATCAAAATCAATGTCCTCCAGTTCCATACTACCCGATTCGATCTTGGAAAAATCGAGGATGTCGTTAATGACGTTCAATAGCGTTTCACCGCAGGTGGCGATGGTCTCGGCATAGCTACGCTGTTGCTCGTTGAGCGGGGTTTCGGACAGGAGGGACGACATGCCGATCACGCCATTCATGGGGGTGCGGATCTCATGGCTCATGGTAGCCAGGAAGATGCTTTTGGCTTTATTGGCACGTTCGGCTTCCTGACGGGCGGTCTCCGCTTTCAGGAGTGCGGCTTCCAGCGCTTCCTGGTTGCGACGCCGTTCCTGGAGGATGCCGGCTTCCTTTTGGAGACCTGCCATCTGGACAGCCTGGTTGATCTGGATCTCCCCATATCGTTTCAACTGATAAGCCCACAGGCCGCTGATAAATACGATGAATGAGGTAAGGGCGATATGGATGATGAACGTATTGAAGTCAAGGTAATCGAGGCGCGTGAAGTAGACGCCCGTTTCTCCGCTATACTGGAGGTAGTCGAAGATGGCATGATGCAAGGCTACGAAGATCAGCAAGGGGATCTGGAGCTCCCATTTCTGGTAAGTGATCAGGATGGCGCAGGCAATAAAAGCGACAAAGTGCATTTCAAAGAGCCCGTGCATCTGGTAGATGTATTGCGCCATGAATAATCCAAGGACAACGCTGAGTACATATTGATAAAGATCGGAGCGGGGCAGGGCAAGCTTGACGGAATAGTAGGCCATGAGGGACAGACCGCCGACGCCCAAAGCGATGGTATAGGTATCGAAATAGTGGGCAAGATAGATGCCGACGAGAAAGAAGCTAATGAGAAAATAATTCATGAGCCGGTCGGACCGGCGGCGCACGTTCGCATGGAAAAGGGCGGTCTGAGCCGCCAGGTCATTGGATGGATCGGGGGCTGCGAGGGCGTGAGGATCGGATATCGTCATGCTCCTTATCATTGGATGCAGGCGGATAGTCGGTACTCCAGGCTTTTTTTCATGGAATGATTGGATCTCAACAACATACAGGAATAGTGAGGGATAAGGCCCGTGGTTACTGCTTGCGGAGCTATAACGCGGAAACGGGAGTTTTATTTAAGTATTTACGCTTATGTTTTCCACATTACCGTTTGAGGGGAGTGTGAAGTCATTTGGAGGAGGGGGTGGGTAAGAAAAAAAGCCCGCGCAATCGAGGTTGCGCGGGCGGGGATGGTATGGTATGGCGGACCGATAAGGTGGACCGTAAAAGGTGGACCGTAAAAGGCGGACCGTAAAAGGCGGACCGTGGATCAGGCGTTAAGGACGGCCCAGGCCACTATGGCGCCGTTGTAGCTGGTATAGAAACCATAGGCATTGTAGATGGCGGAACCCCAGTCGCCCTGCGCGTTCGAGGGTAGTGCCGAGTTCTGGGCCGGGTCGGAGATATTGCGTACGGATCCGAAGGCTATGTTGGCTTTCTTACAGGTCATGTCGATTACGGCGTCGTCCATTTCGACGCAGGCGAAGGCTTCGAGGTTGCCATTGGTATTGCCAACGACGAAACTGCTGGCGGTCAGCAGGGAAGTGCCGGCCGTGGTCATGTTATTAAGCGCCGGTTCGGCGTCGGCCACGCTGAGGTTGCCGGGATCAAGCTCGGATAGCGGATAAGACGTATTATAAAATTTATTGAACTGGTCGGCAATGGAGGAGACATCAGCGCCGGTGGTCGGCACGGGGACCAGCAGTTTAACGAAGGCAGGTTTCGAGACGATGTCCCATCCGGCTTTCCAACTGCTGGCGTAGGTCTGCCATCCGCTTTGCGGCGTATTCTTGTCATATAACGTGCCTGCATCCACGACGTTGATGGTGCCGACGTGGTTGGCCGGGATGGTCCCGCCGGCGGTGCCGGTGGAAAGGATCAGCGATGGGTTTACCTTATCGATAAGGATGCCGATGATCTGTTCCAGGTATTGCTCGCCGGGAAAATCGATGTGAGTGTTGGATTTGAACAGCAGGACCCGTTTGGCGCCGACGAGGACCAGGCGATAGTAGCCCCAGTAGGTCCATTCGGAGTTGACGCCGGAGGGGAGGCCTTCGGTGTATTTCTGCCAGCGGGGCCATTCGCCCCTGGTGCGGTCGCTATAGCTCATCGAATTGGCGCTGTCGCAGAACACGTGCTGGATGGGCGCCCATTCGGCGTCGGCCCAGCAGATCACCACTGCATCGGCGGCGGGCAGGTCATCCGCCGGGGTTGCGGGCAATTGGGGCGCGGAGGCGCCGATCGATCCCCAGTCGATGGCGGGCAGATCCGGATGGTTGGTAATAACGGGGTTGAATTCCTTTTTGCTGTAATCCGCCGTTGCTTCCGGTTGCGCTTCGGCGGTAGCAAGCCGGGAAGGACGGGAAGAAGTATCGGGGGTAGCAAGCCGGGAAGGGCGGATGCCGTTGGGGGTGACGGGGGTTTGCTGTGCAGGGCTGGCGGTACCGGTCGCAGCCGTCTTGAGGCCGGTCTGGAGGGCGGTTCCGTCGATGCTGCCCAGGCCGGTACAGGCGTTCCATACTTTAGAGGCGGGATAGCCGGTGATACGGCCAAAGGAGTTATTGGCAGGGCCGGGGGGACCGGAGATCTCACGGAAAGCGGTATTTGCCATGGCATAGAGCTGCGGGTTGAGGAAGCCGACCGGTGCGCCGAGATTGGCATTGATAATGGCGATCAGGCCTGCATACAGCGGGGCGACGGCGCTGGTGCCGCCGCCGTTGCCTTCCTGGCCGCCCTGTACCTGGGGATAGCCGCAGACCGGGCTGGCGGGGCCGGCGAGGTCGGGGAGGCCACGGCCGGATTTTTTCTGGTCGAGGCTTAGTGGAATGGGAAATCCATTCTGGTAGGAAGGCAAGGGGAAGCGTTCGCTAACGCCGCCGCCGGTAGCGCCGGATTGCTTCTCCTGACCCTGGCCCCAGGAGTCGTTCCAGACGTATTCAGTGAATTTGGTATAGTCGCCGTTGACGTCGCCGATGGTGGTGCCACCGCAGGCGGTTACCCAGGGATCGGAGGCGGGGTAGCTCGCTTCCGCTTTTGTCTGGCTGGCTATTTCGCAGCCGCTGTCGCCGCTGGAGACGAGGACCGTAATCCCGAGATGGGCGGCATCCTGAAACAGTTGGCTCATTTGCTGGTATTCCTCTGCGGTGATGGAGTCGGTGTCTTCATCCGGTGACCAGCCGTAGCTAATGGAAAGAACGGTGGGTTCCGGATCGTCGGTGGCGGCGTCGGGGTGGATCATGCGCTGGAGGGCGTTGATGATGTTGAGTGTGCTCTGGCCTGCGGCAAAATATACGACGGTCTTTGCGCCTTGTGCGATAGCGCTGCTAACGGTAATATCCAGAAGCGTTTCGGGATCGGTCTGGCCGGTATTCGCCTGACCGTCGATATTGACGTCAACCGGTGTGGGGGCTTGCAGGCCGCCGCCGAAGGCTTTAATGGTGGCGGCGACATCCGTGGGGCTATAGCCAGGAGCGCCGTCACTGGTGGGCATTTCATAGATGCCGATGGTTTGGCCGGCGCCGTTGCCCGCAGGGAAATTATAAAGTTTGGCTACCTGCTGGGGAGTGAGCGGAACGGTGTTGGGCGGGTCGGAAGCCACGGGAGCCGGCTTGGTCGCCGCGATGTCGGCCGGATGGGGCATATCGGCATCCACCGGATGGGGGATATTGGCATCAGCCGGATGAGGGATATCGGTTGTGGCGTAATGTTTGGCAGGGACGGGCCTGTTGTCGAGACCTACAATGAGCTCGACGAATTTTGAGATATCGGCCGGCAGGGAAGGGTGGCCTTCGTGCCCATGGTAATTCCCGAGGGGAGAGCGGTAATGGTGCAACTGGATGGAGAATGCTTTGTTGATCTGGTCTGCTGTTCCGCGGACGACGACGCTTCGTCTTGCGGCGTTGGCATTTCGTACTTCCAAATGATGGGCATGCGCAAAGTCGACGACCATCCGGAGTTCGGCCGGGTTGGCGCCGTGTGTGGCGGCAAAGTCTTTGTGGGCGACGTGGCGGATGCCGGAAAGGGGCGTGTGCTGGAAATAGTCCAGTCCTTTCATTGGTTCTCCGCCGGGGTTCCTGCGCAGGATCAGGGTCGCGGTGATCGTCTCACCGGCGTCCGCGATCCCAAGGGGCTCGTGTCCGGGGGGATGGAGGTGTTCGCTGTGGCTGAGCGGGACGTAGTGCTCGGGCAGATTGGGTTGCCCGCTGTTTTCTGCTGTTGGCATAAGAAAAGTTTAGAAAGTGATAAATACTTAAAAAGTGGTGTCGGGCAGGGCCGGAAAGGGGAGGAGGTAGAGATGAATTTTCGAAACTAAAGGTAAGGGTTGGGGGTCGGGATGCCAACAGTAAAAACACCTTATTTTTTGGGGTCGGGTTGCAGCCGGCGCGCGAGGGGGATGCGGATGTCAAAGCTGGTTTTCGCGTCGGGTGCAGCGGTAGGCGGAAGGGATCTGGTTGAATTCTTCCTTGAAGTATTGGGAGAAGTTCTTGGGGTTGTTGAATCCTACGGTGTAGGCGATCTCGGCGACGGTGAGCTGGCTTTTTTCAAGCAGTTCCGCAGCGCGGCGGAGCCGGATATGGCGGATGAATTCTATAGGTGTTTTCCCGGTAAGCAGCAGGAGACGTTTGTAGAAGGTACTGCGGCTGGTGTGGAATTGGGCGCTGAGCTCGCCGACGGAGAAATCGGGGTTGCCCATATTCTTTTCGATGTGTTCGAGGACGCTTTTGATGAATGCGTCATCGGCGGATTCGATCTCGATGGCTGCGGGAGCCGCCTGTACCTGGCGCTGGTAGATCTTTCTAACGGTAGCTGTATGCGCCAGGATGTTACGGATGCGGGAAAGGAGCAGTTCGAAGTTAAAAGGTTTGATGATATAGTCGATTGCGCCGGTGCGAAGGCCGCTCAGTTCGGCGCCTTCGCCGGTCATAGCGGTGAGCAGGATCACGGGGATCTGGGCGGTGCGCTCGTCGGTCGAGATCTTTTTGCAGAGCTCCATGCCATTCATGGCGGGCATGGAGATGTCGCTGACGATCAGGTCCGGGTGTTCGGCGAGGGCTTTTCGCCAGCCTTCTTTGCCGTCCGTAGCTTCGATGATGGAATAGAAATGGCGGAGGTTATCCTTTAAATAAAAGCGAAAGTCTTCGTTGTCTTCGACGATGAGGATGGTGGATTGTTTGGCTCCGGCCGCGGAGTTGGCGGTGCTGTTGGCCGGGGTGCCGTTGAGGGCGGCGTTGGTCGCGGGGGCGCCATAGAGGGCGTTAGTCGCGGGGGCGCCATTGATGGATGAGGCGGTGGCGGATGTACCGTTGAGCGGGGCGGGATTGCCATCGAGGTGTGGGGTGATCGGGGAGGCGCCGGGAGTGGCCAATGGCGTCGCAAGCGGAATGAAGGGCAGGCGGATCGTAAAGCAGCTGCCTTTGTTGAGCTCGCTTTCCACGGAGAGCTGGCCGTGGTGCATCTTTACAAATTCATGGGTGATGGCAAGGCCGATGCCGCTTCCCTGGTTGAGAATGGTATCGGGGACGTCGGATTGGAAGAATCGTTCGAAGATCTTTGCACGGGCCTCAGCGGCAATGCCGATACCGGTATCTTGTACCTTGATAGAAAGGATTGTCTTGTCGGCGGCGGGCTCGGTGGTTACCGTTACGCTAACCGTGCCGTTGGCGGGTGTGAACTTGAAGGCGTTGGAAAGCAGGTTGAACAGTATGCGTTCAATTTTGTCGTGGTCGAAGGAGGTAAGGAATGATTCGTTGTCGCTGTGATAGGAGAAGGAGATGTATTTCCGTTCTGCCAGGTCGATAAATGAATATGAGATCTCCCGGATGAATTTGAGGATATCGCCTTGGCGGGGATGGAGGCGGAGCTCATTGACTTCCATTTTCCGGAAGTCGAGCAGTTGGTTTACGAGGTGGAGCAGGCGGCGGGCGTTGCGGCGGATCATTTCATATTGGTGGCGGGGGTCGGAGGTATGGGTGGCGGCGGTGGGGCCGGCAAGGAGTTTCTCGACGGGTGCAAGGATGAGTGACAGCGGGGTCCGCAGTTCGTGGCTCATATTGGTAAAGAACCGGATCTTCATCAGGTCGATCTCGTGCAGGCGTTTGGTCTCGCGGCGTTCCTGTTCGAGGGCAAATCGGGCGTGGGCTTTGCGGATGACCATCCGGCGGGCGATGAAGAGGATGCCGATCAAAATCAGGGCGTAGACGACATAAGCCAGTGGTGTTTTCCAGAACGGGGGCAGCACGATGATCTTCAGGGTGGCTTCGCGGTCGTACCACCCGCCGTCCTCATCGGAGGCTTTTACCTTAAAGGTATAGGTGCCGGCGTCAAGGTTGGTGTATGTGGCTTTACGCGCATTGCCGTCGGTGACGAGCCAGTTCTTATTGAACCCTTCGAGGGTATATGCGTATTTGTCGCCGGAGTTGTCGATAAAATCGAGCGCGGCGAATTCGATGGAGAAGACGTCTTCGTTATGGGTGAGGGTGATCTCGCGGGTCTCGCTGAGGGACCGGTCGAGGACGATGTGATTACCCATCTTTTCGCCGACATGGACATTCTTGTTAAAGATATCCAGACCGGTCAGGACGATCGGGGGCGGGTTTGAGGTATTGGTGATCGTTTCCGGTCGAAAAAAATTGAATCCATTCGGGCCGCCGAAGAGGAGGCTGCCGTCCCTGGTGGCGAGGGCGGTCCGCTCGTTGAATTCCCGGCCCTGGAGCCCATCTTTTTCGTGGTAGTTGCGGCAGCGGATACGGACGGGGCCGGGTCGGTCGCCGGCGGCGGTAATGCGGATACGGGAGAGGCCATTGGCGGTGCTGATCCAGAGGTCATGGTTCTGGTCCTCGACGACTCCGCGGATGGTATTATCGGGGAGACCGTTATCGGTGCTGAAGGACTGGAAGCTATTCTTTTCGGGCAGGTACAGGTTCAATGCGTCGCGGGTGGCGACCCACATATTGTTGCGGCTGTCGCGGAAAAGGAAGATGACATTGTCGGTGCTCAGCTGGTTGCTGTCCGAGGAATAATGAGTAAAGCGGCCGTTTCGCTTATCGAGGACATCGATCCCATAGGCGGTGGCGATCCAAAGGTTGTGCTCCTGGTCTTCGAGGATGGAAGAGACATAATTATTCCGGATAGAATTGGGTTGGCTGCTGTTGAAGTGGTCAAATCCGTTCTTTTTCCGGTCGAACCGGTCGAGACCGGCCGCGAGGGTGCCGGCCCAGATGTTGTGGTCGCTATCTTCATAAAGGCACATGACGCGGTCGTCGGCCAGGCTGGCCGGGCGGTGGTCGTCGTGGCGGTAGTGGATAAAGCGTTTTCCGTCGAAACAATCGAGGCCGCCGAAGTAGGTGCCTATCCAGAGCCGGTTGTCGTGATCCACGAGAAGGCTGACGATAATATTGTTGGCGAGACTGTTGGGGTTGGCGGGGTCGTTCAGGTATTGCCGGAAGGTACTCCGGCGGCGGTCAAAATAGATCAGTCCGCCGCCGTTGGAGCCGATCCAGATATTGCCGGCGGAATCCTCGGCGAATTTATTGACGTCGTCGAAGCTAAGCGAATGCGGGTCATTGGGGTGGTGTCTATAGAGGGGGAACTGGATGCCGTTCTGGTGGTAATAATTGATCCCGCTTTTAAAGGTGCCGAGCCAGATGGTCCCGGTGCTGTCGCGGATGAGCGCGGGGATGCTGTTTTCCGCCAGGCTCTTGCGGTCGTCTTCGATATGGGCCAGGGTGGTGACGGTGAGATCCCGGGTGTCCAGGACGTCTACTCCGCCGTGGTCGGTGGCCAGCCAGATCTTGCCTTTATCATCCTGGATGGCGGTATAGATGACGTTGCTGCTCAGGCGGGCCGGGCCCGAGTCGGCGGAGAAATGGGTAAATGCGCCTGTCGATGGTCGATAGCGCCAGACGCCTTTGAAGTAGCCGCTGGCATAAAGCCAGATATCGTCCTGATTATCGATGAACAGGCCGCAGGGAAACAGCTTGTGGCCAAACAGCTCTTCGAGGTTGGTGATTCGGGCGGTGACGGTATGGGTATTGCCGTCGACCTTTTCCAGCAACCCGTTCTGATGGAAGACCCAGCAGTTGCCGGCGTGGTCTTCACGGGCGTCGGAGATGGCGGTGCCGGAGAGGCAGCCGGGCCGGGCGCTGTCCTGGCGGACGGCGGTAACCTTCCCATCAAGGCTCAGATGGTAGATGCCGCTGTCGCGGTAGATGAACCAGTAGCCTTTTGCGCCATGGGTGATACTAAGAAGCCAGAATTCGGGCAGGGAGTGTTTCCGGAGGTAGCCGGCATAGTCCCGGTCGAACCGGTCGGTGGCGAGGTCATATATATTGAACCGGCTGGAGCGGGATTGGACCCACATTTTTCCTTCGGGGCCTTCGAAGATCTGTTCGATGTAGTTATCGCCGATGGAATGGGGATCGCGCTGGTCGTGGCGGAAGACCTTGAATTCGTAGCCATCATAGCGGTCGAGGCCTGACATGGTGCCAAACCACATGAAGCCGCGGGGGTCTTTGTAGAGGCTGGTGATGTGATTGTTGGAGAGACCCTGGGAAAAGTTGAGCGTAGAAAATTGATATTCAGTCGACTGAGCGTATAGCCGGACAGCAGCAAAGCTAAGCAACAGGATCAACAAAGTCGGTTTCACCATCATAAGCCGCTAGGAGGGGGTGGCAAGATAATATACGCAGTCAGTGGATCGGCAGTCAATACAAATATAATTATATAGGCTGAAATTGAACATTTGGATACCCTTTTTGATGATTTTGGGTCCCCTGGCGGGAGCGGATTCTCCCTATTTTAGCGTGCGATCTTTTATTAAAAATAAAAATATAAACCGATTGCATCAATTACGACATTTTCCCTAATTTTATAATTACACCGATTGCATTTTCCGGAGACATGCCAAAAAGTATGGTTCCGGTATTTTAACCAACTCTAAAAAGATCCATATGAATCTGACTGCTTTTGTGGGAGTCCTTTTCGCATCGCTTATTACCCTCTCTTTATCAGCTCAGCCGCCTGGCGCCCGAAAGATAACCGGAAAGGTTCTCGATCAGGCGAACAGCACCGCTATTCCGGGGGCGACGGTTACGGTAAAGGGAACGAAGAATTCGGTACAGGCGGATGTGAACGGGGAGTTTGCTATCATGGCTGCGCCAAATGAGACGCTGGTCGTTTCCAATGTCGGGTATTCGCCGAAGGAAGTAAAAGTGGGTAATACGGCGGTGTTGACGATCTCGCTGTCCACTAATTTTGGCCGCATGGATGATGTGGTTGTCGTGGGGTATGGCCGGATGAAGAAGTCCGACCTGAGCGCCGCGGTGGGAACCATCTCCAACGAAGACCTGAACAAGACGGTGAATGTTACGCTGGACGATGCGTTGCAGGGGAAAACGCCCAATGTGTACGTATCGCAGACCAGCGGGGAGCCCGGTGCGGGCGCCTCGGTGATCATCCGCGGGATCAGTACGGTTACGGGGAATTATCAACCGCTATATGTGATCGACGGGGTACAGATCCGGCCAAGTCTGCCGACGGGGGGCGCGTACAATGTGACGCCCAATCTGTCGAATGAGCTCCAGGGGCTCAACCCGGACGATATTGAAAATATCAGCGTGCTCGAGGGGCCGGCGGCGACCTCCATCTATGGTGCGGCGGGCGCCAACGGCGTGGTGATGATCACCACCAAGCAGGGGAAGCAGGGCCAGACAAGGGTGTCGGCCAGCACGCTCGAGAGCTTGCAGGAGCGGCCGAAGGATCTGCCGGTGATGAACCTGCAGCAGTACGCGCAGTATGTGCAAAAGCTGGAAGGGCTTGGACTGGTGCCGACGGAGCCGAATCAGTTGAGTGATCCGTCGGTCCTTGGGCAGGGTACGGACTGGCAGCACGTGATGTTCCAGAATGTTTGGTTGCAGAAACAGACGCTCAGCCTGAATGGCGGGAACGACAAGACGCTGTTCTATCTGTCGGCCGATTATCTTAATCAGAATGGGATTGCGGTCGGTTCGGGATTCAAGCGCGGCTCGGTCCGGTTGAACCTTTCGAACCAGGCCAATAAATGGCTCAAGATAACCACGAACATTTCGGGGTACGGGGATAGGGAAAACGTCAACGTCTTCCAGGGCAACCTGATCAATCTGGCTTTGGGTCAGAATCCGACGATCCCGGCGAAGAACCCGGACGGCTCTTATGGCGGTCCGGACCCGGCGCAGGTGCAGTACTCCAATACCAATCCGCTGGCGGTCGCGGAGCTGAACAATAATTACAATACGAACTACGGGGTGATCGGCGGACTGAGTGTAGATATCACGCCGATCAAAGGTCTGGTCTGGCATACGGAAACCAATGGCACGTATAATTTCGGTTATACCTATCAGTTTCAGCCATCGTATCAGATCGGCGCCTATATCAATCCTACCGCGACGATCGGGCAAGGGGCGGCGCACAATTACTGGTATTCGCTCAATACGAGATTACAGTATGACTGGTCGATCGAGAAGCATGTGATGGCGGTGATGGTGGGGCATGAAGCGCAGATGTATCAGTACGAAAGTCTCAATGCGAACGGTCAGAATCTGACGACCAATTCGATCCAGGAGCTGAGTGTGATCGGTAATGTCGGGACGCTGCCAACCAGCGGTAAGGGTGACGGCGCGCAGGAATCTTATTTTGCCCGGGCCAACTACACCTATGATAAGAGGTATATTTTGCAAGGTGTGATCCGGCGGGACGGCAGCTCGAACTTTGGGCAGAACAACCGGTTCGGCTGGTTCCCGGCGGTGTCGGGAGCCTGGGTGATCTCGGAAGAAAAGTTCATGCAGGGTATTTCCTGGCTGAACGATCTGAAGTTGCGCGGCGAGTGGGGCATTTCGGGTAATGCGGGCCCCGGGGGTGCGATCTACGCCAACCTGTATGCTGCGCCGACGGTCTGGGGCGGCGGTTTCCTGCCGGCGAACTTTCCCAACGTCAATTTGAAGTGGGAGCAGGATCAATCCACCAATATCGGCCTGGACGGACATTTTTTGAATAACCGGATCGAGATCGTGATCGATGCTTATAAGAAGTCGGTTTCCAACCTGATCCTGCCCTTTGTGACCAGCGAGTTCTTTGGCGGTTATCCGAGCGGCGGTTACAACGGACAGATCCAGTGGCCGGTGGAGAACTTCGGTTCGATGCAGAACGAGGGGATCGGATTTACGATCAACACGGTAGATTATACGACTAGGGATTTTACCTGGAAGACGGGGGCGAATTTCTCGATCGACCGCAACAAAGTTACCCGGCTGTATGCACCGATCACGTTACAGTATTACGCGACGACCAATAGCCGGCAGGCTGAATTCCTGACGGAGGTCGGAAAGCCGTTGAGCATGATTACGGGGTATATTGCGGACGGGCTCTTCCAGGACTATAAGGATATAGCGGGTCATGCGGTCCAGACCGCCAATGGGGCGCTGACGGTCGACCCGACGCAGGGGAGCTGGCCGGGAGATGTGAAGTACAGGGATATCAATCATGACAGCGTGATCAACCAGAATGACCGGACGATCATTGGCAACCCATGGCCAAAATTCACGTATAATTTCAATACGAGCTTTAGTTATAAAGGTTTCGAGCTGAATCTGTTCTTCCAGGGCGTCTATGGCAACCAGATCCTGAACATGACGAGGTATGAGAATGAATACCTGCCTTTGGGCGTCGGTCCTTATGCGAACCACTATAGGAGCGATCTCAATTTCGCGGTCCCAAGCAGTATAAATGCCGCGGACGCCTTGAACGTCACGCTCACTAATCCAGGACATAAGATCCAGCGGCCGACTTCGGCGGACGCCAATGGCAGTGCGAGAATCTCGCAGTGGGATATAGAGGACGGGTCGTATCTGAAATTGAAGAATATCAGGCTGACGTATACGGTGCCTTCGAAATATGTACAGTCGACGCATGTGCTGCGTGGGGTAAGCGCTTCGGTACAGGTGCAGAATGCGATTACCTGGACTCATTACTCGGGTTACGATCCGGAAGTGGGGATGTATCAGTACGGCGGCTTAAATATCGTCGGGATGGATGAAGGCCGGTATCCTCAAACACGGTCGTACGCCTTCAGCCTTAACCTAAACTTCTAATAAAATCATTTACGCAAAATCTTGCAGCAATGAAACACAGATTAACGATACTTGTCCTATTTCTCCTTGGCATTTCCCTGATGTCAGGTTGTAGTAAGAACTATTTGAACCGGCCGCCGCTGGGTGCGCCGACCTCGGGTACCTTTTATCAGTCGGATGCGGAGATCCTGGAAGGTACCGGCCCGCTATACAATGGCAGCTGGGGCGGTTATAACGGGACGTCGCTTCAATATATCGGCGATATCATGGGCGGGAACAGCACGACGGATAACTACCAGGGACGCGGCGCCTATCTGAATTTCTCGGTTAACTCGACGGATCCGAGCGGCGCTCTTCAAAGCGCCTATCAGGCATTGTGGTCGGTGGTCGCGAATGCGAATGTCGTCGCCTTCAATATCAAGAATGCCGGTTCGGGCGCGAGTGCGGGCGCAAGGACCGAGGGATTGGCGGAATGCTATTTCATGCGGGCGGCCGCCTATTATTATCTGACGCTGATCTGGGGGGAAGTACCGATCGTATATGACAATATCAGCCAGCTGAGTGATACAACCATTCATCGGGCGCTGTTGACGGATGATTGGCAATTCCAGATCAATGATCTTACGTTTGCGGCCCAGAATCTGCCGGCCAAGCCGGTCCAGCCGGGGCGGATCACGAAGTGGAGCGCCGAAGGGATGCTGGCCAGAGCTTATATGGTGCGGTCCGGGATTACCGGCAGCGGTGGTCAGCGCAACCAGGCCGATCTGGACAGTGCGATGAAATACGGGCTGGATGTGGCGCAAAACAGCGGGGCGACGCTCGATCCGAGCTACTATGATCTCTTCACGAGCGGGAGCTTTAGCGGAACCAAGGTGCCTTCGGAGTGTCTGTTTGCGTTGTTGTGGGTGCCGAACGGCGGGTATTCCGAACAGAACCATATGCAGGCGAACCTGGCTTATACGCCGCTGATCACGCAGACGGGTGACGGCTGGGGTGCGGCTTTTGGCGGTTCGCCAAGCCTGATGAACTGGTATTTCAATGTCGAGCCGAACGATACGTTGCGCAGAAGGGCTACGGTATTCATGCCGA
This sequence comes from Puia sp., assembly GCA_035695565.1. Lineage (GTDB taxonomy): Bacteria > Bacteroidota > Bacteroidia > Chitinophagales > Chitinophagaceae > Puia. The sequence continues at coordinate 493,612 of DASRRX010000012.1, read as the reverse complement.
ATTCTTTCTATCCGGACATCAACAAGATCGGCGGCGGCTGGCTGGTGGATACGTCGTTGTTCAACCAGGCAGCTATCACTTATCCCGGGCAAATAGGAAACGGCGATGCCAATGACCATGCGTTCGTGAAGAAGTATGTGATCGGGTCGCCGGCGGATAATGGCGGGATCGGAGCTACGCAAAGTGAAAATCTGAATACTTATATCTTCCGGCTGGATGACGTCTATCTCAACCTGGCGGAGACGATCCTTGGGAACAGTGCATCGACCTTTGACCCGACGGCTCTCCAGTACTTCAATGCGGTCCGGACACGCGCCGGGCTGACCAGCAAGACGGTGATCACGTTCGCGGATATCCTGGCGGAGAAGAAGGCCGAATTCGCATTCGAAGGTCATGCCTATTATGACTGGAAGGACTGGTATTATTTCGATCCGACGGATGCGCTGGCTTATTTCAGCAACCAGGACCGGGGAGGTTACAATATCACCTATAACGGCGGGAATTCCTTTATTACTTTCTTCGCGGCGGATAACAAGACGCCGGGAACAGTGACGTATCCGGTTACAACGCTGACCGCCAATCTGCCGTATCCGGAAGCCGAGTTGCTGGTGTCGCCGGCGTTGGCACAGCCTCCGGCGGCGTTCGATTTCACCAAAGTAAAATACAATTGATTGCCGTATTAAATAGCTTATATGAAAAAACTACTGTTATTCTGTATAGTTGCGCTGGCGGTGTTCGAGCTCGCCTGTAAAAAAAATAATTCGGGCGGTACGCCGGTGATCACCCACGTCCGGTCGGTCAATCCGGCGGAGGCTGACAGTTTCTTTACGCAGGCGCAGCCCGGGGCGTTGATCGTGATCCAGGGATCGGGATTCGAAGGCCTGCAGCAGGTCTGGTTCAACGATTCTCTGGCATCCGTCAACCTGGCCTATGTCACGAACAACAATATCGTCATATCGATCCCGGCCGGCACGCAGACGTCGGCTACCAATCCGAAGGTGACCAACCAGATCAAGGTGGTGACCAATCACGGGACGGCGTTGTTCAACTTCAGTATAGTGCTGAATGCGCCGGTGATCAGCGCCATAACGTTTGACAACACAGGTAAGGTGCTGTATATCCAGGGTACCAATCTGGTTGGGATCAGCAAGATCACTTTCCCGATCGGGGCGACGGGTAATTACGATACGGCAACCGGTTATACGGTCAATAGCACCTGGACGCAGATCGTGGCTGGAGTACCGACGGGTGCGGCCTGGCAGGATTCGCTGCGGGTCTACTGTACGTTTGGGACGGCGTCTTATCCCTTTCCACCGCCTATGACGATCACTTCCGTTTCCAATGAGAATGCACTCCCGGGCGATTCGATCGTGCTGAAGGGAACGAATTTCATCGGTGTCACCTCTATCACATTCCCCGGCGGGGTCACGGTTACGCCGACGGTCTTTAGCGTCAGTCAATTGGGGGTTACGGTTCCGGCCGGGATCACGGGCACCGACACGCTCCGGATCAACAGCGCGCTCCTTGGAAATGCCAGTGCGACGCAGTTGTTCGATTCCTATCTGACGCATCCGTCGCCGGGTTATCTCTCCATATTTGACGGAGATTATAATACGGATAATACCGGGTTTGTAGGCTGGACGGGCGGGTATGGAACGACTCCGTCGACCACCTATCCCAACGGTACGGGCAGTTTTGGCATTCTCGACAATGCGGGCGCCATGGGCGGTAATACCCAACCGGGAGGCAACGAAGGCAACCCGGGCTTCCTGCAATTGAACGACGTCCCCTGGGTCAGCAATACAAGCGTTGCGGCTGCCAATTATTCGCTCAAATTCGAGGTCTATGTAGCGGCGCCATGGAAAGCCGGCGCTATCTGGGTCATGGCCGGAGACTGGTACGGCTGGCAGCATTATGTGGCACGGGTTGCTCCCTGGGACACGGCAGCCGGAGGCGTATTCCAACCGACAGGCTGGTATACGATCACTGTTCCGCTTAGTCAGTTCATCAACCCGGTGGGCGCCACTTCCGTTATCGCTAACGGCACCACGCAGGCGCCGGTCACCGACCCGAATGAATGGGACTACGGGTCCTTCCCGGTTGGCGGTAATCCGCCGAACAAAATTTCGGATTTCGGCACGACCGCGCTTTGTTTCACCCTGGTCAACGACCAGTCATCGCCTTCTGTCCCGGCAAACGGGTTGAACGTCGCGATCGACAATGTGCGGATCGTGCAGGGAAGGTAACGCCATATTCAATCGCATACTGTTATGAAAATCATGCAATCCAATCTTATCCTTATTTCGAGCATGGCGGTACTGCTTGGAGCAACCGCTTGCAAGAAGGGCGTTTCGCCGAATAACAATAACAGCGGTGGTGGCGGTGGAGGTACCGTCACCGCTGATTCTACTTATAACCCGGTAGATCCGTCCACGCCGGCGACGGTGGGCTTCTTTTCGAACAACTGGGCAGCCAGGACCTTTAACGGGCCGGGTGACGCCGGGTCTTCGCCGCTGACATCAACCTCGGCGGCAACGGATTCGCTGCGGATCAATGTAAACAATGTGCTGGCAAAGACGCCGCCCACGGTGTTTGGCAATAACTCCAATCTCTGGATGGGGCAGATCGTTACACAGGCCAATCTGATGCAATATCTTACGGACCTGTCACCCAATATCATCCGCGGGCCGGGCGGGAGTATCAGCGACGTGTATTTCTGGAATGGGACGGCAGGCGCTCCCGCGCCGGCGGACGTCCCGGACAGCATCTATACTAATGGCGGTACACTGGGCCCAACGGGACCCTGGTATGGGGGCAATACGGGTAGCTGGACTTTGCAACTGTCCAATTATTACAGTATGCTGTCGTCGGTAAAGGCCCAGGGCATCATAACGATCAATTATGCCTATGCGCGCTACAGCACGGCGCCAGACCCGGTGGCGGCGGCGGCGCATCTGGCGGCTGACTGGGTCCGGTATGATGCGGGGCGGACGAAATACTGGGAGATCGGCAATGAAGATTATGGCAGTTGGGAAGCCGGTTGGCAGATCGATGTGACAAAGAACCATGACGGTCAGCCGGAGTTTGTAACGGGGGCTTTGTACGGCCAGCACTGGAAGGTGTTTGCGGATTCGATGCGGGCGGCGGCGCAGCAGACGGGCGCGACGATCTATATCGGGGCGATCCTGTACAACACGGCGCCGCAGTCGTATGACGCTCCATCTGTTCAGACGTGGAATCAGGGGGTATTGTCAAACGCGGGCCCGGGCGCGGACTTCTTTATCATTCATGATTACTACACAGCCTTCAATACCAATTCCACGGTGGCGGCGATCCTGGCGACGGGGTTGTCGGAAGCTCCGACCGATATGGCGTTTATCAAAGGTCAGCTATCGGGGGCCGGGGTGGCTACCAAGCCGATCGCGCTGACGGAGTGGAATATACAGGCGACGGGTTCGAAGCAGAATACGTCGTATATTGCGGGGATGCATGCGGTGCTGACGCTGGGGACTTTTATCCAGAACGGATTTGGTGAAGCGTCGCGATGGGACCTGGCCAATGGATATGCGAATGGGGATGATATGGGGATGTTCAATGTGGGGGATGAGCCGAATGCGCCTTTGTGGAATCCGCGTCCGGCCTTCTATTACATGTATTATTTTCAGCGGTTCTTTGGGGACCGGATGGTGTATGATTCGTTGAAGCGCGGCAATCAGGACCTGGTCGCCTATGCTTCGACATTCAGCTCCGGTCAGGCGGGGGCGGTCATCATCAATACCGGCGGGTTGAATCATGTCTTGTCGATCGACTTTCAGCATTTTCCGGCGGGCGCCAGTTATCACTATATGGTGCTTACGGGAGGTACGGACAACGCGCCATTCTCAAGCCAGGTATATGTGAACGGGACCGGTCCGGCGACGGCGACCGGCGGGCCGTTGAGCTATTCCACGATCAAAACCTACAATGCGCCGCTCGATGGCACAATCAAGATCTCTGTTCCGTCCATGAGTGTTATCTATCTGGTGGCGGATGGTAAATAATGGTTCGCTTAAAATCTATAACTGGATACGGTCCAGTAATCGGGTTGGTATTGACTTTCCTGTCATGCGCTTCGACGGACAGGAGGACGGGGCTTCATTTTACCAGTCTGCCGGCGTCCGTTACGGGGATCGGCTTTGCGAATACGATCACGGAGAACGATTCGTTGAATATGTTCGTCAACGAATACACGTATATGGGCGGCGGCGTCGGGGTGGGAGATTTCAACCGGGACGGGCTACCAGACCTCTTTTTTTCCGGTAACCAGGTCAGTTCGCGGCTTTATCTCAACAAGGGCGGGATGCATTTCGAGGATATCACGCAAAAAGCGGGGGTATCGACGGACACGTGGTGTACGGGGGTGAGTGTCGTGGATATAAATAACGACGGCTGGCCGGATATCTATGTATGTGTTTCCGGCAAGGGCCCGGGAAAGCGGCGGAACCTGCTTTTTATCAATCAGCATGACCTTACATTCAAGGAAGAGGCGGCGCAGTATGGGTTGGATGACAGCGTCTTTTCCACGCAGGCGGTCTTCTTCGATTATGACGGGGATGGGCGGCTGGATATGTACCTGGTAAACCATACGCTGAATGATATGCAACCCAATGATATCCGGGAGCGGAAGGTGGACAGCAATGCCATCGCCGGTGACCGGTTATATCACAATGAGGGAACTCCGGCGGGGATGGATCATCCGGTCTTCAAGGACGTCAGCCGGAAGGCGGGTATCGTCGAGGATGGGAACGGGCTTGGAGTGGTGGTAGATGACTTCAACGGTGATGGGTATCCGGACATCTATGTCTGCAACGACTATATCCGAAATGACCTGTTGTGGATGAATAATGGGAACGGGACCTTTACGAATTGCATCGGTTCGGCGCTGCGGCATCAGAGCTATTCGAGCATGGGAACGGATGCGGCGGATATCAATAATGACGGGCTGCCCGATCTGATGACGCTGGACATGCAGCCGGAGACGAATGAGCGGAAGAAGATGATGTATTCTTTCCTGAACAATCAGCGGCATCAGTTGGAGATGGACAAGGGGTATGAGCAGCAGTATATCCACAATATGCTGCAGATCAATAATGGGGTACGGACGGTGGATGGGCGGTGGGATGGGGTACGGATGGTGGACGGGCGGCGGGAGCCCTTTTTCAGTGAAATCGCGGAAATGGCCGGGCTTGCGGAGACAGACTGGAGCTGGAGCGTGCTGATCGCCGATTTCGACAATGACGGCTGGAAGGACGTGCATATCACCAATGGGCTGGGCAGGGACCCGACGAACATCGATTTCCTGGAATATGCGCATAATACGGTGCTGGAAACGGGGATACCGGAGAATGAGATGGGGCAGCGGCGGAAATTCATGGCGAAGCTGGCGGAACGGGGGCCGTTGATGTTGCGGAATTATCTGTTCCGGAATAAGGGGGGGCTTCAGTTCGAGGATATTTCCGATAGTGCGGGGATCGGCGGGGCGTCGATCTCGAATGGGGCGGTATATGCGGACCTTGACAATGACGGGAAACTGGATCTCGTAACCAACAATATCAATGGGCCTGCTTTTGTATTGCATAATGAGACGAAGGGCGGCCATTATCTGACGTTACGGCTGGAGGGGGACAGCATGAATAAGGAGGGGATCGGCGCGGTGGTGAAGGCTTATAGCGGCGGGATGGAACAGATGGTGGAACAGAACCCGGTACGCGGTTATCTGTCAACGGTAGATGAGCGGCTGCATTTTGGTTGTGCCGGCGGCATAGTCGATTCGTTGCGGGTGACCTGGCCGGGGGGGAAGACGCAGGTGCTGGTGCGGCCGCCGGTGGATACGATGTTGGTGCTGAAGTACCGGAACGCCGGTGTTGGGGGCGCGGATCCGGTCGCGGCCCCGGTTGCGGATACGGCCGCGGCCGCCGGGGCGATGTTTACGGATGTGACGGAAAAGATCAGGGCCGATTTCAGGCATAAGGAGACCTTCTTTTTCGATTATAAGTTCCAGCCGTTGTTGTTGCAGAAATATTCGCAGGAGGGGCCTTTCATTTCCGCGGGGGATATGAATGGAGACGGGCTGGAGGACTTCTTCATCGGCGGGGCGTTCGAGCAGCCGGGGAAGGTCTTTCTGCAGCGGAAGGACGGGACGTTCGAGGGGAAGGACCTGGTTGCGGGGCCAAAGCATGAAGAAGATATGCAGAGCGTGTTATTCGACGCCAACGGGGATGGACGTCCTGACCTGCTGGTGGTAGGCGGGAGCAGTGAATTCGACGATCATTCATCTTTTTATATTCCGCGGTTGTATCTGAACGACGGGAAAGGGAATTTTCACAAGGACAGTCTGGCGTTCTCGACCTTTATCCGGACGGCGGCAAAATGTGTAGCGCCGGGGGATATGGATGGGGATGGCGATCAGGATCTTTTTATTGGCGGAAGGGTGTCGCTGGGATCTTATCCGAACCCGCCGCAGAGCTATCTGTTGCGGAACGATCATGGGCGGTTTGTCGATGTGACGGCAAGTGTTTGCCCTGCGCTGCAATATGTAGGGATGGTCAATGCGGCGGTGTGGGCCGATGTGGATGGGGATGGAAAGCCTGATCTGATCGTTGCGGCTGATTGGAAGCCGATCCGGGTCTTCAGGAACAATGGGCGGACGATGACGGAGATTACGGACCAGGCCGGGCTTGGCGGGCTGACGGGTTTCTGGCGTACATTGACGGTAGCGGATGTGAATGGGGATGGGAAGCCTGATCTGATCGCGGGGAACCTGGGGCTGAACAATCCTTGGCACATCGATACGGCGAGGCCCGCGGAATTGGTGTCCAAGGACTTCGATGGCAATGGGATCGCCGATCCGGTGTTGTGTTATTATATCAGGGGTGAAGACGGGGAGTATCGGTTGCAGGTTGGAGTGGGAAGGGACAATTGGGCGATGCAGATGCCGTCGATCAAGAGGCGGTATGATGACAATGCGAAATATGCGAAGGCTTCGATGGATGAGATCTTTACTCCGGAGATGATGACGGGGGCTCTTGTGCTGCATTGTAACGAAGTGCGAAGCGGCTGGTTTGAGAACGATGGTCACGGGAAGTTCTCCTTTCATCCGTTCCCGCTGGTGGCGCAGGAGGCGCCGGTCAATGCGATCGTATATGCGGATGTGAATGGGGATGGGAAGGCCGATCTGATCCTGGGTGGGAATGAGTATGAGGCGTCGGTAATGACGGGACGATATGACGCCAGCTATGGGCTGGTGCTGGCGGGGGATGGAAAGGGCGGGTGGACCGGCGTGCCGCCGGCGAAGTCGGGGTTGATCCTGGATGGAGATGTGCGGGATCTGAAGGTGATCCGGGTCGCGGAGATGCCGGTGCTGCTGGTGGGGGTGAATGATTCAAAAATGAAAGCATTTAGAATTATGGCGCCGAAGGATCCGCCGGTAGCGGCGACGATGGGCTTCTTTCTGGATGACTGGCAGCCGAAGCGCTGGGTTGCGCCCGACCGGATGGATATAGGTGCGCAGAAGACCGGGGATGTGACGGTGACGGTCGATGCGTCGAATGTGATCACGAAGATCCCAAGCTCCGTATACGGGCATAATGCAAATACGTGGATGACGGCGATGATCACGGAGCCGGACTTTATGCGGCATGTAGGTGATCTGCATCCGCATGTTATCCGGTGGCCCGCGGGCAGCGGAAGTGACGGCTATTGGTGGGACCGGGCGCCGGGCAATCAGCCGGACGACGTGCCGATGATGTTAATGGATAAGGGCGGGAAAAAGAAGGCGCCAGGGTACTTTTACGGCCGGCCGCCAGGCGCGCGGAGCGGATCGCTGGATGCTTATTATGAGATGCGGCGGGAGACGGGAAATGAGGGGCTGATCACGGTGAATTACGGGTATGCGCGTTATGGCACCGGTCCCCATCCGGTGGAGACGGCGGCGCATTATGCCGCTGACTGGGTTCGGTATGACCATGGGCGCACCCGATATTGGGAGGTGGGTAATGAGAACTATGGGGATTGGGAATTGGGTTACCGGATAGATACGACTCAGAACAAGGACGGGCAGCCTGAGTTCCTGACGGGGCAGCTGTATGCAAAGCATTTTAAGGTGTTTGCCGATTCGATGCGGCGGGCGGCGGCCGAGCTGGGTGTGAAGATCTATATCGGAGCGGTGACGGCGGAGATGCCGCCGATGAATTATGATACGAAGACGAGGAAGAACTGGAATCCGGAGATGATGAAGGAGCTGGATGGAGCGGCGGATTATTATGTCGTACATAATTATTTCACTCCCTATAGGAAGAATTCCACTGCGGCGGAGGTTTTGCATGATGCGGAGACGGTACCGGAGGAACAGATGAAGTATGTCCTCGAGTCGCTTTCGGCGGCGGGCGCCGCGGTCAAGCCGATAGCGATGGATGAATGGAATATGTTCGCTTCCGGGAGCATGCAACAGGTTTCCAATACGAGCGGATTGTTCGCCGATATCGTGATCGGGGAGACGCTGAGGAACAGGTATGGGCTTGCGTGCCGATGGGATATGCTCAATGCATGGGATGGGGGCAACGATCATGGGTTGTTCAGTGCCGGGGATGAAGCGGGCGTGGCGAAATGGAGCCCGCGGCCTTCGTTCTATCATTTGTATTATTTGCAGAAAATGCAGGGGGACCGGCTGGTGGATGCGGTTTCGAGCGATACGAGCATCCGCGCATATGGTTCGACGTTCTCCTCCGGTGAGGTGAACGTGACGCTGGTGAATGTGTCGCCGCAGACGAGGATGGTGCAGCTTGATGTGAAGGGGTACGAAGGGGATAGGCGGGGGTACGGTCTGGGTAAGCGGTACTATTGGTATACGTTGAGTCATGGGAAGGATAATGCGGAGTTCTCGCGCCAGGTTTTTGTGAATGGGAGAGGGCCGTCCGGGCTAGCCGGGGGGCCTGACGATTATGCGACGATCCCGGCGTGGTCGGCGCCAACGGAGGGTGGGGTAGCGGTCACGGTCCCGGCGTATGGTGCGGTATTTTTGACGATTGGCGATAAATAGCAAAATCAACTTATGAAACACCTGTTTGCGGCGTTGTCTCTCTGGCTGTTGGTTTCTTCCGCGTGCGCCCAGGTCCGGTCCTATGGTCCGGCGCCGGGCGGGGTCCGGTTCAGGTTCGATAAAGGTTTAATGGAGATCGATCTGCTGACCGCAGATGTGGCCCGGGTAAGGTATACCGGTCTGGAAGCGTTCGCTCCGAAGCAGTCGCTGGTCGTCACTGGGGCGCCGGGGGCGGCTCCCGCCTTTACGGTGCGGGAGCAGGGGGATGAGATCCTGATCCTGACGGACAGGCTGATGGTCAGCGTCGACCGGTCTACCGGGGGAATTGCGTTTAGTGATCCCCGTGGCAATGTGATCCTGGCGGAGGATGGCCGTTACGGAAAGACGATGACTCCGGCGACGGTGGTAGGGGAGCCCACCTATACGTGTACGACGCGATTTCTGTCGCCCGCGGACGAGGGGTTGTTCGGATTGGGATGTCATCCGCTCGATTCGGGGTCGATCGACTACAAGGGGCGCAAGCAGGACCTTGCGATCAGGTATATGACGGGCGCAATCCCGGTGTTGATGTCCAGCCGCGGTTATGGGTTACTGTGGGACAATTATTCCGCGTCGGAGTTCGACGGGACGTTGCCGGGGAAGTACAGTTATAGTTCGGAAAGCGGGACAATGGTGGACTATTATTTCTTCTATGGTCCGGCATTCGATCATATCATCGATTCTTACCGGCGGTTGACGGGCAAGGCTCCGATGTTCCCGAAGTGGGCGTTTGGGTTATTCCAGTCCCAGGACCGGTATAGGGCCCAGGCCGAGGTGCTGGCGGCGGGTGCGGGGTATCGCAATGCGCATATCCCGGTAGATGTAGTGGTGCAGGACTGGTACTACTGGGAGCCGTTGCCGATAGGGTCGCATGTCATGAATCCGCAGCGGTATCCCGACCCGAAGGGGATGCTGGATACGCTGCACCGGGAGAATCTTCATGGGATGATCTCGATCTGGCCGGTCTTCGGGAAAGGGACGGCCGATTATGATGCGTTGGCGGCAATGGGCGGGCTGACGACGATCACCTGGGATAATGTGGTGACGCATACGTTCGATACGTATTATGATGCGCATAACCCTGCGGCGAGGAGGCTATACTGGGAGCAGGCGCGGGACAGCCTGGTGAAGCGCTATGGGTGGGATGCTTGGTGGATCGACCAGTGCGAGCCGGACAATGGTTCGCTATTGGATGAGCGGAGGAAGGCTACGTTCTATACGGGCCGGGGTTTCGATTATTTCAATACTTATTCGCTGTCGCATACCGACGGGGTGTACCAGGGCTGGCGGCGGGATATCCCGGGCAAGCGGGCTTTTTTCCTGGCGCGGCAGGCGTTTGCCGGCGAGCAGCGCAATTCCGTCACGCTCTGGTCTTCGGATATCCAGTGCACATGGCATGATTTTGCCGACCAGGTGCCGCAGGGCATCAATGCCTGTGCATCGGGAATTCCGTATTGGACCTCGGATATCGGGGGATATCATCTGGCGTGGAAAGCGCCGGACTGGACAGATCCCGACAAGCGGGAGATGTTTGTGCGTTGGTTTCAGTTTGGGGCCTTCTGTCCGGTCTTTCGGATCCATGGCAAGGGGGAGCGGGCGTTGTTCTCGAGGAACTGGGACGAGGGGACAAGGGGGGTGCTGTTAGCTTTTGACCGGTTGCGGTATCGGTTGTTGCCTTATATTTATTCGCTGGCGGGTCGGGTAACGCAGGAGAACTATACGCCGATGCGTGCGTTGGCGTTCGATTTCCGAACGGATGCGCAGGTCTATCCGATCCGCGATCAGTATATGTTCGGGCCGGCGTTCCTGGTGAATCCGGTGACGGTGGCGGGTGTCCGGACGCGGAAGGTGTATCTGCCTGCCGGGGCGTGGTATGACTTCTGGACGGGCAAGCGGCTGGATGGGGGGCAGACTGTGGATGCGGCGGCGCCGGTGGAGCGGATGCCGCTTTTTGTGCGGGCGGGGTCGATCGTGCCGATGGGACCGGTGATGGAGTATGCGACGGAGCGGCCCGCTGATACTATCGAGCTGCGGATCTATGCGGGGGCCGATGGGCAATTTATGTTGTATGAAGATGGGAATGACGGGTATCAATATGAGCGGGGGGCGTTTGCGGAGATCCCGATGGAGTGGGTGGATGCGCGGCGGCAGTTGGTGATCGGGGGGAGGAAGGGGTCGTTTCCCGGGATGTTGAAGCATCGGGTTTTCAGGGTAGTTGTGGTGAAGGAGGGACATGGGACCGGGGCGGAGGCGGAGATAGGGGCAGATAAAGTGGTAGAGTATTCGGGAAAGGAGATGAGTGTGGGAATGTAGGTACCAGGGGCCGTGGCAGGGAGTAACGGCACGGGTGTAACGGTTGTGGCCGCGGCGAAGGGCGGGCACGGGAATTGCAGGAATAACCTTCTGGCGGAGGTTTCCCCAATATAACCCGGCTGGTTATGAGACCATTATACTATGTCCTCTATCTGCTACTGTTCCTGCTATCCCGGAACGGGGCGTTTGCACAACAAACCAAGATCTACGGTACCACAACATTAGGTGGCGCGAACGGTGTCGGCGTGCTGTACAGCATGAATACAGACGGCACCAATTATCAGGTATTATATAATTTTCAAAACAGTCCGGATGGCGCTGAGCCCTATGGGAAAATGATCCCGGGCCCGGGTGGGAAGTTGTATGGGGCGACGGCGCTCGGCGGTTCATTGGGGTTTGGGGCCCTTTATTCCTGGGATACGGTTGCGCAGGCGTATTCGAAGCTGGTCGATCTGGATAGCGTGCATGGGGCGACGGTGGAGGGGGATCTGGTATACTATAATGGAAAGTTCTATGGCTTGGGAGGGTCCGGCGGGGCATATAATTATGGGACGATCTTCAGTTACGATCCGGTCTCGGGTACGCTGGCGGATGTATATGATTTCTCCGCAGCGATGGGCGCCAGGCCGTCCGGCACCATCACTGTTTACAATAATGTCTTTTATTTTGAGAGCGTAGTCGGAGCGGCCTATGGGACAGGCAGTATTATGAGCTTCGATCCGGCAACGGGGACGGCTGTCGATATTTACGATTTTGGGCCGGATCCGGCGGCAGGGTTCGGCATGGTGCAACTGGTAGGCTATAACGGTCTTTTGTATGGGACGACGAATCAGGGCGTGCCCGGTACGCTTGGCTGTATCTTTTCGCTGGATCCGCGGACCGGCGCTTTCAAGGATCTGTACAATTTCGATTCTTATTATTGGGGACAGTATCCGGAGCAACTGGCGGTCTATAAGGGAGTGCTTTACGGGGTGGCCTGGTATGGCGGCGAGTCCGGGGTGGACGGGACATTGTATTCTTTCGATCCGGTTGCAATAGTCTACACAAAGCTATATGACTGGCAGGCGGATTATCAGCCATATGTCGATGGAGCGAATCCTGTAGGGCCGGTCGCCATCGACTCGGTGACGGGGATATTATATGGCCAGACTTCGGCGGACGGTCCTAGTAATGCGGGGGTCATCTACAGTTACGATCTCAATGCCAATGCGTACAATATACTTTTCCAGTTCAACTGGACGCCCACGGGGGGTGGTCCGAAGAGCGGCTTTATTCTGCAATAACGGGCTGGCAAATAAACATATCAGTTATGAGACCACTACTACTGTCCTTAATGTTGTTCATCGCCACGGCGGTGAATGCCCAGCCCTACAAGCTGTACGGTCTAACGGCTAATGGCGGCGCCAACGGGCTTGGTGTGCTGTATACCGTTCTGTCGGATGGCAGCGGTTATCAACTGCTGTATTCCTTTGGGGCGAGCACGGATGGCGCGCGGCCTTACGGCGGGCTGACGATTGCACTTGGCTCGAAGTTCTTCGGCACGACCCGGGCTGGCGGGAGCATGGGCAAGGGGACCATTTTCTCTTTCGATACTATCACAAACGTCTATACGAAGTTGGCGGATTTTACGGGGACGAACGGCGCGGGTCCTTCCGGGGATCTCACCTACTACAATGGGATGCTTTATGGGGTAGCCCCGCTTGGGGGCGTAAACAATGGCGGGACGGTGTTTGCCTATGATCCGGTGGCGGGGGTTTTGTCGGACGTGTTCAATCTGACGGGGGCGACGGGAACGAATCCGTATGGGAATATCACGCTGCTGAACGGCAAGCTGTATTTTATCAATTCGCAGGGTGGCTCGGTGAATGGCGGGTCGATCGCGGTCCTGGATCCGGTAGCGGGGACGGTGACGAATATTTATAACTTTGCGTCGCTTCAATATCCGCATTCCGGGATGGTGGCATACAATAATCTGCTGTATGGCACGGAGAATGACCGCGGGCAGGTCGGGGATATCTTTTCTTTCGATCCGGCTACCAATGCTTATACGGATCTGCATGACTTTAGCCAGGCAAGTCTTTTTACCGCCGATCTCATCAATCCTAACGGGTTGACGGTCTACAATGGAGTCTTATACGGGTCGGCGCAAAACGGCGATGTTACGCCCAGTAGCGGGGGCTGGTTCACATTCGACCTGGCGACGAGCGCCTTTCAGCAGATATACTGGAGTGCGCCGTTAGCCGCGGGCGTTACGGTCGGCTCTGCGGGTTGGTATCCGTTGGCGCCGCCGGTTGTGCTTCCTGACGGGAGCGTCGCAGGTACGACGCCGTTTGGCGGTGACAACTATGATGGGGAAATCCTTTTATCGGCTACGACGCTGGCCCAGTTTAGTTTCACCGGCGCGAACGGTCAGTCGCCGATGTATGGCTCGTTGTTCGTTGGCGCCGATCCGTCGCCATTGCCGATCCGGATACTACGGTTTACGGGGTTGCTGACGGATGCGGGGCGGGTGTTGAACTGGACGGCATCGCAGCCGGCGGGTGGCGGGTGGTTCCAATTGCAGCGGAGTGTGGATGAAACGAATTATGCGCCTATCGACAGTACGGCGGCGGTTTCGGGGACGGCATCATATTCGTATTCGGACGATGCGGCGTTGCCGGGGGTGAAGGTGGCATATTACCGGTTGAAGATGACGGATGAGAGTCGGGTAGTGTCATACAGCAATGTGGTTGCGATCGGGTTGGGGAATGAAGGCGGCGACAGTCTGCGGCTGATCAATACGGCGGTGACGGGGACGGCTTTTTTACAATATTCGAGTGTGGGGGCGGGTTCCGCGTTGAACCTGCGGGTGGTGGGGATGAATGGGATGGTATGGATACAGCAGCAGCTGCCGGTGGGTGCGGGGGTCAACAGCTATCCGATCGACGTTACGGCGCTGCCGGCAGGGATGTATATTCTGCAAGCGGCAGGCCGGAGCATCAAATTCGTCAAGTTATAGGGCTCATTTTTTCAGATGTAACCGTTGAACGACGAGCTCGCCGATCTCGGTGCCCATCTTGTGGCTGACGATAGTGGAATATTGATAATGGATACCGCCGTAGAAGCGGGAGTGCTCGGTCTCGGTGGCTGCGTCGCGGAAGGAGGTGAATGAGCGGCTCGGGATGCCGAATTCAAGCTCGGTGGTATCGGTATAGCTGAAGTGGTCGCCGAAGTCTTCGCTGAGCGTCTCGGCGGCCGCGGCGGATATCGTGCAGTGTCCGCAGGTATATTCGGGGAACGGCGGCGTTTGCAGGTGGGGGCGCCAGTTGGCGTCGAAATATTTGTCGATGGCTGTCTCGGGGCGAAGCGTATTGTAGATATACTTGATATTCCAGCATTGGATGAAGGCATCGAAGAGGGCGACGGACGTATTCGCAAAGGCGGCGACGGTGGTGGGAAAATCCGCACCTGACTTCATAGCCGCGATGCCGACGACGCCCATCCAGTGGCCGGCGGGGGAGAACTTTTTGGTGCCGAACATGAGGTGGCCGGAGACGTTCAATTTAAAAGGGTTGTCGTCCCAGAAGTCGGCGATCCAGGATTCTTCTTTAGTCAGGCTGTCTACTATATTCTCGCTCTTCTTCACTTCCTGATAATATGGGCTCTTCTTATCGGTTACGTCAAATTTGTACGGCGGCTGGGGCATGAATTCGTTGACGCTATCCAGGACGACGTAGCGGATCTCGCTCCAATGCGGCTCCATGGCCGAGGTGTAGGCGGGCGGGGTGGGGACCCAGCGGCCGGGGGAGTCGGTGACCATATATTCGGGGGCGCCGCGGGTCTCGAGATAGCGATCCTTTTTCGACCAGGCCAGGATGGCGGCGGCAACGGTATCGGCGTATTGTACGGAGGCGTCCAGCATGTCGCCGGGCATACCATGGTCCATTGCAAGGGTCTTTATACTATCCACATAATCCTTCATACTGCCCTCGGGGAATGTAACGGCTTCGCCGAGTTTGCAGTAGGCCAGGATGGAGGCCAGTTCGAAATCGATGGGTGCGCCGGCGGCGGGTTTAGGTACGGCCTTCAGGCCATGAACCTGGCCGGCGAGAGACTGCCATTTGCCGGGATAGCCGCCGGCGATGACCTCATAGCCGGCGATGGCGGCGTACATGTAATTGCGGGAGGCGACGATGGGGCTGAAGTTGTTGCCCATGACAACGGTGTTCAGTTGGTGAACGGTGTAGCAGTAGATATTCGGGTCTTTGAAGACCTTATCGTAATCATGGACGGTATGGCATGCGGGAAAAGAGATCACTATGAGTGAAATAGCAAATAAGCGCTTCATAATTGTTCAACTGTTGACTTAAAATATTTGAAATTGGTATGTCTTTAGGATAAGGGATACTCCTGTCGCGGCGGTTGGAGGCCGATGCGCGAGTGTCCGGGGGAAAGCGCTGTCCGCATGAGATGAGGGAACAGCGCTAAACGGGCGGCAAAATAGTGGAGAACGGGGAAATGGTGTGCATCGCACCAAATGATCTTATTGACAGTAGGGCCCGTCTTACCGGAATGGCCGGGAAATTTGGAATGGCCGGGCTTTTGCAGATCGTTGACAAGGCTGAAGAAGTCGTTGCCGGCGGTCCGGACCCGGTTGGCGGCGCCATCGGGGATACAGAGGAATTCGATGGAATCGTTGTAAAGGCGTCGTTTTACGGTCCGGTAGCGGGTAGGGCCTATCTCGATGAAGCCGTCGGAACGTTGGAATTGCTCCGTGGAGTTGGAATAAGGCAGGGCGTCGGCGGAAACGCGCAGGAGGATCAACTGGCTGGGATCATATTGGTCATTGTCGAGGCGGCCCTGGAGCCGCGTGGCCGCGTGATCCTCCCAGAATGCCGTGAGCAGTCTGTAGCCAAGCCAGTTGAAGAGCAGGACAGATAACAATAATATAGCAGCGATCCGTTTTAGCAACCCTCCAAGTTAGGTAACTTTAATTAAAATATGGGTGGCGATAAAAAAAATATTCTATGCGTGAATGTGGGGTCTTCAAGCATTAAGTTTTCCGTGTTCGGGACAGATGGCGGAGAGTTAAAAGACCGGCTGAGGGGTAAGGTCGACCGGATCGGGTTGAGCGGAACGGTTCTAACGTTCAAGGACATTTCCGCAGGGGAGGAAGGGCGGTTGGCGGTGGAGGGGGCGGGGATGGAGGGGGCGGCAAATTTTTTATTGGACTGGCTGGAGAAGAAGACCGGCAAGTCTGAAATTTCGGGTATAGGTCACCGTGTGGTCCATGGCGCCAGCCGGCGGCAGCCGGCGATCATCGATGATGAATTGGTGGAGGAGCTGGAGCGGATCAGCGGGTATGATCCCGATCATTTGCCCGGCGAGATCGGGTTGATCCGGTTATTCAGGGACCGTGACCGGGGGCTGCGGCAGGTCGCCTGTTTCGATACGGCCTTTCACGCGACCTTACCGACTGTGGCGCGGTTGATGCCTTTGCCGAGGCGGTATGAGCGAGCTGGGCTGCAGCGGTACGGGTTTCATGGACTTTCCTATACTTATCTCCTCGAAGAATTGATCAGGATCGCCGGGCCGGAAATTGCGGAGGGGCGGGTGATCATGGCTCATTTGGGAAGCGGCGCCAGTCTGGCGGCGGTGAAAGGAGGGCAAAGCATAGACACGACTATGGGGTTCACCCCGGCGGGGGGTATTATGATGGGTACGCGCAGCGGTGATCTGGACCCGGGGGTTATCTGGTGGATCCTGCAGCAGGAGGGATTGGGGGCGGCGCAGTTAAGCGACCTGGTGAACCATCAATCGGGGCTGAAGGGCGTTTCGGGTATCAGTTCGGATATGCAGGATCTGTTGGCGCGGGAGAGTGGGGCGGCGGAGGCTGCGGAGGCGGTAAGGATGTTTTGTTACCAGGTGAAGAAGGCCATTGGGGCGTTTGCGGCGGCGTTGGGGGGAGTGGATGCGGTGGTTTTCAGTGGCGGGATCGGGGAGCGGTCGGCGGCGATCAGATCGCGGATCTGTACCGGGATGGAGTTTCTGGGGATTGCGCTCGACCAGCGTGCGAATGAGGAGAATGAGCTGTTGATCTCGCGGGCAGGCGCGGGCGCGGGGGGTGCAGGTATGGGCGAGGCGCCTTCGGTGGGTGGGGGTATGGCTGAAGCTCCTGCGGGGGGTGCGGTTCGGGTTTATGTGATCCCGACGGATGAGGAGAAGGTGATCGCGCAGCAAACATTAAAACTGTTAAACGTATGATAGCGACGACTGAAAGCAATGTGGCGGTCCCGTTGAGCGCGGAGCTGCTCCATAAGATCCATGCCTATTGGCGGGCGGCAAACTATCTGTCGGTGGGGCAGATATATTTACACGATAACCCGTTATTGCGAAGGTCATTGGAGGTGAAGGACATCAAGCATATGCTGCTTGGCCACTGGGGCACGACGCCGGGGCAGAACTTCATCTATGCGCATCTCAACAGGATCATCAAGGCCTATGATCTGAATATGATCTATGTGGCGGGCCCGGGTCATGGCGGCCCGGCGTTGGTCGCCAACACCTATCTGGAAGGGACATATTCGGAAATATATCCGTCGATCAGCCGGGATGAGGCGGGGTTGAAAAAGCTGTTCACGCAATTTTCCTTTCCCGGAGGTATTCCAAGCCATGTCTCGCCGGAGTGTCCGGGATCGATCCATGAGGGTGGCGAGCTGGGATATTCGCTGAGTCATGCATTCGGGGCGGTCTTTGACAATCCGGATCTGCTGGTCGCGTGTGTTATCGGGGATGGGGAAGCGGAGACGGGGCCGCTGGCGACGGCGTGGCATTCCAATAAATTCCTGCATCCGGTCAATGATGGCGTCGTGCTGCCGATCCTGCATCTCAACGGATATAAAATTGCGAATCCGACGTTGTTGGCGCGAATCAGCCGGGATGAGCTGGAGCAGCTGCTGACGGGCTATGGGTGGACGCCGTTGTTTGTGGAAGGCGATGATCCAGCGACCATGCATCAGTTGATGGCGTCGGTGCTCGATGAGGTCGTCCGGGTGATCGGCAGGATCCGGAGTGAGGCGTTGATGAATGGTCCCATCGAGCGGCCGCGCTGGCCGATGATCGTGTTGCGGACGCCGAAAGGGTGGACGGGGCCGAAGTTCATCGATGGGTTGCCGGTAGAAGGGTCATTTCGGTCACATCAGGTGCCGCTGGCCGATCCGGCGACAAATCCGGGGCATTTAAGGCAATTGGAGGAATGGCTGCGGAGCTATCGGCCGGAGGAGTTGTTCGACGAACGGGGGGCATTGCTGCCGGAACTGGCTGAGCTGGCGCCGGTGGGAGAACGCCGGATGGGGGCGAATCCAAATGCGAATGGAGGGTTGTTGCTGAAGGACCTGCGGATGCCCGATTTCCGAAGTTTCGGGGTGCGGGTAAAAGAGCCGGGAAAGGCGGATGCTTCGGACACGACGGTACTGGGCGGATTCCTGGCGGAAGTCATCCGGCTGAATCTGGATCAGCGCAATTTCCGGCTGTTCGGACCGGATGAAACGGTGTCGAACAAGCTCGATGCGGTATTTAAGGTCACCAATCGTCAGTGGGAGGCCGAGCGGCTCGAGACGGATCAGTGGCTGGCCTATGAAGGCCGGGTTATGGAGGTGCTTAGCGAACATCAGTGTGAAGGATGGCTTGAGGGATATCTGCTTACGGGGCGACATGGGCTGATGAACAGCTATGAGGCGTTTATTCATATCGTCGACTCGATGTTCAACCAGCATGCGAAATGGCTGAAGGTGACGAATAAGTTGCCATGGCGGAGGAAGATCGCTTCGCTCAACTATTTGCTGTCGTCGCATGTCTGGAGGCAGGATCACAACGGGTTTACGCATCAGGATCCGGGTTTTCTCGACAATGTGGTAAATAAGAAGGCGGAGGTGGTGCGGGTCTATCTGCCGCCGGATGCGAATTGTCTGTTGTCGACGATGGATCATTGTCTTCGGAGCCGGCAATATGTGAACGTGGTGGTCGCCGGCAAGCATCCGGCACCGCAGTGGCTGGATATCGAATCGGCGGTGCTGCATTGTTCAAAGGGTATCGGCATCTGGTCCTGGGCGAGCAATGACCAGGGGAAGGAGCCGGATCTGGTGATGGCTTGCGCGGGGGATGTGCCCACGCTGGAGACGCTCGCGGCGGTCTCTATTCTGCGGCGGCGGTTGCCTGATCTGGCGGTCCGGGTGGTGAATGTGGTAGATCTGATGAAGCTGCAGCCGGCCACGGAGCATCCGCATGGGTTGAGCGATTACGACTTCGATCTTCTATTCACGAAGGAGAAGCCGGTCATTTTTGCATTCCACGGTTATCCATGGCTGATACACCGGTTGACGTATAAGCGGACGAATCATCACAATATTCATGTACGGGGTTATAAGGAGGAAGGGACGATCACGACGCCGTTCGATATGACGGTGCTGAACGACATGGACCGGTTCCATTTGGTAATGGATGTGATCGACCGGCTGCCGCAGCTCGGCGAGAAGTGTGCGTATCTCAAGCAGGACATGCAGGATAAGCTCATTCAACACCGGGCTTATATCGACCGTGAAGGGTTGGATATGCCGGAGGTGCTGAATTGGCGGTGGCCGGGTTAGGGGGCGCGCAGCGGCGGGTTGCGGCCGGGTTAACGTGACAGTATCAGCACAGTCTGGAAAGCGGACTTCGGGCCGTTGGTCCAGATCAGCTTATACACGCCGGGGTACAGGCCGGACATGTCTACACGGACCTGGGCGATGCCGGCGTCAACGAGCTGGGTCTTCATAGCCTTACCGGCCATATCCAGCACCTGGAATTCCGAATTACTGCCGGGATCGGGCACCGTGACATAGGTAAATCCATAGATCACGGGATTGGGATACAGGCCAAGTATGGTCGATTTACCGGGTGGCTGAACGGTGATGGTCGAGCTATAGGTATAGGCGGCGGTGCTATCCTGCATGCGGAGCCGGTAGTGATTGGCGCCGGGGTCATGGCCGGGATCGCTATAGTTATAATTGTGGATGGTCGAGTCATTGGCGCCGGGGATGATAGTAGCGATCACCTCGAACTGGTTATCGCTGATCTCACGTTCCAGGGCATAGTAAGCGATAATACCGTCATTGGCGGTCTGCCATTGCAGCAAGGGGCTGCCGCCGGAGTAGGCGCCGATAAAGGACAGCAGCTTAAAGGCGGGGACGGTATCGGTCTGCCGGGTGGAATCGTAGGTATAGATGAAACCGGCCAGGGAATCGGATGAAGTGCTGTTCACCAGAGAGACGTAACCTGTAGAGCCGGCGCCGACAACAGCCAGGAGGAGGCTGTCGGAGATAGCTACGTAGGAGGCGGCGGGAGTTCCGCCGAATTTCACCGATCTGACGGCGGTCAGATTCGAACCATGGATAGACACGGTGGTGCCGGTCGTCCCGGTCGTTGGGAAGAAGCTGGTTATAGTTATAACGGCCGGCGGCGGGGGCGGAGCGATATAGGTGAAACCGGGCAGGGAATCGATACCGTTATTACCGCTAACGACGAGGCTGCCGGTCGAGCCGGGGCCCACGGTGACATAGACCACGCTATCGGAATAGATGCGGAAGGATTGTGCGGGCGTTCCGCCAAAGCTAATGGCTGTGATACCGGAAAGATTCCGGCCGGTGACGGTCACCGTAGCGCCCTGGGTGGCGCTGTCGGGTGAGAAAGAGGTTACTACGACGGGTGGAATGGCGGTATAGATAAAGAAGAAGCTGCCGACGGTTGCGGAGCCGCTGGAATTGGTGACAGTGATAACGCCGGAGGTGCCGACACCAACGGTGGCGGTGATGGTGGAATCGTTGAGGACGGTGAAGGATTGTGCGGGAGTGCCGCCGAACAATACGGTGGTCGAGCCGGTGAAACCTTTACCGGATATGGTAACGAGGGCGCCTTGTGCGGCGGAATCGGGCGTGAAGCCGGTGATGACAGGTGCGGTACCGTAAACGAAGCCGGCGAGGGCTGTCCCGCCTGCTGCCGCAATGAGGCTGACCGGGCCCGAAGCGCCGCTCCCGACGACGGCAATAACGGTGTCCGGAGAAACGTAGGTGAACGAGGCGGCTGCGGAGTCGCCAAAATTGACGCTGGTGACTCCATTGAGGTTTACCCCGACAATGGTCACGATGGTCCCGGTATTACCGACTGTTGGCGTGAAAGAGGTGATCGCGGGCTCGTTAGAGCTTTTATTCCGCAGCACGGTGAAGGTGTTGTCGGCGTCGTTGCAGGTGGCAAGGTCGGGTTTGCCGTCACCATCGAAGTCAGCGGTGGTTATGGAATAGGGAATATTTCCCGTGGCATAGTCGACATTCGGACTGAGCGAGATCGTGCCGGGCGTGCTGAGATTGCGATGGACGGATACGGTATTGTTATATTGGTCATCGACTGCGATGTCAGGTTTGCCATCTCCGTCGAGGTCGGCGATCACGACGTCATATGCCGCATAGCCGGAGTTGACGGTCAGTTGAGGAGCAAAGCTAAGATTGCCGCTGGTGCTGGTATTGCGGAGCAGGGACAGGGTGTTGTCGGTATTATTGGCAACGACCAGGTCGGGTTTGCCGTCGCCGTCGATGTCGCCAATGGCTATGCCTTCAGGATAATTACCGGTAGTAAAGTCCACATCGGCGGCAAACGAGACCGCGCCGCCGGCGGGTGTTGTGTTGAGATAGACGGAAACGGTGCCAGCGTAAGTGTTGGCTGCAGCCAGGTCGGGTCTGCCGTCGCCATCCAGGTCGGCGACGACCACTCTGAATGGAGAACCGCCGGAGGGCGCCAGGACGGGCGTCTCATTGGAAAAGGCAATATGCCCCAGCGAGCTGCTGTTGGTATAAACGGAGAGCATATTGCTGCCCTGGCAGGCGACGATCACTTCGGGTTTGCCGTCGCCGTTGAGGTCGGCGATGGATGCGCCGAGGATATAGTTGCCGGACGGGACGCTGAGCGTGGAATCCATTACGATATGGCCGGGGCTGCTGGCGTTGAGGTAGAAGGTCAGCGTTTGGGTATAGTAGTTAGAGATGACGATGTCGGGCTTGCCATCGCCATCCAGGTCGCCCGCGGCGACGCCGATCGGGTAGCCGTTGGTTCCCATCGTATAGGAGGCTACTTCGGAAAAAGAGATCGTACCGGGGGTACTGTTGTTATGATAGACCGTGACGGTATTGGAATCGCCGTTGGCAACGATCAGATCGGGTTTGCCGTCGCCGTCGAGGTCGGCGTTACAGATGAATTGCGGGCCTGAGCCGGCGGAGACGTCCGTTCGCGCGGAGAATGCGGAAGGCATGAATTGATTGCTGTCGGAAAAGGTGGTGATGAAAGGGGTAAATGGCACGGAGGTCAGTCCGCCGGTAGTAACCGTTATCTGTTGGGAGCTGGTACCGGTGGGCACCGTAACGGTGAGCGAGCCGGTGGAAGCAGCGGTGACGGGGACGCGAACGGAACCAAACCAAACGACGTTGGCTGCGGGGGAAGCACTGAAATTATTTCCGGTGATGGTGACTGTCGTATTGACGGGGCCCGAAGCAGGCGAAACGGAATTGATGACGGGCTGTGCGAATACCGACAGGGGGAAAAGAAGCGCAACGAAATAGGGTATGCTGTTCCCGTGAGGGTAGCGTTTCAGCATGGGGTATTGAATTTGGGGACAAGATAACGTATGGTTTCTGGAAAGAGAACTACGTATATTTATTTTTTAATATGCGAATGAGGGGATAAGGGCATTTTTTTTGGCGATATTTTTACGGAATGAAGGATGTGAAACATTATGTGGCTGTCGTCACGGCGTCCACGATCTGGGGACTATTTGCGTTTGTATTGCGACCGTTGTCACGTTGGTCGCCGCAGGAAATATTGTACAACCGTGTCTTTTTGAGCGCCACCTTAATGATACTTATGGGGCTGTTGTTTCGGCGTCATGTCTGGGCGGCGGACCGGCGGGTGATCCGGGCGTTGCCGGCGGCGGACAGGAGAGGGGCTGTGCTGCAGGCGCTTGGCGGGGGATTCTTGTTGACGGGCAACTGGTTCTTCTACATCTACGTGTTGAATACGGTGAGTATAAAAGCGGCGTCGATGGCATACCTGGTGTGTCCGATCCTGACTACGGTGCTGGCGTATCTGCTTGGCCGGGAGGTGTTGACGCGGCGGCAGTGGGGTGCGGTGTGGCTCAGTACGGCGGGATGTCTGGTGCTGGCGTTCGGACATTTGGCTGACCTGGTGTATAGTATGGTCATTGCGATCTTCTATGCTTTTTACCTGGTGACGCAGCGGAAGAATTATGGGACGGATAAGGTGAATCTGCTGACGGTTCAGGTTGTATTTTCGGCGGTGTTGTTGTTGCCGTTTTATGGCTTGTATCGCGGACCGGCGCCGACGGCGCCGATTTTCTATACGCTGATAGCGGTGATCGCGATCTTTTATACGATCATCCCGTTGTTATTAAGCCTGTATGGTCTGGAGCGGTTATCGTCATCGACCGTAGGGATCATCCTTTATATCAATCCGCTGATGGGGTTTGTGATCGCGGTGGCGTTCTATGGGGAGCGGATCGACTGGCGGCAGGGGCTTGCCTATGGCATCGTCGTGGCGTCGATCCTGTTGTTCAATTGGGGCAGTCCGGTGTTGAAAGGTGCTTTTGCGGAAGAGCGAGCCGGGCATTAACTTTGCTTGTATCACCATACCGGACGAAGTTCGGTGTAAAACTCGCTTTTTGAGACCAGCTGTATTCGCACTATCCTTCCTACTGTCCTGGTTGTCGTCGCCGGCCCAATTTTTTCTGACCGGCGAGGTGCTTGATGTTCACGGTGATAAGCTACAAAACGTTTCTGTTTCCAGTCACTCTTCGGGGTTTGTGTATCAGACGGATATGACGGGGGAATTCCGTATTTCTTCCCGGGTCATGGATGATACGCTGACATTTGCCGTGGATGGGTATGAGCCGTATACGACCGCGGTGCATTCGACGGGATATTTGCTGGTGACGTTGAGGATGAATACGTTCGAGGCAGATGAGGTCGAGCGGCGGTTAGTGTCCAGGATCCAGGTGCTAAAGAAGGCATCGGTTGTGGAGGCGGTGATGAAGGACTCGGCGGGAAGGGGATTGATGGTCCCGGCAAGTATGAGATTTACGGGGGCCGGGTTTAGCGGGCGGGTGGAGAATCCTTTCGTTCCGCAGACGGCGGCGGTGTCGTTTACAGGAGCAGTGGGGCGGGAGTCCTACAGTACGATCCGGCGGTTTCTGGATATGGGGTCGGCGGTGCCGGCGGATGCGGTGAAGATCGAGGAGATGCTGAACTATTTCAATTTCTCCTATGAAGAGCCGGGGGCCAGGGATCTCTTCAATTGCAGTTCACAGGTGGTGTCTTGTCCATGGAACCCGGCTCACCGGTTGGTGGCGGTCCGGGTATGCGCGAGGAAGGTGGATCTCGGGAACAGGCCACCTTGCAATCTGGTGCTGCTGATCGATGCTTCGGGCTCGATGGATATGCCGAATAAGTTGCCGCTGATAAAGTCCGGGATCCGGCTACTGGTGGACAATTTGCGGGATATCGATACGGTTTCGGTGGTGGAATTCGGCCGGCAGGTGCGGGTATTGTTTGCAGGGATGCCGGGTTCTGAGAAGATGCGGATCCTGCGGGCGGTGGAAGGGTTAGCGGCGGACGGGCCTTCGCCGGGCTTAGCCGGTATCAAGCTGGCGTATGCGGTGGCGCAACAGCAGTTCATCCGGAGGGGCAATAACCGGGTCATATTACTTACGGACGGGGATGTGAGCATGGAACCGCCGGCTGGGGAGCAGGACCTGGAAGACCTGATCGAGCAGCAGAACCAGGCGGGCATCCGGCTGACTTGCGGAGGGCTGGGAATGAAGAGCGTAAAGGATTCCAAACTGCCGCGACTGGCGGAGATCGGGCGGGGCAATTTTGCTTATCTGGATGATGAAAAGACGGTGGAGCAATTGCTGGCGGGGGAGCTAGACCCGAGGCTGGCGAGTGTAGCCGACAATGTATCGGTCTCGGCTGAATTCAATCCTGCGTTGGTGAGCGAATACCGGTTGATCGGGTATGACAACAAGCGGCAGGTATTGGAGGACACGGCGGCGGGGCTGACGGGTTCGAGGGTCGGTTCGGGCAACTCGCTGGTGGCATTGCTGGAGGTGGCGCCGAAGCCGGATTCAACGGGGGCGGATACCCTGGCACGGATACGGGTAAATTATTCTTTGCCGGGGCAGGCGGTGGTGCGGACGATGAGCTTCGATTGTATGAACGATGTAATCCCGTTGGACCGCGCGGAAATCGATTGGCGAAGGGCGATCTGTCTGGCGTTGTTTGGGATGAAATTGCAGCGATCGGACTATGCGGGACAGGTGAGCTGGCCGGATCTGGAGAAGATGGCGAAGAAATTATTCAGTGGAAGTAATTATTTAGATGACGAGTATATATCACTGATTGACAGAGCAAAAAGGATATATGATAAGAAGGGGGATTAGGGAATGGCCCGGCGGAACGCATCACCCTTTTAGAGAAACAAAGGCTGTGTTGATCTTGTCGAAGTATAGCTTGCTTGCTACCCTTCGAAGTCCTACTTCCGTCGTTTTTTCGTTGTTGTTCCCTATCATTTTCATTGTCGTTTTTGGATCGATGGTCGGTGATCAGGCCCCCGTCATGAAAGTGGCGGTTGGGCCGGGTTGTGATACGACGAACCTGTTATATAAAAATATTTCGAAGATACCGGGGATCACGCTGAGGAAGGCGATGAGCGCCGCCGAGCAATTGGAGGCATTGCGGAAGGGGCAGTTGACCGCGGTGATGACGATTATGCCGGATGCGGGGGGCGGGATGTCGATCTTTCCACACTATACGGTGCGGCTGGAGGAGATGGGCTCAACTCCCGGAACGGATTGGCTGGAGAGGTTGCTGCGGGTAACGGTGGGAGAGATCGACCGGCAATTTTTTCCGAAGAATCCTTCGGTTGCCCGGTTTGCGATCGAGCGGCGGCCGGGGCGGGTCTATAAACAGATAGATTTTATCCTGCCTGGTCAATTGGGTTTTTCGCTTTTAATGGCGGGGGTGTTCGGGTCATCCTTTTTGTTGTTTAGTTTACGGCAGAGCCTGGTGTTGAAGCGGCTGAGGGCGACGCCGGTACGACGCAGGTCGATCATTGCGGGAGAGATGCTGAGCAGGTTGTTCTTTCACGTGATCGGATTTATGATCATGGTGTTGCTGGGATATTTTGTGTTCGGGTTTACGCTGGTGAATGGCGGGCTGACGTTTTTGGAGATGCTGATATTTTCCTTGTTTGGGTTGGGGATCTTTATGGGCATCGGGTTTGTTATTTCCGGGGTGATCCGGAATGAAAGCTCGATATCGCCGGTTGCGAATACGGTTGTGCTACCGCAGATCCTGCTATGCGGGCTGTTTTTTCCGATCGAAAGTTACCCGCATTGGTTGCAGGGGTTTTGCAATTTGTTGCCGCTGACCTTGTTCGTGAATGGGTTGCGACGGATCGCGTTCGAGGGGGTGCATATCTGGCAGATGCCGCTGAAGATCGCGGGGTTGTTGTTGTGGACGGTATTGGTCGGGGTGTGGGCGGTGAGGGCGTTCAAGTGGGAGTAGGGGGTAATGTACACTGAGGGTGTTATTTTGCTATTTTTTGGGCAAAAATTCACTTTTATAGATAGTTTACTAAATAAATTCGTACATTTGGGTATGATGTTTAGCCATGACTACAAAGGAAGAGGTACGAGCATTCCTCGCCGATTTCCATCAGAAGATGAAAATTTGGGAAATAAGGGTCCGGGATGATCGGGGAAAAAATACGCAAGCCTTATATAATCTGGAATTGAGTCCACTGCAAAGAATCAAAGTTATCGAAGCGCTTACGGTGATCGATTATTCTGAGGGGCCCAAGACGGACACTCTTAGTGGAGGTTCACCGTTGTGGATATTTAGCAAGAAGGTCAAGGATAAGATGATCTATATAAAAGTTTCGGTTGGTCTGCCCGAGCGTCCGGTAATTTGTATCTCATTTCATGAGGCGGAGTATGAAATGCCGTTGCCTTTTAAAGGCGAACAATGAGGAATGGGTGACAATTATAAATGGAATGGATAAATGATGGATGGAATGGATGGCAATGATGGATGAAATGGATGGCAA
The DNA here is from genome assembly GCA_035695565.1 of Puia sp. Classification (GTDB taxonomy): domain Bacteria; phylum Bacteroidota; class Bacteroidia; order Chitinophagales; family Chitinophagaceae; genus Puia. The sequence continues at coordinate 466,005 of DASRRX010000012.1, read as the reverse complement.
TGATGGATGGAATGGATGACAATGATGGATGGAATGGATGACATTTATGAATTGAAAGGCGAACATTTATGAATCGTTCAAAACCGCAAGGAAATATTAGCCTGAAAAGAAGGCCTGATACATTTGAATTCAGGAGGGAGCCTTTCCATATTATTTACCATACATGGGTAGATAATGAGAGCGATGAAGAATTTACGACCCTGGAACTAGACGACCTTAACCAGGCTCAAGTGCATAATCAGTACCGAAGCAAGTATGGGATACCATTCATTGACGAGGTCAAAATGATTCGGGATAAATATGGATTGAGTGCCGCAAAAATGAGCGAGATACTAGGTTTGGGTCAAAATGTCTATCGCAATTATGAAAATGGCGAGATGCCGAGTATTGCAACAGGCCGGCTGATTCAATTGGCAAAAGATCCATTGGAGTTCAAACGGCTTATTGAACTTAGCCGCAATGAATTGGAGCCTCATGAACTTGACCGGATCAGCAAAAAAGTCTCCGGCACCTTATCGGGATGGGACCGGGAAGAAAATATAGTTGAAGAGCGAATTTTCGGGACAAAAGTTCCAAACAATTTCAATGGTTATCGGGTTCCTGTCATGAAAAAGGTAGGAATGATGGCGAAGTATTTTGCGAGTCATTTGGAACCATTCAAAACAAAGATGAACAAGCTGCTGTTTTATGCAGACTTTTTTAATTATGCCAAAACCGGGTACAGTATAACAGGCATGACTTATATGGCTATTAAGCATGGTCCAGTTCCCAGGAATTACGGCAGCATATATGACCGGCTGTCAGAATCCGGATATGTTGAAATAAAAGAGGAGGAATTCGAAGGATTTGGCGGTGAGCGGCTACTGTGCCATAATGGTGACCCGGACATGGAAATATTCACTTCGAGCGAACTTTTTGCAATTGAGACGGTAACTAACCGGCTTGGCCATTTGAAGACTGCGGATATTATCGATGTCAGTCATGATGAACTTGCCTGGCAGCAAAATATTGATGCAAACGGCAGGATCAGCTATGATTATGGCTTTGTTCTTCAACATATTGACTAAGACCGGTCACATGGTAGTTAGAGCGCGGAGCCTGCGCTCTATTCCGAACGCAGGCTGGTGACGGGGTTGGCAAGGGCTGCTTTTACGGAGCGCCAGGCGACGGTGAGCATGGCGATGCCAAAGGTGGAGACGATGGCGGCCGCGAAGATGGTCCACGTTAGCGAAATGCGATATTCGAAGCTCTGCAGCCAGCGAGCCATTACATAGCCTGCGACGGGGGCGGCGATAAGAAAAGCGATCAGCAGCAGCCGGCTGAATTCTTTGCCGAAGAGCCAGAGAATGCTTTGAACGCCGGCGCCGAGGACCTTCCGTACTCCGATCTCTTTGGTCTTCTGCTGAGCCATGAAGGAGACCAGCCCATAGAGACCGAGACAACTGATAAGGATGGCGATACCCGAAAAGATCTCCACCAATCGGAGGGTTGTGGTATCCTGGCGATAGAATCGGGCGATGCGTTCATCGAGGAACTGAGCGGAGTATACGTATTCGGGATACGTCTCGTTCCATATCTTCTCATAGGCCGCCATTACGGGGCGAAGGTCGCCGATATTAATACGGGCGGAACAATAGCGGTACATATCCGGGCGCGGAGCGATCACGACGGGATCGATCTTTGAATGCATGGAATAATTGTGAAAGTCCCGGACGACGCCGGCGATCATAGGGGCCCATTGCGAACCGGCGGTAGAGAGGGTGAGATGTTTGCCCAGCACGTCCGAAGGCTTCCGAAGCCGGATGGAACGAACGAAGGCCTCATTGACAAGGACCTCGCGGGCGGTATCATTGGGAAAGATGTTCCGGCCGGCAACAAGACGGAGGTCATAAGTGGTAACGTATTGCGCGTCGGCAAATTTCATATTGATATCCCAGGGCTCTTCCTTCGGCCGGTTGTCGTAGGTAAAACTCGTACGGTTGTTGGAGCTGGATGCGGGCGCAGCTGAGCAGAGTGTGATCTTTTCGGTACCGGGCACTGCGGCCATTCTCGCGCTCAGCGTTGCCATCTTCACCGGGTCGGACTGGGGTACGGGCAGAAGAACGATCCCATCCTTTCTAAAGCCGAGGTCGGAAGTCTCTGAATAATGCATTTGGCCGGCAATGACGATCACCCCGATGATCAGCATCTGCGAGATCGTGAACTGAGTAACGACGAGGATACGCCGTAGTGAGAACCCGCCGATATGACGTTGCGATAATTTTCCCTTGAGGGCGGTGATCGGGCGGAATTTCGAGAGGATAAGGGCAGGATAGGAGCCGGCAAGGAAAACGACGGCAATCAGCAGCAAGAGGAGGAACGCCAGGGTTGCCGGATCGGTAAAGGCGGTAATGGTCATCCGGGTGCGCATCAGTTGATTCATGGCAGGCAGCGCCAATATAGCCAGCCCGCAGGCCAATACAAAAGCAAAGAGGACGAGTATGGACGTCTCAAAGATGAACTGCCAGAAAAGTTGTGCCCGGAGGCTTCCCATGACCTTGCGGATGCCAACTTCTTTTGCGCGGTTGAGTGCACGGGCGGTCGCGAGGTTGATAAAGTTGACACAGGCGGTTATAATAAGAAAGACCCCGATCAGGCTAAAGGCCCACAGAAAGCTCCTGCTGACGGCGCCGTCGAAGTCGGTATTGAAATGAATATCGGTCAGCGGCTGCAACCGGAAGGTTGTCGTGGTCACATCGTCGGGATCATATTTTTTTATCAGGGAGGGGAATTGCTGCTCTACGGGGGTTGGAGCGACGCCGGGTTTTAGCCGGATAAAAAAGTTCATCCCGCTCCGGACCTGACCCCAACTACTGTCGCTGGCCAGTCTGCCATCCTGGTCTTTCAGGTTAATATAGGACAGATAGATCTCCTGGCGGCGGTCGGTATTGTTTGGAATATCTTTTAATATACCGGTGACCCGGAAATCCCATTTGTTGTTGTAGCGGATGATCTTGCCGATGGGCTCTTCACTGCCGAAGTATTTTGTGGCGAGTTGCCGGGTGATGAGGGCGGTATTCGGTTCGGTTAGTACCGGGCCCGGGGCGCCTTTTACGAGGGGAAACCGGAAGATGTCAAAGAACCCCGGATCGGCGTAGGCGATACCATCCTCTTCCTCGAATTTCTTTGCCTCTTTTTCGTAGGGCAGGGAGATCAGCGCGGAATTGTACACGCAAACCCTGGCGGCAGCTTCCGTGTAGGAGTAATCGTTCAGAAATGCTTTACCCAGAGGTTGGGGCACGCCTGACTGATATTCGGTATTCTCTTCATGGAAGACGGTAACAACCCGATAGACCCGGTTGGCATTGGGGTTAAACCGATCGAAGCTGAGCTGATAGGATACGAGGGTATAGATAAGGATAGCGCAGGCGATGCCGGAAGACAGACCGAGGATATTGATAAAAGTATAGGAGCTGTTCTTGCGGAGGTTACGCCAGGCGATCCGGATATTATTACGGAACATGGGGATGTGGTTGACTTATAGTAATTTAGTGGATTACCGCCCCCGTTTCGGCGGGCTGCATTAAGGTCGTTCGGGGAAGGCGGGATGTTGCATTATGATCAGAAAGACATGGTTTTTTTTGTTTGGGTTGGGCTTTGTGGGTGTAAGGGGCTCGGGGCAAAGTTATGTGGCGATCCTTCCAACGGACGATTCGGCGGATATTATCCGGAAGGCGGCAAATGTGGTCCCGTCGCCGCGGCAGCTGCGCTGGCAGAAGCTGGAGCTGACGGCTTTTTTTCATTTCGGGATCAATACGTTCACGGACCGGGAATGGGGAGATGGGAAGGAAGACCTGACACTGTTCAACCCTACGCATTTGGATGCACGGCAGTGGGTGCGGGTCGCAAAGGAGGCGGGGATCCGGCAGGTGATCCTGACGGCCAAGCATCACGACGGATTCTGTCTATGGCCCAGCAAATATACGGATCATACGATCGCGCATACCCCTTATAAGAACGGGCATGGAGATATCGTAAAGGAGTTTGCGGACGCCTGTCATGAATATGGGATGGGGCTTGGGCTCTATCTTTCTCCCTGGGACCGCAATTCCCCGGCATATGGGGATTCCGCCAAGTATAATGCGCTTTTTCTAAATTGGCTTACCGAGCTGCTGACGCGGTACGGGCGGGTCGATGAAGTGTGGTTCGATGGCGCGAATGGGGAGGGGCCGAATGGGAAGAAGCAGGTCTATGCGTTCGAAGCGTGGTATCATTTGATCCGGCGGTTGCAGCCGCAGGCGGTGATCGCTATCATGGGGCCGGATGTCCGGTGGGTAGGAACGGAGACGGGGCAGGGGCGGCTGACGGAGTGGAGCGTGTTGCCCGTGAATGCGCGGCAGCAGGAGAGCATTGCCGCCAACTCCCAAAAAGACCAGACGTTTGCGCCGTTGGGTGATCTGATGAGCCAGGACCTGGGCAGCCGGGACCGGCTGATGCCGGCCAGGGGGCTGATCTGGTATCCTGCGGAGACGGATGTGAGCATCAGGCCGGGGTGGTTCTATCATGCGGGGGAAGATACGCTGGTGCGGACGCCGGCGGCGCTGATGGACTTATATTTTAGCAGTGTGGGCAGAAATAGTGTCCTACTGCTGAATATCCCGCCAAACCGGGAAGGATTGATCAGTGATGCGGATATCCGCAGTCTGCGGGGGTGGAGGCGGCGGCTGGATTCGACATTCGGGGTGGACCTGGCGGCGGGGGCGGTGATGAAAAACGATATGGGGGTGAAGGGTGAGACGATGAAGGAGAATGATGTGAAGACGATCGGGATGACCCTGAGCGGTACAAAGACGTTTGACGTCCTATTATTACAGGAGGCGATATGGGTTGGGCAGCGGGTGGAGGCGTTTGCATTCGACGTAAAGGAGAATGGGGAGTGGAAGGAGGTGGTGACGGGGACGACGATCGGGTACAAAAGGCTGTTGCGGTTTCCGCCAGTGACGGCGCATGTCGTCCGGCTGCGCATTCTGTCGTCGCGATTGAAACCGGTAATCTCAAAGATCGGACTATACAAACTGGCTGAATGAAAAATACTCTTTTGATCGTTGTCCTGAGCCTGGCTATCGGTGCGGGTCATACGCAGGGGATGCACCGGTTTTCGCTTGGGCGCCATGAGTTCTTACTGGATGGAAAACCTTTTCAGATCATCAGCGGGGAGATGCATCCGGCGCGGATACCCAGGGAATATTGGCTTCATCGGATCAGAATGGCAAAAGCGATGGGATGCAATACCATTGCCGTGTATGTCTTTTGGAATTATCATGAGGCTGAGCCGGGGCAGTGGGATTTTCGTTCGGGCAATCATGATATTGCGGCGTTTATCCGGTTGTGTCAGGCAGAGGGGATGTGGGTGTTGTTGCGGCCGGGGCCATATGTCTGTGCGGAGTGGGATTGGGGCGGCCTGCCGGCCTGGTTGTTGAAGATCCCGGATATTCGGGTACGTTGTATGGATCCGCGCTATATGAGTGCGGTGAGCCGGTATATTGCGAGGCTGTCGAAGGAGATCGTGCCGTTGCAGTGTGATCATGGCGGTCCTATCCTGATGGTGCAGGTGGAGAATGAATATGGCAGTTATGGGAACGACCGGAATTATGTAAAGGCGGTGCATCGGCTTTGGCAGGAGCATGGGGTGACGACGCCTTTTTATACGGCGGATGGGCCGGCGGCCTTTATGCTGGAGGCCGGGAGCCTGGACAGTTGTGCGATCGGGTTGGACAGCGGGGGCGGGGACGCGGATTTTGCGCAGGCGGCGAAACAGGATCCGGATGTACCGGCCTTTAGCAGCGAGACCTATCCGGGCTGGCTGACGCATTGGAAGGAGCCGTGGCAGCATCCGGATACGGCGGACATTATGCATGAGGTCCGTTATCTTTTGTCGCATCACCGGTCCTTCAATTTATATGTGGTACATGGGGGGACGAATTTTGGTTGTACGGCAGGTGCGAATGCGTTTTCCCCGACGCAATATCAGCCGGATGTAACGAGCTATGATTATGATGCGCCGATCAATGAGCAGGGCCGGCCGACGCCGAAATATTATGCCTTGCGGAGGCTGATCGGAGAGTATGCGGGATCTCCGGGCGGAGCTAAGGGTACGTTGCCGCCGGTGCCGGCGCCTGTGCCGGTGATGGGTTTCGGGCCGGTGGAGATGAGGCCGGCGGGATCGTTGTGGAGCATGCTCGGGAGCCCTGTGGTTACGGCGACGCCGAAGCCGATGGAGGCATTCGGGCAAAGCAGCGGGTTGATCCTGTATCGCACCCGGTTGGTGGGCCACAAAAGCGGGAAGCTGACGATCACGGAGCCGCATGATTTTGCGATGGTGTTTTTGAACGGGAAGCTGATCGATACGGTATACCGGGATGGGGGACATTGGACGGTGACGTTGCCGGAGACGGCGGTGAAGGAGCCGGTGCTGGACATCTTAGTGGAAGCGATGGGGCATATCAATTTTGCGCAGTACATGATCGATAGGAAGGGAATTACGGATCGGGTGACGCTGGATGGAATGACGTTGATGAATTGGGAGACGTATAAGCTGCCGATGGATGAAGGGTTTGTGAAGGGGTTGAAAGGAGCATTCGTGAAAGCTGCCGGGTCCGGGGGAAGCGCAGGATTGCGGGCCGGGAGACCCGGGGTGTTTTTCAACGGGACGTTCAGGTTGGATAGTGTGGAGGATACATATGTAGACATGTCGCAATTCAGGAAGGGGGTCGTGTGGGTGAATGGGCATAACCTCGGGAGATACTGGAATGTAGGGCCGCAACTGCGGTTGTATTGTCCGGCTTCGTGGCTGAAGAAGGGGGAGAATGAGGTGCTGGTGATGGATCTGTTGAAAATGGATGCCGGGAGTATCAAGGGGGTGGAGACGTTGGAGGGGAGGGGCGATGAGGCGGGTGGGGGAAGTGCTTTGACCGGCGATGCGGGCTCGGCGGTGGGTGGGGTGGAGGTGACTGCGGTGAAGCGACCGGATGTTGGTCGGGTCAATTCCTTTTATATTTCGAACCGGTCGCCGCTGGCGCCGTTGAATTTCATCAAGCTGCCGGTGGGGAGTGTGGAGCCGGGAGGATGGGTGCGTAAGTACCTGGAACTACAACGGGATGGGTTGACAGGGCATTTGGGCGAGATCAGCGCCTGGCTGGAGAAAAAGGACAATGCCTGGTATAGTGGAACGGGGGAGGGGTCGCATGGCTGGGAGGAAGTGCCGTATTGGCTGAAGGGATATGGTGATCTGGGTTATCTGCTGCGCGACAGTGTGATGATCGGAACGACGCGCGACTGGCTGGAGAAGGTATTGCAAAGCCAGCGGGCGGACGGATATTTCGGCCCGCGGGTGATTGAGCATCCCGGGAAGGATACAGTACCTGATCTTTGGCCGAATATGCTGATGTTATGGTGCATGCAGTCGTATTACGAGTACAGCGGCGACCCGCGGGTGTTGTCATTTATGACGCGTTATTTCCGGTGGGAGATGGGCGTCCCGGATGGGCAGTTGTTACGGACCTATTGGGAGAACAGCCGGGGTGGGGATAATTTGTATAGCATCTATTGGCTGTATGATCATACCGGGGAGCGGTGGCTGTTGGATCTTGCCGCGAAGATCCATCGTTGTACGGCCAACTGGGGACAGGATACGACGTTGCCGAACTGGCATAATGTGAATATAGCGCAGTGTTTTCGGGAGCCTGCGACGTATTATATGCAGACGAGGGATTCGGCAAATCTGCGGTCGACCTACAATGATTTTGCGCTGATCCGGCGGTTATACGGACAGGCGCCGGGGGGGATGTTCGGCGCCGATGAAGATGCCAGGAAAGGTTATTCCGATCCGCGGCAGGCGGTGGAGACCTGCGGGATGGTGGAGCAGATGTCTTCGGATGAGCTGCTGATGGGGATCACGGGTGATGCGATGTGGGGGGATAATTGTGAAGATGTCGCGTTCAATACTTATCCGGCGGCGGTCCTGCCTGACTTCAGGGGGCTGCGGTATCTGACGGCGCCGAATATGGTACTTTGCGATGACAAGGATCACAGTCCGGGGATAGAGAATTCGGGCCCGTTCCTGCTGATGAACCCCTTCAGCAGCCGTTGCTGTCAGCATAATCATTCGCAGGGCTGGCCTTATTATGCGGAGCATCTTTGGATGGCGACGCCGGATAATGGAGTTGCGGCGTTGTTATACAGTGACTGTGCGGTGAAGGCCCGCGTGGGAGACGGGGTACCGGCGGGAATCGAAGAGACGACGCATTATCCGTTCGACACGGTGGTCCGGATACGGGTGAGGGTGGAGAGTCCTGTGGCGTTCCCGTTGTATCTGCGGATCCCGGGATGGTGCTCGTCGGCCTCGGTTCGGGTGAATGGGGGCGTTGTCGATGTCGGGCTTTCTGCCGATGGGTATGCGAAGATAGAGAAGACCTGGGCGGATGGGGATGAGGTGGAATTGAATTTGCCTATGCAAATGAAGGTGACGAGGTGGGAACAGAATAAGGGGAGTGTGAGTGTGAGCTATGGGCCGCTGAGTTTTTCGTTAAAGATCAAGGAAGATTATGTGAAAGTGGACAGTAAGGCAAGTGCGATCGGGGATTCGAAGTGGCAGGCAAGTGCGAATCCCGCCCAATGGCCGGCGTTCGAGATCCTGCCGGGGAGTGCGTGGAATTATGGGTTGGAATTGGGAGGCGTGGATTCGGCGGATGGGAAGGCGGCGGCAGCCGCGGATTTTGAAGTGGTGAAAAAACCATGGCCGAAGGATGATTTCCCGTTCACGCAGGATGCGGCGCCGATCGTGATCCGGGCGAAAGGGCGGAAGATACCAGGGTGGGGGATCGATCAATATGGGCTGTGCGGGGTCGTACCGCAAAGTCCGGTCGCGGTGAGTACGGCGGAGGAGACGATCGAACTGATCCCGATGGGGGCGGCGAGGTTGAGGATCTCTTCTTTCCCGGTGGTGGGGAATTAGGTGGCTACATGCATCTCATTCTGTCTTGAGCGCGATGATCGGTTGTTGCAAGGCCACCCTTGCAACAGTGGTAACCAGGGTGAAAAGGGCAAGGGAAAAAATTGACAGCCAGGATATAATGACAACTCCCCAGGTTAGCTCGATGCGGTAGGCATATCCTTGCAGCCAGGAGGAGCCTATCCATAGCGCTGCCGGCGTAGCAATGATAATGGCAAGGAAGATCAATTTCAAGTAAGTTGCCGACAACAAAAGTATAATCCGTGTTGCAGTGGCGCCGAGCGCTTTTCTAATGCCGATCTCTTTGACCCGGAGCTCAATGGAAAAGGACACCAGGCCAAATAATCCAAGACAGGCGAGAAAAACGCTCAACAGGCCGAGGATTGAAAAGCACTTTTGCAGCTTACTTTCTTCCATATATTGTACAGCCAAAGATTCACTGGTCCAGCTGAATTGCAGCAATTTGTCGGGGTAGAACTGCTGCCATAGCCGTTTCAGCCGAACCGGCAGTTGTCTGTTGGCCGGTCCGGATGTTCGTACAAGAATGTATCCGCGGCTGGGAGACGGAGTGACTGTCACGACCGTAGGGGTCATTGTATAACGCAGGGAACCGTTATTGAAATCCTTTAGGATACCGACCGGTTCTCCCTGAAGCAGAGGATTGGGCTCACCCAGGTTTTTCACATTGAGCGCTTTAGCCGTGTAAGCGGTGATCAATACCGGGTCGGAGTTGGCTTTAGCGGTGTCGGGCTGACGATCGCGTAAGCTATTCCCATCGATCAGGCGAAATTTCAGGGTGGAGACAAGATCGTAATCGCCGCCGATATACCAGATCTTAACCTTCTTTGAGCTGTCTTTCGTGTCGTTCATGTCCGTTGACATATACCCTTCGCCCAAAGCGGGGTTCCAACTGCTGATACTTACGTTGGTCACACCAGCCAGTTTAGTCAATTCTTGCTTGAACGCCCGGGCTTTTGAGCCCCACACATTATAGTCGATGCATAACAAATTGTCTTTATCGAATCCCAGGTCTTTATGATTTAGAAAATCAAGCTGCCTTGTTATAATAATGATGAAAATAAAAAGAGTGATGGAAATGATAAATTGAACGACAATCAACGCCTTTCTGATGCCGTCGGCATTTACCAATCTTCCGAGGGTTCCTCTAAGTATTAGGGCCGGGTTTAGCCTGGATAATACCCACGTGGGGTAAAAGCCGCTGCTTGTAATAATGGTCAGGAGTAAAAATGCTGAAAAGAAAAATAATAGGAGATACTGCTTCGTACTTAAATCGATCGAATGACCGATGAAACTTTGTACAGGGCCGAGGCAAAGGATAAAGATCAGGGAAGCGGAGGCAAATGAAATGAAAAAGAATACCGCCGATTCGGCGAGTGAATGCAGGTAGATTTGAGATCTACCGGCGCCGAGGACTACCCGGATGCCGATATGGCGGATCTTTTGAAGCGAAATAGCGAGAGAAAGGTTAATGTAGTTGATGGACGCGATCAGCATGATCAAGGCGGCTATGGCGATATAGATGGAGATATTGCGCAGGCTTTCGCTGGTGTCCGGATCATTCCCGATCTCCGGATGCAGATGGATGCTTGTAATTGGTTGAAAAAATAAAGCAGAGGGGGAATTGTTATCTTTTCCAGGAGAATTGGCATACCAGTTGTTGACCCGGGTGGTAAAGGAAACCATATCGGTTCCCGGTCTAACGAGAATATACTGGGGCAAAACGGTTTGGGATAGCGGATTAAGGTCGTTTTCGCCCGGCCAGGGCGCATCCAATAATAAAGCGCCGGCAAAGAAAAGCGAATTCGCGGGCAGGTTTTCCATGACGCCGGTAACGAGATATTGCTTTTTTTTTCCTTCATACGGCATCGCATATTCAGAGGTCCGGGTGACTATTTTGCCGATGGGGTCGAGATCAGGAAATAGCTTTTCTTTTAATTCCCGGGAAATAATAAGATTGGGATAGCCGTCGACGGCCTGCTCCGGTCTTCCTTCGAGGATATGGATATCGAGCATTTTAAACACGCTGAAATCACCGGTAAGGCAGTCTGCCATTACTCCGGCGGATGACTTATCGGAAAGAAGATTCATGTGGGTATTGCGCAAGCGGCAAAATTCCGTGACGGCAGGAAAATTCGATTTAAGGGATGGGCCGATCCCCGTAAGGGTATTAAAGTCATGGTCTATTACTTTGCCATCCCTGCCCGACATCATAACGCGATAAAGTTCATGGCTATGGCTCCATTGCCGGTCATATGACCATCCATTCCAAACGACGGCGGCCACGAGCATGCAGGCAGTAAAGCCAATAGTCAGCCCAAGCATGTTGATGACGGAATAAGCGACATTTTTTGTGATACGGCGTACGGCGAGCTTGAAAAAGGATCGAATCATTGTGGTTAGTATGCGGGTGTTAGAAAACAGGTATGATCGTATCGTTTCAATTGTTGGCTGCCGGCAGGGACTAAATACAAATTGTTCAGATTATGGCGGTTGTGAAATATCGCCATTTCCCGCCTGTCCGGATTGTCGCAAAGGAACAGGACAGGCATATCTTTTGATTTGGACAGGTCTTTGATAAAGCTGATCTGATCATAGAGACAGATGTCGCACTGTGAAACATATTCTTTTCCCAGGAAGAAAATGACGCACTGTTTGTCAGCATCGAGCAGTTTGCCCAAAGGGATGCTATCGGACGGACCTTTGTAAGGGTATTTAAAAAGTGTCGTGCCGGGGAGGATCATTTCATTCCTGGGAATGATAAGCATATCGGATCTAGTGTTGCCGATAAGCTTTAAAAATGAGGAAATACGGTTCGAGGCCAAGCCGCAGGAAAGGAAAAGGAAAAGTATGATAATGCCGGGACGCATCAGAATGATTTTATCTTTAGAATGGCCAACATGGGATTGGCATTCGATTTGAAATCGAGATCGATCGAAGGCAGGTACTTTTTCAACAGGTCCTTATCGAGGAAGCTATCGGGCTCGATCAGGCAAATGAACCGATCATTGCCGATCGCGGCTTTGGGCTGGCCGGAGAAATTGAGATAATTATTTTGAATAGTGGAGATCAGCAAAGCCGAATCCTTATTCTTTTCGTAGATCAGGAACTGGTTGCCCTGGCTGGTGGTGGTGTAATAGACATATAAGAAGCTATCCGTTTCGAGGTAGTTTAAGAATCGAATATAATTGCTGTCGTTGAGGTATTGAAGAAATCCGGTAATGCTTTTAGGGCTATTCTTTTTAAGGTCGGCAATCATTTTCGCATAGTCATCGTTGGCGCCCTGGAATTTCAGGACATATTTAGCGGACAGGGTATGGTCTTCGTTCAGCCCGAAAATAGTGCTTGAAAAGGGTGGGAGATATGAGATGCGGTCGCCGGTCTTCTGCAAGGGTTGTTCGGGGCTTAAAATAAAGGAGCCGGTTGAGATATAGGGCAACAGCCGATAGCGGATATGGTTGGTGGAATCGGCGACCAGGATATTGTACCACATATCGCTGGATTCGGCCGTCGCGCCCCTGCTATAGATCAATTGACGGGAGTTATTACCGTTGATGGCGGTGAACCTGTTTACCGTAAAATCGAATAGGCGCCTTTCTTCGAGCGCATGGCCATCTATGTTGGAAAAAGCGATCATTTTTTTCTTAAAATCGTCCAGCACATATATTTTCCGGCCGGCGCTATCGATGTCAAAGTCGGCGATCCTGAAATACTGATCTTTTCCTTCACCGATGTTGCCGATGTTGAATAGAAGCCGGCCGGAACTGTCAAAAACATCGATATAATTTGTTGATCCGTCTAGGATGTAGAATTTATTTTCGAACCAGGTTATTTTGTCGATCCTTCCGATCAGGGTGCTGTCGTTGGTAGTCAGCCTGATTATCTTTTCGAGCTTAAAAAGGTCATTAAAGTCAGCGTTCCTATACTTAACTACGTTTATCGGGATGGTCCTGGTATTTTTCGTGCTATAGACTGCTGCTTCCGGTTGATGACTACAGGAATATAGCATTGCAGGCAGGAGCAATCCAAGCGCGATATGTCGATAGTTGTTACCGGGCATGAGAATTTTGCTGCGTCGTGCGCAGAAGATTGTAGATTGAAACCACAAGGACTGTGGATTTGGAAGAACAGCGAGGCAAAAACCCTTCGTCGGGGGACGGAGGGTCTTGCAACAGTAGGTTTAACAGCCGGGAGGCGTCCAGTCAGCGCCGGGGCAAGAAACGGTACCACCCGTGTCGCACTTCCAGTGGGTGCAAGAATATACCGTAAGGACATATTGTCCACCACCGCCGCCTACTGCCGGGCGGATTTGTGCGGACGCAGGGCTCCACAGCGTTACAGTTAAAGCGATGATGGTTGTTGTGAAAAGGGTGGCCAAATAAAAGAAGGCCTTAGGAGGGCGTATGCTCTTTCTCATAAAAAAAGGTTTAATGAGGCATGAAGATATTGTTTCGCTGCCATATAGAGAAAATTTTTTGGATTAAATAAATACTTTAAAGGAAACTAATTAGCCCTTAATGTTCGCCTGCAATTTAGCTTCCTGCAATTGACCGGAGGATTGAAATTTGTCAAACATTCGCCGGAGTAAAGATCCGGACCTCCATGGGCAATAAGGTAACGGGCAGGGCGACGATGTCTGCGGTAGTGGAATCTTCAGAGGAATCCGGAGATTTCCGGGAATAGAGGGTGATCCCGAAGAATGGCCGCATAGTACTGTTAGCAGGCGGCGGCGTAAGGTTGCTGTATGCCGTTCGGTACACGGGCATGGCGCGGTTGGTATCGGCGTCGGCGAGGACGAAACCATTGAAGGGCGTGGTGGTACTGGCGTTAGCAATAGTGATGACCTCACGGCCGGCCAGGATACGGGAGAAGGCGAGCACGCCGCCGATGCCGTAGGAAAGCCCGAATCCTTTGCCGTCACTGGAAACGGGTCGGAAATAGATCCGGCCGTATTGCAGGGCGGTTTCGTTGTTGCGTAGTTGCGCCAGGGTTTGGATGTCGGTGAACCAGGAGTTGGTGATATCGAAAGGAGCGGGCTTTCCCCAGAGCGCTTCCCGAACGGACTCCAGCGAATTAAGCACAGGGTTTCCGTTGGCGTCTACGGTGCCCTGGAGACCTTGTTCCGTACCGTAGTAGATGCATGGGATGCCCTGGAGGCAAAAGAGTGCGGCCAGTCCGAGGAGCACCTGTTCTTTTGGGGTAGCCGGGTGATGGAAGCGCATCTTTTGGTCGTGATTATCAAGAAAGCTCACAAAATATTTACCTGCTTCTCCATGGGAGCTGAGCTTTGTCTCTTCCGCCTTTTTGCGTTTCTCGAAAATTTGGCGGACGCTCTCAACGGGCGCCTGGCATTTGGCATAGCCGGGCAAGGCGAAGAAGAGGGGATAGTCGAGAGCGGCATCGATGCCAAATCCATCGGTACTGTTGCGTCCGATAAAGTTTCCGATCGTTTGTTCGTTATCCCAGATTTCGCCGAAGGTAAAAAAGTTGCGTTTGCCGATGCTGAGGGCAAATTCGCGCATGGCGTTTGCAAACTGTTCCATTTTGTCGGGGTCGACATACTTGACGGTATCGATGCGAAATCCGTCTATGTCGAATTTTGCGATAAGATACCAGTATATCTGGATCATGATGTTGAGTACGGGGTACTGGCCATAGCTGGTTCGAAGGGCAGTCTGGCCGGGGTTGTCGGCGGCGTATTCCATGACCAGCTGGCGGAAGGAACCAAAGTCGCCTTCGATGAAGTTGCCTTTTGCCGGGCTATTGTCCGAGAGCCGGTTGCCGCGACGGCGAAAGAAGTCGGCGCGTTGGAGGTCCGAAGGCCATACGGCGTCGTCAGGGGAGAGAGACGTACCGGCGGGGAATGCGTTGGTCCAGTCTGCGCGGGGGAATCCGAAGCCATTGAGCCATTCGATCGGCGGTTCGGTACCGGGCCGGGCAGTCATTATGGCCGCGTTGTTATCCAATTCGACGATGGTATTGCCATTAAGGAAATAGTCGAAAACCCGGGCGCTGTGATTGATGACGATATCGAATATCACGTAGATGTCGCGGGCATGTGCCGCGTCTACGAGGGCGGCAAGTTCACGCTCCGCAGTGGGGGCTGTGCCGTCGGAGGCGAAGCGTTCGTCGATGGTCAGGAAATCCTGGATGCCATAGCCATGGTAATTGTATTCCCAACCGGCCGGTGCGGAGTTCCTGAGGACGGGAGTGATCCAGATCGCGCCGACGCCGAGCTTTTGCAAATAATCCAGTTGGGCGGCGATCCCGTTGAAGGTCCCGCCCTGGCGGAAGCCGTAGATCTGGTCCCAGGCGCCGGCCGGCTGCTTCTGATCGTTGTTGAAGCGGTCGGTCATCAGCAGGTATATCCAGTTGTCGCGCCAGTCGGTGGGCGATGGGAAGGGATAGGGGATATTTTTGGTCACTCCGCCGATGGTGACGGGCTTGGTAGCGTCGTTCAGGTAGGCGGTGTGAATGGCGGTGAACGCGGCCTGAAGCGCGGGGTCTGTGATGGTGGAAGGGGTTAGCGGGGTAGTGGCGCTCATAAGAAAGGTTTTGGGGTTATGAAAAAGGTTATCGGGCTACCGGGAAGGCAGTGAGGGTTCCTTAAAGGTAGGAAATTGCAGGCAGATCGTGTCGGAATGCCGTCAGGAGCCGGCTGCCGGGCGCTTCTTTGGTGACAGATCGAATGGCACGACGACCCTGAAACTGATATTGCGGCCCATATTGAAGATGCCGGGCTGGACGCCGGGAGGAACTACCGGGTTGTCGAAATACTTCAGGCGGCTCATGTTCGACTGGTAGTTGACGTTAGCGAGGTTGGTCCCTTCGATGTAGAGCTCAAGGATACTCTTCCCGGTTGCGTTCACAAGCTTCATCCCGACGCCGGCGCTCAGGAGGTTATAGCCTGCGGTGTAGGTCTCGGTGCCATAGGCGGAGAAGAAGCGGTTCTGCGGATTGTAGTGATCAAACCCGATAAACGCATAGCCGTTCCTGATCCGGCCGAACCCTTTGGCGGTGGTGCCGCGTAACTCCGAATGGGTATGAGGTGGCGGCATAAAGGGCAGATACTTCAGGCTATCGGGAGCCTTGCCGCCATTGATGATGTTGGTGCCATAGGTCAGGGAAAGGGAGTTCTCGAAGTGCAGCCAGGAGACGGGATGGATATCGAGATAGAATTCGCCGCCGTTGATGCGGGCCTTACTTTGGACGTAGGTGAACTTGCTGTATTGGCCGTTGGGATTTGGCGTGCCGTCAGGGTTGACATGTTGGGCGTTGCCGTTGGCGTCGAGGATCTGCTCCTGGAAGATGTAATTTTCCAGTTGGTTGTCGAAGAGGCTGACGCTGGCGGTGACATGGGCCAGGTTTAACGCGGCGCCGACATCTCCCTGGAGGCTGAATTCAGGCTTGAAGCTGCTGTTTCCTACGTGATAGATCTGGGAACCGGGATCAGGGCCGTTGGCCGAGAGCTCGGCGATGCTGGGTGCACGAAAGCCGCGGGCGATATTGGCTTTGATCAGGAAATGTTCGGAGAAGTTATAGGTAGCGCCAAGGCTGCCGGAAAAGCCGGAGAACGTTTTGTTGAGTACCGGGAACTGTTGGGTGACGCCGGGCGCCGACAAAGGGTTCTCGCCGGTGTAGAGTGACGGAAAGTAGGGGGTGGTAGTGTCGATGTAGGCGGACTGGCCGGAGAAGGTACGGGTGTCGATCCGTGCGCCGCCGGTGATATCGAGCTTGCCGAAGCTTTTCTTTTCGACAAAGAAGGGGCCGATATCGAACTGATGATAGGCAGGAATGGGGAAGTCGGTACTGTAGCCGAGGGCGTTGGTCTGGTACATCCCGTTGACGCCGATGCTGGTCTCGTAACCGTGGCCGATGGTGAAGTTGTATTTGATGTCATAGGTGTAGCTATGCAGCTCCAGGTTGAGGCCCGGGACGTCCGGGTTCTGCGGATGGGTGAATTCACGGCGGTGGCTATATTGCCAGCCGAGGTTGACGAGCAGAGTGCCATTGCCCAGGGCGATGCTGCTGATGTCATAGAAGCGGTAGAGCTGCACGTGTTGATGGAGGGTCGGGATGGAATAGGAATTGAGCACGGACCCGGGAACGATGGGGCGATAGGTATCGGAGTCGGTGATCTGGTAGGTGAATTTGCGGGTGGCCGAGTCGCGGCTGCCGTCGGGGATGGCCTGGAGGTCGTCGAACAGCGAGGCGTTGAGATAGGAGTAGCCCCAGGATTTATTCAGGCCGATCATGGCGCGGGCGTCTTTTTCATTGAAGTTGGTGGCGTATACGCGGCCGTCGTGCTGGTCCTGGTAGTCTTTGGCAAGTTTCTCCGACAGTTGGGTACTCCAGACCAGACCGTTGCGATTGCCTTGCAGTCGGAGGGTGCCGTTGACAAGCCCGTTGTTTGTGCCGTAAGTGCCGCTGGCATAACCGAGGATCTTGCCATCAGGGGCGGGCGGAGGTGTGAGGAGATTGACGACGCCGCCGATGGCGTCGGAGCCGTAGCTAAGGCTGGCGGGGCCTTTGATGATCTCGACGCGGTCGATGGAATTCTGGTCGACTTCGATACCGTGCTCGTCGCCCCACTGCTGGCCTTCCTGGCGGATACCGTCTTCGGCGGTGACGACGCGGTTATAACCCAGGCCGTGGATAAAGGGTTTGGAGATATTCGGACCGGTTGTGACGGCGCTGATCCCGGGCAGGTTAGCGACGGCGTCAATGACGTTGCCGGCGGCCGAGTGCTGATCCATATAGCTTTTACCGACCGCTACGATGGGGATGGGCGCACGCTTCATTTCCGTAGCTTTGCTGACGCCGGTGACGATGACCTCACCGGCTTCGATAGTGGACAGGGAAAGCTGGACGTCGAGATGGGAGATGGCGGAAAAGTCCACATTCCGGTTGAAGGTCGCATAGCCTACATAAGTGACTTGTACGAGGTGGATGCCTCTGGTAGCGAGGGTAATGGAGAAGTTTCCGTTAGCATCGGTGGCGGTGCCGGTCTTCAAATCGGGGATGGAGATGGTTGCACCGGCGATCGGCTTGCCGTCTGCTTTATCGGTAACGGTACCGGTCAGGGTGCCGAGCTCGCCGCCGGGCCCTGCCAGCAGGGAGTGATAACCAAAGATAGCTATAAGGATAAGGAAGAATGTGGGTAGCATCCGATTCATGATCATGTTGGATTAGCGGCAGAGAAATTTTGAGTTATCCGGGAAGGTCGGTCCTGGAATTTGTCAGGAGCAGGAGTACTATGCATCAGCTACAAAATTACTAAAATGCAACAATATGTCAAATAGTTTGGTTGCAGACTACCGGTCATCAAAAAGAAGCAACTTATATACATTATGTCCCGTATATGGTGATGTGATTAAGTAACTTCGGATCGGTTCACAGGATTAAAAATCAGCATATGAAGCATTATCTAACGGGCATCCTGCTATTCTTTTCCTTGTCGGTAATGGCACAGGCGACGGTTACGGATCAATTTCATAAGATAAACACTGTTGCGGAGGCGCAGGCCTGGATGGCGGCGAACCAGCAGTTGAAACCTGCGATGCTGCATCTTGTGGCGGGGAAGGACTCGTCGTTGATCGACAAGCGGCTTCTGCGGCAGAACCAGGGGGATGTCTTCTCCGTGGGGTATGTGACCTATAAAGTATTGGAGTCGAAGGAGTCGGTCAAGTACCGGGCCAACTACATCTATTTGGATGGATCGGTCTTATCGCCGTCGGAAGTGGATAGCATGCGGAAGATGATCGTGGACAAGTTGAAGGCCGGCGCCAACTGGGATCAGCTTTCCGATCAATACACGATGGATGGGAATACCACCCATGGCGATACGGGATGGTTCTTCGGCGAGCTTCAGATGCCAAAGGAGTTCCAGGATGCGGTGAAGGCGCATAAGACGGGGGATATCTTTTTCGTGGACGTTTCGGATCGGAACTGGCACTATATCGTCAAGAAGACCTATGACGATGATGATCAGAAGGACGCGACGATCCTTCGGGCGAACGGGAGGTAGGGGTGTGGGGAGCCGGGCACTGCGGGGAAGCAGCGTGGCGGGGAAGCAGCGGGGCGGGGACTGGGCGGCGGGGCGGGGACTGGCGGCGGGGCGATCAAAAAGCGGCGTTAGAGCGGGAGGATCTTGATATTGCGCCATTCGCTGGAGCCGGGGTGCTCCTGCAGGGCGATCCTGCCTTTAGCGACCTTTGCGAAATCGGCGAAGGACTTACTCCGGAACTTGCTAGTCGCAATCATCCGGTTCCAGGCGTCGCTGCCGATCTGACCTTCGAAGGTCTTGATACCATTCAGATAAAAGGTCAGGTGACCGTGGTCTTGTATCAATCTTACCTGGTTCCATTCACCAACGGGGTGGGGTTTGCTGACGCTGGAGTCGCCGGCCATATCGTAGAGGCAGCCGGCCAGGTGGTTTTGTTTCTTATTGTCGTCGGCGTTGATATTATCCAGCACCTGCATTTCCGGGCCCGTGATATATGTTGCGGGATATTTCGGATTTTCCTGGACATCGAAAATAATTCCGCTGTTTCCGCCTTTGGAGATCTTCCATTCAAGGCGAAGTTCATAATTCTCATATTCTTTATTCGTCACGAGATCGCCGCCGCCGCTCTCGGGTTGCGTGGGGTCGAATACGATAGCTCCGTTGCGGACCTGCCACTTTGATCCGACGGTGTCGCGCAGGTAGGTATGCCAGCCCTTTGTCGAGACGCCGTCGAACAGCAGGACCCAGCCTTTTTGTTTTTCCTGTGGCGTCAGTGTGTTGGGTTGTTGTGCAAAGGTTGCGGTCGTGACGAAGGTGAGGACTGAAAGGACCAGGATTTTTTTCATCGCAGTTTATTTTCGTGGACCAATTTAGGGTAATTTCATGTATTCAAAGCCAAATGGGTTATGATCATTATTAAAATTTCCTGCCGCCGTGTATGGCTGGCTCTGCGCCGCCGTGTATGGCTGGCCGTTCTTTTCCTTGGATTCGGTAGTTCATTATCCGCTGCCGGCGGCCGGGTCCATATCATCCCCGAGCCGGCCTCGGTCGAAGAGAAACCGGGCAGTTTCTATCTCCGGCAGGGTGCAACGCTGGCGGTGGAAGGAGATTCGACAGCAGGTATCACGACATGGCTGACAGGTCAGGTGCGTGATCAGACTGGGATTATGCTGCATGAAGAGAAGGGAGGAAAGGGCGGGATCACTGTACATGTGGGCATGGCCGGTACAAAAGCGGACGGTAAGGAAGGATATCGCCTGACGGTGACCAGTTCGGGTATCCGGATCAGTGCGGCGACGGCGGCGGGCGCCTTCTATGGGATGCAGACGTTGTTACAACTGCTACCGCCGGGGCGGGGGGACTATATGTCGGTGCCCTGTGCCGAGGTCGTCGACTCTCCGCGGTTCGCGTGGCGCGGATTGATGCTGGACGTCAGCCGTCATTTTTTCACGAAACAGGAAGTGATGCGCTATATAGACGAGATGGTCCGGTATAAATACAATGTCCTTCATCTGCACCTGAGTGATGATCAGGGGTGGCGGATCGAGATCAAGAGTCTGCCGCAGCTGACGCAGCATGGCGCCTGGCGGGTTGCGCGTACCGGCCGTTGGGGCGACTATCTGCCGGCGCTGGGTGACGAAGCGGCTACCTATGGAGGTTACTATACGCAGGATGACATGCGGGAGATCATCCGGTATGCGCAGGAGCGGTTTGTTACCATTTTGCCGGAGATCGACGTTCCTGCCCACAGCCTCGCGCTGATCTCTTCCTATCCCAATCTGTCCTGTACGCAGCTGCCGTATCCGGTGAATCCCGGCGCGCGGCCCCCGGTAAGGGAGGACAATGCATTGTGTATCGGAAATGACTCGGTCTTCCTCGTATTGGATAGGATATTTACGGAGCTGGCGGCGCTATTCCCCTGCGAGTACATCCATGTGGGCGGTGACGAGGCATATAAAGGCTTCTGGGCTGACTGTCCGAAATGCCGGAAGCGGATGGCCGATGAGCATCTGAAGGATGTGGAAGAGCTGCAAAGCTACTTCGTCAAGCGGATGGAGAAGATGCTGACCGCCAAGGGGAAGAAGCTGATCGGCTGGGATGAGATCCTGGAAGGCGGGCTGGCGCCAAGCGCGACGGTGATGAGCTGGCGGGGAATGTCAGGCGGGGTAACGGCGGCGCGGATGGGACATGCGGTGGTCATGACGCCCTGGGACTATTGCTATCTCGATCTATACCAGGGTGAGCCCGCCGCGGAGCCCCCTACTTATGGGATGTGCCGGTTGAAGGATTCCTATACGTACGACCCGGTGCCGGATAGCGTGGATGAGCGGATGATCCTGGGCGGGCAGGGGAATCTCTGGACGGAGTCGGTGCCGAACTATCGTCATGTAGAGTATATGACCTGGCCGCGCGGGCTGGCGCTGGCGGAAGTCTACTGGAGCCCTAAGTCGAAACGGAACTGGGATGACTTCGTCGGCAGGATGGAAGCGGAGTTCCAGCGGATGGATGCGGCAAATATCAAGTATGCCCGCAGCGCGTATAATGTGATCTTTACGCCGAAGCGGGGTGCTGACCGGGAGATGGTCGTCGGAATGTCGACGGAGGTGAGCGGACTGGACATCTATTATTCGTGGGACTGCACGAATCCCGATCGCTTCTACCCAAAATATGACGGAACGCCGATCAGGTTCCCGATGGGTGCAACGCAGCTGAATGTCATCACTTATCGCAACGGGCGGCCGGTCGGGGAGCAGATAAATATCAAAAAGGATGACCTGATGAAGCGGTTGGATCAGGGGCGGCATGTATATTAGCGGAATAAAACCATCAAGAATATGCGCAGTTTTCAACTAGGGTTAACGGTCTTTGTACTTCTTTGGATCTCGCGTGGTGCGGTCGCGCAAGACGGGTCGGCGGCTCGAAGCGGGTCGGCTGCCCAACGCGGTGCGGCGGCTCAAAGCCTGGACAGCATTATGCCGGTCCGGGGCTTCTGTATCGATATCCCGCGGTCTTCGGGGGTGGATTCGTTTGTGCGGTTCATTCATGAGGAGCTGGCTCCGCGAAAGGTCAACACGTTGTTCATACTGGTGGATTATCACTATCAGTTCAAGTCACATCCCGAGCTGACGGATAGTTTTGCGCTGTCGAACGCGGAGGTCAAGAAGATCGTTCGGGCCTGTGCGGAGCATCATATCCGGATCATCCCACAGATCAATATGCTGGGTCATCAGGGTTGGGAGGAGCATCCAGGCAAGCTATTGCAGGTATATCCGCAGTTCGATGAGACGCCGTGGGTGAAGAATCCGGAACATTATGTCTGGCCGAACGCCGACAATCTGTATTGCCGCAGTTATTGTCCGCTCTATCCCGGGCTCCATGACGTGACTTTTGCGGTGATCGACGAATTGTGTGACGCGTTTGAAAGCACGGCCTTTCATGCGGGGATGGATGAGGTGTTCTATTTGGGAGAAAGCAAGTGTCCGCGGTGTGGCGGCCGGGATCCGGCGGTATTGTTTGCCGGGGAGGTGCAGGCGATACACGATCATCTTGCGCAGAAGGGGCGGGAACTGTGGATATGGGGGGATCGGCTCATCGACGGCAAGACGACAGGCATTGGGATGTGGGAGGCCAGCTATAACAATACGTTCCGTGCGGTGGATCTGATCCCGAAAGATGTGGTGATCTGTGACTGGCATTATGAGCGGCCGGATCAGACGGCGGTCTATTTTGCCATGAAAGGGTTCCGGGTGGTGACCTGTCCGTGGCGGATGTCGCCGCCGGGGGTTGCGCAGGTGGATGATATGGTACGGTTCAGGAATTCGGCTACGCCGGAGATGAAGCCAAGGTTCCTGGGGATCGTGGAGACGACATGGTCGCCGACGGGGGCGTTCCTGAACAGCTTCTATGGAATTGGGCCAAAGCGGCCGGAGCGGCAGGGGCAGGAGCGCGGGTCGGCGTCGCAGTGTTTCAAGGATGTGTTTCAACGGATCGACGCGCTTGGGAATTGAATCCTTTTGGGATGAGAGATCATTCCAATGCTTTTGAGACAAGAGGGTCGAGATTGAGCGGGGCGCTGATCGGTTCGGGGAGATCGTATCTTTCACGCAAGTAGGCGGCATCGTTATAAGCAAGCCAGACCTTTTGTTGTGCATCTTCCCAGGCGATGATCTTGAGGGGAAGATCCAGGGCGGCCAGCGGGTTTGCGACCATCAAAGGGCCGCCGGCCTTTGGTTTTCCAAAGAGGATGAATTCAAGCGGCGCCAGGTGCAGGCCTGCGTTGCCCACTTCCGATTGCTGATCGATCCGGGCATAGATGGTCACTCCCTGTCCCTGCAGGAAGTGTTGTATCCGGTCGATGCTTTCCTTTACAGAATACTTGCTGGGTCTGATGATCACTCCTTTGGGGCTCATGGAAGTTTTAGTGAATGGTAATGAGATGAAGAAGAGCCATGCTTTTGTCAGGCTGTTGAGAAAATCACGTCTGGTGGCGGTATTTGCGATAGTCCTGGTCAAGGGGAAGGCTTTGCGGACATAATAAAGGTATGAAGGGCGACTTGTAATTAGGGAATATTTTGATTATCTTGGGTCAAATTCCAATTTCTTATGACCCCAGGCTATGGTAACCATTGCCTTGAAAGCCGTGCTATTAAGCGATCTCTCCTTCTCGTAATCCTCCTGGGCTTTACTCAATATTTATTTCCACAGACCGTAGTACCAGCGATCACCGCTATTCTCCCCGGTAGCGGGCCGATGGGCAGTGAAGTGACGATCAGGGGTGCGAATTTCGACCCGTTAAAGACCAATGACACGGTCTTCTTTGGCGGGGTGAAGGCCTATATTATCTCGGCAACGGCCAATTCGCTTGTGGTAACCGTTCCTGCGGGGGCGGTATACGGACCTGTTAGCGTAACGACGTCCAAGGGGTTAACGGCGTTCCCGAGACCTTTTATCCCGGTGTTCAGCAGCGGGGGAAATGTCGACAGCACGGCCTTTGAGCAGGTCGTGAGCGATACTATTGGCGCATATCCATATACGTTAACCGCGGCCGATCTCGATGGCGACGGGCGGACGGATCTTGCCGCTGTAGTTGTAAATACCAACGAGGTGGCGGTACTGCGCAATGCCGGTCAACCGGGTTCGATCAAATTCGCCAGTCCTGTCAATTTCGGGACGGGGGCGGCTCCGTTTTATCTGACCACAGCGGATCTCGACGGGGATGGCAAGTTGGATCTGGCGGTTACAA
This sequence comes from Puia sp., assembly GCA_035695565.1. Lineage (GTDB taxonomy): Bacteria > Bacteroidota > Bacteroidia > Chitinophagales > Chitinophagaceae > Puia. Next base: position 441,750 of record DASRRX010000012.1, on the reverse strand, counting down.
ACCGGAATGCCAATACGGTCTCGGTGCTGCGAAATACGAGTGTGCCGGGGACGATATCGTTCACATCAAAAATAGATTTTAGCACGGGTTCGCTACCGCTGAATATCGCCACGGCGGATCTTGACAGTGACGGGAAAGTAGATATGGTCACGGTTGATGGGAACGCCGATATGGTTTCCGTGTTCAGGAATACTACGCCGGGGCCTGGCGATACTATTTCCTTTGCCGTCCGGGTGGATATCGGGGCAGGAGCGGGCCCGACGGGCATTGCGCTTGGTGATCTGGATGGTGACGGGAAGCCGGACATGGTTGTCTGTGATCCATCCGCGAATCAATTCCTGGTCTTCAGGAATACCAGTACGCCGGGGGCGATCTCATTCGCAGCGGCAGTGACCTATCCGGCGGGGACCTATCCGCAAAGCGCTGCGATCGCCGATCTGGACGGGGATGGAAAACCGGAGTTGATCATCGGCAATTCAAGCGGCAACAATCTATTCATCTACCGGAATCTAAGTTCCCCGGGGGCGATCAGTCTGGCTACGCCGGTCACGGTCGCTGCCGGCAGCGGGCCTTCCTGCATTTCTATTTCCGATGTCAACGGGGATGGGAAGCCGGATATAACGCTGGCGGATGCATCGGCCGGTGCGGCTTCGGTGCTACAGAATAATTCAACGGCCGGGAATATCGTCATGGGGCCGGTTGTGTTGTTCCGGGCCGGGAATGGTCCGGAGGGGATCGTGTCCGGGGACTTCGATGGCGATGGGAAGCCGGATATGGCGTTGGCCAATTATGGCGGATCGCAGTCGACGGGTCTTTCCGTGCTGCGGAATCTTTTAGGTACGCTGCGTTATCCGGCGATCGATTCGTTTGCGCCGGCTTCAGCCAGGCAAGGGGACACGGTCAGGATATATGGCACTTATTTCACCGGCGCGACGGCGGTAAGTTTTGGCAATACGGCTGCGGCTTCTTATACCGTGGTAACGGATTCGATGATCGCCGCGGTTGTGGGTAATGGCGCGACGGGGCTTGTAGCGGTCATGACGTCTCATGGCACGGTGAATCGCGGAGGGTTTCACTATATCGCCCCGGCTCAGGATTCGACTGTGACGACTCCTCAGGATTCGACGGTGACGCCGCCGCCGGATTCATCGGTTGTTACGCCGCCTCCGCCGCCGCAGGTGCGGCCAGGCTTTCAGCTGGTCAGCTTTACCGGGGCGCCGCTTGACGAAAAGGTCGTGTTGCAATGGCAGACGGTCGATGACAGCAGCGAAACCTATTATGTCGTGCAGTATAGCCCGGATTCCGTAAGCTTTGATGGAATTGGTAGTGTGAAGGCGAAGGGCGTCGATTCCGGCGCGTACGCTTTCACTGATCCGGTGCATGCGGCAGGGGTCAGTTATTATCGCCTGAAGATGGAGGATACGGCGGGCAATGTAATGCTTAGTCCGATCGTGACCGTTGGCGCCGCGGGAATACCGGAGATGCTGACGGTCTTTCCAAATCCGGCGAGTGACGTATTCACGGTGGAGGTTCCGCCGGTGAGCGGCAATTCGGTGTTAGAACTGGTGGATATGGCGGGGCATGTTGCGGTGAATGTGCCGGTAAAGGCGGGCGTCACGCAGGTGACGATCTATGTCCGGACCTTGAATCGTGGGGTATATAAGCTGATCTGGAGTGATGGGGTGAATAAAGCGTTCCGGAGTGTGTTGATCATCCGGCGGTAAGGGCAGGAGGTGATTCTGATGCAGGGGGGCTTAGTTGACGAGCAGTTCGTCGAAAAATATCCAGCCGGGCGTACCCTTTCCGGGGTGCCAATCGGGGAGCTTCTTTACCGGATTTGCGATCACCTTGAGGCAGCTGATCTTTTGAGGCGGAAAATCGAGCCGGTAATCGGTCAGATAGGCTGGGATGGCTTTATCGGGTTGGGCGGGGGTAAGAGACGCAAGTTTTTTGAGGTGATGTTCGTCGGGGCCGCCCCATACTTCCAGACTGGTGGGAGGGAAAATGAAGGCGCCAATATCGACGAGGCTGGAGAAAGTGACATCCCTTATCACTACTGGTTTGCGATAGTACAACAAGGCGGCGAGGCCATTCTTGTGAAATCCCAGCCATTTGCCGCTGCCGAAGCCCAAATCTCCTTTGTCAGCGTCGATGAGAACGGCAGGCCGGAATTTCATATAATTGGAATCGACGGGGAGGAGAAGGCGAATGGAGTCCGGCAGATATTTTTGCGTGTAGAAAGTGGCGGTAGCAGGATCGCTGGCCAACCATCCCGGCTTGTATGCTTTCGCCTGGAACCGGCTGCGATCCCGGAGAAGGAAGGGGGCTGAATATTCGTGACCGGCGCTGTCGGGGTTGGAACCATCGAGCGTATAACGAATGGTTGCGCCGGGAACAAAATGGTGCAATTTGATCATCACCCCGCTGTCGCGGATGATCCGGGCCTCGGTTTCGAGCCGGGGAGGATTGAGCTTGATCCGGACGGTGTCGCCGTAAAAGCCGGTGATCAGATCCAGATCCTTTCTGCGCTGACGGAGGCTGGTGAGGGCGTTGGGATCGATGCCCGTTTTCCAGAGATAGAGTTGTCTTAAAGTAGAGATGCCGGCTAACTGGTCGAGGTCGGCGGCTTTTATTTTGGTGCCGGATAGGCTGAGGCTTTGCAAATGTGGGAGCTTTGCCAATGTGGCCAGGCCGGCTCCGGTGATGTGCGTAAAATCCAGGTTGAGTTTTCTCAGGTTAAAGAACGCGGCGATATAGGAAAGGTCGTTATCTGTGACCGGCATTTTGTCCAGGTTGAGGGAGACGATCTGAGCTTTGATCGCTGACAGGTCCTGCAATTGTTTCGACTGGAAGAAGGTTGCTCCGTAGATGTCGACAGCCAGGGCAGGGGAGTTCCTGGCGAGGGGAGTAATGCTCCGGTAGTTGTTGTTTAGGGAGGCGATCTTTTTCCCGTCGGCGGCCGGAAAATCAAACGTCGCGTCGCTATTGGATTTGAGCAGCCTGGCGGCGATCATCCGCAGGGTGTCGGCGGGTTCCAGCTCGATGACCTTCTTCCCGAACGGGGAGCCGTCTTTGATCCAGGCGTAGATTATTGCGGCTTCCTGTGCGGTGAGTTGCGGATGATCGGCGGGGGGCATGTGTTTGCGGTCATCGCCGGGGAGATGGATGCGATATAGCAGGAGGCCGAGACCTTCGGCGGTGGTGTCCCACGGTTTGCCGTTTCGGCCGCCTCTTGCAAATTGAAGCGAGTCCTCCATATCGAGGCCGCCTTTTGAATTGGCTTCATTGTGGCATTGGATGCATCGCGCATCGAGAATGGGATAAACGACGTCATGGTAGGCCAGGGCGTCTTCGAGTGAGGGAGGCGGTACGGCGGACTTTAACGGTGCGAGGACATACCCGGCGCCATGGGTCACGTCGCCACCGAAATGGCCGGTAAGCACTACTGCTGCCAATGGAAGGGCGGCCACCCAGCGGGCGCTCGCTTTGAGTTGCGGTTGCACCAGGTATAGTGCTAGGAGTGCAAGTGCGGTCAGGGTTCCCAGCCATTTGTGCCATTGGATGGCCGATCCTTCATAGCCGCCTTCTTTTGAAAGAAATACGCCGGCCAGCGCGGTGACAACGGCGGCAAACGAGGACCAAAGCAGAACCTGGCCGGCGAAGGGCCGGGCCGCGGGCCACCAAAGGGAAACGGCATAAGCGACGATGAGCACGATCGGAAAGTGAAGGATGAGCGGATGCAACCTGCCTGCTACCTGCAGCCAGCGGGGTATTGCCAGGTGGTCCGATAGCAGCACAAGGAACAGCAGCATCGCGTTCAATGCGATCAGAAGATATATGGGCGCGGGCTTAGCGGGGATCCATTTCGTCATAGTTGATGCGATGGGTGGGGGTTACACCCGCTTTAATTTGTAAGGGTAGACTTTTCCCGACGCCCATTGGGCGACGTAGAGGTTCTCATCCCTATCGACACAGACATCGTGGGGGTGAATGAAGATCTTGTCGGTTTGTCGCATAGGCTGCAGGAGGCCATCCAGGTATTGGGGCTCACTTCCACCGATATTGCTGACGACTTTGTTGTCCTTATCGAGGATCGTCACGAATCCGGTCCCTACGGCATTGATATCGGGGGACCGCAGGACGGCGGCATAGAGATGATCCTTGTGGATCACCGGGCGGCAAACGCAAGCGCCGGGGAGGGAGAGGACTTCGAGGAGCTTGCCTTCTCTGGTGAACCGTTTGAAGCAATTGCGGGTGCGGTCGGTGATGAGTAATGAATGGTCGTCGCGTCTCGTATCCCAGCAGATGCCATGTGCATTGTCAAAATGAGCGTCGCCGTCACCCCGGCCGCCGAAATAGTTGATAAGCTTGCCGGTCTTGTCATAGTGCAGGATATACTGGGCACCGTAGCCATCGGCAATAAAAATATCCCCATTCGCGTCGATGGCGGTCTCGGTCGGCACGAACTCTTTGGGCTCCTTGTATATTCCGGCATCGAGGGGCGCGTCGATGGTGAGAAGGATCTTGCCGTCAAGGGTGGTCTTGTAGACCTGGTGGCGGACGATATCGGTGATATAGAGAAATTCGGCGCCATTCTCATCGTGCAGGGTCAGGCCATGGCCGCCGGGGAAGTCATGTCCCCAGCTGTCCGTCAGCCGGCCGGTTGTGTCATAGATGAGAATGTTGTTGTGGGTCTCGTTGGTCAGGAGGAGGATCCTGCCTTTTTTGTCCTGGACCATCTCATGGCAGTCGTTCACGGGATACTGCCGGGCGTCGGCTTTGCTCCAGGCGGTATCGAGCGTATACAGCATGCCGTTATAGCCGTAGGTCTTTTGGAAGCGCTTCCTGGTGTCCCTGGTGAGGAAGAGGCCGCTTAAGGCAAGGGATGAATTTCGGATGAATTTTCTGCGTTGCATGCGGGGAAGTTTTTTGGTTACGCGATCAGGCCGTCGATGACTTTGCCGGCCACGTCGGTCAGGCGGTAACGGCGACCCTGATGCCGGAATGTCAATTTCTCGTGGTCGATGCCCATCAGTCTCAGGACGGTGGCGTGGAAGTCGTGAACGTGGACGGGATCTTTGGCGATATTGTAGCCGAAGTCATCGGTCTCACCATAGACGCCGGGTTGGACGCCGCCACCGGCCATCCAGATGGTAAAGCATCTGGGGTGATGGTCACGGCCATAGTTATCCGGCGACAGCTTGCCCTGGCAATAATTGGTTCGGCCGAATTCACCGCCCCAGATAACCAGCGTTTCATCCAGCAGACCGCGTTGCTTGAGGTCGGTTATGAGTGCAGCCGAGGCCTGGTCGACGTCTTTACATTGACCTTTGATCTCGCCCGGGAGGTTGTTGTGGCCATCCCAGCCCTGATGGTAGAGCTGTACGAACCGGACGCCGCTTTCGGAGAGCTTCCGGGCAAGCAGGCAATTGGCGGCAAAGGTGCCGGGGACGACGCAATCGGGGCCGTACATTTTGAGCGTATCTTCGGGCTCCTTGCTGATGTCCGTTATTTCGGGGACGGCGGTCTGCATGCGGTAGGCCATTTCATACTGCTGGATCTTGGTATTGATCTCTGGATCGCCGAATTCCTTATATGATTCCGCGTTGAGCGCGGCCAATTCATCGAGCATCTTTCGTCTGTCGGTCCTGGTCATTCCATCGGGGTCGGAAAGATAGAGCACGGGGTTCTCGCCATTGCTGAATTGAACACCCTGGTGGATGGAGTCGAGGAAGCCGTTGGACCAGAGCTTGGAATATACTCCCTGGCCGTTTCCTTTTCCTTTGGACAAGAGCACGCAAAAGGCGGGGAGGTTCTTGTTCTCGCTTCCCAGGCCGTAGCTGAGCCAGGCGCCCATACTCGGGCGGTTGCCTTGTTGCGCGCCTGTTTGCATGAAGGTGAGTGCGGGATCATGATTGATGGCTTCGGTATACAAGCTTCTTACAAAGCAAAGGTCATCGACAACTTTCGCGGTATAGGGCAACAGTTCGCTGATCCAGGCCCTGGCCTGGCCGTATTGCCCGAATTGGAACATGGAGCCGGCAAGGGGGAATTTCTTTTGGTCGGCGGTCATGCCGGTGAGGCGCTGGCCATTCCTGATCGATGCGGGCAGGTCTTCGCCCTGCATTTTATTGAGGAGGGGCTTATAGTCAAACAGGTCCAGTTGGGAGGGGGCGCCGTTCTGAAAGAGATAAATGATCCGCTTAGCGCGTGGGGCGAAGTGCGGGAGGCCGATCACCGCCTGATCTTCTTCGCTCTTTGAGAAGAGATCGGGGATAAGGAGGGAGCCCAGTGCAATGCCGCCGATGCCAAAGCCAAGCCCTTTTAGAAAGCGGCGGCGGTTAAAGTGCAGGTGACGTTCGAGTAGGTCGTTTGGCATGTTTTACAGCGTTTGAGTGTTGAACCAGCCGGTCATTGATTCATGTTCGTCAAGTCTTCGTAATGGTTTCCTCGAGGTTATATAAGGTATCGATCACGCGCATGAGGGCGGCTGTGGCAGCGGGGTCTTCGCTTACGTTGGTTGGTTGCGGATATTCGCCGACGTCGAGGGATCGCCGGGCGGATGCAGGATCTTTTTTGAATTCCGCGAGTTGGTCGTCATAGTATTGGGTAAGGGTGGTGAGCTCCATGGCGGTTGGCTTGCGGCAGAGGATTAGCCGGAAGGCTTTTACGATCTTGTCACCGGCATTGGCGGATCCGGCTTCTTCGCGCTGGGCGAGGACGCGGGCCGCTTCAAGAACGGTGGGGTCGTTCAGCATGACGAGGGCCTGTAAGGGGGTATTGGTCCGTAATCGCCGCACTTCGCATTGGTCGCGGTTGCTGGCATCGAACATGCCCATGACGGGAGGCGGAACGGTGAGTTTGATAAACGTATAGAGACCTCTTCTATAGAGCGAGTCGTGGTGGCCTTGCCGATAGGTGGCGAGGACGCCTCTGCCGGAGGAGGCGGTTTCCCAGAGGCCTGCAGGTTGGTAAGGTCGTACGCTCGGACCGCCGATGGTCTTTACGAGGAGCCCGCTGCTGGAAAGAACGAGGTCGCGGATGAGCTCGGCCGGGAGGCGTGCACGCGGGCCACGGGAGAGCCAGGCATTTTCGGGATCCTTCTCGAGCTTTTCGGGGGTGACTTTTGCCGATTGGCGATACGCGGCGGAGGTGACGATCTGCCGGATGAGACGCTTGATATCCCAACCATGTTCCATGAAATCCGCTGCCAGCCAGTCCAGCAGCCTGGGGTTGGTGGGCAGGTCGCCCTGCATGCCAAAGTCGCCCGCGCTTTTGACGATGCCGCGGCCGAAGAATTCCTGCCAGAGCTGGTTGACGAATACTCTTGCGGTGAGGGGGTTGTCGGGGCTAACGGTCCATTTGGCGAGGCCGAGGCGGTTCCGCGGAAACTTTGTCGTATCATAGGGCATGACGGCTTTGAGGGCCGCTGGTTGGACCGGTATGGCGGGAGCGTCGTACTGACCGCGGGAAAGGAGGTAGGTAACCCTTGGGGTGTCGCGTTCACCCATCACCGAGACCATGATAGCGCCGGTGTCTTTTTTATCGATAAAGGAGAGCGAGCGACGGACGTCGGAATCATTAAAGGTCAGGACCGGCATTTTGGCGGGCCGGGACACGCTGACGTCGCCTTCATAGCCAACTTCTTTGGTATTATTAAAAAAGGCAAGGAGGGAATAATAATCTTTTTGGGGGAAGGGGTCGTATTTATGGTCATGGCATTGGGCGCATTCGATGGTGAGGCCGAGGATGCCTTTGCCGTAGGTGCGTGTCTTGTCGATGAGGTACTCGATGCGGTATTCCTCGGGGACTACGCCGCCTTCTTCGGTGTATTTATGGTTTCTGAAGAACGCGGTGGCGAGGATCTGTTCTTTGGTGGCGTTGGGAAGCATATCGCCGGCGATCTGCCAGGTGAGGAACTGGTTGTAGGGCATGTTCTCATTGAAGGCGTGGATGACCCAATCCCGCCAGGGCCATTGAGTGCGGATGTTGTCATCCTGGTAGCCGTAGCTATCGGCATAGCGGGCCACGTCCATCCAATGAACCGCCATTTTCTCGCCGTATTGCGGGGTCCCGAGCAGCGCGTCGACCTGGCGTTCGTAGGCGTCGGGGCGGGCGTCGGCGCTAAAAGCATCCATTTGTTCGAGGGTGGGCGGGAGACCGGTGATATCGAGGCAAAGTCTCTTTAGCAGGCGTTCTTTGTCGGCTTCTTCGTTGGGCTGCAGGTTCTGCTGTTCGAGTTTGGCGAGGATGAAGTAGTCGATCTCGTTGCGCGGCCACCTGGGATCTTGAATTGCCGGTAGCGGGGATTTCACCGGCGGCGTAAAGGCCCAGTGCCGTTCATAACGGCCGCCCTGGCGGATCCATTTTTCAAAAAGGGTGACCTCCTGGGGAGTGAGGGCCCCGAGGTGGGAATCGGTTGGCGGCATCTGGTAGCTGGGATCGGGCGAAGAGACGCGCCGGAGCAGCTCCGACCGGTCCGGATAGCCGGGGACGATGGCGAAGGCTCCTTTTGTGTTGTGCAAGGGTGCATAGGCGCTATCGGGGATATCGAGTCTCAGGTGGGCCTGCCGGTGGTTGGCGTCGGGACCGTGGCATTTGAAGCATTTGTCGGAGAGGATGGGGCGGATGTCGAAGTTGTAGCTGATCTTTTCCGTGGCGTCCGTTGACTTGTGCAAGCAGGATGCAAAAATGAGAATACCTGCGGTGATCAGGGTCGATATGGCAGCAATGCGACGGATGGCAGTAGATTTAATCTAAAGATAAGACAAATTGAGTGGTTGACAAGGGATAACGTGGGGGGAATTCAGAGCGCTTAATCCTGATGGAAGTTGAACAACCTTGAACCGACTTTGAATAGCGGCTTTTTTCGTTCGGCGGTAGCTTCGCGGGCATTAAAACCAGCAAATCGTTGTTTATGCAAAAGAATCTTGTACTGCTTTGCGGATGGCTCCTGGGTGCAGCTTTCCTTTCAACATTACGGGCACAGAATATGGGGCCGCGGAATATCGACCTCCGGGATTGGACGGCGCTGTCTGAAACCAATGCGGGGGTGGCGGCGACGGATACCGTTTATATGGGGAAATCGTGTATAAAGCTCGATGGTCATGCCGTTGCGGCGATCTGGAATAAAAAGGCCGATTTGAAGAATTTCCGGCTTGAGTTCGATATGGCGGGGGTTGTCATGGCGGGTCTTGGTTTCCATGTTAGTGATGAACAGAACTATCAGTTCATCTATTTCCGGCCGGGTTATGGCGGGACGATCGAAGCGATGCAATACATCCCGATCTATAATGGCGCGCTGAGCTGGGTCTTCTATGGCGCTTATCAGGCGTCGGCCGATATTCACAAGCTGCAGTGGTTTCATGCAGCCATAGAAGTTCGGGGGGATAACCTGAAAGTATTTACCAACGGAAATACTCATCCCGATATGGATATCCGGATGCAGCGTACCGGGGCGGACAGGGGGTCGATCCTTTTGCGAACCATGTTTGGGGAAGCTTACTTTACGAATCTCACCTACCGGGCGCTTCCGGAGGCGATTACCGGGTGGGAGATCTCCGGGCAACTACCGGCGGGGACGTCTTACGGGTACGAGCAGGTCAGAAAGGTCAGAGAATGGAAGACGATCGATGAGCCGGGGGATGACTATGTAAATATTTGCCGCTATTTCAAGATGCCGGAGGGGACGGTGATCGCCAGGCATATCATTCACTCCGACAGTGTGGGCAATAAAATGCTGCTTTTTGATTTCACGGGCACGATGCATGTATGGCTGAATGGAAAGGAAGTATTCGGGTATGACAAGTATAAGCTGGATCGTGTGGAGGCGGGGACGTATAGTATCCGGCTGGCGCTGCAAAAGGGAGATAATGAGCTGGTGTTTATCACTAAAGGGGATGGGTTTATTTTTGGGAAGGGGTATAATTCATTGGGGAGGTTGCAGCATCAGAACTGGGGTTGGATCGCGGGAATAGGGGGGTGAGAGGTGGGGTGTACCTAAAAAATCATACCACTCGATCTTTGCAGGGTTCGGCTGAGGAATAGCTCTTTATAGACAAATAAACGGTACCTTGTCCTCAAAGTGTGGGGGGTTCCGATGGACAATGATAAACTATTCCCTGTCGTAGCGATAGGAGCGTCGGCTGGCGGGCTTGAGGCAATTTCGACTTTTCTTGAACATGTATCGCCTGAACTTGGGATGGCGTATGTCATAATCCAGCATCTTTCCCCTTCTCATGAATCCATCCTTCCGGAGCTGCTGGAAAGGAAGACCCGGATGAAGGTCTGCCAGGTAACGGACGGGATGAATATTCAGCCCAACAGCGTGTATGTCATTCCGCCGAATACATACATGAGCATCGTTGATCACAAGCTTACGCTTTCCGCCAGGGCAAAGCAGGGCGGCGGGACCCATTCAATCGATCATTTTCTTAATGCCCTCGCGCCAATCTATCAAAACAATGCGGTCGCGGTCATTCTTTCCGGGACGGCATCGGACGGGACGGAGGGCGTCCGCGCGATAAAGGCGGAGGGCGGGATAACCTTTGCCCAGGACGCCAGCGCCAAATTCAGCGGGATGCCGCAAAATGCGGTCAATAGCGGTCATGTCGACTTTGTCTTTCCGCCGGAAAAGATCGCTGAAGAATTGGCCCAATTGCATGCCTTCTCTTATACCGGTGCGGATTCGCTTGAAATTGTCTCGGCTCAGGACCAGGAACTGCGAAAAATACATCTGCTGCTCTTTAATAATTTGAATGTCGATTTTTCGAATTATAAACAGACGACCATTACCCGAAGGATCTTGAGGCGGATGGCGCTTAACAAGATCAAAGACCTCAAAGACTACACCAGGATCCTGCGGGAAAATGCCGGGGAATTGGATCTCCTCTATAAGGATCTTCTCATCAATGTCACGAGTTTTTTCCGGGAGCCGCATTTGTATGACGCGTTTCCGAAACGAATCTTTCCCAGCATCCTGAAGGATCGGACGCCGGCGGAGGTGATCCGGATCTGGGTGCCGGCTTGTTCCACCGGTGAAGAGGTCTACTCGATCGCCATTTGTCTTTTCGAGTACATGAGTGACAACGCTATTGTCTGTCCGATCCAGCTTTTCGCTACCGATCTCAGCGAGGGGGCGATCGAAAGGGCCAGAACCGGCACCTATAGCAAGATGTCGCTGGAAAAAGTTTCCATGGTAAGGCTTGAAAAGTATTTTATTCCCATCAATGGCCAATACCAGATCATCAAACCCATCCGGGATATTTGCATTTTTGCGACGCACGATCTTTTGAAAGATCCCCCGTTTTCGCGGCTTAACCTGATCAGTTGTCAGAACATAATGATCTATCTTCAGCCCGAGGCGCAAAAAAGAATCCTGCAAGCCTTTCACTACGCGCTTAAGCCCAATGGCTTGCTTCTATTGGGCAAGTCGGAGACGATCGGGAAATCCAGTGAATTGTTCAGTCCCATCGACAAGGATTTCAAGCTTTTTACGAAGAAAAGCATCTCGAATAATCATTTTGATTTTTCTGTCCGAAGCAATCTTAGTCTGCTCGCCGCGGTGATAGAGGGGGAAAAAGTCAGCACTCCTGATAAAAGGATGGTGGATACCGACAAGGAAGCCGAAAATATACTGCTTTCCCGATACGTGCCGGCAAGCGTCACGGTCGACAAGGACCTGCATATCCTGCAGTTTTACGGGCCAACCCAAAATTATTTCCGGCCTGCCATGGGGAAGGCCAGCTTTTACCTGATGAAAATGGTCCGCGAAGAGCTGGCTTACGACGTCAAGACGATGATCAACAAAGCAAAAAAAGATGGGATCGCCGTAAAGAAAAATAAAATAACACTGGCGGAGGGCACTGTGAATATCGAGGTCATTCCGCTAAGACCGAAATCGAAAGATCCCGTTTTTCTTATCCTTTTCCGGGAAGAGGATGATCCGCTTTCGCCTGTCAGGAGTAGTGACCGGGAGCCGGAAGGGAAGAAAAGCAAACTATCCGATAACGAACAGATCAAAGCACTGGTGGAAGAGGTCAAATCCGGCCGTGAACAACTGAAGTCGATCACGGAAGAGTCGGACGCCAACCGGGAGGAACTGCAATCTGCCAATGAGGAGGTCCTTTCTTCGAACGAGGAATTACAAAGCATTAATGAAGAACTGGAGACATCGAAGGAAGAACTACAGTCGACCAACGAAGAGTTAACCACCATCAATGAAGAATTATATCACCGCAACGCGGACCTGAAGGAATCAGTCGAGTATTCCAATGCGATCATTCAAACGATGACAGAGCCGCTGATCGTCTTAAACTCGGATATGCGGGTCAGGACCGCCAACAGCGCGTTCTATAAGACATTCAAAGGAACCCCGGACGAAACCGAAGGGTGTTATTTTTTTCAGATCGGGAAAGGAGTCTGGAATTTGCAGGAACTTCACAAGAAGCTGGAAGAGATCTTCACCAGCGATAAAAAATATGAGACGTTCGAGTTGACGAATGATTTTCCGCAGCTCGGCAGTAAAACACTGCTTTTTAACGTCATGCAACTGAACCATGAAAACAATAAAAACCAGCGCTACCTGTTGGCCATTCAGGATATAACGGACAGGGTCAACTATCTGCGGGAGTTAAACTCCAATAAAGAGTACTTCCGGTTACTGGTACAAAATGCTTTCGATATCATCACGATCTATACGATTGACGGGACGGTCAAATACCAGAGTGAGTCGCTCAGGCGGGTGCTTGGCTACGAGCCGGAAGAACGAATCGGCCGGAGCGAGCGTAATGACGGGATTGTCCATCCGGCTGATGTGGACCGTTATCATGACATGTTCCAGCGTTGTCTGGCCACACCGAACTCGATCATCAACCAGGAGTTCCGCCTGAAACATAAAGATGGTTCGTATCGGCAGGTAGAAGCCGTCTGCATGAATTTGCTGGATAACCAGTATATCAATGGTCTTGTCGGAAATTACCGGGATATCACCGACCAAAAGGCGCTGGAAAGACAAAAAGAGGAATTCATCGCGATTGCCAGCCACGAGTTGAAAACGCCGGTCACCAGCATAAAAGGGTATTCGCAAATTATCAAAGAGTTTTTTCTCAACGAATCGGAGCCGGAATTGAGGGATCTGATGCAACGGTTGAACAACCAGGTCGGCCGGCTTTCTACGCTGGTTGAAAATCTCCTCGACGTGACCAAGATAACAGGGGGGCAACTGCAATTAGAGCTTAGACTTTTCGATATCAATGTCCTGATCGGAGAACTTGTGGAAGACGTAAGAAAAACCACCAAGATGGAAGTGGTCACTGAACTGCAGCCGTGCGATGAAATTCTTGGCGACCGCGAGCGGATCGGACAGGTGTTGACGAACCTTTTGTCAAACGCCGTTAAATACTCCCCCTCAGGCGGAAAAATGATCATCCGTTCAGCCTATACCGCACCGATTGGGAATGAAAAGGCAAGAGTTACAGTCAGCGTGCAGGACTTTGGGATTGGCGTCAGCCTGGAGCAGCAAAAGTTTATTTTTGAACGTTACATTCGCGTAAAGGATGTCAACACCAATTCCATCCCCGGGCTTGGGCTTGGGTTGTATATTTCTTCACAGATCATCAGGCGGCATGAGGGCTCTATATGGGTGAGGTCAACCGGGACGGAAGGGTCGGTATTTGGTTTCACGTTGCCGGTGGAGGCGAATTCTTCGAGTGTCCTAAAGGTTTATTAGGGCGGCTTATCAATGGGCCGACTCAAATCGGGTCAATAGCCGGTATACGAGGCGGACTCTCGCGGGAATGGGATATGATTTATTGGCAAGCATTACGATACCGGTTTTCTTTGCGGGAATGAAGAGTATGTAGGCGCTAAAGCCATTCGTCGAGCCGGTTTTATTGATCAGCACGCCGGTTTGTGGAGGTAATTCCGGATCAATCCTGGTGGCCGGATTAGGTTGGAGGATGATAGTATCCGAGTTTCCCGCCAGCAAGACATCGAGATTCGTTGGATAGCTGTATTGTTCCCATATGAGATCTTGCGTCAATACGCCGCATTTGAAGTAGCCGGTATGGGTGGCCGATATAGCCTGCTGCAGGTGCTCGCCGACTTTAACCACCTGCATGTTCGCCTCTGCATATTGCAATAGATCTCCGGTGCAGGATTTTACTCCGTATGTCTCGGCTGCAAGGATAGCAGGGTTTACCCGGACGGGGCTATCAGCATTATTATAACCCTGAGCATATTCATCCATTTTCTCCGGCGGGACATCGATATAGCTATAGGTCAGACCAAGTTTGGGGAACAAGGTCTTTTCGATGAGATCTACGAATGACTGGTGCATGCTATGGGCAGCAATAACGCCAAGCAGTCCGATTCCCGGGTTGGCATACACTCTATAGGAACCCACAGGAAATTGGGGGCGCCATTGTTTATAGTAATTCATCAGTTGGAGGCTGTCTTTAATCTCTCCGGGCAGTTGAAGGGGGAAACCGCCGGCGGTGTGCGTGGCCAGATCGATCAGCCGGATGTTATCCCAACTGCTTTCACGCAAGAACGGCAGGTATTTGCTTACAGGGTCGGTGAGGGAAAGATAACCGCCTGTTTGGGCATAGGCGGCCAGGGTTGCGGTGAAGGTTTTACTGATGGATCCGATCTCAAAAAGGGTTTCTTCGGTAACTTTCCGCTTTGTGGTTCTCGATGCGATGCCAAAATTATAAAAATAGCGTTTCCCATTAATGGTTATGCCTATGGCCATCCCGGGAATATTGTATTCCTTCATGACCGGCAGGATAATGCTATTTACTGCCATGGCAAGACTATCCATCTTATGCCGGTTGTCACGGCCATCGCTGTTTCCTGTTCGGCTCTCCGCCAGTTCAAGCGCGTTGTATACATTTACTATGCCTCCCGTCCGGCACAATTCACTGAACGGCACTTCTTCCGTACTGTCTCCTATCCGGAGCAAAACAGGGTGATCCACTTTTACCGCGGATGCCAGGATAATATCTTTCACTTCCGTGGCCTTGAGCTTCGGGTAATACTCCCGGATCAGGGCCGCCATTCCGGCAACGACCGGCGAGGCCATGCTGGTGCCGTCGAAATAGGCATATTTCGATCCGGGGATCGATGAATAGATTTGTTCGCCCGGCGCAAAGACGTCGACCGCCGTCTTGCCATAGTTCGAAAAAGGCGCTTTCAAGGTGCTGTCGTCTTTAGGACCGGATGCCCCAACGACGATCCACGCTCCTGCCTCCCCGCCATCCCCGAAGCGCCGGTTTGGAAAATTGGCAACCGTATCGATATCCGCATTGTCGTTACCTGCGGCCTGCACCAGCAGGACATCCTTCTTCAGCGCATATTTTACCGCTTCGTCTACGGCCGCCTTGTCCTGGCTATATCCTTTACCAAAGCTCATGTTGATCACGCGTGCGCCGTGATCGGCGGCATACCGGATGGCATTGGCGACATCTTTGTCCCGCTCGTCGCCGTCGGGCACGGTCCGTACCATCAGGATTCGCACATTATCCGCCACGCCCATGATGCCGAGGCCGTTGGTCCTGTCTGCGCCGATGATCCCGGCCACATGGGTGCCATGTGTGGCATCGGGCCCCATCACGTCCCCGTTGCCATAATCCCGCTGGCGTGAATTGAAGTAGTCGTCGCCTACCCATTCCTGCCTGGGGTCATACGCTATGTTCAATTGATAGTTAACTTCGGAAGCATAATGTTCCAGGGCTGCGTTCAGATCGTTCTTCCGAAAATCGGGATAGCTTTCTCCCCCGGAAAGTATGTCTTCCAGCACTTTTTTGATCCGCGTCTGCCGCGGACCTTCCGGTTGAAAATCCTGGAAGTCCTTTAACGTGGGCGTATCCTTGCCTATCTTCTTTACCACCTCGTCCAGCGCTTCTGCGAACCCCTTGACGCCCTGCAAGGTCCGGGTGGCCGATTGCAATTTCTCCGTGAGCAGTCGTTTTTCCTTTTGGTAATTAAGCCATCCGGCCAATTCCTTTCCTTTGAACTGCAGGCTGTCCTTTCCTTCGTACAGGGGCTGCTGCTGACGGACCTGGCGGGTGAGTTCCAGGTTATCATAGTGTTCATCCCCTTTAGGCCCGCCGATATAGTCCCATCCATAGGTTCCGTTGTCGCCTTTCCTGGGTTTGGGATTTACCCACAGTACGCTCTTCAGATCTTCATGGAGGGTATCCACGCCGCCGTCTATAACGGCAACGATCACTCGTTTCGATGTCTTTCCCGCCAATAGTTCGTTATAAGCCTTTTCCGTGCCGATGCCAAAGATGCTGTCCGTCCGCGGGTCCATATTCTGCCAGTTCGGCCGATGCGAAACTGACCCGCCCGGCTGCGCCGATACGCGGCTTGCACCGCAGGCCATCCATACCAGCAATGCGAGTATACTTGATTTTTTCATTGTCATATTCCAAAAATAGGGGATCGGGAAATGTTTTATCGCTTCCTGCCGCTTATTTTTAATGCCATGTTACCGTTGGTGTATTCTGCCGATCATGATCGGGTATAGTAGGACCCGGGTCCGACGCCGTGGCGCTCAATCATTTTGAGGGCGATCAATCGTTCAATTAGTCGTTTTACGGTGGAGTTCGATACCCTGAGTTTGGCAGCCATTTCGCTTGTTTTTATTCCAATGTTACTTTCGATAATAGCTAGCAAGACCTTTTCCCTTGCTGAAATTGACTGTGCGACTCCATGCGCATCCAATTTTCGAAGCAATGAGTGTTGGATATTTTGTAGGCAGGAAAGGAAGAAGAATATCCATTCCGTAATATCTTCTCCAGGACGCTGCGACTGGCAGGCCCTCAAAACCCGGTAGTATTCGGTTTTCCGTCTTTCGATCTCATGTTCAAAGCTTACGTACCTGATCCAATTGTAATTAGATTTTCGCAACCATTGTCCGCATGGCATCTTCCGTTGCAAAGCCAGGCGCAGTGGTCTCAAAAATGATTTGCTTCACTGACGGTCGCCATCGACTTTAGTTCTTTCAGGCTCTGACCCTCCCGCCGTTCAATAGCCTGCCAGGCCGTGTCAAGCCGGTCAATTTCGCTGATCAGGCTGATCAATTGCCAGTTTAAGTCAAGCGTTTCTGTGTAAATGGCTACCTTACTCATGCCACAAAGATTACAAAATGAGCCGATATGAGCCGATAAGAGCCGATAATGAGCCGATATTCTATCGATTCGAAGCACTTGGTTAAAAAAGAGTATTCCATCCAATTTGATAGAGTTCAAGAGATAACGAATCGGCTTTTCTGAAATATGGGGGGCGGTAACTATGTGGCAGGTTAAATGTGCTCAATTTGCCGGTAGGCTTACGGCTTTCAAGAATTAATTGAAAGTTTTATATTTCTTTAGTGGGTTGAGCGGCCAGCGGAGGCCGTCTGTCGGGCTCAGAGCCCAGGCAGCGCCTTCTGGATGATTGTAAGTAGTTCCTCAAATGGCGGTTGACCATTATAGTATAGGTTGGCTGTTCCAGCATAGCGAGTCGAGAAATTTTCCCGCTGATTGGGGTCTGGTAGAAGGAAGGCAGGGTTTTCGGCCAGCACGATTTTTTTGTCTTTTCCCCGGAACTGGTCGGCCTTGTGTTTCAGGTACTCCGCTGTACCAATAAATGCTTTGATGTCGCTTCGCAGCAGCAGGCGGCTAACATCATAGTACTGCCGCATATAGTTTGGGTTTGGCTCGCCGGTCTCTTGCTCTTTTCGGTATTTGCGGACGATGTTTTGCAACTTTTCGACGAGGGTGTAGCCAGGATGATAGCAGGCGATGCCTGTGGCGGTATTGTCGATGATTTCATCCGGGGCAGTTGTCATGGCTCTGTCAAGGGCCCAAGAGCCGATGGAGAGCCTTTCATTTGGCGTGACCGTAGCAAAACCGGCTTCGAGCAGGATGCCGGGTTTCAGACCTGGGACCGGTTCCGTGACGGTGTCGTAGTGCAAACGGATACCTGCGCTCGTGAGGGTTTCATTGTCATAAAGGTGATCCCGTTCGATTGAAGTGATGCCTTCGATCTTTATTTCGTTTGTAAGCCATTGGAAGTATTCGCGCCTTGAATTGATGTCCTGTGCCTTTTCCTTTTTTGGGTTTTCCTCCACCTTTCTTCCCGAAGGCGGGTGGATATAGATGTCGATATCCTCCGAGAACCGGTCGATGATCTTATAGCCCTTGGAGAGGGATGTGCCGCCTTTTAACTCGAATACAAACCCTTGTTTCGTGAGACCGTAGAGGACATGCATGATCCAGTAATCCTTTTCGATTAGGGCGGGCAGGATGCGCAGCTGGTCGCCTACTATCCTAAGTAGGTCGTTGTATGCGGAATGCTGATGTAAGTACATTTTTGGCATAAAAAAAATGCCCCTGTTATACCAGGGGCGCGAAAAACTTTTTAGTACCGATGGTTCCGTATTTGGAAGCAGCTCTTTTCAATGCCGCCTTATTCATACTGGGGACCTTTCGTGCGACATTTTCCAGCACTTTACCTTTCTCTTCCGCTAGATTGTCGAGGTTGTTTACCAAGTCAACCAGCAGGAACTCGGGGGTGACAGAAGTCGGAAAGCGGTGTTTAGCCCGGAAGTCAAATTCCTGGTTGCCCAGTATAAATTTGCCATGCCGCTTATGGTTGTATACTACACGGGTATTGTACAATTGCGTCGTGCCTACGCCCAAGCTGTTGTAGACATTGGGCGAGGTCAGAAGGAATTCATCATCCTTCAAAAAACTCTGTACCAGTTTCTTTTCTTCCGGTGGTACCTGCCCAAATACGCCTTTTGAGGGACAGTAGAAAAGGCCCTGCGACAGCTTCTGTAAAGTTCCGTCGTTGAGGAGTACTGCGATATCCCGGTCAACTGAGGAAGACCAATTAGCCAGCTCTCCGCGGCGATAAATTTCGCCCGGCCGCAATTTCTTTTTTAACCGTTCAGCGCTTTTCATAAAAGTCATTTAACGGTTGTAAAGATAATTCTTTTTTTAAATATGATTCAATAATTATTTAAAATTCATGCATATTAGTCTACATTTAATTAATAATCAACTGTATACATAAGATATGCCGTAAGGAGAAAAAGTTTTAGGGTACGTGACCTACGCCGAACGAAATATGGAGCTGCTTTTCCTCTACGAAGCTGCAGCGGAGGAGGCCGTCTTCCAGCACCTTTTCAAGAAGTGCTTTAAAGAAGGCGAGAGGAAATAAGCCGGAGCAATCTAAAATACCTTTGTCGTGCTACCCGGTTTTAAGGTACCACGGGGCATTGAGGTTCTTGATCCGCGCATGAGGCCTCCGTCCTATGATTACGAATCAAAAAGTTTTGCATTGAAATTTACTTAACTAGACCTCTCTTTACTTTACCAGCAACAAGATTTATCGAAAATTCAATGAATATCAAGGTGATAGTTTTGCGCAGCCGCTTAGTCATTACCGTGAGTTCAAATTATTTGCAATCAAATTTCTTGCAAAAAAGAAAAAAGCACCTAGAAAAATTCTTCTAAGTGCTTGATTTTTTGTGACCCCGTTAGGATTCAAACCTAAAACCTTTTGATCCGTAGTCAAATGCTCTATTCAATTGAGCTACGGGGCCGGGCTTAACGGAGGCGCGGAACCAAGATGTCGGGGGTGCGCCTATCTGCTAAGGGGCTGCAAATATAGCACATAAATTTCAACGTCAAAAACTTATTCACTGGGTTGAATAGTGGAGGTTGGTTGCAAGTAGAACGGCGGAAGTGGATCGCAAGTGGAACGGTGGCGGCTTTACTCGTAGATCTTCCCCGCGGTGCGTTCGACGAGACCTTTGGGCAAAAGCCAGGCGAGGGTGGCGCCGACTTTGTTGACGAAGCCGGTGATGACTTCGGCTTTGCGGGAGAGCATGGCGCGGGTGGCGTGGAGGGCGACGGCTTCGGGGGACATGTTGAGACGTTGGGCAGCTTTGAGACCCTTGGGGCCGACCTGGGCGCGGCTGGGGAAGTCGGTGTCGGTGGCGCCGGGGCAGACGCAGGTGACGGAAACGGAAGTTTTGTGAAGCTCCTGGCGGAGACCGCGACTAAAGAGGAGAACGAAGGATTTGGTGGCGGCATAGGCGGTGAGACCGGGGACGGCCTGGTAGGCGGCGGAACTGGCAATATTGAGAATATATGACCGGGGTTGGCTGCGGAGGTCGGGGAGGAAGAGACGGGTCAGCGCAACGAGGGTGGTCATGTTAAGGGTCATCATGTTGACGTATTCTGCGGAAGAATACTTTTCGAAGGGGCCGCTGAGGCCGTAACCGGCGTTGTTGACGAGGGCCTGGACGGTATATCCTTTGGCGCGGCACCAGTCGTAGACATTCTGCGGCGCCTCCGCGGTGGAGAGGTCGAGGGACAGCCAGTCGGCTTTGACGGGATATAGCGCGCTGATGCGGGCGGCCTCCTGCTGCAGCAACTGCTCAGAACGGGCGACGAGCAGGACGTTGAAGCCGCGGGCGGCAAGATCGGTGGCTATTGCTTTGCCGATGCCTTTGCTGGCGCCGGTGATGAGTGCGTATTCCATTGCATCCAGTAATGTACGCTGAACAAATCAATTCTGTACCCGGTGTGCAAGACGGTGGTAAAACGGCGTCTTGCTGTTCGCATCTTTGGGCATGTATTTGCCGGTAATGATGGGCACGTACATCACGCGGCGGCGGCTGGCCTCCCCGTATAAAGGAGACTGTTGCGCGCGGTGCCAGATGCGGCCATCATGCACGGTCAGGTCGCCGGCGGTAATGTCGAATCCGATCTCGCGGGCGTCGGGGTTATTGTCGATGAAGTATTTTTTACCGAATAGAAGGCGGAGCATTCCTTGTTTGTGCGTCCCCGGCAATACGCGCAGGCCTCCATTCTCAAACGGGGTGTCGTCCAGATGAATGCCTACGTTGAGCATGGGCATGATCTTCTGTCCCAGGAAGAGATCCCGCGGGCTGTCGGTATGCCAGCCCATTTGTGTAAAGGAACTCTCGGGCATCCGGACATAATGATTCAGAATTAATCCATCTTTCTCGTTCTCGCTGATCCGTCCCTCATAAGGATAGAGCAGGCCCACTAAGCCCCTAACGCGCGGATCCTGCAGCATATCATGGAGGGGTTCGCTGTGGAGGGAAAGGAAACACATGCGCTGGATCATCTTATTGCCGTCCTGATCTTTGCCGAATTTCAGGGGAATGCCATTGACCTTTTCGCGGCCTTCCTCCAACCATTGTCGTTCAATGCGGTTGAGCTCGCTGACGAATAATTGAACGGTCTCCGATTTCAAAAAGTTCCTGAATATGATCACGCCGTACTTGTCGAAAAAGCCATATTGTTCGTCTGTTATCTTATTGCCTAGTACAAAGTCGGGGCATTCAAATTTTTTCATGTTGTCTAACTTTTTTTGAGAAGGGTTGGGTCATCCCCTTTTCCGGTCAGCGGTTTTTAATATTGGGTTAATTGAATTTTAACAAATTGTGAAATCTTCATTAATCCTCAAATATAAGAATTTAAGGTTTTCCACGTTAATTTGCCTCGTTTTCTCAATAGTTATCAACTTAAATATAGCGATTTTGCCTTTGCATTGCGTTCGAGGCTTTTTAATTACCTATTTTCTTGGGCTTTTCTTATTGCTCGTCTTTCCCTATAACGGCAAAGCCCAAGAGGACAGTTTAAAAACCGTGCCCGTTGAAAAGTTAAAATTGCCCATTCGGGCACCGGCAAATATACGGCATGTTCTGGTTCTGCCAATTATTGCAAGGTCCATAGAAACGGGCTGGTCGTTCGGGGGTGCGGGGGCGGCTACTTTTCGTATCGGGAAACGGGATTCACTGTCGCGGACCTCTAACGCGGAGGGGGTGGCGCTATATACGACACGGCATCAATTTGTCACTGCTTTAAATGGTTCCATCTACTTTCCAGGGGAGCGGTTCATTGTCAATGAGCAACTGTCGTACAGTTCGTTTCCGGATGAGTTCTGGGGCCTGGGGAAGCGAGCCCCGGATAGCAACGAGGAATCCTACAAGTTCAAGCAATATTTTATCTTTCTACATCCGCAATGCCTGATCGGCAAAAACCTTTTCCTTGGCGTCGTTTATCAATACCAGCGGGTCTTCGACATCGATTATAAGCCTGGCGGTCTGTTTGATAAGGAGAATGTGGCCGGCCGGAACGGATATCATGTCTCGGGCATTGGAATGAGCCTGACGTATGACACGCGAAACAACGCTTTTACGCCGGATAAGGGAATGATGCTGCAATTCTATTTTGATGAATTTGCCCCGATCCTGGGCTCTAACTATTTATATACCAGTTATGTTCTGGACCTAAGGCGATTCTTGCGCATCTATAAGGATCAGGTGCTGGCCTTGCAGATCCTGGGCAATTTCAATGCCGGTCAGGTGCCGTTGCGCAGCCTGGCTTATCTGGGCGGATCGAGCGCGATGCGTGGTTACTATGCGGGTCGTTTCCGGGATAAGAATGCAGGGGTCCTGCAGGCGGAGTACCGGGCGCCCTTATTCTGGCGGCTGGGAGCCGTGGCTTTTGCCGATATGGGGAATGTGGGGCCGGAGCTTGGTGACGTCAATTTGCAACATTTTAAGTATTCCTATGGGGGCGGGTTGAGGGTAGCCCTAAATAAAACGGAGAAGCTGAACCTGCGGCTGGATTATGGGTTGGCGAAGGGGGGATCGAACGGCTTCTATTTGCAGTTAGGAGAAGCGTTCTAGCCTTACGATCCGGCTTCCGATCCACCAGGATAGCCAGCCAAAGAGAAAGCCGCCAAGAATATCCAATGTGTAATGAATATGCTGAACAAGCAGGAGGAGCGCGACACAGCAGGTTACGATCAGCGCGATCTTCCGGTCTCCACGGCCGTTGAGACAAAGATAAAGCAGGAACATGCTGGAGGTATGCCCGGAGAAGAACAGATCTTTTGTGACAAAGCGGTCATGCCCATAAAAGAAGTTACTTAGCGGGTCCGACAGTCCGATCAATCCGGCCGGCGGGTCAAGGGGTACCAACGTAATGGTCAACATCCGGAAAAGGCTTAACAATAAATAAGACCAGATAAAGGTCAGGAAAAAGCGGGGGTTCCGCACGGCCCTGATCGCGGCCAGGATAGATAGCGACCAGATCAGGATGAAAAGGGGGACGGATACATTGCGTGCGGGGATCAATGCCAGTAAGGGGTCATTGAGGACGACGCCCTGGCGGAGCTCGATCCGCTGGAAAAAGAAAGGGAAGAAGGATAAAAGACTGACGACCAGAATAATGCCCGCGATCAACTGCCCGCGAAAACGCGGGATGTTCCAGGCTGTCTGCCATTCTTGTCTGATCGCAATTGAGCTTGGCTGTGGCATAGTCAATATCACAAATTTACACGAATAGCTAATTAGCGCAAATTTAATAGAGGGTTTTCGAACCTCCGGCCTTCAATAGTGCCACCTGACGAAAGCTTCCATTGCCGCATACTTGGTAAATCCCAACTGCGCATAGAGGTTAGCCGTATTGGCGTTGCGGTCTTCAGCGCGTTGCCAGAACTCACGGGCGTCGCTTCCCTGGAAAGGCACCATATCCTTCTGGGACTGATGGATAAAGATCCCAAATCGTTTCTTCATGACCTGGTCGGGGCTCATGGGAATGGCCATTTCGATCTCGCTGATATCCCATTCCTGCCAGGCGCCTTTATAGAGCCAGAGCCAGCAGTCCTTTAGCCAGGGGTCGCCTGCGGCTTTCAGGCGCCGGAGGGATTCGAACACGATATCGAGGCAAACTTTGTGGGTGCCATGGGGGTCGGCCAGATCGCCCGCGCAGTAGATCTGTTGCGGCTTGAGCTCCCTGAGCAGCTCGATGGTCAGCTCGACGTCGATCTCACCCATCGGTTTCTTCTCGATAGTGCCGGTTTCATAGAAGGGCAGGTTCATGAAATGGATATTGTCATCGGGGAGGCCGACGTAGCGGCAGGTGGCTTTTGCCTCGCAGCGGCGGATGAGGCCCTTGATGCTGCGGATCTCGGGGGTATCGACGTCGCTGGGCTTCTTTGTCCGGAGATAGCTGGTGGCCTGGTCGAGGATCTGCGAGGACTTCTTACTGTCGATTCCCGAGAGCACTTCGAAGCCGACGGCGAAGTCGAGGAAGCGGGTGACGAACTCATCGGTGACTGCGATATTCCCGGAGGTTTGATAGGCGACATGGACGTCGTGGCCCTGGTCATGAAGCCGCATGAAAGTACCGCCCATGGAAATGATGTCGTCATCGGGATGGGGCGAGAAGATCAGACAGCGTTTTGGAAAGGGTTCGGAGCGTTCTGGATGGGTGGGAAGGTTGGCGCCGGGCTTCCCGCCGGGCCAGCCGGTGATGCTATCGCGCAGCAGATAAAATACCTGGAGGTTGATCTCGTAGGCATCTCCCTTTTCCACGAGCAGGTCGGCGAGACCATTATCATTATAATCGCGGTTGGCGAGGCTGAGGATGGGCTTCTGGAGCTTGAGCGCCATGTTGACCACGGCTTTCCGGATCAAGGCCGGCGTCCAGACCGTATCGCCGGTGAGCCAGGGTGATTTGAACCGGGTCAGTTCGGAAGCGGCGACTTCATCGGTAACGAAAGTGCAGTCATTGTGCTGCTGCAGCAGGGAGGCGGGGATCTGTTCGGTGAGGTGGCCTTCGACTGCTTGCTGGATGACGGGGGCCTTGAGCTGGCCCCAGGCCATTAAAATGATACGCCTGGCCTGCAGGATGGTGCTGATGCCCATGGTAATGGCGAGCCGGGGAACCTGGGAGATATTCTGAAAGTCCTGGGAGTTGGCGATGCGGGTGGAATTTTCCAGCGGTACAAGGCGGGTGCGGGAGTAGATGCTGGAGCCGGGTTCGTTGAAGCCGATGTGGCCGTTGTTGCCGATGCCGAGGATCTGTAGATCGACGCCGCCGGCTTTTTGGATGCGTTGTTCGTATTCGATGCAGTGTTGCTTGATGTCCTCTTTTGCCCATTGGCCGTTCGGAATATGGCAGTTGGCGGGATCGATATCGACTTTTCCAAAGAGGTGTTCCTTCATAAACCGGTTATAGCTCTGGATCGCATCGTTGTCGATGGGGTAGTATTCGTCGAGGTTGAAGGTCACGACGTTCCTGAAGCTCAGTCCTTCATCCTTGTGCAGCCGGACGAGCTCGGTATAAAGGGATTTGGGTGATGACCCGGTGGCGAGGCCGAGGACGGTCTTCTGACCTTTCGCATCTTTTTCACGGATGAGCCGGGCGATCTCCCTGCCAATAAAACGGGAACCTTCTTCCAGAGAGCTAAAAATCTTTACCGGGATCTTTTCGAATGAGTCTACCATGCTCATAGGTCAAATATTTTGGGGTTGTGATAAAACCGTGGCGAAAATACAACGGTAGGTGTCAAATCGAAAAAAAATGTAACCACCGGAAGAGGAGAAAGCCGGGTGAGAAATGGGAAAAACCGGCGACGGGCGGTGATTACCGGGATAAGAGAAAAAATAATACAAATGCGCCGGCAAGGAGTGTTTTGAGGGATTTGATCGCCTGATATAGCAGGTTGCGGGCGACCTGGTAGTTGATGTTCATGATCTCGCTTATCTCTTCATAGCTAAGATTTTGAAAATACTTGAGATAGACGATTTCCTTTTGGCGGTTGGAGAGCTGGTCGAGGGCGTCGAGCACCTTTTTGCTGTTCTCGGCGTTCTGTTCCCCGGCGATAAGGCGGTCTTCGTGGCTCCATTCGAAAATGCCCTGGTCATCGACGATCGGGAGGAAGTCGCGGCGTCGGCGGTATGTCTTTAATATTTTATATTTCAGCGACTTAAGTAGATAGGCACGAACGGATGTGACCGGGACGCGGGATTTGGATTGCCAGAGCTCGACGAATAGCTCCTGAATGGCGTCTTCGAGCTGGCCGGGATTGTCGATAAATTTGCCGCCATAGCGGTGGAGGCCTTCATAATGGCGGCGGAACAGGGATGCGAAAGCGTCCCGATCCCCGTTGCGGAAGGATTCCCATAGCAGTATGTCCTCTTTAGCATGGTCCAATGGCAGTCGTGATGGCTTAGGTTGCGGTATACAAATAAAAAGGATAAAAAAAGAATAGAAAAGTAAATTACAAAATTATCTTTATGGATACATGTAAGTGAAATGGGCGGAGCCCAAACTAACGATTAATACACAGAAGGTAACATGTC
The DNA here is from genome assembly GCA_035695565.1 of Puia sp. Taxonomy (GTDB): domain Bacteria; phylum Bacteroidota; class Bacteroidia; order Chitinophagales; family Chitinophagaceae; genus Puia. Next base: position 415,562 of record DASRRX010000012.1, on the reverse strand, counting down.
AAAAGACTATCTTGAGCCTGAGGATTTGCTGACGGATGAATCTTTTCTGTCCTGGTATTTCGGGCCCGGCCGGGAAACGGATGGCTTCTGGAATGTTTGGGCGGCCGGGAGCCCGGTCAGGAAAACGTTGCTGGCCCGGACGGTTGCGTTGATGGAGGTGACGAGGATACGGGAGAAAGCGCTGCCGGGGGAGAAGGTGGATCTGGCGACCACGGGTCTGTTGGAGCGGATCGGGGGCTTGGGGGCGCAGCCGGCGGCTGTACGGCGGGTGTTTAGGAGGCGGATGTGGGTAGCCGCGGCTTGTATCCTTGTGGTGGTGACGGGCGGGATCACTGCGATCCGGATGCCGACGAACCGGCCGCAACGGCTGGCAACGGCATTTGGTGAAGTAACACTGCGGACGCTACCGGATGGATCTGAGGTGACGATGAATGCCAATAGCCGGTTAACGTTATCTTCGCATTGGAAAGATGGGGCGGACCGGGAGGTTTGGTTGGACGGAGAAGCATTTTTTCATGTTGAGAAGACGCCGGAGAAAAGCAGGTTCATTGTGCACACCGATCGATTCGACGTCATTGTTACCGGGACGCAGTTCAATGTGGTCAATCGCAGGGGGAAGGACAATGTGATGTTACGTGAGGGGAGAGTGATCGTCCATCCGCTGGCGGGCAGCGATCTTGCGATGGTGCCGGGGGATTTTGTACAATGGAACGGGAAGGGGTTGGAAAGGGATGGGATCAAGAGCGACAGCTTACTGGCCTGGAAACAACATCAACTCCTATTCGACAAGACCCCGCTGAAGGATGTGGTGGGGATTATAAAAGATCAATATGGCGTTCAGATCGAGCTCGAGGATCAGTCCATTGGCGACAGTACTATTACGGGTATCGTACGAAACGACAACCTCGATGTCTTTCTACAGGCGCTGGAATCCACATCGGATTACGAGGTGATCCGCAAGGAAGGGAAGATCGCGATAAAGGCTTCGGTGAAGCCCTAAGCGTTGTGAATACAATGACGCGGTCTGATTTTAACCAAAACGCTGCATGCATGAAAAAATCCAATGGCTACGGCTGGCTGAGATTTTTTCTCTGTGCACTATTGACCGGGCTTAGCCATCAGCCCGGTTATTCTCAGCAGACACATGGCGCCGCTCCCGTCACGGGTACCGGTCAGGCATCCGTGCGTGCCGGAAAGGCCGGCGATTCTGCGGTCAGGGCATCGGGGCGCAGGCCGCTGATGGAAGTACTCATCGAGCTCAATCGGACCAAAGGGGTCTACTTCCTTTTTTCCCAACAACAGATCGGACAAATGCCCGTGAATATGCCGGCGATCCCGGCGGGCGTCAGCGTCGAAAGGATACTGACGCAGGTTTTACGCAATACGGGTCTCATTTTCAAAAAAGTAGACGAGCGAACCTTTGTAATCCTCAACCGAAGAAAAAACGTCAAGGCTGCCGATACCGGAGCGGTGCAAGGTTCGGCATATCCGGAGGACGAGCCGGCTGAGGCGCCCGCCATCGACGCCCGTCCCGACCTGATCAGCGGCAGGGTGACGGACCGGGATGGGAAGGTCTTACAAGGCGTCAGTGTGTCGGTAAAAAATACGCGAAGGGGGACATCAACCGATCTGGAGGGAGATTTCAACATTGAAGCAAACAATGATGATCTGCTGATCTTTTCCTATGTAGGTTATTGCAACCGGGAGATACCCGCGAGGCTGGCGGTCCGGTCGAGCGTGGTGCTGGACCCTTCCAACCTGCCGCTCACGGCGGTACTGGTGACGGCGCTGGGCATCGGAAAGCAGCAGAAATCCCTGGGGTATTCGGCTGACGAGCTGGACGGCGGCGCTTTCACCCAGTCGCGCGCGGTGAATTTCGGTAATGCGCTGGAAGGACTGGTAGCAGGGGTGAACGTGGTTGACAATGCTACAGGCCCATACGGGAGCAGCCGCGTTTTGATCCGCGGCAATGCTTCGCTGAGCGGGAATAACCAGCCGTTGTATGTCGTGGACGGCGTGCCGTATGACAATACCAATCAGGGTGCGCCGGGACAATGGGGCGGGCCGGATCTGGGCGACGGGCTTTCCAACGTCAACCCTGACGATATCGAGTCGGTGGTCGTACTTAAAGGGGTGGCTGCTTCCGCTTTATACGGTTATCGCGGCGGGAACGGGGCGATCCTGATCACGACAAAATCCGGGTCGAAGACGCATGGGCTGGGGGTGCAGGTGAACAATAATTGTACGGTCAGCAGGTCGGACGACGAACGGGACTATCAATACCGGTACGGCCAGGGGGTTACGGGGATCAAGCCCGCGAATATGGCGGCGGCCCAGGCTGCATCCTACTATAGCTGGGGCGGTAAACTGGATGGCTCGACGGCGGTCAATTATCTTGGCAACAATTATCCCTATCGTGCCGCGCCGCGAAATTTCGAAAACTTTTTCCGGACGGGGATCACGGACCAGAGCTCCGTCGCCTTGACGGGCGCCAATAATAAAGGGCATTTCCGGCTGGGTCTTTCCGATCTCTATCTGAATACTATCGTCCCCAATTCCTCGATGACCCAGCAGGGTCTTAATTTCAATTCGGCGTTCGCGATCACCAACCGGCTGCAGCTGGATCTGAAAGCAGACTATATTATCGAACAGGTCAACAACCGCGCTTCGCTGTCGGATGATCCGGGGAATGTAATGGCGCCGCCGCTATATCTGGCGAACAGCTTCGATATCCGGTGGATGAGGAACCATACGGTGCTGCCGGACGGGACGGAATGGTTACCGGGCAGCACGGACCCTTATTTCGAAAACCCGTACTATATCGCATATGACTATCAGAATATCACCTCCCGCAACCGGCTAACGGGCGGGGTCACCCTAAAGTATCAGTTGCTGGACTGGCTGTTCGTCCAGGGCCAGGTATCGGAGGACGCCTATCTGATGGATGTAACGCAGATCGTTCCTTCGGGGGTGGAGTATACAAGGTCCGACGGCGTTCACGGCGGGAACCTGACGCAGTATGAGGTCAATTTCCATGAGCTCAACAGCAGCTTCATGATCGGGGCAAAGAAATCACTTGGGGAAAAATGGAGTTTCAGCGTCGAGGCCGGCGGGAACCGGCAGGACAATGTCAATAACGTTAGCGGTATCGGTGCGGTTCCGGGCTCGGACAACCGGGCGGCGGGCCCGTTCCTGATCGCGGGCGACTATAATCAGAATGATATCGTCACCAAGCCTTATTCGGCGATCGACAAACATTATCGCGTGAATTCGCTGTATGGGAGCGCCGATCTGTCGTTCAGGAACCTTTTGTTCCTTTCGGCTACGGCGCGCAATGACTGGTTCTCGACCCTGAATATCCGGACGGATCATTTCCTTTACCCGTCCTTCTCGGGAAGTTTCGTCTTCTCCGATCTTTTCCGGTTGCCTGCCTGGGTAAGCCTGGCAAAACTACGGGCGTCCTATGCGGGTTCCTCCAACGGCACATCGCCTTACCAGAATGTCCTCACCTACGGAATCCAGAGCTATGCGGCCGGCGGCCAGCAGCTGGGGTATGTGGCGTCGGGCGGCGTCATCCCCGATGCTTTCCTACAGCCGGTAAGTATCCGGGAGAAGGAATTCGGGATCAACGTACAACTGTTCCGGCAGCGGTTGGGGTTGGACGTGACAGTATATGACAAGCGGACGACAAACGATATCGTGGATGTCACGGTCAGCCCGACATCGGGCTATGGACAGCAGGTGGAGAATATCGGCAGGGTAAGCAATCGGGGGATCGAGCTGGCGCTGACGGCAGTGCCGCTTCAGCGGGGCGATCTCAGGTGGAATGTCAGCTTTAACCTGGCGGTCAATGACAATAAGGTCCTGTATTTAGGCGGGATGCCGTCCATCGTCATCGGCGGCGCTTATCCCCGGTGGGGGAGCGAGGTCAGCATCAGTAACGTGGTGGGGATGGCGTATGGGCAGATCATGGGGTTCGATTATAAGCGGGACGCGCGCGGCAATATAATCTATAGTGACGGAGTGGGCAATCCGGCTCCGGCCGGTGAACCGGAGCAGACGGGTGTGGTGCCGCTGGGGTCAACGGTATACAGGCAAACCGGGGGGCTCGGCAATGAGCTCCATTATAAGGGATGGACGCTGGGGTTCCTGATCGATTTCAAATATGGGGCGAAGATCTATTCGGGTACCAATCTGCTCCTATATTATTATGGATTGTCGAAGGCCACTTTACAGGGCCGCGAAGGCGGATATGTGGGGAAGGGGGTAACGGAGAACGGGCATCCGAATAGTATCGCCGTTCCGGCGGAGCAGTATTTCCAGGATATCTCCGCGGCAGGTACGGATCATATTGCCAGGGAGTTTGTGTATGATGCGAGTTTTATCAAATGGCGGTCGGTGTCGTTGGGGTATACGGTGCCTTCGGCGGCGTTGCAAAAACGTTTTATCAAGGAGTTGACGGTTTCGTTGGTGGGGCGGAACCTGGCCGTATTAATGAAGCATACGCCGAATATCGATCCTGAATCGAGTTTGAACAATTCGAACGGGCAGGGGCTGGAGCTATCGGGATATCCGGCGGTGAGGATGGTTGGGATCAATATCGGGGCTAAATTCTGAGGGGAGGGTTCGGAGACGGGGAAAGGTTGTAAAAGGTCGACGGCGGAGGTGCAAAAAAAACTTTAGCAGCGGGCATTACAGCGGCGGGAATTGCGGCACTTGTTTAGTAAAACGCTGCAAAATGAGAAAATTAGGTCTTTACCAGCGTGTGCTTGGCGTCATGCTGGGCATGCAAGTATTATGTTACCTTCCGGCGTACTCGGGAGGGGCTTTCGCAAATCCCCGCGGGCCGGCCGGCGGATCGGCCGACCGGGTGCCAGCCATGGCGCAGATCACGGGGACGATCACGGATAATAATGGAAATCCGATGCCCGGCGTCACTGTGACGGTGAAGGGGACGAAGCGGGGGGTGTCGACGGATGGGTCAGGCAGGTTCAGTATCGAGGCTTCGAAAGGGCAGACGCTGGTCATCAGCGTTATCGGTTATCAAACAAAAGAAGTGCTGGTGGGTGACGAGATGAACGTAAGCGTTTCGCTGACGCCATTCAGTTCGCAGATGACGGAGGTGGTGGTGACGGCGCTTGGTATCAAGAAGCAGGCGCGGGCGCTGGGGTATTCCACGACGGAAGTGGCGGGGTCGGAGATCTCGGGTTCGCGTGAGGTGAATATCGGCAACGCGCTGACGGGTCAGGTGGCAGGTGTAAGTGTGGCGGGTGATGCGACGGGCCCTTACGGCAGCAGCCGGGTAACGATCAGGGGTATTTCGTCGCTGAGCCAGAATAACCAGCCGTTGTATGTGATCGATGGAGTACCGTTCGACAACACCAATCAAGGCTCGGCGGGTCAATGGGGCGGTTCGGACCTTGGGGACGGTCTGTCGAACATCAACCCGGATGATATCGAAAGTATCCAAGTGTTGAAAGGGGTAGCTGCTTCGGCGCTGTATGGCTACCGGGGTGGTAATGGCGCGATCCTGATCACGACCAAATCGGGAGCGAAGAATAAGGGGCTGGGCGTCGAGGTCAATGACAATGCTACAGCCAACAAGGTCTATGACTACCGGGACTATCAATACTCTTACGGGCAGGGGCTTTTAGGCGTGAAGCCCGCCACGGAGGCCGCCGCGCAGGCCGCTCCTTATTATAGTTGGGGCGCGCCGCTGGACGGAAGCCAGGCAGTGAACTATTTCGGTCAGAGTTATGCGTATAGTCCTTATAAGGATGCGTTCAAGGACTTCTATAAGACGGGGACCACCAATCAGGTTTCCGTAGCGTTGACGGGCAGCAATGATAAGGGGCATTTCCGGCTGGGCCTGTCCGATCTGAACATGACTACGGTCGTTCCCAATTCCAATATGAAGCAGCAGATCCTGAACTTCAACTCCACCTATAATATCACCAAACGGCTGCAGATGACGTTAACGGGGAACTATCTCTTCGAAAATGTCAAGAATCGCGCTTCTTATTCGGATGCGCCGGGCAACCTGATCGCAACCACGTTGTATCTGGCCAATAGCTTCGATATCCGCTGGATGAAAACGCGGACGATCAATCCCGATGGTACGGAGTGGCTGCCGGGTATGGACCCTTACTTCGAGAATCCCTACTATATCGCGTACGACTATCAGAATCAGACGTCGAGGAACCGGCTGACGGGCGCGCTGACGCTGAAATATAATATCCTGGACTGGTTGTATGTCCAGGGGCAGGTACAGCGTGACGGCTATATCTTCGACGTATTCCAGGTAACGCCTTCCGGAGTGGAATATACGCGCAGCGACGGTATCCATGGCGGGAACCTGACACAGTATGAAGACAATTTCCATGAGCTGAACAGCACGGTCGCGCTTGGCATCAATAAGAAATTCGGTGAAAGATTCACCCTGAATGCATATGCAGGCATCAACCAGCAGGATGATGTCACGCAGTATTATGGGGTAGGTGCGGTGCCCAATTCGGGAAATGGCGCTGCGGGGCCATTCCAGATCTATGGGTTCTACAGCGCGAATAATGTCTCCACCAAGCCTTTCGGGATCGATTACTCTCATTACCGGGTAAACTCGGTTTACGGTAGTGCCGACCTGGGCTTTTCCAACTATCTCTTCCTGACGGCAACGGCGCGTAGTGACTGGTTCTCTACCCTCGCCGTTAAATCAGACCAATACCTGTATCCTTCGGTGGCGGCCAGCTTTGTATTTAGCGATGCGTTGAAGCTGCCCTGGTGGGTGAGTTTTGGGAAACTGCGTCTTTCGTATGGCGGCGGGTCCAATGGGGCGTCACCCTACCAGAATATCCTGACCTATGGGTTGCAGGGTTATACGATCAGCAATCAGCCGGTAGGTTATGTTGCGGGCGGCGGGGTTATTCCCAATGCGAATTTGCAGCCGGTTGAGATCCAGGAAAAAGAAATCGGGGCCAATGTCGAATTCCTGAACAACCGGGTAGGGTTCGATATCGCTTACTATGACAAACAGACGTCGAAGGATATTGTCCAATTAACGGTAAGCCCGACCTCGGGATATAGCCAGGATGTTGAAAATATCGGAAAGATCAGCAACAAGGGCGTCGAGCTGCTGCTTCACGGAACGCCGGTCAAGACCCGCGATTTCGCCTGGGACGTTTCGTTCAATATCGCGCAGAACAATAACAAAGTGTTGTACCTTGGCGGATTGCCGAGTATCGTGATCGCCGGCGCTTATCCGCGCTGGGGCAGCGAAGTGAGCATCAGTAATGTCGTGGGTATGCCATATGGCCAGATCATGGGTTATGCCTATACGAAGGATTCGAAGGGGCAGCGGGAGTTCAAGAATGGCGAACCGGTTCAAAGCGCGCAAGTAGAGCCGCTTGGGTCGAGCGTATACAAACAGACAGGCGGTTTCAAGAATACGTTCACTTACAGGAGTTGGTCGTTGTCCGTGCTGCTGGATTTCAAATACGGTGCGAAGATCTACTCCGGCACCAACCTGCTGCTGGATTATTACGGTCTGCAGAAAAATACGCTGCAAGGACGTCAGGGCGGCTATATCGGCAAGGGGGATGATATCTCCGGCGCGCCCAATTCGACGGCGGTGGCGGCTCAGACCTACTGGGAGGATATTTCGGCGGATGGCAATGACCATATCGCGCAGGAGTTCGTCTATGACGCGAGCTTTATCAAGCTGAGGGCATTGACGCTGGGTTATTCGCTGCCGGCCAAGGTCATCCAGGGCTCCTTTATCAAGGGCGTGACCATTACGGCTGTCGGCCGCAACCTTTGGACGATCATGAAGCATGTGCCGAATATCGATCCCGAGTCCAGCCTGAACAACGGTAATGGCCAGGGCCTGGAACTGTCCGGGTATCCGGCCACGAGGAATATGGGTCTTAACATTAATTTGAAATTCTAATCAGTAATGAATATGAAGCATAATATTCGAATAATAGGTCTGGCAGCCGCGGCCATGGTGGTCCTGGGCAGCTGTAAAAAAGACTTCGTGGCCATCAATACAGACCCGAATCATATCACCGCAGAGAATATCAACTTCGGGTATCTCTTCACCAACGCGCAGCTGATCACTTCGGGCAACAGCGACGCGAACGGATATGAGGACTGGCGGAACAATCTCATCTATTCAGCCTGTATGATCCAGCATCTGTCGAGTACGACCGGCTATTGGGATGGGGACAAGTACCTGTACAATGCGAGCTACAATTCGGCCTATTGGGATCAAAACTATCCGAACAGCATCACGAATATCGTCGAGGTCGTGACCCATATGCGGCAGGACTCGGCGAGCCAATCGAATTTCTATAATATCGCCCGCATCTTCAAGGTCTTCATGTTCCAACGGATGACGGACATGTATGGCGACTGTCCTTATACGCAGGCCGGTTTGGGTTATATCTCCGGGATCACTTCGCCGAAGTACGATAAGCAGCAGGATATCTATATGGATATGCTGAACGAGCTGCAGACGGCGGCAGGCAATCTGGATTCGACTAAACCCAATACGGTTGGGGCGGCCGACCTGATGTACGGCGGCAATGTGACACAATGGAAGCGGTTCGCTTATTCCGAAATGGTGCGGATCGCAATGCGGTTGAGCAAAGTCGACGCGACCGACGCGCAGAAATGGGTAGGGATCGCCGTTCAGGGCGGAGTGATGACCGGGAATGCGGACAATGCGATCATCCAGCATCAGGATGTAAGCGGTACGCCGGTACCGAACGGAACGGGGTTGATCCTGATCGGGAATGACCCGAATGCATACAGGCTGAGCGAGACCTTTGTGAATTTCCTGAAAGGTACGGGTGATCCGAGGTTGACCTATCTTGGCACGGTCTGTTCCAATCCCAATGACGGTACGCAGCTGGGCGATACGGCTTTTGCGGACCAGCTTGGGCAACCGAATGGCTACGATCCGCCAGGCAGTGGCAGCGCCTATGACCTGACTACGGCGCCCAATTGGCCCGGCGACCAGAACAAGTATTCCGTTGTGAACCGCTACACATTTTCCCGGCTGACCGCGCCCACTTTCTTCCTGACTTACGGTGAGACGCAGCTGCTGCTGGCGGAAGCCGCTCAGCGCGGTTGGGTTACGGGAACGAGCGACGCCGCTTATTATGCCAACGGGGTTACGGGTTCGATGCAGATGCTGGGCGCGCAGGCGGGAGCCGGGCCATCGGATGCGGCGATCACGGCCTATCTGGCGGCTAATCCTTACAATGCCGCTGATGCGCTGGAGCAGATCAACGACCAATACTGGGTGGCCAGCTTTATGGATGAGAACGAATCGTTCGCAAACTGGCGCCGGAGCAACTTTCCTACGCTGACGCCGGTGAACTATCCGGGTAATGTCACGAACGGGACGATTCCCCGCCGGTTCACTTACCCGCAGGGAGAGGCTACGACGAATACGACCAATTACAATGCGGCGGTGAGTGACCTGAATAACGGTGACAAGATGAGCTCCAGAGTATGGTGGGATGCGCAATAAGATCTTCCGGTACAATTTAGCAGTAGTAGTCCATCTGATTCCTATGGAGAGGCCGGTCCGCGAGGGCCGGCCTTCCGTTATCCGCGAATGCGGAAGGCGACGGCATATTGGCCGATGGATCTATCAAGGAGCGATGGGGGAATGGTGATGATCATGTTTTTGCCGTCCTGGCGCCATTTAAGGATCGTCCTATCGCCGAGGATCGTGACTTTGCTTTTGGCGGCGGGGGTGAAATGATCGATGGTGATCTCCGAGGGCAGGATGACATCTTTGCCGGGCGCGTCGCTCAAATAAAAGGCGAAGGTGCTGAGGCTGTCTTTCGATTGCGTGAGGCAGATGTTGCCGGAGGCATAGGGTTTAATGGGGTGGGTACCGTAGATCGCTTCGCCGTTGACGGCCATCCAGGCGCCGATCTCTTTCAGGCGCGCATAGGCGGTATCATCCCAGTCGCCGTCCGGGGAGGGGCCGATATTGAGAAGAAGGTTGCCGCCGCGGGAAACGATCTTGATTAGCAGTTGGATGATCTCGGTTGCCGGCTTGTAGTGATCGTGAGGAACGTAGCTCCAGGAGTTGCCCATCGTGATGCAGGATTCCCAGGGGTCATCGACGGGGTGAGCCGGAACGGTTTGTTCGGGAGTCCGGTAGTTCTCGAATTCGCCCGGAACGCTGCGGTCGACGACGATCAGCCCGGGCTGATGACTGCGGGCCATTTTTGCGATGGCAGGCATATCGACGTCCTGGTCGTAGGGGATGGTGCGTTGCCAGTCGACTGCGGGGTCGACGGTGCTTAACGGCCGGACCCAGCCGCCATCGAGCCATAAAACATCCATTTTGCCATAGCCGGTCATCAGCTCTTCGATCTGGTTGTAGGTGTATCGCCGGAACGCGGCCCATTTTTCCGGGTATTTGGCGGGGTCATAGTTGACATTGCGGTCCTTTGGCGGAAAATAGGGCCACCAGTAGTCGGGTGAATGCCAGTCGGGTTTTGAGAAGTAGGCGCCGGTCATAAATCCGTCGGCGCGAAAAGCGTCGAAGATCTCTTTAGCGACGTTGCGCTTCGGATTAGCGGAGAAGGGACAGTTTGGAGCCGTTATTTTGTAATCGGTTTGTTTAGTATCGAACATACAGAAGCCGTCGTGGTGCTTGGTGGTAAAGACGACATATTTCATCCCCGCGGCTTTTGCGGCGGCGGCCCATTTTGCCGGATCGAAATGGGTGGGATTGAAAGTCGTTTGAAGGTGCGTGTAGGCCTGAAGGTAGTCGTTGTAATCGGCACTGTAAGGGCCATGGCGCTGGGTCCAGCCTTCGTCTTCGGGACAGATGCTCCAGCTTTCCACGATACCCCACTGGCTATAGGCGCCCCAGTGCATCAGCAGACCAAACTTGTTGTCCTGCCACTGACCAAGATTGGCCCGGACAAGGGAGTCGGCGGGTGGGATATAAACCTGGTAGGCGTTGACACCCCAGAGGGCGTAGCGTTTGAACTGTGCCGGCAGGCGCCCGGTGAAGTCCTTCCAGTTGCGTTGTCCTTTTGGGCTCCAGAGAACTTCCGATAATGCACTAAGGCGGGGAAAGATCATGTATTCGACCTTACGCGGGTTGCTCATATATTCGGACCAGACGTTGGCCTGGGCGCCGAGGACGTATTTCCGCTCATCTTCGGCGAGCTCTTTTGGAATGGGCTCGTAGGAGTAGACCTTTTCGAGCGGCAGGTAGCCGCCGATGGTCAGGGAATCATCATTGCGAATTTGGGAGTGGTCAAAGTAGACGTATTCGCCGGGGGTCATGATCACGTCGTGGTGTTGTTTCGCCGCTTCGATGCCGCCTTTTTCACCGCGCCAGCTCATGATGGTGGCGTTGGGGGCGATGCCGCCTTCAAGGATCTCATCCCAGCCGATGATCTGTTTGCCTTTTGAGTTGATGTATTTTTCGATACGCTGGACGAAGTAGGATTGCAATTCTTCTTCATTGTGCAGGCCGAGGTCGTGGATGCGTTTCTGGCATTTGGGACATTCCTTCCAACTGTCTTTGGGGCATTCGTCGCCGCCGATATGGATGTATTTGGCAGGGAAGAGGGCCATTACCTCGTCGAGCACGTCGTCAAGGAACTGGAAGACGCTGTCGTTGCCGGCGCAGAAGACGTCCTTGAAGACGCCAAAGCCGTGTTGAACATGATAGGGGCCGCCGGTGCAGCCAAGCCAGGGGTAGGCGGTCAGTGCGGCCGAGGAGTGACCGGGCAGCTCGATCTCGGGGATGATGGTGATATAGCGGTCGGCGGCATATTTGACGACGTCGCGGATCTGGTCCTGGGTGTAATAACCGCAATATTCGGTGCTATCGTCGCCGGTGCCGGGATTGTGGCCGATGATGGTTCCGCTGCGGCAGGAGCCGACTTCGGTGAGGAGGGGATATTTTTTGATCTCGATGCGCCAGCCCTGGTCTTCGGTGAGATGCCAGTGGAAATAGTTCATCTTATGCAGGGCGATGAAGTCGATGTATCTTTTGACGAATTCGACGGGGAAGAAATGGCGGCCGCAGTCGAGGTGGAGGCCGCGCCAGGCGAAGCGGGGGTAATCGAGGATGGTAACGGCGGGGATCGAAAAGCCGGCTTGCGCGGCGGTTCCGGGGTTGATGCTATTGCCCGCCGGGCGGATGGCATAGCCGGTTTGAGTAGTGGTGAACGGGCTTAGCGGCAGAAGCTGGATGAGGGTCTGAATGCCGTAGAAGACGGATTGGGGATTTGTTCCGGCGATAATAATGTCATCGTTACCAACAAGGAGCCGGTATTGGTCGCCGGTGCGCGCGTCTGCGTCGGGGCCGCTCATGATGCGGGACAGGAAAATACAGTTTGTCTTTGGCCTGCCCTTTATTCTTGGGTCAACGATGGTGAGATGCAAGCCGTAGAGTTTCCTCAAATAATCGTTGAAAAATTCGGCTGAATTTCTGAATGAATCAACCGCAGCAATAACCGTATTGGCGTTGAGATTGAAGGAACCTTGTTCCCAGCGGGTGCTGACGGGCTCGGGGATGATGGAGGCGGGTGGCTGGCTGTTTTGTGCGATGCACCGGCAGGTGCATAGAAGGGCCAGCACGGGCAGAAGTCGTAGGTGTTTCATATAAGTACGAATATACGATTGTTTGGTTATCGCAAGGCGGGCGCGGTGGCGAGTTATTGCATGACCGGCAGGGTGATGCCGGATGGATGAGCGGCGTCGTGCCAGATGCGGATTGTTGCTTTTTGAAAATCCGATGCGTTTGCTGTCGGGATATTGACAAAGGTCTGGGGATTGAGGTCGACCAGGGGAAACCAGCTGCTTTGCAACTGAACCATGATTCGGTGTCCTTTCCTGAAGCAATGGGCGATCTCGTTCATATTAAAGGCGATCTCCGCGGGCTGGCCGGGGATGAGGGCTTCGGGTTTCTCGTAGCTGTTCCGGAATTTGCAGCGGAAGACTTCGGCTCTTACGAGGCGTTGGTAACCGGGGTTGCTGCCGGTGTCGGGGTAGACGTCGATAAGCTTAACGATAAGGTCGGCGTCGGAGCCGGTGGTGGATAACCAGATATCCGGTCGAAGGCGGCCTGTGACCGTGAGGTCGGCGCTGAGCGGGCCGGTCTGATAGGCGCGGACATCGGATCGCTGAGCGGCAAATCGCTGGTCGGTGACGATGTATTGGTTGTCGCGGCCGGAGTGGATGCCATCGATGTAGGGAACTGGATGGGCGGGGTCGCTGACGTATTCATCATAGCCGGGAGACGCGGTTGTCTCCGGAGACGGCGGGGTGTATGCGGATGCGGTTGATGGTGAGGTCAGCCTGCTGTTTGGCTGGAGGAGCAGTTTGAGAGGTGTGGCTTCTTTCGGCGGCCAGGTATCGTAGGTCTTCCATTTGTTGGTACCGGTCTCGAAGATCATGGCTTCGGGAAGGCCGGCACTGTCGGTGGGGAGCAGATAGTGATTATAGAACGCCGTCTCGACCTGGTGATAGTAGTCATTGACGTTCTGGCCGAAGTCGAGAATACCGAACCGGGTCCAGTTGCCGCCTGCCCAACCGCCGTGGGTCCAGGGGCCCATGATGATGTGGTTGTCATTGTTCGGGGTCTGTTGTTCGATCGCTTCATATGTGCGCAGGGAGCCAAACATATCTTCTGCGTCGAACCAGCCGCCGACGATAAGGGTTGCGGGCCGGACATTCTTCAGGTGCGGGCGGATGTTGCGGGCCTCCCAGTAGCCGGTATAGGTGGAACCGGCCATGTATTCGTTCCAGATCTTTCCCTTGTTATTGAAATACCCGGGATTATTGGCGTTCTTCAGCGGGCCGAGATCGAGAAAGAATTGATAGGCATCGTTGTAATCGGCGTGGAAGAGATGGCCGCTGTAGTTCTTCACAGGCGTCGGACGAGGGATATCAAAGAAATTGTCAAAGTCGAAGTTGTCGAGCAGGAAAAAAGCGCCGTTGTGGTTGGCGTCATCGCCGATGAACTCGTCGGTAACGGGAGCTTGCGGGGATACGCATTTCAGCGCTGGGTGGGCATCGGGGAGAGACGCGGAGGCGAAAAAGCCGGGGTAGGAGATGCCATAGATGCCGACGCGGCCGTTGTTGCCCTTTACATTTCGTACGAGCCAGTCGATGGTATCCCAGGCGTCCGAGCTTTCATCGGTCTGCTTGCCGGAGGCGTCGGGTTTCTTATTTGCGTTATGCGGGTCATTGCGGGCGGGGGTCATTTCCTGGAATTGTCCTTCGCTCATATAACGGCCACGAACATCCTGGTAGACGAAGATGTACAGCTCATGCATAAGGGTGCGATTGGGGCCAAGGGACCGGCGATAGATCGAGTCGCCATAGGGGCCCGATCCGTACGGCGTCCTTTCCATCAGGACGGGGTGTGGGGTGGTCTTGTCCTTTGGAGCATAGATAACGGTGTACAGGCGGATGCCGTCCCGCATAGGGATGTAGACTTCCTGTTTGTCGTAGTTATTTTTGACAAAATCGCCTTCGCCGTTGTTCCGCTGACACTGCGCCAATGCGGGCAGCAGCAGAATAGGAAGGATAAGGTGGTTGAGTATTCGCATGACTAGATTATTTCAATACCGGTAAGATGATCTTTGAAGCGTGGCCGGCGTCATGCCAGACGCGGATCGTCTCCTTTGTAAAATCGCTGTCATCGGCGGTATAGATGTCCACAAATTTCTGTGGGTTGCGGTCGACGAGCGGGAACCAGGTGCTTTGGATCTGGATCATCAGCCGGTGGCCTTTTTTGAAGACGTGGGCCACGTCGGGGATAGCCCATTTTACTTCTTCGACTTTTCCTGGTTTGAACGGCACCGGTTTTTCGAAGCTTTCGCGGAAGCGGCCGCGCATGATCTCGCCGTGGACGAGCATCTGGTAACCGCCCATGGGGTAGTTATTGGTATTGTCATGGCTGCGCACGGGCATCGGGCCTTCTTTCGCATAGCTGAAATCGTCAGGGAAGACATCGATCACTTTGACGATAAAATCGGCGTCGGTACTGCTGAGGCTAACGAGGAGATCGGCGATCACGGGGCCGGCGAGGGTGAGGTCTTCCTGTAACACGGGTGTTTGGAAGGTCAGCACGTCCGGGCGGCGTGAGGCGAAGCGCTGATCGTCGTCCATGTATTCGCGGGTGCGCCAGAAATGGACGTCTTCGGTATAAGGAACGGGGTGAGCCGGATCGCTGATGTATTCGCTGAAGTTGCTCCCTTGCGTCGGCGCATTCCAGGCCAGGCTGCCGTCGGGCTGCAGATAGACCGGCTGATCGGTTGCGCCTTTCGGCGGCCACTGGTCGAAATGCCGCCATTCGTTGGCGCCGGTGAAGAAGATGGTGGCTGCGGGCAAGTGCGGTTCGGCGCCTTTGCCCAGCAGATAATAGTCGAAGAAGGGCATTTCAATGTTGTTCTGATACCAAAAAGAGGTATTCGATCCCCATTGAACATTACCGAGATGGGTGCCGTCATTGGAAGCCCATTCACCGTGGTACCAGGGACCCATGACGATATGGCTATTGGTATTGGGGCTTTGTTCCTTTAGCGCTTTGTAGACATGCCAGGCGCCGAAACAATCTTCCGCGTCATAGAGGCCGCCGACGACCAGCATGGCGGGTTTGATATCGTAGAGGGCTACACGGGCATTGCGGGCCTGCCACCAGGCATCACGGTTGGGGTGCTGGTACAGCTCTTTCCAGAAGGCGATGCTATCGCCGGTGAGCTTGAGGATATTTTTAAGGGCGCCGGTCTCGAGATACCATTTGTAGTTATCGTGGGTATAATAATCGAATCCCCCCGGGCCGATGGTAGTGGGCTGGGGGCGGGGTTTGCCGAAGGAGGAGTAGAAAGCCCAGCCGTCCATGACATAGAAGGCGCCGTTGTGATGGAAATCGTCACCCATGAACCAGTCGGTAACGGGGGCTTGAGGGCTGACGGCTTTTAGCGCGGGGTGGCCGCTGGCTGCGGCCATGGTGGAATAGAAGCCGGGGTAGGAGATGCCGAAAACGCCGACGCGGCCGTTGTTGCCGGGGATATTTTTCACCATCCAGTCGATGGCGTCGTAGGTATCGCTGGCTTCGTCGACATCGGAGTTGGACTTTTTGTCTTTTATAAAAGGGCGGACGTCTTCGAATTGTCCTTCACTCATCCAGCGGCCGCGGACGTCCTGGGTGATCATGATATAGCCTTCGCGCAAATAGTAACGAAGATAGCCGGCGTAGAAGTTACGCCATTTGTCCGGGCCGTAGGGGGCGCAGGAATAAGGGGTACGGGTCAACAGGATCGGATGTTTCTGGGTGGAATCTTTGGGTGCGTAAATGGAGGTAAAAAGCTTGATCCCGTCGCGCATCGGAATGTAGGTCTCCGTTTTGAAATAGTTCTCGCGGATCCAGGCGCTGTCCTCAGGCGTGCCCTGGCTATAAACGAAGTGGATACTGCTTGAAAAAAGCAATAAAAAAAGAAGCTTTCTCATGGTTAATCCATTAATTTTAGTTAGTTGAACCAATTTAGATCAAAGTCGGCTAATCGGGGTAGTTTTTTTTATGAAACAGGCTGAGCGGTTGATAAGTGTGCTGTACAGTTGTCTCCGGGCGAAGGACTGGCGAGGAATGGCGGAGGGTTATCATCCGCAGATCTTCTTCTATGATCCGGTGTTTGGAAATCTGGAGGGGCCGCAGGTGGCGGCGATGTGGGAGATGTTGCTGAGCGGGGCTCCAGAGCTGGATCTGCAGGTTGGGGAGATTGAAGCGGATGAGGGATATGGGTCTTGCCGGTGGACGGCAACTTATATTTTCCCGGCTACGGGTCGCCGGGTGGTCAACCGGGGGAAGGCGATGTTCAAATTCGAAGATGGGAAAATCGTCGAGCATCATGATGAGTGGAGTTTCTGGCGGTGGGCAATGCAGGCTTTGGGGTGGAAGGGGTTGCTTTTCGGTTGGACGTCGGTGTTACAGGGGAAGGTGCGGCGGACGGCGCGGCGGCGGTTGGAAAGGTTTATGAAAAAATAATATATTATGTTGGACAGACGGTATTTCTTACAATCTTCTTTGTTGGGGTCGATTGGGGTTTTATTTGGGAAGAAGGGAATGGGGGCTGCGGGGGCACCAGGGGTTTCGGGGGCCCCGGGGGGACCAGGGGTTGCGGGGGCTTCGGGGGGATCGGGGGTTACGGCGGTGACCGGCCAGCCGGTGGTCATATCTACCTGGGATACGGGGCTTGCGGCGAATAAGGGAGCCTGGGAGGTATTAAGCCGGAATGGGTCAGCGCTCGATGCGGTGGAGGCGGGGGTAAAGGTCACGGAATCTACGATCAACTGTTGTGTGGGGCTTGGGGCCAATCCGGACCGGGACGGGATCGTGACGTTGGATGCGTCGATCATGGATCATCAGTGGAATTGCGGTAGTGTGGGGGCTTTGGAGCGGATCAAGCATCCGATCTCCGTGGCGCGGCGGGTGATGGAGAAGACGCCGCATGTGATCCTGGTAGGGCAGGGGGCGCAGGAGTTTGCGGTGGCGGAGGGGTTTCCGCTGGAGCCGCAGGTGTTGTCGGATGATGCGAAGAAGGCTTATGAACAATGGTTGAAGAAGTCGGAGTATAAGCCGGTGATCAATATTGAGAATACGAAGCCGTCGGGGACGGGTGGCAGCGGCGGGCCGGGTGGGGCGGGTATCGGGCCGGCGGAAGCTCAGGATATGGCGGCGGCGCCGGCGAGGTTGCCGGATGGGGAGTGGAATCACGATACGATCGGAATGGTGGCGATGGATGCGGCGGGCAACCTCAGCGGGAGCGTTACGACCAGCGGGATGGGATTCAAGATGCGGGGCAGGCTTGGCGACTCGCCGGTGATTGGCGCAGGGTTGTATGTCGACAATGAAGCGGGCGCGGTTACGTCTACGGGACAGGGTGAGGACGTCATCCGGGTTTGCGGCAGTCATTCGGTGGTGGAGTGTATGCGGCAGGGGATGGGGCCGGAGGAAGCCTGCAAGGCGGTGGTGGAGCGGATCATTCGGATCAAGGGTGCGAAAGCAAAAGACATTCAGGTGGCCTTCATCGCGGTGAATAAGAAAGGTGAGACGGGTGGGTATGCGATCCAGAAGGGCTTCTCTTATGCGATCAGGAACAACGATGAAGAGCGGATGGTGGCTGTAAAAAGTTATTACTAAGATGTTACTCGAGATATGTGCGTTCAATCTGCCGGCTGCGCTGGCGGCGCAACAGGCGGGCGCCGACCGGATAGAGCTTTGTGCGGGGCCGGAGGAGGGGGGTGTTACCCCTTCGGCGGGGCTGATCCGGATGGCGCGGGAGAAGTTGCGGATTCCGGTCTATCCGATCATCCGGCCGCGGGAGGGTGATTTCCTTTACTCGGAAGAGGAGTTCCGGATCATGCTGAGGGATGTGGAGTTTTGCAAAGAGGTCGGTTGTGATGGAGTGGTGATCGGGATGTTGTTGGCGGATGGCGGTGTCGATCGGGAGCGGTGCGCGCGGTTGGTGGAGGCGGCTTATCCGCTGGGGGTAACGTTCCACCGGGCTTTTGACCGGGCGGCGAATCCTTTCGAGGCGCTGGAGGCGATCATCCGGATCGGGTGCGAGCGGATATTGACGTCGGGGCAGCGGCCGGTTGCGATGGAGGGGGTGGGATTGCTTGCTGAGTTGGTGAGAGAGGCGGATGAAAGGATAGTCATTATGCCGGGCTCGGGAGTGCGGGCTTCCAATGTGGCGGAGCTGGCGAAGAAGACGGGCGCTACGGAGTATCATACTTCGGCGGGGGTGCTTCAGCATAGCGCGATGGAGTTTGTAAATGGCGCGATGCAGGAAGATCCTTCGGTTGTGATGCCGGGTGAGGAGGAGATCAGAAGGATAAAGGAGGAGCTTGCGGGTTTGTCGAATGTTAAGTGATGAGTTGGGGCACAGGGCGAAAGGGTGTTTTACTTCAGTTTAGTAATCTTCAGCATATTGGTCGGCAGGTGCTCGTTGATTGGCAGACTGCCGGTGTTGACCACGACATCGCCGCTTTTGATGAAGGCGCGTTCCTGCAAGATGGTGTGCTGGTCATGGATGATATCGTCGACGCTCTCTTCTTCGGCATAGTGGAATGCGCGTACGCCCCAGCTCAGGCTAAGTTGGTTGATGAGGCTCTTCTCCTTCGAGAAGATGTACAGCGGGCATTTGGGCCGGTAGCTGGACAGGATGAATGCAGTATAGCCGGATTGGGTCATGCCGATCAGGGCGTCGGCATTGGAGTCCCTGGCGAGCTTACAGGCGTTATAGCAGATGGCGTCGCTGAGGAAGGAAGGAGAATGAGGTTGAGGAATGAGGTCTTCTTCACGGTTGTAGTGATATTCCGTTCTCTCCACTTCGAGGATGATCTTCCGCATCGTTTCGACGACGAGGGCGGGATGCTGGCCGGTGGCCGTTTCGGCGCTGAGCATGACGGCGTCGGCTCCTTCGAGGACGGCGTTGGCAACGTCGGTGATCTCGCTACGGTTGGGCTTTACGCGGTCGATCATACTTTCCATCATTTGAGTAGCTACGATGACGGGCTTCGCGCGGTGGATGCATTTGCGGATGATCTCGCGCTGGGCCATCGGGACTTTCTCTACGGGCAGCTCCACGCCGAGGTCGCCGCGGGCGACCATGACGCCATCGGACTGGTTGACGATATTCCGGAGGTCCTCCATGGCGGAGGGCATTTCTATTTTGGCGATCACTTTAGCCTGGCACTTTTTGTCGGTCAGCCGTTTTTTGAGATCGATGATATCATCCACTTGTCTTACGAAGGACAGTGCGACCCAGTCGAGCTTCTGTTCGATGATGAATTCGAGGTCGATGATATCCTTCTCGGTCATGGCGGGAAGCGAGATCCTGGTGTCGGGCAGGTTCACGCCCTTCTTTGGCAGGAGAACGCCGCCATAGGTGACGGCTACTTTGACATCACCGTCGGGGTCTACGCTTACGACGACCACTTCCAGCTTGCCGTCGTCGATGAGGATCTTATTACCGGGTACGACGTCGTGATGAAGGTTGGGGTAGGAGACATAGATCTTTTCCTTTGTTCCAACCACTTTTTCGCGGGAGGTAAACGTGAGGATATCGCCGGGAGCGATGGGAAGGGCGCCGTCCTTGATGTCGCCGACGCGGAGTTTTGGGCCCTGGAGGTCTCCGAGGATGGAGATGTTGTAGGGCTCGGTCAGGTTGATATTCCTGATATGCCCGATGATCCTGGCTTTGTCTTCGTGCGTGCCATGGGAAAAATTGAGGCGGAAGACATTGACGCCGGCTCTTACAAGCTCCAGCAGTTTGTCATAGGTGTCACAGGCGGGGCCGACGGTGGCGACGATCTTTGTTTTATGGAACGTGTGCTGCAAGCCGGCTTGCTTGTCCATGTCGGTGTACAGGTACTTGGATAAATTTTTGCTCATTTCCAGGTGGATTTTAGGATGCTAATATTTTTACGATTTTAAGCCAGTCTTCGCTGATCTTCTGTTTGGCCTTCACCGCTTTCTCGAGCGGGGTATAGTGCATGCGGTTATTGACGATGCCTACCATGACGTTGTGGCGGCCTTCCAGCAGGCATTCTACCGCGGAATAGCCCATCCTGCTTGCGGTAAGGCGGTCCATGCAGGAGGGGGCGCCGCCGCGCTGGATATGGCCCAGCACGCAGACGCGGGTGTCGACGGTGGGGACGCGTTCCTTGACTACTTTTGCGATGTCGTCGGCGCCGCCGAAATTGTCGCCTTCGGCTACCACGATAAGATTGACGAGCTTCTTGCGGCGCTCTTTTTCAAGGAGAGAGTTGACCAACTCTTCGATATCGGTCTTCCGTTCGGGGATCAGGATGTTCTCCGCGCCGGTGGCGATGCCGCTGTGGAGGGCGATATAGCCGGCGTCCCTGCCCATGACCTCGATGATGAACAGCCGGTCGTGGGCGTCGGCGGTGTCGCGGATCTTGTCTATCGCTTCAACGGCGGTATTGACGGCGGTATCGAAGCCGATGGTGAAGTCGGTTCCGGCGATGTCTTTATCGATGGTACCGGGCAGGCCGATACAGGGAATGTCAAATTCGGTGCTCAGCTTGTGGGCGCCACGGAAGGAGCCGTCGCCGCCGATGATGACGAGGCCGTTGATACCGAGCTTTTTCAGGTTGGCGTAGGCCTTCTTGCGGCCGTCATGTTCGAAGAATTCCTTGCAGCGGGCGGTCTTGAGGATGGTGCCGCCGCGTTGAATGATATTGGCGACGCTTCTGGAGTGCATTGGGATAATATCGTTCTCGATCATCCCGCTATAACCGCGCATGATCCCAAATACCTCCATTCCATAATATATTCCGGTACGAACAACGGCACGGATGGCGGCATTCATTCCCGGGGCGTCTCCGCCGGAAGTGAGTACGCCAATTTTGGTGACTTTGTTTTCCATTTGATTATCCAAAAATTTCTATCTTAATCCCGGGTTCAAACCTCCAAATCCGAGCGGGCCGGTTAAAGCCACTGATTGACAAATCGAAGGTCCAAAAGTAAAGGATTTGCATTGAATCACAAATTACAATGCAGGGATGGAAATGTATTTGATCCGTTAATAAAGAGCTGTAGCCATTAAATAATTTCTAATGGAATTTGGCAGAGTACAAAAAATCGATAATATTAATTTCTTCCTGCCGCCCGATCCGGTCATGACGGAGCGGGTATTGGCGTCGGTCGCGGATCGGAATGCGCCGTTATGCTGCTATGTCGGCGGGACCAGCTGGGGGCAGACCGCGTGGCTCGGTAAGGTATATCCGCGGGGGACCCCGCCAAAGGATTTTCTGGGTCGGTACGTCCGGCAGTTCAACAGCATCGAGCTGAATGCGCTTTGGTACAATCTGCAGCCAAAGCCGGTGATCGGGCGGTGGGCGGCGTTGGCGGGCCCGGCGTTCCGCTTTTGTCCGAAGTTCTCCAATACGATCAGTCATGAGCAAATGCTGGAGGGGGTGGAACGGGATACGGAGCTTTTTGTCGATCATATGCGGGCTTTTGGGGTGACGCTGGGATCGGCGTTCCTGCAGTTGCCGGAGAGTTTTGGACCGGCGAGGGCGGCTGCGTTGCACGGGTATCTGCGTGGGCTTCCGCGGGATTTCCAGACCTGTGTGGAGTTGCGGCATGAAGGTTGGTTCGGGACTTCGGCGGTGCGGGAGACGTGGGAGTTGCTGTTCGAGTTGGGGGTGGGTGCGGTCATCACGGATACGCCGGGGAGGCGGGATGTGCTGCATATGCGGCTGACGGCGCCGGTGGCGTTCATTCGCTTCGTCGGCAATAATTATCATCCGAGGGATCTGGAGCGGATCGGGGAGTGGGGGGAGAGGTTGGCGAGCTGGGTGGAGAAGGGGTTGCGGGAAATATACTTTTTTGTGCATGATACGGGGGAGCTGTTCTCGCCGGAGCTCTGTGCGTATGCGGTAGAGGTGTTCAATAAAAGATTTGGGGCGGGGTTGAAGGCGCCGCAGTTGATTGGGGAGGAGCCGCCGGCGAAGGAGTTGACGTTGTTTTAGGGGTGTTTGGGTGGAGTGATCTGGTCTGTAGATGGCGATTTGACCGGAAGGATGAATTTGGCGAATTGTGTCCCGGTGAATTTGTGACGGAGCAAGCCGCGGATGGTGGAGTATGCGATGTCGGTCAGCATGTCTTCGAGGTCGGTATTCACTTCGTATTGATTCCCGGTTGTAACGACAAAGGCTTTCAGATCCCGGACAAGATATAGGTGTTCGGTGGTGTAGGATCCTTTTATTCTTTTGCCGCCGGGCAGGAGCGATTGCAGGTCGATGGTGAAGTCCAGCCGGATGATTTCTTTTTCGAGGCTGAACATCTTGACGATTTCATAAGAGTAGGCGGTAGGGTTGTTCTGTTCTTCCGTGGTATTGGGTTCGTCCGGCTGGGAATAGGTGAAAGCCTGATCCCGGATATCGAGATAGATGATCATGTCGGGGTCGATCTTTCGTTTGGCCATGGATTGGATATTTAAAGGGTTGGGCCAGACTTTTTATCTGTCTGTTGGTAGGTGATGTTTCGCTTACCGGACCAACCGGGGAAGGAAATAGAATTGGGGGCAGGCTTGAAGTGGTCGATTTTATAAACCTGTAAATCTTTGAAGCCCTGTTCATAACGTTGTCTTGCCTGTTGGTCGGTGAGAATGATGTCGCGGCCTAACGCGACTTCCATTTTGGTGATGCTTTCGAGAGTGAGGTTGTGCAAACCGGAGAGCCATTTACTGATCTCGCTGGGTTCCTTTCCGAGGGCTTCGGCGAGGGCTTTCTGGGTTTTGATGGTGGGGTGGGTTTCCAGGATGTCAAGGACCTGGTAGGCAATGTCCAGATTCTTTTTGACGTATTGTTTGTTCTCGGGACTAACCTCTTTGAGAAGTTGTCGAAAAAGTTGAGAGGCCATAGTTTCAGAATTTTAAATAGAGCTCTTCAATATTTGTAATTGTCCTGCCGCTAGTCTCGATGCCTATTGCAAGCAATTGCTTAGTCCAGCTTTGCGCATTGTAATAGTGTCTGCTTACATTAGGGCATTCCTGCGCTGTACGAGTTGTCTTGATCCCGCCATTGTATAGAATGACAATGTGTTTATTTACCAAGTGGCAGTATAGACGCAGATCGATCGGTTCTGCCAAATGGGTCGCATTTGGTGGTAAGGCTACACAGTTTCCTGCTGATCTAAATAAATGAGGGTGCGCTCCTTTTTCCATGTCACCGATGAATTCAATCCATTGAAGTACTTGTTGAAACTGGTCGGTATATTCAGGCGCCCTTTTCATTCGGTTAAGGAAATCATCTGTTTCGGATACGATCCCATCCTCTCTCCTTAAGGTATAATAAGTTACAGTCCTAAGTCGAGCGAATTCTTCTATTATGGCAAAATTATGCACTTTTAAGTTAATTTCAGTGGATAATCTGTAAAATTATTTTCAATAATTCACTTTAAGATGAAAACGTATAGTCCAAAAGGACGAAGAAGAAAATACTGCGAGGACCTCGCAGGAATGGGTTATAGAAAGATGAATAGGGCAGTGTTGTGAGGCTAAGGGGCGAGGCGGATCGTGAGTGGGTTGTAGCGGCGGCTACAAAATGGGATCAGCGCGGGTCGAGATGGATCTCGGCCATCATACAGCGGGCGCTGCCGCCGCCATTGGTCTCGATATTGTTGAGAGGGGAATGGAGGATGCGGTTGAAGGTGGTGAGTTGCCGGATCTGATCGAGAGTAAGGGAGTGGTACGCCTGAGAGGACATGACAAGGAGACGTTCGCCGCTGCGGTTATGGATCTGGAGCATATTCCCGGCGAACCGGTTCATTTGTTCGGTGGTGATGGGGATGAGTGATTTGTTGGTGGATTCGACCGTATGGATGAAGTGATCGCGTTCCTGCGGGTTGGGCAGGGAATCGAGGCAGGCAACGACGAACCGGTCGGCGACGCACATCATGACATTGGTATGGTAAATGGGTTGGTTGTTGGCGTCAACGGCGGTAAAAATCTCTGGGGTATAGTCGGTCGAGGCGCAAAAGTCGAGGAGAACGGTCCTATCGGTGCGTGGTGAGAGGCAGGCATACGTGATCTTGTAGTCGCGGTCCAGCACCATGCTGCCGGTGCCCTCGAGAAAGCGTTGTTCTGCTTCGTATCCGCTGAGGTCGAGGGTCCGGTCGATATGGAAGTGACGGGCCAGTTGCTGCAGGATCGCGGGTTTTCGTTCCGGGCGGCGATTTACGGCATACATGGGATAAAGGCAAATGAGGCCCTGGTCATGGAAGGAGATCCAGTTATTGGGGAAGATGGAGTCGGGAGTAAAGGGTTCGGGTGTATCATCAATGACGGTCACGTGGACATCATTGTCGCGGAGGACCTGGACGAACCGGTCGAATTCCTGTTGGGCCTGTTGTTGAGCGTCGGTAGTGGCGGCGGATTGGAACGCGTTGTTGACAGCGGTTTCCGGATTGAAGCTAAAATTCACCGGCCGGATCATCAGGATATGTGACGTGGTTTGCATAGCGGGTCATTTGAGTGCGTCGCGGTGGAGAGGCATGCTCATACAGTGGAAACCGCCGCGGGCGCGGGATAGCTCCGCCGACGGCATGAGGATGAGGGTGTTCTCCACATCATCGGGATCGATCTCGCCTTTCTCCAGCTTACCGATCAGGTCTTCAGCGTGGACGATCGCAAAGCCGCCCGATCTAAAGGCTTCGACGGTCTTATCGTTCCGGTCGTAGCCGAGAACGACCCCTTCCTTCAGCGCCAGCAGGTTGCAGGAGTCGGTCCATTGCTCGCGGGCGTCGAAGGGGAATTCGTTATTCCCGGAATAGATGAATTTTACTTTTTCGGTGCATTCGAGGTCGTTCTTGCTGATATCGGACAGCAGGTCTTCGAGATTGTCGAAGTATTCGGGGTTGCCGGGATCCTTTTTGCGGAACTGGATGATCTTGAGCTTGTCTTCTTTCTTATTACTGTCGAGGATACGTTGGATATCGTCTTCGTCATCGCGCCGGACCGCTTTGCTGGAAAAAGTGCCAAGCAGGATCCAGACGTTGCGTTTGATCTGCGTAAAGATGGTGTCGATGTGCATATAATCCCGCTTTCGGGGAATGCGGATGATGGTGATCTTCTTGACGACGTTCTTTTCGAACAATACTTTGATGGCCTGGTGAGCGGCTTCGAGCGAGGTCCGTTCGCTGACCCCGATCAGGAGATGATCTTTACTGATGACCATGACGTCGCCGCCTTCGAGGGTGACCTTATGGTCGTCGCCTTCGCGGGGGAGCAGGAAATGATGGTGGGTATCGGCCAGTTCGATGATCTTGTCCTGATATTCTTCGAACAGGGGGTGGTTGAAGAAGATGTATTTGGCCAGCAGAGCTTCGCGGGTCCGGGCTTTTTTGGCGGGCTTGTTCAGCAGGACATAGTGATTGATGACGATGCCGATATCGCGGGTGAAGATGAAATTGGGGATAGGAGCGAAAAGCATTTGGTCGTTGGACATCGAGCCGCTGATGAAGGTTTTGGCGAGCTGGACCGGATCGAGCTGCAGCAGTTCTTTTTGGGTGTCATAGGAGCAGCCTTCGATGGCGCAGACGGAGGCGACGAGTTTCAGTCTGATCTCGTGGTGCTCGAGGATGTCGGCCAGGAGCCACTGCAGTTCCACGACTTTGTCAGAGCGAAAGAATTGTTGGTGGCCAGGCTTGTAGAAGGCGCGGCGGTTGTCGGGATTATCGATCTCAGCCAGTCTGCCGCGGATCTTGTCCGGGTCCAGGAAATATAAAAGAATTTTTGTATAGAAGTCATATTCCTTCCGCCGGATAGTATCGAGGTGGACGATGTCTTCGAACAGCCAGTCCTGCGCTTTGGAGGGTACAACCTTACCGAGGCCACTGTCGGGACTATGCACCAGGACACGACGAAGGCGGCCGATTTCAGTGGATACCGAGACGGTGATCCTTGTCTTATGGGGGTAATTCTTTACCATTTGCAAAAATACTTCTTTTGGGATAAACCGGGTAGTAAGGGGGATAGGCCAAAAATTCGTAGGTTTGGAAAAAAAAGGGATGTTAGCGATCACCGACGAGACGATCGATCTGGTCAATGACAGAATCCAGCAGATGGATGAGGCGCAGATCGGAAGGATATGGGATGAATTTGCCCGGGAACAGCCTGCGTTGGTGGGTTACGTACTTGGCGAAAGCCAGGAGCTGCAACAGCCGGATGCGCGGGAGGATGTCGCCTATGTGCTTACGGTCATCCTGCTGAGTTTCCGGGAGTGGGTATCGGGAATGAAGGCGATCACGGAGCACGAATTCGAGGCGGCGTTCAATGCGGAATACGACGAGATGGAGGATATCTTCCAGGAAGGATATGATGAGACGAATGCGATGGCGGTGATCGATTCCTTCTGCCAGCCGCAGTTGTTGCAATTTGCGGCGGCCACCATCTATAGTGAGGACGAGGAAGAGGGGGAGGAGAGTAATTTCACCGAAGAAGAAGCGGGGTTATTCATTATTATCTTTAAGACGGCGATCGCGTTGTTGCATCAGAAGGCGACGGGGAGCAGGATGAATTAGGAGAAAGGCAACTATATTTTTGTGACAAATCCCTAAATGGCGACATGCATCTTTATTTCAAAAATTTCGCCGGAATGGGATGTTTTTGAAGAAACTCCACGGCCCTCTTGTCCTTTTTTGTGAAATAAGGTGCTTTGGCATATTTGGCCAATTTTTCCGTGCTGCTGTTATCAACAGCTTTTTTTTCAAGACCTTTTTTATTTTTCATATTTATACCGCTTAAATCTGCTTACAAAGGTAAACATTATTTGCGTTTTATCAGAAAAGCATGATAGTTGATCCCTTTTCTAAATGGTTTCCAGTCGCCGTTGACATAACCGATCACCCTAAAAAGGCCACCTATCTCTTCCCAAAAAGCCGAGATACCCATTTGATAAAGCCGTGTGCGGGAAGGAGTGCTTCCCTGCACAAAAATAAAAGCTTCTGGATGGAGCTGCGTAAAATCAAAAACGGTATCTGCTACTGTCGCGAGTACTTTTTGACGGTCCTTGTTGTTGGTGGTGATGCTGTCATCGGCATCAAACGTCTTTTCATTCCAATCACCAAAGCTCAAATTAAAGATATGATCCGGCGAAGCGGATATGAGCTTATATCGAACCAGCTTTTTTATTTTCCCTTTAGGCCCCTCACTAAAAAATTCATAATAAAACTCCTCTGGAATCTTAACGTATTTATATTTATCTTCTTTCATACGATTTCATGGTTAAGATTAATTCATTAGGCAATTTAGAATCATTTTTTTGAAATAAAACTAAAAATTTTAGTAATAATATCCGGCTTCCCCTATTTCCGACATTTCTATTTCCCATACTGACTATTTTTTTAGTAATTTTAATAGTCAGTTATATCCCGCCTGAGTAAATGATATGGTCTACAATATTAGCCACGATATATTTCCTCTAATTGCATTCTCGGCCGCGCTTGCTTGTATCATGTATCTTCGATTTTATCTAAATAACAAGAGAAAGTAGGGCCCCGCTGGTGGGAATTTCAACCCGGTTTAAAAGGCTTGTCCCAAGTTGTATATAGTTGCCTTACAAAAAAACTACCAAACGTTAGTAAGCTAGACAACTTTTTCTGCTATTTTTGAGGGCAAATAACCTAACTGCCCATGCATTTTCAACTATCAGAAGAACATTTAATGATTCAGAAGGCGGCGCGGGATTTCGCGCGGACGGAGTGTTTGCCGGGAGTTATCGAACGGGATGAGCACCAGAAGTTTCCGCGGGAGCAGGCATTGAAACTGGCGGAATTGGGATTCATGGGGATGATGGTAGATCCGGCATATGGCGGAGCGGGGATGGATACCGTCAGCTATGTGCTGGCGATGGAAGAGATCAGCAAGATCGACGCCAGCGTGAGCGTGTGTATGAGCGTGAACAACAGTCTTGTTTGCTGGGGGATCGATACCTATGGGACGCACGCGCAGAAACAAAAATATCTGGTTCCGCTGGCGCAGGGGCGGAAAGACGGGGAGCTCTATATCGGGGCGTTCTTGTTGAGTGAGCCGGAAGCGGGCAGTGATGCGACTTCCCAACGGACGACGGCTATCGATAAAGGAGATCATTATCTCCTGAACGGGGTGAAGAACTGGATCACCAATGGCAATTCGGCGTCGGTATACGTGGTCATGGCGCAGACGGATGCGGGCAAGGGCAGTCATGGGATCAATGCCTTTATCCTCGAGAAGAGCACGCCGGGGGTATCGGTCGGCGCCAAGGAAAACAAACTGGGCATCCGGGGCAGCGATACGCACAGCATTTTATTGAACGATGTCATCGTGCCGAAGGAGAACCGGATCGGGGAAGACGGATTTGGCTTCAGGTTCGCGATGAAGGTGTTGTCGGGAGGACGGATCGGTATTGCGTCGCAGGCGCTGGGGATTGCATCGGGCGCATACGAGCTGGCGTTGAATTATTCCAAAGAGCGCAAGGCCTTTGGAAAAGAGATCATGCAGCATCAGGCGATCCAGTTCAAGCTGGCGGATATGGCAACGCGCATCGAGGCTTCGAGGCTGCTGTGTCTGCGGGCGGCGTGGGAGAAGGATCAGCAACTGGATTTTAGCCTCAGCTCGTCGATGGCGAAGGTATTTGCTTCGGAGACGGCCATGTGGGTTTCGACTGAGGCGGTGCAGGTTCACGGCGGCTATGGGTACGTGAAAGAATACCACGTGGAGAGATTGATGCGGGACGCCAAGATCACGCAGATCTATGAGGGCACGAGCGAGGTGCAGCGCATTGTGATCAGCAGGTCGATACTGAAGTGACTTGCGGGCGCAAGGGGAACTCTCGAAATCCACTAACTATTCGAATCAAGATTGGCTTTATGGCGATCGCCGTTGAGCTCCCGGCCGAAGGAATAGGTAAAGTTGATCTTCAGCACGCGGGTCTCGGGTTTGGTGATCGCATCCTGATAGAAGACGCCGGGTGTGTAGGTGTCGATCCGGGTCCGTTCGGTGTTGAAGACGTCGGCCAGGCTGATGACGACGGTGCCGGAGTGGTTCTTCAGAAAATCGCGTTTGATGGCCAGGTCCAAACCTCCTGACGGCAATATCTTGCCCTGGGCCACATAATTCTCCGCATTATAGTTTCCCGTGATCTGGAAGGTATAGGAATTGAAGACCTTCATGTTCGAGTTGAGCTTGGCGAACCAACTAAAGCCCGAGTTGGAGAGGCCCTGCGAAAGATTGTTGGCATTGATATCGGTCTGGAAAAGGTTAAGATTGGTCGTGGCGTCCCACCATTTCGTGATGGGGGTGCGGACGATGATCTCGGCGCCATAAGTATTGGTATAGTTGGCATTCTCGTAAGTGCTGAGCAGGGTATCCTGCGACAGCGGGAGATTGTATGCGGTCATGGGGTCGAGAGTATTCTTGAGGTACAGCGTGGAGTTAAATCCGATCTGACCGAATTGGGTGTTGTAGCCCAGCTCGACGAGATTGGTGCTCTCGGGGCGGATATGCGGATTACCGGCCTGGGGATTTTGCGGGTTGCTGTAATTGATCTCGGGGGTGATCTGCCACCATTGGGGGCGGTTGACACGGCGGGAGTAGTTGAGATGCAGCTCGCTGATGTCATCGTTGCCGACCTTTTCGGTCAGGAAGACGCTGGGATAGACGCCGCTCATATGATAGCCGAAGCTGCCGCCAGCCCCTTCGAGGATGTTGCCGGTGTAATTATAATATTCATACCGCAGTCCGGCCATATAGCTGAACCGATCGCCCAGGTGCTGGGTGAAGCTGCCATAAGCGGCATAGGTTTGATTGGTATAGCCATAATTATAGCTGGCGTTCGTGTCCGCATAATAGCCTTGTCCATAGTTGTCCTGGAAGTCGTTATAGCTGTGGTTTCCATGGAGGATGGCCTTGACGCCTGCGTCAAGCTTTGTCTTACCGTCCGGGAACGGGTCGGTGAAGTCCGACTGCAGGGTGAGGTTCCAGGCGTGGGCATAGCCGTCATACTGCTGGAGGTAGGGACTGCCGAGATTGGCGCCGTCCTTGGCCAGGTATTGCATATTATAGTTGCCCTTATCTTTACCGTTGTAGGTCTCCATGGCGGCGTCGAACGACCATTTCTCGTCGGGGCGGTTGAAGGTGTGGGTATAATCGAAGTTGGAATGACTGAATACGAAGTTGTCGCCGTTATAGGAGGTCCGGCTGCTGGAAGAGTCGAGTACGTCGTGCAGATCAAGATAGGAGGTGGTCTGCGTCCCTGATGTCGGGTGATGACCGAATCCGATGTTGCCCGAAAGGCTGAATGAGTTGTGGGCGTCCATGAAAAAGTCGACGCCGCTGCGGATCATCTGGAAGGGTCCGGTTGTGACCGCATGGCCTTTCTGGATGACCGAAGTGTTGGTGGTGAGGTCGTTTAGCGTAGTGGTGGTATTGGAGACCGAGCGGTGCTCGTGTTGCATAAGGTTCAGCCGGAAATTCCACCGGTGATGGTATGCGTTGAAATTGGCGAATGCATAGGTTTCGTGGAGGGAGTTCCAGACGCCGGTGAGGGAGCCGTTCATGCCCGGTTTGCGATTCTTTTTCAGGACGATGTTGACGATGCCGTGATTACCCTGGGCGTCATATTTGGCGGAAGGGTTGGGCATGACCTCTATGCTTTCGATCTGATCGGCGGGGATCTGGTCGAGGGTCAGGGTTGTCTGTTTGCCATCCAGTAAGATGGTTGGTGAGCCGTTCCGCAGGCTGACGTTGCCCGATGCGTCGACTTGAAGCGTAGGCACCTGGCGGAGGGCGTCCTGGGCGGTGCCGCCTTTACTGGCGAGGCTTTGGTCGACGTTGAAGATCTTCTTATCGATCTCGGTCTTGAAGACGGGTCTGGCGCGGACGATCGTCACTGCCTGCATTTGGGCGGCGGCTGCGGTAAGCCGGATGGGCCCGGCGTTGAAAGCGGCGCCGGCATGGTGTCCGGCAGGAATATTGCGGGAAAAAGGCTGGTAGCCGATAACGCTGATGCTGAGAATATAAGGATCTTCCGGCAGGTTGGACAGGGTGAACGACCCGTCGGGCTTGCTGATGGTCTGCGCGGCGACGGTGGAATCCTTACGGAAGATGGTGATGGTGGCGGAGGGGATGGGCTGTTTGCCATCCATTACTTTTCCGGTGATAACGGAGCCGCCGGGATGCCCGAGAGCAGCGGAAACAGGGTGCGGTTTCGCCTGGGCGGAGGCGAAGAAAGGAGCTAGCACCAGCAAAGCGGAGTAGATCAGAGATTTCATGGGACACAAAATTAGTCCTAAATGGTTTTAGCAACAATGGCGGCGGTTACCGCCTGTATAGGTATCTTCGCGCTGAACCATTTTCACATGGCGATAACAATCGACACTTATCGGGGCATTCTGGACCGGCTTGGGGCGGGAATTCAATTGGTTGCGGTTTCCAAAACAAAACCTGCGACGGATATTCTGGCGCTATATGCCATGGGGCAACGGGATTTCGGGGAGAACTATGTTCAGGAGCTTGTCGAAAAGCAGCGGCAACTACCACTGGATATCCGTTGGCATTTCATCGGGCATTTGCAGACCAACAAGGTGAAATTGCTGATCTCTTTTGTCCACCTGATCCATGGAGTAGATAGCCTGCGACTGCTGAGGGAGATCGACCGGCAAGCGGGATTGAAGGGAAGGGTAGTGGATGTGCTGCTACAGGTGCATATTGCACGGGAGGAGACGAAGTTCGGGTTGGATGCGGAAGAAATGGAAACGCTCATGAAGGAATGGCGAAATGGTGTGGCGCGCGGGGAATTCGCGCAGGTCAGAGTGCGCGGGTTGATGGGGATGGCGTCGAACACAACGGATACGACGCTTGTGCGGGAAGAGTTCCGGGAGTTAAAGGGAATGCTTGACCGCTATTTCCCGGAGGGTGGGATCTTGTCGATGGGAATGAGCTCGGATTATCCGATAGCGATAGAGGAAGGGAGCAATATGGTGCGGATAGGAAGCCTGTTATTTGGCGCCCGCGGCTGATCGCTTGGCCGCTTGGGCCGGATCATGTAAATTCGCGGCATGACAGAAGAGATCAAAAAGGAGGAAGAAAAGTCCCTTAATTTCCTGGAAGAGATCGTGGAAGAAGACCTGGCGAACGGGAGATACAAGTCGATCCTGACCCGTTTTCCGCCGGAGCCGAACGGCTATCTGCATATCGGTCATTCCAAGTCGATCGTCCTGAATTTCGGGCTGGCGAATAAATATGGCGGCGCAACGAATCTACGCTTTGATGACACCAACCCGGTGACGGAGGATACGGAGTATGTGGACAGCATCAAGGAGGATATCCGGTGGCTGGGATTCAAGTGGGCCAACGAGTTTTATGCATCCGATTATTTCGAACAGTTGTATCAGTTTGCGGAAGATCTGATCCGGAAGGGTTTGGCCTATGTGGATGACAGTACGGCGGAGCAGATCGCCGAACTGAAGGGGACGCCGACCATACCTGGCAAGAATAGTCCTTACCGGGACCGGCCGGTCGAAGAGAACCTGCGGTTGTTCCGGGAGATGCGGGAAGGTAAATACAAGGATGGAGAGCGGGTATTGCGGGCGAAGGTGGATATGGCCGCTCCGAATATGCAACTGCGCGATCCGATCATGTACCGGATCAAACATGCGCATCATCACCGGACGGGAGACGCCTGGTGCATTTACCCGATGTATGATTTTGCACATGGGCAAAGCGATTCGATCGAGAAGATCACGCATTCCATCTGCACATTGGAATTCGTCTCGCACCGGCCTTTATACGACTGGTTCATTGAAAAGCTGGAGATCTTTCCTTCGCATCAATATGAGTTTGCGCGGTTGAACCTGACCTATACGGTAATGAGCAAGCGCAAGCTGTTGCAACTGGTGAATGAAGGCCATGTCACCGGTTGGGACGATCCCCGGATGCCGACGATCTCGGGACTTAGGCGCAGGGGTTATACGCCGGAAAGCATCCGGATGTTCGCAGAGCGGATCGGGGTACAGAAAAGGGATAACCTGATCGATGTGTCGTTACTGGAATTTTGCGTGCGGGAGCATTTGAATAAAGTGGCGCTCCGGCGGATGGTAGTTTTCGATCCGGTGAAGATAGTGCTGACGAATTATCCCGACCAGGAAGAGATGTTAAAGAGTGAAGATAATCCGGAAGATGCCGGGACGACGATTCGGGAGCTCCCGTTCAGCCGGGAGTTATATATCGAGCGGGAAGATTTTATGGAGAATCCGCCGAAGAAATTCTTTCGGCTTTCTCCTGGACAGAAGGTGCGGCTGAAGAGCGCTTATATTATTCAGTGCGATGAGGTGATCAAGGATGGGAGGGGTGAAGTTGCGGAACTGCGATGTTCTTATCTGCCGGAAAGTAAAAGCGGCGGGGCGCAGGCGAATATCAAAGTTCAGGCGACGATACATTGGGTGAGTATCCGGCATGCGGTTACGATGGAGGTGAAGCAATATGACCGGCTGTTCCGGGTGGAAGACCCGGCGAATGAAGCCGGTGATTTTAAAGAGTATATCAATCCGGATTCATTGCAGGTGGTACCGGTGGCATATGCGGAGCCGGCGATGCGGCATGCGCGGTTCAATGAGCATTATCAGTTTCTGCGGAAAGGGTACTTCAACCTCGACAAGGATAGTTCGGAAGAGAAGATGATCTTTAACCGGACGACAACGTTGAGGGATACCTGGGCGAAGGAGCAAAAGAAGGGATAAAGGATAAATGAATAATGGTCGAAATAAGAAAGGGGGCTGACGCCCCCTTTAATTTTATCTGTTGTCGCTTTATCATCGCTTCTTTATCTTTTACCGCCGCCACCGCCGCCGCCGCCGCGCTGGGGCCGGTTGGCTTCCTGCCATGCCTGGTATTTCTTGTAGAGATCCGGGCCGAGGACTGCCTGGATGCGGGCATTCTGTTCATCCATCAGGGGTTGCATCTTCGCCATTCTGTCTTCACGGCTCATCCCCTGGTTGGCCGGATCGCTGAAGAGCGCGCGGCGTTTTGCCATAAATTCCGTGGTGATGGCTCTCATGGAGTCGGCCTGAACCTGGGTAAGATTGAGGTCGGTCTTCATCTTAGCCAGTCTGGCTTCCATGGCCTGACGCATGGCAGCCGTATCTCTCATTCCGCCACCCTGGGCAAAAGCAGAGGAGGCGGTGAAGAGCGCTATGATGAGTGTAGCGCAAGCGATGATTCTTTTAAAATTCATAGTTGATCGTTTTTAATGTGTGATGGAATACCAAATTTGTGCTAAAATCCTGTGCCATGGCGGGCTTTTACTCAGGCGGCAAACCTTGTTGCGAGGGATCGGTCAATCGGTACTTTTTTGGCGTGAATATTGTATTTTTCATTTTCTCCTCCACCCTCAACCGTTGAAACGGTGAGCTTCTTCCTATGTAAGTCATTCTTTATCACTATTAAGAGGCATTTACCTAAAATCGCCCAACATGTGCTTATTATCTATTGGTCTGGATACCCTAGGGTTATTGCTCCGCATTTGGCTATGGATCTCTGTGCCGATGGCGGTGGTCATCTTACTAGTTGCTACGTGGATGAATTATTTGCGAAATGTCAGGCCCAAAACCGGCTTTAACCTGGCTGTAGAAGGCTTGGGTGGGGAAATTTCGCCCGGTGGCGGTGGGACGTATATCCGTCGGGAGGATGTGGTGGGAGAGGGGGACGCGTTGCTTGGGGGTGGGAACGAGGTTGGGGCGTTTACGCCGACCAGCGCAGGTGAAAGTGAGTTAGCGTCGACAGAAGGAGATGCGGATGAATTTACGGCAACCGGAAAGGAGACGATCTATCGCGGAATTCTTTGGATGAAGGAAAAATATGAGCAATACCGGGAGGAGGCCGATCGCCGGTACGAGCAGTTGCGTGAAGAGCTTGGCCGGTCGGAGCGGAAGTATCAGGAGGTGATTGCAACGATGGAACAAAACAGGATCAGCGCGCTGGGGTCGGTGACGGATAACCGTCAGATCGCGGCGATGACGGCGGAAGAAGGCGAGATCATGGCGCCGGAGTTGAAAGCGCAATTGGCGGAGGTGCGGGGTCAGCTGATCGTGAACCAGGGCATCATCGAAGAATTGGAATCGCAGCTGCGATCCGAGCGGATGAAGGTAGAGGAGCTGACGGTGAAGCTGCAGGCAAACAGCCAGCTTTTGCAGACGATCTATCAGGAACTGGACAGATCGTCGCATGTCGGGCACGGTATTCCGGATTTGGGAAAATAACGAGAAAGATTTCCATATAATTATTTGACTGTCAACCATTGATTTTGTGGCAAGTCTTTTGTCCCTCGCGAGGGATAATCCGTACGTATGAAAAACTTCTCTCTCGCGAAACACTTCTTTTCCGCTTTTCTTTTTTTCTCTTGTGTGATCCCTTCTATTTATGGTCAGGCCACGATGACGACGGCCCCGGCAGCCACGATGACGACGGTTCCGCCGGCCGCCTCAACCGCTATTCGCAGTGTGGTTGCGCAGGGCGGACAGTTGAGGATGTTGCTGCATATAGAGCAGACGGGCGTCTATCAACTGGAAATTCATTCGATGGATGGCGATATCGTCTTCCAGCAGACGCTGCAGGAGCAGGCCGGGGAGGCAGAGCAGGCCATCCCATTTGGGGACAGGGCGCATGGAGTATATGTGGTAAACCTGGCCGGCGCCAGTGGGCAAAGCTCGCGTCAGGTGATGTGGTAGCCGGCAAAGCGATGTCGGATCAGGTGATGTGGTAGCCGGCAAAGCGATGTCCGGATCAGGTGACGTGGTAATTAGAGAATCTTCTTCGCTTCATAGCTCAATGCTTCCGAAACGACATTCTGGAGTGAGGCTTTTGGATTTTGCACCAGCAGGTCCAGCAGCCCGCGATTGAGGTCATTGCCGGTTGCGTCTTCGGGAAGAAAGGATGCAATCTGGTTTATGATGAGGGTGTTCTGGTCTTTGTAGTTGCGCATGACCTCCCAGGCTTCGGCGCTGACGAAGATCTGTTGGGTGATATTATGCTCAAACTCCTGGCGGATGCTGAGGGTAAGAAGGGATTGCATTTCGCGGGCGCTCAGGCCAGGTTGGTTAACGCGCTGGATGAGGTTGGGAAGGGCGATGCGGTCGGCGAGGAGGATCAGCCGTTCGTAGGCTTGAAGTTGCAACTGGCGGCTGGGGATGCCGCCGGACCCGGCGGAAAGGCCGGCTTTGTCCGCGGCGTTTTGTTCGGCGGCTTTCTCTCCGGCGGCCTTCAGCTGACGGCGCTGGCGGATCAGAAGCCCGGCGAGGATAACGGCCAATGCTACGGCGATAACGACTGCTGCGATCAAGAAGTTGGAGTCCATGAATCAAAAATAAGGAATTATGACCGATCCTCTTCCTTCTGGTGCCGCGTGTCTACCTTCCGGTAAGAGAGGAAAAACACCAGCGGGAAGATAAGCAGAGAGAAGGCCGTTGCACAGGTAAGGCCGCCGATGACGACCCTAGCCAGCGGTCGCGAGCTTTCGGAGCCGATACCGGTGGAGAGTGCGGCGGGCAGCAGACCGATGGTGGCCATCAGGGCTGTCATAAGCACCGGGCGGATGAGCTCGTTGACCCCCAGTTTAATCGAAGTATAGAGCGGGCTTTCGCTGTGGCGAATGTGGTCAAGGTTACGTTTGAAGGCGGTGATGAGTAAGACGCCTTCGAGGATACAAATGCCGAACAGCGCGATGAACCCGATACCCGCCGAGATGCTGAAATTGGTCCCGGTTATCAGCAGGGCGAGGATACCGCCGACCACGGCGAAGGGCACGTTGAGGAAGACCAGACCGGCGTCTTTGAGGTTGCCGAACATGGCGAAGAGCAAAAGGAAGATCAGGAGGAGGCTGATCGGAACGACCTCCTGAAGGCGTTTAGTGGCACGTTGCTGGTTCTCAAAATCTCCCTGCCAGACCATCGAGTAGCCATGTTTGAGGTGGACGACCTGGTCGACCTTTTCCTGGGCTTCCGCGATGGTGCTTCCCATATCACGGCCGCGGACGGAGAATTTGATAGCGGAATAGCGCCGGTTGTCGTCGCGGAAGATAAGGCAAGGCCCGGTCTTTTGAGTGATCCCGGAAATCTCGCGGACGGGTACTTTTGAGCCTGTCCCGGTCGGCACCAGCAGATTGCCGATATCATCCGCCGTGGCCCGGAACTGTTCGGGGAAACGAATGCGGATATCGTATTTGCGGATGCCTTCGTAGAGTTGGGTGACGGCCTTTCCGCCGATCGCCATTTCGATGACCGCGTTGGCGTCGGCGGCGGAGACGCCGTAGAGTGCCATTTTATCCTGCTGCAGGTCGATATCGAGTTCGGGCTGGCCGATATTGCGGATCACGCCCAGATCTTCGATCCCGCGGACGTTCCGCAGCACGGAATAGACCGCTTCGGACTGGTCTTCCATATAGTCAAGGGAATCGCCGTAGATCTTCACGCAGATCGAACCTTTCACTCCGGATACGGCTTCTTCGACGTTATCCATAATGGGCTGAGAGAAGTTGTAATCCACGCCGGGAATGATGTTGAGCGCCCTATTCATCGTATCGATCAGCTCTTCTTTACTGATATGGGGATTCCAGTCCTCTTCGGGGTATAGCGAAACGCCGAATTCGTTATTGTAAAACCCGGCGACATCGGTGCCGTCGTCGGGGCGGCCGGTCTGACACATGACGCGGCGGACCTGGGGGAACCGCATCATGATCGCCTGCATTTGCCGCGCTTTGCCCACGGAGGTATCCAATGAAATGCTATAGGGCAAAGTAGCGCGGATCCAGATGGAGCCTTCATTGAGCTCAGGCAGGAATTCCGAACCGAGGAACCTGAACGAGTAGAGCCCGGCGACGACGCCGATCACGGCAACGGCCAGGGACAATCGCTTATGCCGGAACACGAATCTGAAGCAGCCCATGACCGAGCCGGTCATTGCATGTACGATGGGGTTTCGCTTCTCCCTGATATTCTTCCGAAGCAGGATGCTGACCATCACCGGGACCAGGGTAAGGGTAAAGATCAACGCGCCAAGGAGCGCAAAGCCAAGCGTATAGGCAAGCGGGGAGAACATTTTGCCTTCCACTTTCTGAAAGGAGAAGATGGGCAGGAGGGCGGTAATGATGATGACCTTTGTGAAGAATATCGCTTTTCCCAGTTCCGCGCCACGCCGGCGGATGATTCCCATTTTGGAGAGCCGGTTGAATTTGTCCATGCCTAATTCATGGGCTTTTCTGTCGAGCTGCACGAATAGTCCTTCCACCATGACGACGGCGCCGTCGATGATGATCCCGAAGTCGATCGCGCCCAGGGACAGGAGGTTGGCGGACATTCCCATCAGGTGGAGGCAAATAAAGGCAAAGAGCAGGGACAGGGGAATGATGATGGACACGATCAGGGTGGTCCGCCAGTTGAACATGAACAGCGAAACGATGAGCGTTACGAGGAGGATGCCTTCCACGAGGTTGTGAAGGACGGTATGGGTGGCATATTTGATCAGGTCTTCCCGGTTATAGAAAGGGACCAGCTTGGTGTCGGCGGGAAGAATGTCATTGTTGAGCCGCTGCACTTCGGCTTTCAATCCCTGGATGATGCGATCGGGGTTCTCCCCTTTACGCATGAGGACGATACCTTCGACGGCGTCCGGGTTATCGTGAAGCCGGCGGTGGCCGGCGGAATCGATGGCGTCGGTGCGCTCGACTTCGCCGAGGCGGGGCAGGTTGCTAATGCTAACGTCGGCGACGTTCTTCACCAGGACGGGGATGCCATTGTTGACTTCGATGATGATATTGCGGATCTCGTTGATGTCGTTGAGGAGGCCGATCCCGCGGACCACGTAGGCCTGGGAGTTCTTTTTGATGATATCGCCGCCGATATTGATGTTGCTTTTGCTGACGGCGTTATAGACGTCCAGCGGGGTAATCCCAAGATTGGCCAGTACCATCGGGTTGACCTGGATCTCGTAGGTCTTGACCATGCCGCCGAAGCTGACGACATCGGCTACGCCCGGGATGGCGCGGAGTTCGCGGTCGACGACCCAATCCTGGATGGACTTCAGTTCCCGGGGGTCTCGGAAGCTGCTTTCGAGGGTATATCGATACACTTCGCCGGTGGGACCGGTGGGCGGCTGGACGTCGGGGTCGACGTTGTCGGGGAGGTCGGCGTTGTGCAGGAGGTTGTTGACCTGCTGGCGGGCGTAGGTATCTTCAACACCGTCCTCAAAGATGAGTTTCACGACGGAGAGGCCGAAGATAGTAGTGGAACGAAGGCTGGTCTTCCGCTGGACGGGGTTCATGGCCAGCTCGATCGGGATGGTAATATACTTCTCCACTTCCTCGGCGCTGCGGCCGGGCCATTGCGTGATGACGGTGATCTCGGTGTTGGTAACGTCGGGGAAGGCCTCGATGGGCATATTCTTGAATGTGAACACGCCATAGACGACCAGGAGTAGGGTAGCGAAGAAAATGAAATATTTATTCTTAAGGGAAAATGCGAGAATCCCTTTCATTATTCGATTCATATGGCCAGTTGAAAAAATAGAAGTTAACGGGAAGTTAACCACTGGTTAAGACGTGACCAAATATTTGGCCGGATGGGGCAAAAATGTGGAGAATGCGTCAATAATAGAACGGATGGAACTGGAAGCCATGGGGCGCGTTCCATTCGAGGGCGGGAGCGGGAGTTTTGATGAGGCGGTTGATCTCCAGGAGGGTGCCGGCGAGAGGGGAGAGGCCGTCGATGCGGTAGAGATCGGTGTCGAAGGAGAAATAGAACTGGCGGTAGCGTTGAAAGGAAGGGATGGGATGGCCATCGATCTCCGTGGGGTTGTCACGTGCACCGATCATTCCTTCGGCGCCATAGCCTACGGTCGCGTTGAGCCAGCGGGGAAAATTCGCCGAGGCGGGGAGGAAGCTGCCGATATTGACCGACAGCCAGTAGCTTTGGCCGTTATAGTCCT
Source organism: Puia sp. (assembly GCA_035695565.1). Classification (GTDB taxonomy): domain Bacteria; phylum Bacteroidota; class Bacteroidia; order Chitinophagales; family Chitinophagaceae; genus Puia. The sequence goes on along the minus strand of DASRRX010000012.1, from coordinate 375,027 downwards.
TCAACATCCGTTGGGGCAGGTTGCTACCCAGTTCGGCGGGATAGTAATGCGGAAAAAGGGTGGCGTGGTAGGAATATTTGAGGCTGATGCGTTGTTCGTGCCAAAGCAGTTGCTGGCCTTCGAACAGCAGGCAGCCTGAGATATTGGCGAGCATGTCTCCTTTGGAGAAGCCCCATTTGGCGGAATGGCCGTCCATAATCTCGATCATGGTCATGAAGCTCAGGGCGGTGAGGGTGCCGATGACGGCTGCGGCGCCGGGGCGAACGCCGCCCCAGCGCAGAAGGTTACTCTGATAGGCGGAAATATTGTAGGCGGTGGCGGCATGGCCGACCTTGTCCACGTTGAGCCATTCGGCATTGTCGTTGAAGAAGTGGAAACGGCTATGGGGGAACTTCCTGTACCAGAGATATTGGAGGCCGATCGTGGCGGCGGTGCCAATGGCCGCTTCGGTGATGATGACGCCGTTGACGCGGCCGGGGTTGTAGTGGGTGGAAGGTTTGAAAAAATCCTGTGCCCGGAGGGAGAGGCACAGGATGAAGCTCATCAGCAGCAGGCAATATTTTTTCAATTGCATGTACGAAAGTACCAATTTATTCTATTTCCCCCCGATGCAGGGTATCCACTTTACGATATGCCCAGCCGAAGATGAGCGGGAACACGAGCAGGGAGAAGATCATGGCGCAGAGGATGCCGCCGATGACCACGCGGGCGAGGGGCCGGGAACTTTCCGATCCGATGCCATGGGAGACCGCCGCGGGGAACAGGCCGATAGCGGCCATCAGCGCCGTCATCATAACCGGCCGGATCCGGGACATGACGCCCAGCTTGATCGCGGTATAGAGGGTATGGGACTGGTTGTGCATATGCTCGAGGTTATGCTTGAATACTGTAATGAGAAGCACGCCGTCCTGGATGCAAATACCGAAGAGGGCGATAAAACCAATGCCCGCGGAGATGCTGAAATTGGTACCGGTGAGGTGAAGGGCGGCCACGCCGCCGACTATGGCGAAGGGGACGTTGAGGAAGACCAGGCTGGCGTCCTTGAGGTTGCCGAACATGACGAAGAGCAGCAGGAAGATGAGCAGGAGGCTGATCGGGACTACTTCTTCAAGTCGTTTGGTGGCGCGTTGCTGGTTCTCGAAGTCGCCCTGCCAGACCATCGAATAACCTCTTTTGAGGGTGACGGCGGCATCGGTCTTTTGTTGGGCTTCGGCGATGGTACTACCCATGTCGCGGCCGCGGACCGAGAACTTGAGGGCGGCATAGCGCTCGTTGTCATCCCGGAAGATCAGGCAGGGACCGGTCTTCATCGTGATGGCGGCGATCTCTTTTATGGGTACTTTGGATCCGCTCTGAGTCGGGACCATGAGGTTGCCGATATCATCTACAGATGCCCGGTACTCCTCGGGAAGGCGGATGCGGATATCGAATGTCTTGATGCCTTCATAAAGGGTGGAGGCGGCCTTGCCGCCGATAGCCATTTCGATGACGGCGTTTGCGTCTGCCGTGGCTACGCCGTACAATGCCATCGCCTGCTGGTTGAGGTCGATATCGAGCTCGGGCTGGCCGATATTCTTGATGACGCCAAGGTCTTCGATCCCACGGACGTTCTTCAGGATATTGTAGACTTGCGTCACTTCTTCTTCCATATAATCCAGGGAGTCGCCGTATACTTTTACGCAGATAGAGCCTTTCACCCCCGACACGGCTTCTTCGATATTGTCGCTGATAGGCTGGGAAAAGTTAAGATCGACGCCCGGGATCACGCTGAGCTTCCGGTTCATCGTATCGATCAGCTCATCCTTTGTGAGATGCGGCTTCCAGTCGTCTTCAGGGTAGAGCAGCACGTCGAATTCGTTGTTGTAGAATCCGGTCACGTCGGTACCGTCGTCGGGGCGGCCGGTCTGGGAGGCGATGACCTTGACCTGCGGAAACTCCATGACCATTTTGCGAACCTCACGGGCAACCTTGACCGATTCATCGAGCGAGGCGCTATACGGAAGCTGGGCGCGAAGCCAGATGGCGCCTTCGTCGAGCTCGGGGAGGAACTCGGTTCCCAGCAGGCTGAAGGCGTAGAAACCGATGCCAATAATGATAAAGGCTATAGTGACGGTGGTCTTCCTATGCTTCCAGTGGAACATGAAACCGCGGACCATCAACCCGGTGAGGAAGTGCACGAATGGGTTGTGCTTTTCATGGACATTCTTCCGCAGCAGGACGTTGATCAGCACGGGCACAAGGGTAAGGGTAGTGATCAGTGCGCCCAGCAGGGCAAAGCCAAGCGTATAGGCCAGCGGGGAGAACAGCTTGCCCTCCACTTTCTGGAAGGCGAAAATGGGCATGAGGCCGGTGATAATGATGAGCTTTGCGAAAAAGATGGCTTTTCCGAGCTGGGCGCCGTTCTTCTTGATCAGGCCCATTTTGGCCATCTTATTGAACCTTTCCATTCCGACCTCGCGGGCCTGGTGGTCGAGGATGACGAACATCCCTTCCACCATCACAACGGCCCCGTCGATGATGATCCCGAAATCCACCGCGCCCAGGGACAGGAGGTTGGCGGACATGCCCATCAGGTGGAGGCAGATAAAGGCGAAGAGAAGGGCAAGCGGGATGATGATGGAGACGATAAGGGTCGTCCGCCAGTTGAACATAAAAAGCGATACCAGCAGCGTGACCAGGAGGATACCTTCCACGAGGTTATGGAGGACGGTATGGGTAGCGTAGTGGATCAGGTCTTCGCGGTCATAGTAGGGCACGATCTTCGTATCCTGCGGCAGGACGGTGGAGTTGAGCTTATCGATCTTGGCCTTCACCGCCTGGACGACCTGGCTGGGGTTCTCGCCTTTCCGCATGACGACGATGGCTTCGACTACGTCATCCTGGTCGACTATGACCCGGTGACCGGCGGAATCGACGGCATCGGCACGGCCGACCCTTCCCAGGCGGGGGACATTGGAGATGGTAACGTTGGCCACATCCTTTACGAGCACGGGGATATCGTTGTTCTGGGTCACGATGATATTCCGGATCTCGCCGATATCGTTGAGCAGGCCGATGCCGCGGACGACATAGGCCTGGTTGTTGCGGACGATGAAGTCACCGCCGATATTGATATTGCTTTTGCCGACGGCGTTGAAGACGTCGAGGGGGGTGATGCCGAGGTTAGCCAGCTTGCCGGGGTCGACCTGGATCTCATAGGTCTTGACCCTGCCGCCGAAGCTCACGATATCGCCCACACCGGGGACGGAGCGAAGCTGGCGGTCGATGACCCAGTCCTGCATGGTCTTGAGCTCGCGGTCGTCGCGGATGTTACTTTTCAGGGTATAGCGGAAGATCTCGCCGGTCGGGCCGGTAGGGGGCTGGACCTGGGGCTGAATGTTTTCGGGGAGGGTGACGCCCTGAAGCAGCGCGTTCACCTGGGCGCGGGCGTCCTTGTCGACGACGCCGTCATCGAAGATCAGTTTCACATAAGAGAGGCCGAAGATGCTGGTAGACCGGAGGCTGATCTTTTGCTGAACGGGGTTCATGGCGATCTCGACGGGGATGGTGACGAACTTCTCGATCTCTTCCGCGCTGCGCCCGGGCCATTGGGTAATGATGCTGATCTCGGTATTGGTCACATCCGGGAACGCTTCGATCGGCATATTGCGAAAGGTGATGATGCCGCTTATAAGCAGAATGACCGTGCAAAAGAAGATAAAATACCGGTTCTTTAGCGAAAAGGCGATGATGCTTCTGAGAAATTTATTCATCTCCGAACGATTTAGTAAAACGTAATATGTTGGCTATCGTTAGCTGTTCAGGGCATTGTAAATCAGAATGGCCTGGGACGCAACGACCTTGTCGCCTTGCGTCACTCCGGATGAAATGTAGGTCTTGTTGCCGACGGCGCTGATCACCTGAATGGGGGTGATCTTTACGTCCGACTTACTATGGTATAGGAGGACATAGTTTTGACTGTGATCGAAGATAATGGCGGAAGACGGCACGCTCAGGCATTCCTTGTTCTCTTTTTCCGTGACGGTTATGCTGGCGTACATTTCCGGTTTTAGCAGGTAGTCGGAGTTAGGCAGGACGACGCGGACCTTCATGACTTTGCTTGTCGGGTCCAGGACGTTCATGACCTTGTCGATCTTACCCTTAAAGATCTTTCCAGGATAGGCGATCGTGGTGACATCGACATTCTCGCCCTGATGGATGAGGGCGATATTGGATTCATAGACATTGGCCTGGATCCAGACGTTCTTGAGGTCGGAGATGGTGAACAGGCTCGTCTGATTATCGCCGCGGATAGTCATGTTGTTGGTTACGCCTTTCTGGACGATGAAGCCGCTGATGGGCGCGCGGACGACGAATTCGCCCTGGGTATTTCCGCCGTTTATCCTGAGCACGCGGTTGACCCGGTCGAGCTCCGCTTTGGCCTGCTGCAACTGGACGGCCGCGGCGAGCGTGTCGGGGACCGAGGCGAGCCCGCTTTTGAACATATCGGTGGTCTTTTCGAGATTCTTCCGGGCGATGCTGAGGTTGGTCTGGGCGTTCAGCAGGTCGCTGCTGTACTGTGCCATTTCCTGGCTTCTGACGACTGCCAGCGGCTGGCCGGCGGTCACATAGTCGCCGAGCAGCACTTTAACATCGCTGACATTGCCGCTAACCAGGGAGTAAACGGGGATCACGTTGTCGTCATTGGTGCCTACCTTGCCGGTCAGGGTCAGGGCGTTGACCAGTTGGGATATCCCGACGGTATCGATCTTCAGGTCTTTCATTACGGTATCGGGGATCACATATCCCTTTTCGGCCTCCGGCTTTTTGTCCTTGTCCCCGCAGGAAGAGAAGAAGGACATCGCGCCGCAGAGCAGAAGGAAAGCGAAGAGCTGGCTACCGGTCCTAGAGATGTTTTGCATATTGTGTATATGTTTGCCCGATCAGTTAAAGAAATTGGTTCCCGTATAATAGTTGATATCTTCAAATGCGCTGACCCGGTTGAACAGGATGGTATTCAGTTGGACGGCATTCTGCTTATACGAATCATAGAAATCCAGGAAGTCGAGGATGCTGATGTTGCGTTTTTCATAATTCTTTATCACTTCTCCGGTCAGGCGTTCGAAGTCGGCGGCAAATTTGGGGTCGATCGAGCGATACAGCCGTTCCTGGGCAAAAGCCTTTTGCAGGGAGGTGGCGACGTTGTCGTCGACGGTGGCCTGGGTGTAGCGTTGCGTGGCCTCGGTATTCGAGATGAGGGCCTTTGCGTTTTTGATATTGCCCTGGTTCCGGTTGAAAACGGGAAGGTCGATGGATGCGCCTAAGGAAGTCAAATTATTAGCATAGCTGCCCTGCTTGTCGTAACCCAGGCTCAGGGTGAGGTCCGGTACTGCCAGCGCCTTTTGGTAATCATAGTTGAGCCGGTTAATTTTTGTATTGGCCGTGGCGATCTGCAGATCGGTGCGGTTGTGATAGGCGGAATCGATCAGGGCGCTCAGCGGGTATTGGTTCGGATCGAGCTTGCCGATGGCCGTTGTGTCGACGGTGGGCTCGATAAAGAAGTTCGGTTTGGCCTGGAGAATGAGGCGGAGCTCGCTCTCGGTATCATTGATCTGGTTGATGAGATCGCTGTATTCGGCCTGAAAGCTGTAGAGCTGGGCACGGATGCGGATCACCTCTTTTTCGGAAATATAGCCTTTACCCTGTTCCTCGGCAAAAGCGTTGACGATCTGGGTAAGCGCCCTGATCTCGGCGTCATATACTTTGGTGGAACGCAGTTGATAGTAGATCTGGAAGAAATCGGTGCGAAGCGTGTATTTCAGGGTGCGCAGGAGGTCGAAGAACTGGTATTGGGAGAGTTGCACATTGGCCTGAGCCAGTTTGATCTGTTTGTTCCGTTTACCGGCCAGGAGGATCAACTGCGAAATGCCTGCCGAGAGCTCGTTATGGTAGAAAAAATTGGAATGGGGGTATTGCGAAGTGGGATCGTAGATAGGAATAAGGGGGCCCTGATCGATGCTTAGATTGGGATTGGGCCAAAGGCGGGCCTGGATGACGAGCGCCTGCTCGGCGTCTATATTGTAGCGTTGGGCGAGCAGTTGGAGGTTGCTGTCCAGGAACATTCGTTCGGCGTCATTCAGGGTCAACCGGAGCGTATCCTGGTGAGGCTGGGCGAAGGCGGGCATGGCGGTGAAGGTTAGCGCGATGGCCACAGTAAAACACAAAGCCGTTCTTCCAAATCGGGCGGAGCGCAGTACCGACATAGTCACTTGCATACGTCTTAGCTGTTGATTTTTAGTGTGCAAAAGTATTATTTAGATATTATATCTTAGTGTTAACCGGGGGTTAAGTCTTTTTAATTTGACGGGACATTGAAGCGGAATCCGACGCCGTGGATGGTCTCGAGGTTGACCTGGGGGTCCGCTTTGAAGTATTTACGGAGCTTTGTTATAAATACGTCCATGCTTCTGCCCAGGAAGTAGTCGTCTTTTCCCCAGACGTTGAGCAACACCTCTTCCCTTTTGAGGATGCGATTGGAATGCTCGCAGAGGAATTTGAGCAGGTCCGCTTCCTTCTGGGTCAGGTTAAACATTTCCTGGCCGATGGTCAGCTTCAGGTCGGTGTAGGAAAAATTAAGCTGGCCGATCGTGAAGGTGACGGATTTGTCGGAGTGCATTTTTCTCGTCCGGCGCAGGAATACCTCCATGCGCATCAGCAGTTCCTGCATAGAGAACGGTTTCGTGATATAGTCGTCGGCGCCGCTTTGAAAGCCTTTTATCTTATCTTCTTCCATCGAGCGCGCGGTGAGGAAGAGGATGGGGACCATATCGCTCTGCTGGCGGATCTTCTTAGCCACGGCAAAACCATCCTTATTGGGCATCATGACGTCCAGCAGGCAAATGCCGAACTCATTCTTGTCGAATTTGTCGATAGCGGACTGGCCGTCGGGGGCCAGCACGACATCATAGCCGGCATCGACGAGGTTGTCCTTGATGACATAACCCAGTGAGAGGTCGTCTTCTGCCAGCAGCACTTTTATTTTTGACACTTGTTGCATAGCGGATGATTAGTTGTTAAGGGGTATAAATAATCTGAATTCCGTACCGATGCCGGGCAGGCTATTGACGCGGATCTTGCCCTTATGGGCGTCGATGATCCGTTTCACAAAATTAAGCCCGAGGCCGAAGCCTTTGACGTTATGGATATCGCCGGTGGGTACGCGATAGAACTTCTTAAAGATGTTTTTCAGGTATTGCTTTTCGATACCTACGCCATTATCCTTGACGGAGATAAAGAAGTCGTTTTCATCCTGACCTGCCTGGACGACGATATGGGGATCGGCGGAATATTTCAGGGCATTTTCGAGGAGATTGACGAGCGCCAGTTCAAGGTGCGCTTTATCTGCCTGGACCTTTGCGGTGTCCTCCATCTTGACTTCCACCCGGGCTTTTTTCTGCTCGATAAGCGGCTGCACTTTACTCAGGGCCTCTTCGATCAGTTGCTGTGCGTTGATCTCTTCTTTCCGGATGGGGATCTCTTTTGTCTCGATGGAAGCTGTGCGGAGAAGGCGTTCCACCTGATTCTGGAGGTGCTCGGTCTGGTTCTGGATAATGGCGGCGTATCGTTCCAGCCGGTCGGGCTGGCGGGCGATGGAATCCTGGGCAAGGACGTCGGAGGCGATCTTCATGACGGCCAGCGGGGTCTTGAACTCATGAGTGAAGTTATTGACAAAATCCTTTTGGATCTCCGCGAGGAATTTCTGCCGGTAGAAGTAGAAGAGACTTGCCCCGAGGCCAATGAGGGCGACGAAAAGGACGACGGTGCTGACGATCCAGAAATCCATTTGTTCGAGGATATATTCATGCCGGTGGGGGAAATATAGCAGAATATGGTCGAAGCTATTGTTGAAGACGGGCAGTTCTCCCGACGGGGGTTGGGCGCTGGCGTAGCGGGAAGCCGGGGCGGGAATAAATTTCTCGTAGACATACTTCTTTTCCGTGCTGCTATAGGCCCCCAGCATACAGTCGGTTAGTACGCCAAAGTCGGCAAATTCGTCCTGGATATAGAAGACGAGAGAGTCTTTCAGCGGGATGGTGTCGGCTTTAAAAACAAAATAGTCATTGTCTTTATCCGGGGCGTTGATGAGCGATTCGAGGTGAGTGCCGGGCGCATCGTTCATTTGCAGGTCTTCGAACAGGCTGCGGATGCTTTTGACGACATTGGTATTGAACTGCCGTTGTTCGAGGGAATAGACCTTGACCAGCCAGTATAGTTGTACCGTCACGATAATAGCTGCCAACAGCGTGGCAGACAATACGATCCATTTCAAGGTGGTCGAGCGCATCGGATGCAAAATTGCTCCTCTTAACGCTTCCCGGGCGAGGAATCTGGTTAAGTACTGGTTAAGAGGGTGCTATAAAGATCGGATTTTTTGGTGGCCGGGTGGAGTGAAGGGGTGGGTGGATCATAAATTGTTTATTTTCAGTATTTTATGAGCGAGAGTGGCTCAGGCGGCCGGGAATTAAGGGATTCGGGCATTGAATTTGCAAGTTTCATCCAAATTATACGTTACTTATAAAACCACGCAACATGAAGAAATTCTTACTAGTTGGACTTGTCTTCTTTTCCATGACCGGCTTTACGATAGCGCAGGAGCAGCATCCGGTGCATCATCCCGTGCGTCATAAGCCCGTACATCATCGCCGTCCGGTCCATCACGCGGTACATCATAAGCCGGTGCACCATCAGGACCATCGGTAATCCGAGACAATATTGAGAAACCCCGGGGAGGCCCGGGGTTTTTTTATGATTTTGCAGCTCTTAGGGCTGCAGGCTTATGACTTTGTAGCCGTGATCGCTGCTTTGGCTGCTTTCTCCGCGCCTGCACCTGGCTTCCCGGCTGTCAGGGGTTGTTCGCCCAGGGGCTTGCCCTTTGCAAAGTCGACCAGGAAGGGGGCGGCGACGAAGATGGAGGAGTAGGTACCCGTTATGACACCGATAAGCATGGCGAAAGCGAATCCCCGCGTGACCTCGCCGCCCACCAGGAAGAGGATCAGGATGGTAAGGAACACGGTAAGGGAGGTCATGATCGTACGGGAAAGGGTATCGTTCACGGACTTGTTGATGATCTCGCCGTTAGTGGCGTTCTTCATCAAATGACTGTTCTCGCGGATCCGGTCGAAGACGATCACGGTATCGTTCATGGAGAAGCCGATAACGGTCAGGATGGCCGCGATAAAATGCTGGTCGATCTCCAGTGAGAAGTGCACAAAACTTCCGGCGAAAGAGAAGACGGTCAAGGTCACGAATACGTCGTGGAGCAGTGAGATGATGGTACCCAGTGAATAGCGCCAGTCGCGAAACCGGACGAAGATATACAGGAAGATGATGATAAGCGCGAAGATGGTGGCCCTGACGGCGCCGGCCTCGAGTTCTTCCGAGATCACGGGTTCCACTTTCTTTGTTCCGGCGAGGAATTTAGTGGTCAGGAAGTCGGAGTAGCTTGTATTCTGCGGCAGGTAGCTATTGACGCCGCTATAGAGGGCGCTGAGCACGACGCTGTCGGTATTGCCCGGATCCTTGATCTTGTAGTCGGTGGTGATCTCGAGCTGTTCGTTGCCGCCATAGGTTTTGATCTCCGGGCTTGTGCCGGGGAAAGCCTTCTCGAGCGAGTTTCTGACGTTCTCGGGGGCGATGGGGCGGTGGAAATTCACGATATAGCTGCGACCGCCCTGGAATTCCACGCCTTTCTTAAAGCCGTGGATCAAGGAGCTGACGCCCATGATCAGCACGACGACCGAGATGCCGTAGGCCACGCGACGATATTCGATGAATTTGAAGGCTGCATGTTTGAAGATGCGGCGGGAAAGCCCGGTGAAATATTGGAGGTGGCGGTTCTTATTGGTATAGAAGTCGGTGATGAGCCGGGATATCAGGATACCGCAGAACAGGGATAAGAGGATACCCAGGATCTGGGTGGTGGCGAAACCGCGTACCGGTCCGAGGCCGAAATAGAAGAGAATAAGCGCCGTCAGCAGGGTGGTGACGTGGGCGTCGAGTACGGGTGGCAGTGAGCGTCGGTAGCCGTCCTTGATGGCGAGGGGATAACTTTTACCGCGGGTCAGTTCCTCCTTGATGCGTTCGAAAATGATGACGTTGGTGTCCACGGCCATCCCGATGGTCAGAACGAGACCGGCGATACCGGGAGCGGTCAGGGTGGCGTGGAGCGCGCTCAGCACGCCGACCGTGAAGAGCAGGTTAAGGATCAGGGCGCTATTGGCTACCCAGCCGCCGGTGTTGTAATACACCAGCATCAGGGTGAAGATGACGAGGAACGAGATCCCGAAGGCCATCATACCGCCGTTGACGGCTGCGCGGCCGAGGGTCGGGCCAACCACCTCGTCGGATACGATGCGCGCGGGGGCGGATAATTTACCGGAATTGAGGATATTAGCCAGGTCGGTGGCTTCCTGAACGGTCTGCTGGTTGTTGGCGCCGCCCATTCGGATCTGCGAGTTGCCGCCGGTGATCGGTTCGTCGACGCTCGGTGCCGAATAGACGATATCATCGAGGACGATGGCGATAGGGCGGTGCCCGGTCGCATCCTTTGTCGTCATATCGGCCCAGATCTTGGTTCCTGCTTTCTTCATGGACATTTCGACGATGACACCGCCGGTGGTAGGATCGAAGTCCTGGCGGGCGTTTTCGATCTCTCCTCCTTCGAGCCTTGCCTTATCCTGACCGGGAATGGTCTTGATGGCGTACATCTCCAGGACGGGAACGGGCTTGCCATCGGCGTCGAGTTGCTGTTTGCCCCACAGGAATTTCAGATCCGTCGGGAAACTGTTTCGAACTACCGGGAGGGCGAGGTAAGCGTTGACCTTGGGAGTATCTTTAAGAAGGGCTGTACCGATGGCGGAGGAGGATGTAGGCTGCATGTTCCGGTCCAGCGTCGGATGGAGAACCGCAAAAAGAGCGTTCTGGTTCAGCGTGCTCGCGGAACTGTCTTTTTTGGCTTTACCGGCACTGTCGGCCGCGGTGGTGTCGGCCCTTACGCCGTTAAGGTAGGCTTGCAGCGCTTTGTCCGCGTTGCTGAAACTGGTGGCAAAGGCCTGGTCCTGGAGGGTGTATACGTCCCAGAACTGGAGGTTGGCGGTAGATTGGAGGTAATTGCGGACGCGCTCGGGATCGGTGGCGCCGGCGAGCTCGACGTTGATGATGGCGCGGTTCTCGTCGAGGCTGATGCTGGGCTGGGCGACGCCGAATTGATTGATGCGCTGGTTGATCACCTGATAGGTCTGGCGCATGGCGGCGCTGGCCTGGTCGTGGAGATAGCTGACGATCGCTGCGTCGCTGGCATCGTAGGTAAGCTTGTTGCTGTTTGAATTGGAAAAGAGCGGGGCCAGTTTGCCGGAGGGATTGATCTCTTTATAGGACTCGGCAAACAGGTCGATGAAATTGCCGGGGTTGGTCAGTTCTTTTTGCTGCGCCATGCTGATCGCGCGGAGCAGCTGCGGGTCGCGGGGATTGTTGGAGAGGTTCTTTACGAGGTCCTGCAGTGCGATATTCAGGGTGACGCTGATGCCGCCTTGCAGGTCCAGGCCAAGCAGCAGTTCACTTTCCTTGGATTTCTGGTAAGTCGTTCCCCACCAGGTGATCTTCGTGTCGCCGGTGGCTTTCAGCAAGCTATCCTTTATGTGGTTGTACGCCTGATCCAGCGTATCGTTATAAGCGGCCCGGGCCTCCTTCATGTCCTTTGCAGGATATTTTTGCTCTGCTGTCTGGGGATACACACGCTTCACGAGTTGTTTTGCCTTCGCCTCCATCGCGGATTCATGGCTGTTGACGAACCAGGTAAAGGAAAGCTGGTACAAGGAGATGATGATCAATAAAGCAGCAAAAATACTTACCAGTGCTCTCATTGGAAGTCTTATTTGTTTTTTGGAACGGCAAATATAGGTTTTTCCGCCTTCTGGCGGCCCAATTTTTCCTACCTTAGCGGCCCAATTTTATCAAACTATGCAATTATCCTCTATTCTTTCCCGCTTCAGTGAGCCGGAGACCCTGAAAATGGCCAAGCTAGGCCGTGAATTGAGAGCGAAAGGCGTCGATGTGATCGACCTGAGCCTGGGCGAGCCTGATTTTGACACCCCCGAGCACATCAAGGCGGCTGCGAAAAAAGCGATCGATGACAATTGGAGCCACTATACGCCGGTAGCGGGTTATATGGATCTGCGGGAGGCCGTCTGCGTGAAGTTCAAGCGGGATAACCAGCTGGATTATAAGCCGGAGAATATCGTAGTATCGACGGGCGCCAAGCAGAGTCTGGCGAATGTGGTCCTGGCCCTGGTGGATGAAGGTGATGAGGTGATCATCCCTACGCCTTATTGGGTGACCTATTCGGAGCTGGTCAAGATCGCGCGTGGAAAGGTGGTAGAGGCGCATACGACGCTGGAGAGCGGGTTCAAGATCACGCCTGCCCAGCTGGAAGCGGCGATCACGCCGCGGACGAAGGCGTTTCTTTTTTCTTCTCCCTGCAATCCGTCGGGGGCCGTATACAGCAAGGATGAGCTGGCGGCTTTGGCGGAGGTATTCAGGAAGCATCCGGAGGTCTTTATCATTTCGGATGAAATATACGAATACATCAATTTTGTCGGCAAGAATGAAAGTATTGCGCAGTTCAGCGATCTGAAGGGCCGGGTGATCATCGTGAATGGTATGAGCAAAGGTTTTGCGATGACAGGATGGCGGCTGGGGTACATCGCCGCCGACGTCGAAGTAGCCAAGGCTTGCGAGAAGCTGCAGGGGCAGTTCACGAGTGGGACCAACAGTATTGCGCAGAAGTCGGCGGTAGTGGCTTTGACGACTGATCTGGCGCCATCTTTTGCGATGGTTCGCGAGTTCACGGAGCGCAGGAAGCGGACGTTGGAGCTGGTGAAGGCGATACCGGGTCTTACCTGTTTCGAACCGCAGGGGGCGTTCTATGTGTTTCCGGATGTGTCGGCCTATTTTGGGAAGAGTGATGGAACGACGAAGATTGGCAATTCTGCTGACTTCAGCATGTATCTGCTGAATACGGCGCATGTGTCGTCCGTGATGGGCGATGCGTTCGGGGAGCCGCGGTGTGTGCGGTTCTCGTTTGCGAATAATCTGCCGAATATCGAGAAGGCGTGGGGCCGCATTAAGGATGCGTTGGCGAAGCTAAAGTAAGGGAGCCGCTTTTGTGGCGCCGGTCAGGTTGGAGAGCCGCTTTTGTGGCGCTGGGTTGGAGAGCCGCTCCATGGCTCTGGTCAGGTAGCTAACCCGAGCAGTCTTTGATGGAGGGCCAGCACCTGGGGCAGGACGGCCTGTTGTCCGTCGTTTTGGATGACGGCGTCGCAGAGGCGCATTTTTATTTCCTCGTCTATCTGGTATCTCATGCGTTGGAGTACTTCCTCTCTTGTACGGTGGTCGCGCTGCATGGTGCGGGATATCCGGACGGATAAGGGTGCGTAGACGCCGATAATAAAGTCCAGATGTCCGGCGGAAGCGGATTCGAAGATCAGGGCGGCTTCGCGGATGGCGTAGGGGGCGTGGCCGGCCAGGGCCGTCATCCATAGCTCGCCGAACTGGATGGTGGCGGGATGTACGAGGGAGTTGAGGGCTTCCAGTTTGACGGGGTCGGAAAATACCTGGGCGGCCATCCAGGGCCGGTTGAGGGCGCCGGTTTCGGCGATATAGGCTTCCGGGCCGAAGCGGGCGATGATGGCGGCGCGGAGCCCGGGGTCCTTATTCATGAGGAGTTTGGCTTCCTGGTCGGCGTAGGATACGGGGACGCCCAGCGTTTCGAAGATCTTTGCGATGGTGGTCTTGCCGGAGCCGATCCCGCCGGTCAGGCCGACGCGGAGTATGGGTTGCGCGGATGAGCGGTGGATCGAGGTCATGTGAGGATAAATGAAAAACCCGGCAAAGGGCCGGGTTGAGGTGCTAATGGATTATTTCTTGTCGGCGGTTGCCGTGATAGCTTTATTCGCATTCTGCGACCATTCAATGGAGATGGCGCTTTTTTCGATCTTCAGATAACTGCCGGGGCTGGTCTCCAGGAGAATCGTGCCGTCATCATTCACCCGGTTGACCGTTCCGTGGATCCCGGCGATGGTCACGATCTTATCACCTTTTTGCATTTCTTCCTGGAACTTCTTTGCCAGCTTTTGCTTCTTTGCCTGGGGACGGATCATGAAGAGCCAGAAGACCAGGATCATGCCGCCGATGAGCAAGAAATTATAGATGCCCATGTTTGGACTAGCGGCCTGCAAGAGAACAACTGAAAGAGAATTCGTCATTGTCGTATTGTTTGAATTGATTTTTACGATGTTTTTTTATCCACTACTACAGTAAAGTGCAGGGAATAGTTCTGGTTTCCTTTGGTATTGGCGGTGACGAATAAGGTTTTGCGGTTGATGCCGGGATGGCCCTCGCTATTGAAGGTGGCGCTGATATGGCCTTCCGCGCCGGGCGCGACCGGCTCCAGCGGCTGATCGGCGATCGTGCAGCCGCAGCTGGGTCTTACCTGGGTGATCACGAGAGGGGTGCCGCCGGTGTTGCGGAAGCGGAAGGCGACCTCTACCTTCCGGCCTTCGGGAATGGTGCCAAAGTCCTTTGTCGAGTCCAGCCATTGGATGGAGGTGTAGCGGGCGGAATCGCGCATGACCTGTTGCATAGCGATGGCGCGGTTGTCGCCGCCGAAGCAGCCGGCCAGCAAGGTAACCGCCACGCAGGCGCAGAAAAGGGCATGAACAGGCCTGAAGTGGAACCGGGGATGGGGCAGGTGGCGAAGCAAAAGGCGCATGTCAAGGTAATTTTTTGCAAACGTACGGGTTTTTAGATTGTGTCCGCCTAGTTCGCTTTGAAATCGACTTTGTGCATTTTGTCTTCCCGGACGAGGTCCTTATGGATATTATCGAGGATGCCGTTGACGAATTGTCCGCTCTGGGCGGTGCTGTATTCTTTGGCCAGGTCGATGTATTCGTTGATGGTGACCTTTGGGGGGATGGTCTCGAAATAGAGGAATTCGGCCACGCCCATCCGCATGAGGATCATATCGAGGGTGGCGATGCGCTCGGCATCCCAGTTCTTTAGCCGGGGGCGGATCAGTTCCAGAATAACTTCTTTTTTGTCGATTACGGTCTCGAGGAGGCTGACGGCAAATTCCTTTTTGTCAGGGCTGATGATCTCCTGGAAGTTGGTGGAGCCGGGTTTAGCGAGATAACCCATGAGGATCTGGCAGATCATTTCGCCGTCGTCGTCCCAGTTGGTAAAAAGCTCTTCGACGTGGGTAAGAAAGGATTCATTTGGAAGGACGATAGCCGAGAAGATATATTCGAGGACGTCCTTTTCCGATTTGCGGTCACGGCTTTGTTCGGCGATATATTTTTGATATTCTTCGGTGGCGGTTAGCTCGACATAGAGCCGGCGGATCAGTTCCCTGGTGTCGTGGAGCTGGGGCTTGTCGGCTGCGACGGCCGATCGCCAGGATGGATCTTCGAGGATCTTCCAGAGCTGTTCGTTACCGGCCAGCTTTGTGTTGACGTGGAGGTCGCTGTTGCTGGGGAGATGTTTGGAGGCTCTTAATCGGGAGTCGGTCTCGGCGTAGCGGGCGATCTCGGTGACGCAATATATAAGGTAAGTCAATAACTGCCGGGACTGATCGAAATGTTTCTGTAAGATCCGGGCGGGTTCGCCGGGCTTGGCCGGTCCTTCCTGCGCTTCCAGGGTATAAAGGGTCTGCATCACTTTCACCCGGATATTTCTTCTGCTGATCATTATAAAAGTATAAGAGCTTAGTTTCCGCGGCAAATATAGGCAAATTTCTTTGAGGGCTTTTTTTCGCGGCTCAAATCCAACGGTGGTTACCCGGTCGTCGTGACGGTGGCGTGGTGACGTGAGTATGGCGTGACTTTAACGAATCAGAAAGGGTGTGCTGGCGGGTGCACTCTTTTTTTTTGTTTAATTTGCTGCGGGATGAAAGCATTTTTGATCATATCGGCGGTGGTACTGGCGGGAGCGCTGACGCTCGCGGTGCATATCTTTGTAGTGACCCGGTCGCGGGCGGATGGGCATTCGCGGGGGATGGCGCGGATCGATCTTCATCAAAAGATCGGGCGGGTTGATGCGGACCGGATCACGGCGTGGTTGTCGCGGCAGAAGGGGGTGGATCATGTGCTGGTGAATCCCGGAACGGCGATCGCAGTCTTTACGTATTGGCCGATGAAGGCGGATCCGGGACAGATCGTCCGGGCATTCAGGGACAGCCTTTCGTATAGCTGGGCGGAGCGGTACCGGCCTACGACGGCCGAGGTGCAAAAGGGGTGTCCGATGACGGCTACGCCGGCGACCAACAAGATCTATGAATTTATAAAACATCTTTTTTAAGCACGACATCGACTATGAAGATCAGAAAGACGGCCCAGGCGATTACCATTTTCTTTGCCGGCGCATTATTGATCGTGGCAACGCTGATCCCTTCCTGTCATAAGAGCAATGGTTCCGGCGGCGGTCACACCTTTTATGATTCGCTGGGTGGGACGACGGTGGTGACTGATCCGGCCAATTACGGTCAGACTGTCCAACAGGGATATCTCGCCATCCGGACGATCGTGGATACGGCGTTGCTGATCATCCAGGCGGATACGCTGATCAACGGTTATTTCAGTATTATGGTGAATGAGGACACACTGCATGCCGCGCCGACGGAGTACGATAAGCTAAGTCTCAATATCAGTAATTTCCTGGCGGCGTCGGCGGGAGCGAAAGATTATAGTTATACGGGGCCGGCTATGGGGACGGCGCATAACCCGGGCTCCAATCCCAATATCCCAATGGCCGTCGATAGTGCGGCATTTAATGAATTCGCTTATGATCTGGGGCTTTCCGCGCGGCAATATGGGCTGTCCGATCAGCTGATCAGCCAATTAGGGGACCTGCTATATCGGTATGAAGGGCAGGTTGTCCAACCTTGATTGAATTGATAATCAAAAATTTACGGATTTGGCAAGGGTCGCTGCCAAACAGCCGGTCTTTGGCTGAAAAATTGACACAAGCCGGGCATGGTGGCGGGTTTGCGTATTTAACAAACTGTAAATATGGCAACTGAGAGGGGTTTGGTATAAAATTCGTGTAGCTTTGCGAGCCTGCATCCAGGCAGGCGAAACTCTTTCATCAAAACAAAAATCGATACAACTATGGGCAAAAAGTTAAACGTTACCCCATTAGCAGACCGGGTAATTGTGAAGCCAGCTCCAGCTGAAGAAAAAACTGCCGGCGGTATTATCATTCCCGACACGGCGAAAGAAAAGCCGCAGCGCGGTACGGTCGTGGCGGCTGGTCCGGGGAAGAAAGACGAGCCGGTAACAGTGAAAATTGGCGATACCGTTTTATACGGCAAGTATGCCGGTACCGAGATCCAGATCGAAGGAGATGATTTCCTCATTATGCGGGAATCTGACATTTTAGCAATTGTATAATTCCATAAAAATTTAAATCATATGGCAAAACAACTCTTTTTTGATATCGAAGCCCGCAATAAGATGAAGCGGGGCGTCGATATCCTGGCGAATGCCGTCAAGGTAACTCTCGGTCCCAAGGGCCGGAATGTGGTGTTGGAAAAGAAATTCGGCGCTCCTTCCATTACGAAGGATGGGGTAACCGTTGCAAAGGAGATCGAACTGGAGGACCCCATTGAAAATATGGGCGCCCAAATGGTTAAAGAAGTGGCCTCCAAGACGGCGGATATCGCCGGTGACGGAACGACCACCGCTACGGTGCTGGCTCAGTCGATCATCGGCGAAGGGCTGAAGAATGTAGCCGCCGGTGCGAACCCGATGGACCTGAAACGGGGCATCGACAAGGCGGTTGAGAAAGTTGTGGCCAACCTGAGCGCACAGTCTCAGACGATCGGCAATGACAAGAACAAGATCGAGCAGGTAGCGTCGGTATCCGCCAACAATGACGCCAATATCGGCAAGCTGATCGCGCAGGCTTTCGGCAAGGTTGGCAAGGAAGGCGTCATCACGGTAGAGGAAGCAAAAGGCACGGATACGACTGTTGAAGTAGTAGAAGGGATGCAGTTCGACCGCGGCTATATCTCACCGTATTTCGTAACCAACAGCGAAAAGATGGAAGCCGAGCTGCAGACCCCGTATATCCTGATCTATGACAAAAAGATCTCCGCTATGAAGGATATCCTGCACATCCTGGAAAAGGTGGCGCAGAGCGGCCGTCCGCTGCTGATCATCGCAGAAGATCTGGAAGGGGAAGCACTGGCTACGCTGGTGGTCAACAAGCTGCGTGGTACGATCAAGGTGGCTGCCGTAAAAGCCCCGGGTTTTGGCGACCGCAGAAAGGAAATGCTGCAGGATATCGCTATCCTCACGAAGGGTATCGTGATCAGCGAAGAGCAGGGCTATAAACTGGAAGGCGCTGACATCAGCTATCTGGGTACGGCTGCTTCGGTTACGATCGACAAGGATAACACGACGGTTGTCGGCGGGAAAGGCAAGAAAGAAGATATCACGGCCCGCGTCAACCAGATCAAGGCGCAGATCGAGACGACAACTTCCGATTATGATAAGGAAAAATTGCAGGAGCGGCTGGCCAAGCTGAGTGGCGGCGTTGCCGTTCTTTATGTAGGCGCCGCAACCGAAATGGAAATGAAGGAAAAGAAGGACCGCGTCGATGATGCGCTGCATGCTACGCGTGCCGCGGTCGAAGAAGGGATCGTTCCCGGCGGTGGTGTCGCTTACATCCGGGCTATCGAAGCTCTGGAAAAGCTGAAAGGCGCCAATGAGGATGAGACGACGGGGATTGCGATCGTGAAGCGGGCGCTGGAAGAACCTATTCGTCAGATCGTCGTCAACAGCGGTGTTGAAGGCAGCATCGTCGTACAGAAGGTGAAAGAGGGCAAAGGTGATTTCGGTTATAATGCCCGCACCGACGAGTATGAGAATCTGCTGAAGGCCGGGGTTATCGATCCTACCAAGGTGACCAGGATCGCGCTGGAAAACGCGGCTTCGATCGCGGGTATGTTGCTGACCACCGAGTGCGTGGTTGCCGACAAGCCTAAGAAGGAAGAGGCTCATGCGCATCCGGGCGGTGCACCGGGTATGGGTGGAATGGATTATTAGTCGGATTCTTAGCGATAATGGGGCCCCGCGAATGCGGGGCTTTTTTTTGGGGGTCCTTGATGACCGCATCGGGGAATCTGCGGCTGATGATAAAAAAAAGGACCGGCAATCGACCGGTCCTTTTCTGTAAGAAGTTTATCCTTTTAGTGTCTGCCGCCGAAGCCGCCGCCTCTGAAACCGCCGCCGCTGCTATGGAAGGCCGGGGAATAACTGCGGGTAGGAGCGCTATTGGCGGGGCGGAAACCATTGTTGTTGTTGACGGGCCGGAATGTATTGGGGCTGCGTGTGGTGGCTACGTGCGAATTATATGCGGTCGTGGAGGTCATCCCGGGGCGATAGACTCTGTTACGCGAACCGGAATTGGTATTTATACCGGCATGTGCCAGACCGCTTTTGTAGCTGGTGGTATTGAAGGGCCGAAGGTTGTTATAGACGGAAGTCGGTGATTTGCCGACAAAAACGACGCCACCGCCATAGTACGGGTTGTAGAAGTAGGGATTGTACCAGCTGTTCCAGATAAAATAATTGTTCCACATCATATAGGGATCGCCAAAGCCGAAACCGAGGCCATAAGTTGGGCCGTAGAAGGGGCTGTAGCCGAAACCATAGGAGGGGGCGAAGCCATAGCCAAATCCCGCGCCATACCCGGCGCCGTAATAGGGAGCGGGGGCGTAATAAGCATCGGCGGAGTTATAGTCGTCAAAATAAGACCAGCGATCGTAATCCTGGGATTTCATTTGAACATATTGGTCATTGGGGGCAGCGGATACGTAGTCGGAGCCGTTAGTCTTGCCGGAAGAGTACATATCCGGGCCATTCTGAGCGTTTTTGGAAGAAGAACAGCTGCTCAGGCCGAGGGCAGCGGCAAGCGCAAAAAAGGTAAAGGTATATAGATGTCTCATGGTGCTGTAAATATGATAATTTTCAATTTTGAAGTGCTAAATTTGCGCTCCTTACGGAACGGTCTTCGGCACTGTTAACGTAAAGTTACAATAATATACGAGGCTTTTTAAGGAAAGGTTAACTTTTAATTGTTAAAAACTGATTAATTAGCTTATGGGCAAAGAAATAACGAATAGGGGCCAGGATTACTCGCAATGGTACAACGATCTGGTGATCAAAGGGGGGCTGGCGGATCATTCGGAGGTGAAAGGCTGCATGGTCATTAAGCCTTACGGGTTCGCGCTGTGGGAAAAAATGCGGGATCAGCTGGACCGGATGTTCAAGGATACGGGGCATGTCAATGCATATTTCCCCCTGTTCATCCCCAAAAGCTTTTTGAGCAAAGAGGCGGCGCACGTCGAGGGGTTTGCCAAGGAATGCGCTGTTGTGACGCATTACCGGCTGAAGAAAGATCCTAATGGCGGAGGGGTAGTCGTGGATCCGGCGGCTAAACTGGAAGAGGAGCTGATCGTGCGGCCCACGAGCGAGACGATCATCTGGAATACTTATCGGGACTGGATAAAAAGTTACAGGGACCTGCCATTGCTGATCAATCAATGGGCTAATGTGGTGCGCTGGGAGATGCGGACCAGGCTGTTTCTGCGGACGACGGAGTTCCTCTGGCAGGAAGGGCATACCGCGCATGCCACGGCGGCGGAGGCGATTGCGGAGACCCGGCAGATGCTTGACGTCTATGCCACGTTTGCCGAGGAATATATGGCGTTGCCGGTGATAAGGGGAGTGAAAACGCCTAACGAACGGTTCGCCGGTGCGGTGGATACCTATTGTATCGAAGCCCTGATGCAGGATGGGAAGGCGTTGCAGGCGGGGACTTCGCATTTTCTGGGGCAGAACTTCGCCAGGGCGTTCGAGGTCAAATACTCGGACAGGAACAACCAGATGGAATATGTATGGGCGACCAGCTGGGGCGTCAGTACCCGCCTGATCGGGGGGCTGGTCATGGCGCATAGCGATGATGACGGGCTGATATTGCCGCCACGGATCGCACCGTTGCAGGTCGTCATCGTGCCGATCTATAAAGGAGAGGAAAGAAAGGACGTGCTGGATGCGAAAGGAAGGGAACTGGCGGCGCAGTTGAAGGCTGCCGGGATCAGCGTGAAGTTCGATGATAATGACAACAACCGCCCGGGGTTCAAATTCGCGGAATATGAGCTGAAGGGGGTGCCGGTTCGGATCGCGATGGGTCTGCGGGATCTGGACAACAACAGTGCGGAGGTCGCACGCCGGGATACGAAAGAGAAGGCCACACGATCGCTGGACGGACTTGCCGGTCATGTGAAGGAATTGTTGGAGCAGATCCAGTCGAATATGTACCAAAAGGCGCTGGCTTACCGGGACGCACATATTACCCGGGCGGATAATATGGCCGAATTCGAACGCCTGCTGGATGAGAAGGGGGGATTTATCCTGGCGCATTGGGATGGGACGACGGAGACGGAGGAGGCTATCAAGGAAAAGACAAAGGCTACGATCCGCTGTATACCGCTCGAAGCGGTTAAAGAAGAGGGTAAGTGTATCTATTCAGGTAACCCAAGCACGCAGCGGGTACTATTTGCCCGGGCGTATTAGGTGATTTCCAAAGTTTTCTTTATTTTGGAGCGATGGCGGCTCATTTCTGGCCTGTGATAGTCGATTGGATGGAGCGGAATATGCTCACCTGCCCATCCAAAAAATGGCTTCATATGGAATGCCCCGGCTGTGGGTTGCAGCGGAGCATTATCGCTTTGTTCAGGGGGGATGTTCAGGCCAGTCTAAGCCTTTATCCGGCTACGATACCGTTATTGGTACTACTGGGGTTTTCGGCGCTTCATCTGCGGTTCGATTTTCGTTATGGTGCGGTGGTAATAAAATATTTACAGCTCGGCGTAGCTACAATAGTTTTAGTATTTTATATTTACAAAGTCCTTAACCATAAATTACTTGTTTAATGGAAAATCAAACCCAGAGACCCCTTCCGAATGGCACTGCGGTGCTAGTATTAGGCATTATTTCTATCGTCGGCTGCTTTTGTTATGGAATTGCCGGCATCGTGTGCGGTATTATAGCGCTGGTCCTTGCCGGTAAGGATTTGAAGCTTTACAATGCGGATCCGACCTTATATACGCCCAGTTCTTACAGCAATCTGAAAAGCGGCAGGATCTGCGCGATCATCGGGTTATCGATCTCCGCGGTATACCTGGTTGTTGTGCTGATCTATATTTTTACAGTCGGTTGGGTTGTCTTGTCGCACCCACAGGATATGTTCAGTCACAACATGTAGAGATCTGCCGGTTTAGGGAAAAGACATGGATGAAACAAATCAAAGCTCTCTGTTCGAGCTGACGCTCGATCATGAGTCTATCGACCATTTGACCGAGACGGCGCGGTGGGGCAAATTCCTGGCCATCGTGGGATTCGTCGGGTGCGGGATTATTGTGATCGCGGCGTTCTTTATCGGGTCGCTGTTGTCCGCTTCTTTATTAGCGAATTCGAACATGCCGGTGGAGCCGCCGGTGGCAAAGGCTATCAGCACGCTCGGCGGGGTCTTTATCGGGGCGGTCTATTTTGTATTCGCGGCGATTTATTTCTTTCCCTGTCTTTTCCTGTACAATTTCTCCGTTCGCATGAAAGCGGCGATCAATACCAATGATCAGGTGAAGCTGAATCAATCGCTGAAGGCCCAGAAGTTCCTCTTCCGCTATGTCGGGATCCTGACGCTCATCGGGGTCGTGCTTGGAGTCATCGAGATGGTGATCTTCGGGGGGATAGCCATGCTGGCCCTTCTTCATCGTTAAACGCTAAACAAATGGATAATACGACCGCGCCGCCAAACACAGAGCTGCTGGAAATGCACCTGGACTACGATGGCGGCAATACTTTACAGGAAGCGCTCCGCTGGTCCAAGTTCCTGTCCATCGTAGGGATCGCCGGCATGGGGTTCCTGTTACTTGCCATACTTATCTCCACGCCATTCGTGTTGCTCGGCTATGGCCAGCTGACCCCGGACAGCGAAGGTATCGTCGGCGTGCTGCTCATTGCTTTGGCGCTTTATTTCGGCGCCCTGGTGGCGGCGGCGATCGTCCTGCTGCGTTTCTCCCGGGTGACGAAGCGGGCCATGGACTACCAGGACCAGCTTATGTTCAACAATGGCTTGAAGAGCCTGAAGGTTACATTCATGATCCTCGGGTTCACTTCCTGTTTCTCGCTGGCAGCCCTGATATTCACTCTCATTTACCAATTGTAAACCCAAATGCGCATGGAAAGTCAGGAACAAGGCGAGTCGGTAACGGACCTGGATAACTTCTTCCATATCTCACTGGACGGGGCCAGCCGTGATCATCTGAAGCAGATTGCGTTATGGGCCAGGATCTGTTCGATCACGGGCTTACTCGGATACGTGATCCAGTTATACGAGTGGTTGTTTGGGCATTCGCGGCTGGGTGCAAGTTTCGGTGGGGGCATACTGGGATCTATATTCGGCATATCGAGCATCGGCGGTGGAGCGGTCGTCAATTATTTCCTCTATCGTTTTGCCGTGTCGGTAAGCCGGGGGGTGCAGAATACGGATGCGGACCGGGTGAACAGCGGATTCAACAGCCTTCGGCTGTATTTCAGAACGGCGGGAATACTTGTGATCATCATTATCTGCCTCGTCTTTCTTGGCGTGATCGGCTATATGCTCACGGATAGGCGGGTTGACTATTGAGCGCGCCGGCGTCGGGCGGATCGGCCGGCGGAACATCAGCGGGCCGAATATCAGCGCGTCCAACATCAGCGCGTCGAATAATAGTTATAATCTTTTAGCAGGGTCTGCAGAAATTCCAGGGAATCCTGATCGTCTTCGATGTGCAATTTAGACCTGATACGGGCCGCGATCCGGATAGACAGGTCGTAATCGCTTTTTTTCCGGACGGCGCTGATGATCCCCTTGAGGGTATTGATATCCTTGTCACTCAATTGCATGACCTGTGGATACCGGGGTTGGTAATCGGAAGTCAATTCCGTGAAAACGGTATCTTCCCAGGAAGTCCGGTTGCGGGTATCGATCAGGATAGTACCGGCCACGATATCGCCGATCCGTTGAGAATAGGGGGTTCCGATCAGGCATCCGATGCCGCCGAACAGGAAAATGGCGGTCCACCAGGGCAATTGACCGGATGCGATCGCCAGCAGGATCCAGGTTGGAAAGTCGATCATGCGGAAGAGCCAGCGAACGATGAACTGACTGATCGAAGGGTTGCCCCCGTCGGCGGAGATCACTTTGATCTGCATGGCTCTTTTACCGACGGTCTGGCCGTTGAGAAAGATCTCGCTTAGCGGAAAATACAAGAGTGGTGGAAGCGACATGAGAAAGACCTCCCAATAAGGTAGCTCGAAAAGGATATCCTGGCCTAGCCGGAGGATCTTGTTCATGATGACGAACCACGCGATGATGATCACAAAGTCGATGAGCCAGGCAACGAAACGTTTGATAAATGGTGCGATCATGAAATCCACCTCGATATTAAAGCCGGTATCCAATTTGACCTGGAGCATAAGCGGGATGGCTGGTTCTCAGGATTATATTTATTCGGGTTTACTCACTATATTTATCTTGTCGAAATGGAGTGCCTGTAAATTTAGCGCAACTTAATTACAAGACTAAATTTTTCCAGTGAGAGAAGGTCTGTTTATTAAAAAAAATATTGATAAGTGGAAACAATATCAATATCAGCCTGCCAGTGACCCCGATGAGATGGCTGGTCAGTTCACGGAGCTGGTCAATGATCTTGGCTATGCAAAGACCTTCTACCCGCACAGCAAGGTGACGCAATATTTAAATGGGTTGGCGTCGGGGATCTACCTGGGCATCTACCGGAATAAGAAGGAAGAGTCGTCGCGTATCCTGCGGTTCTGGAAGATCGAACTACCGATGGTGGTATATCGTTATCGCCGGGAGATCCTGATCTCATTCCTTATCTTTTTGCTTTTTGCGCTGATGGCCGCTTTTTCGGCGGCCCATGACGAGGCGTTTGTCCGCGGGGTGCTTGGAGACGACTATGTGGATATGACGGAGGATAATATCGCCCGTGGGGATCCGTTCGGGGTCTATAAGCAGGATAACGGGCTAAATATGTTCACCTTTATCGCCCTGCATAACGTGAAGGCGGCCTTCGTGATGTTCATGGCCGGATTCCTGCTGGGCATCGGAACGGTCGTCTGTCTGTTCGAGAACGGAGTGATCCTCGGAGCATTCCAGTATTACTTTTTTGCTCATGGGCTGGGATGGGAGTCTGTGCTGGTGATCTGGATCCATGCCACGCTGGAGATCTCGGCTTTTATCATGGCCGGGGCGGCGGGTTTGGTGCTGGGGAACAGCATACTTTTCCCCGGAACGCATAAGCGGCTGCATTCGTTGCGACGAGGGGCGAAGGATGGATTAAAGTTGATGGTGGGGCTGGTGCCGATCTTTATTGTCGCGGCTTCGCTGGAGGGCTTCGTCACGCGGTATTCGGCGATGCCGGTATGGTTGAGCCTGTTCATCCTGCTGAGCTCACTGACGTTCATTATTTGGTATTTCGTCATTTACCCGGTGAAGCTCAATAAAAAAATGAATACCCAATGACAGGCAAGTACCGGGCAGGGATCGTGGGCGTATTGCTTGGGCTGTTTGCCTGTATCGCGGCTTTTGCCCAGACGGGTGACACGGTACGGCAGGACAGTCCGCAATCGTCGGTATCGGATACTTCGGTCTATAACGGCAAAGATGCGGTGGCGGAACATGCCGGGCCGGTCGTCCTGCGTGCCATCGGGGATTCGGTAGTGAGGGACTGGAAGCGCGATGGAGCTTATGCCTACGCGAACGATCCCGACTATTGGCATTGGCGCGAACCCCGCAGAGTGTCCACCTCATCCGGCGGGTGGTTGGCGCGGTTCCTTTCAAGCCGGGGATTCGAGTATTTTATCCTGTTCCTGATGGGCGGTATCTTGCTGTATGCCATTGTCCGGATCATTGTGGCAAACAGGCTTCAGTTGTTCTACCGCGCGCCCAGGCGTTCAAATGTCGTCAAGACCGGTGATGAAGACGGTGCGATGGAAGATGACCTGGAGGGCCGGCTGACGCACTTTATGCAAATAAGAGATTACCGGCAGGCTGTACGTTATTTGTATCTGAAGACGTTGCGCGTTTTGAATGACCGGGGGATGATCCGGTATCACCAGGAATCGACCAATCACGAGTACTGGCAGCAGTTGAGGGCGACCCCGCAGGGCGGACCTTTCCGGGATCTGACCATGATCTACGAGAAAGTCTGGTATGGAGAATTTCCGTTGGGCGATATGTTGTTCACGCGGCTGCATCGATATTTCGAGGACTTTTATAAATCCGTCCGGGCATGAGGGAACGACTTCGGACGATAGCAGCCTTCGTGCTGCTGCTCCCGTTGGCATCGTGCCAATTGAGCAGAACCAAGCAGATCGATCGCCGGATCACTTTAAAGCGCCGGGACCAGATACCCTATGGCACCAAGGTAGCTTATGACGGATTGTCCTATCTGTTTCCCAATGCAACGATCTCGGGCAATAATAAGCCGATCTCCGGCCTCTCTCCCAGTGAAGGGAAAAAGGTCTATCTGGTCATCGGAGGCACGATCGATCCCAGTCCTGCGGATATCAATTCCCTGCTGGATTTCGTCGGCGAAGGCAATCATGTCTTCGTCTCGTCGAGGCGGTTCGGGGACTCTTTGCTGCACACGCTGGGCGTCAAGGCTTCGTATGGGTATTTAAGTGAGGGACCGATGGACAGTCTCCGGGTGAGTCTCTATCATCCGCTGACAGGCGATTCGCTGAGCTTTGCATATCCGGGGGATTCGTATGATGGCTGGGTCGATGATTTCGATCCTCAATTCACGACGGTGCTGGGCAGGGACCATGTGGGCCGGCCCAATTTTATCAGGTTCAATTACAAGGGCGGCGGAACGTTATACCTGCATTTTGCGCCCCTGGCCTTCAGCAACTTCTTTCTCCTGCACAAAAAGAACATCTCCTATTACCAGGACGCCTTGTCGTATCTGCCTGCTACGGCGCAGGAGGTGATCTGGGACGACTATTTCACCAACCCTCACCGGGATTGGTCGGCGCTTGGTTTTATCCTGAATAACAAGAGTCTCGCTTTTGCCTTCTGGCTGGTGCTGCTGTTGTTCCTGTTGATCTATATGTTCGAATCCAAACGCAGACAGCGGCCGATACCGGTCATCCTGCCGCTGCAAAACACATCACTTGACTTCGTACGGACGATCGGGCGGCTATATTTTCAGCGCCGGGACAATCATAATCTGGCCAGTAAAATGGTCATGCATTTCCAGGACCTGGTCCGGACGAGATATAATCTGACGGCTACGGCGCTGGATGAGGAAATGGCGTCCCGGCTGGCTCACCGGACGGGTTATCAGCAGGAGGCGTTGTCCCGGCTGGTCGGCTATATGCGGGTGTTACCGTCAAAGGCATACGTGCCCGATGAGGAGCTGATGGATTTTCACCTGCAATTGGAAGCATTCTATAAAAAAGCATAACATGGAAGAAAATCTTTTCGAACAAAGGACCGATCTGGCGGATCTGCAGCGGGCGGTCGATGACCTGAAAGCGGAGATCGGCAAGGTTATCGTCGGGCAGGAGCAGATGGTCGAGCTGTTGCTGGCCGGTATCCTGGCGGATGGGCATATCCTTATCGAAGGGGTGCCCGGGGTTGCCAAGACCCTGACGGCGAAACTACTCAGCAAAGTGATCTCGGTCGGCTTTTCGCGCATTCAGTTCACGCCGGACCTGATGCCCAGCGATGTGATCGGCACTTCCGTGTTCAATCCCCGGGAAAGCAGCTTTCAGTTCAAGGCGGGGCCGATCTTCAGTAATATTATCCTGATCGATGAGATCAACCGGGCGCCGGCCAAGACGCAATCGGCATTGTTCGAGGTGATGGAAGAGCGGCAGATCACGGTCGACGGGCAGACCTACCTGCTGAACGCGCCTTTCATGGTAGTCGCTACCCAAAACCCGATCGAGCAGGAGGGGACCTACCATTTGCCGGAGGCGCAACTGGACCGGTTCCTGTTCAAGATCAACGTTCATTACCCCAGCCCGGAGCAGGAATTCCGGATCGTGACGAATCATCATCAGCTAAGGGGGGACGTCCGGATAGAAACAGTCGCTTCGGTGTTATCAGCGGTGCGTGTCGCGGAGCTGCGGGAACAGGTGCGGCGGATCCATGTCGAGGAAAAGCTGATCCAGTTCATGACGACGATCGTTGGGGCTACGCGAAATCATAAGTCGATCTATCTCGGAGCTTCGCCGCGGGCGTCGATCGGCATCCTGAACGGCAGCAAGGCGATCGCGGCGATGAGGGGGCGGGATTTTATCACGCCTGAAGATATCGTCTATACCGCGCCGGCGGTATTGCGGCACCGGTTGGTGCTGACGCCGGAAAAAGAGATGGAGGGCGCTTCGGCCGATGATGTCATTGACGAGATCATTCGATCGATCGAAGTGCCGCGTTAAATATCGGGGCGCTGCGCTAAATATCGAGTACCACTACATTAAAAACCAAGCTATTTACGTGATACGATTCCTTGGCCGGTTTTTCAAGTCCCTTTTTATTTCCCGGCGCTGGTATCAGCTGGCGGTGGGGGTTATCATTTTGTTCGTCTTGTCCTATGGGATACCGATGCTGTACACGGTGGCTGAGCTTCTGCTTCTTTTCCTGGTCGTGGTCACCTTGCTGGATTATGTGGTATTGTTTGCCACCCGGCGGCCGGTAGAGATGGAGCGGGTGATGCCGGACCGGTTTAGCAATGGGGATGACAATGAAGTGAGGCTGCAGATCCGGAACCGGTATCCGTTCCCGGTCCGGTTAAAGATCATCGACGAGGTGCCGGATCAGTTCCAATGGCGGAATTTCGTGCTGAGGACCGAGCTGAAGGCTGGCGCGGAAGGGACGCTGGGTTATAGTCTCCGGCCGGTACAGCGCGGGGAATATGTGTTCCATGATATCAACGTCTATATCAAGAGCCCGTTCCAGCTGATGGTGCGGCGCAAGATCATCGAAGCGGAGGCAATGGTCAGAGTGTTGCCATCGTTCCAGGCACTGAAGCAATTCGACCTGCTGGCGATGTCGCAGAACCTGGCGGAGAGCGGGAACAAGCGGATGCGGAAGCTGGGGCACAGTCTCGAATTCGAGCAGATCAAGGAATATGTCATGGGGGATGATCTGCGCAGTCTGAACTGGAAGGCGACGGCGCGGCGTGGAGGCGAGCTGATGGTGAATAGTTACACAGACGAAAAAAGTCAGCAGGTCTATTGTCTGATAGACAAAGGGCGGGTGATGAAAATGCCATTTGAAGGAATGAGCCTGCTGGACTATGCGATCAATGCTACGCTGGTGTTATCCCGGGTAGCGCTGGTGCGGCAGGACAAAGCGGGGTTACTGACCTTCTCCGATCAGATCGGTACTTTTCTTCCTGCGGGGCGGAAGTCGACGCAAATGAGTCATATCCTGGAGATCCTTTATAATCAACAGACCCGGTTCCAGGAAACCGATTACGAGAAATTGCATGCGATGGTTCGGACGCGGATCACGCAACGAAGCCTGATCGTGCTGTTCACCAATTTCGAGTCCTTGTCGGGTCTGCAGCGGCAGTTGCCGTATATCAGGTCCATGGCGCGGCAGCATCTGGTATTGGTCGTCTTTTTTGAGAATACGGGGCTTGATCAGCTTCGGAAGATGGAGGCGGGAACGATCGAGGATGTATATACGCAGACGATCGCCGAAAAATTTGCGTATGAAAAGCGACTGATCGTCAAGGAGCTTCAGCAGCATGGGATTGCGACCATCCTGACGGCGCCGGAGAACCTGACGGTGGAGACCGTCAATAAATATCTTGAGATCAAAGCGAGGCTGGCAATATAATGGAAGAACCGCATTTTTTTGAGCAGGGGCAGATGTTGCTGATCGATAAACCGCTGGATTGGACTTCCTTCGATGTCGTCCGGAAGTTACGGCGGCTGGTAAAGACTAAGAAGGTGGGTCATGCGGGTACGCTGGATCCGCTGGCGACCGGGCTATTGATCCTTTGCACCGGGAAATTCACTAAACGTATCAATGAGTATATGGCGCAGGAGAAAGAGTACACCGGAACGGTGACTTTGGGCGCCGCTACTCCTACGTATGATCTGGAGAGTGAGCCGGTTCCGGTCGGGGATTATGGCGGTTTAGAGTTGTCGGGGGTAAAGGAGGCGATCGCGGCGCAGTTCCTGGGTAACATCATGCAGGTGCCGCCGGCGCATTCGGCGATCAAGGTGGGCGGGAAGCGGGTATATGAGCTGGCGCGCAAGGGCAGGGAGGTCAAGCTGGAACCGAGGCCGGTGGCGATCCGGGAGTTTGAGGTAACCGGCTGGGCGTTGCCGGAGGTTTCGTTCCGGGTGGTATGTTCAACGGGGACGTATATCCGGAGTTTAGCGAACGACCTGGGGTTGGCATTGGGATGCGGAGGGTATTTGAGTGCGCTGCGGCGGACGCGGATCGGGGCCTTCAGGGTGGAGGATGCGATGACCGTGGAGGTGGCGGAGGCTTATATCCGGAGGGTCTTTGAAGGGGGGATCAGGGGGTGAGTGTTGGCGGAGGGGAGTTAGCGGACAAGCGGTTGAGACGGCTAAGCAGGAGCCTTTAGAACGGATAACCGATGCCGAGCTGGAACTGGCCTTTGAAGAGGTTGAAATTGGGGAACCAGGTATCGGATAAACGGATGCTTTCGGGATCTTTCATTTTATAGGCGTAGTCGAGCCTAATGAGGAACAGGGGGAAGATGATGCGGAGGCCGGTGCCGCCGTCGACGGCAATGGCGTTGTAAAAATTGTTGATCTCGAAGTCGCTTCCTTTTTGGGCGGCGGTGGTATCGATGGGGTGGCGGTCCCAGATATTGCCGGCGTCGATGTAAAGGGCGCTTTGAAGTTTGACCCCGAATACGGTGCCAAGGGGGAAGCGGTATTCGATGTTGGCTTCCAATTGGATGTCGCCAAACCGGTCGAGGATACCGCCGTTTGCCGTGTCATAGAAATTTGCCGAGCCAAGGCCAAGCTGGCGGATGCCCCAGCCGCGCATGGTATTGGGGCCGCCGGCGAAGAACGCTTTATAGAAGGGAAGAGTTTCCTGTTCGGGGCCTGGTTTGCCGTAGGCGACTCCGCCGCCGGCGAAGAGGCGGATAGCCAGTTCGGTGGTTCGCCAGTCCCAATGACGGCGAAAGGTTACGTCGCCGCGAATGAAGCGCCAGAGTGCGCCATCGTTGAGCGATCGGATGAATCCCAGCAGGGCGCCGCTGGTCTCGGCGCTGCCGGTGAAAAGATCGGTCGCGACCCCGTGCTTCTTTACCGAGTTGTATACGAACTGGCTGCTCATGACCAGGCCGGTTTTGAAGGCCAGATTAAGGGAAGGGAACGAGTCGAGGTAATTCCGGAAGCTATCGCTCTTATACAGGTTGGTATATTCGACATTGATCGGGCGGATGAGGTACGACTTGTTGCCGATATTCCACTCGTAGCCAAACGAGCCGTTGATGGACGCCACGTTGAAGAATTCCAGGTGATTGGCAAGACGCCGGTCGGTATAGGAGGTGTTGCCGCTGATGACGGTCCGGGCGCTGTCTTTTGGGAACAATTTGGTTATAAAGCGGGGACCGATCGGTTTTGGGAAGGCGATGGCGTGCGACAGGCTGAGATCGGTGGTCTGGATGAAGCTGCCGCCGAATTCGACGCCGGCCCGAATGTTGGTCTGGGTCTGCACGGCTTCGCGGAACGCGTTGCGATTGTTGATGGCGAGGTTGACGCCGATGCCAAAGAGGCTGCCGGTGGCCAGGATATCGTTCGTATTGTAGCTGGCTTCGAGACTGGGGGCGGCTTCGTACTTCTTGTTCGGGTATAGCTTGAGGGTAGCGTCCAGGACGGAATCCGAGCTTTCGGCGGGATCAAGCGTGATGGTAGCCTGCTTCCATGCGGGGAGCTGGTTGAAACGGTTCAACGTCTGGACATACTTTTGGTACTCATATTGCTGACCGGGCAGCAGGTGGATATTTTCGATCAGGGTCTTTGGTTTGAACTTGTTTGTCCGGTAAATGATGGTGAATCCGTGGGCGCTGCTGGTGTCGATATTACTCACGATGACGGTGTCTTCCTGCAGGAGGGGAAGGTCCGGGTAAACCGTGACGTGGCCGATGGAATAACGGACGATGTGGCTCGAGTCGCGGACCGGCCGTTGGAGTACAACGGCATTCATGGTCGGGTGTTCCCGTTTCTGGCCCAGTTTTTCCAACAGGGCAGCCTGTTGGAACGGGTCGAGGGTGGGATCGAGGAGTGCGGCCAGGACGGTGTCGCGTTCGATATAGATGTCTTCTTTTGAGAATTTGTAATAGCCGTGGTTTTGGAAAAGGATGACGAGCCGGTCCAGTTCGTCGGACAGGACCTGTTTCGAATAGGGCATGCCTTTTTTGAGCAGGGATTTGTTCCGGGCCTGGATAGCGAGCGACTGGAGATCGGGGGTGGAGAGGGCATAGCCGATAGAATCCAGGGTGAGTTGTTTGCCTGGCCAGACGTGAAAATCGATGCGAACCCGATATTCGTTCCGTTCGGGATGGCGGCCAAACCGGATGGTGTCGCGGCGGATCGTATCTTTAACGGTGGGGTTGAAATAACCGGATGCGTTCAGCAGGGCGACCATGAATCCGATGGACCGGCGAAGGTTGGCGGTATCGAAAACGGGCGGGTTCATTACCTTGGTATAGACGCCGGCGATGGAAACGGTGTAGACCCGGATGCTGTCGTCGAGCTGGTTGGCCAGGCGGGCTGCCAGATCCTGCTTTGCGGAAGGCTTCAGATTGCCTTCCACCTTAATATTGGTGGCGAAGACGAACGGGCGGTGGAGGGGATATTTACGCGGGACAGTGCAGGCGAAGAGCGACAGTGAGATCGCTAACGCCAGCAGACAGGCAGGGGTGAGAAAAGGAACAGTAAACCGGCGCCGCGACATGATCAAAGTGAACAAACCCAATTCGATTTTAACTTTATGGTGAAGCCGGCCGGTGGCCGGCACATAAAACGAACAAAGAGAAATGACGGTAACGAAATCGCAAGTTAAATATATTCAAAGTTTAAGCCATAAAAAATTCCGCGATGAAGCTGGGGTATTTGTGGCGGAGGGCCCGAAGATCGTGGGTGAGCTGTTACAATTGCCGGGGATGCGGTGCCGGCAGGTGTATGCGATGAAAGAATGGATCGCTGCGCAGTCGCGGGTTGAAGGGCTCCCCGTGCAGGAGGCCGGTGAGGGGGAGTTGGAGCGGCTGTCGGCGCTGGCTACGCCAAATCAGGTGCTGGCGGTCTTTGAGAAGCCGGTCTTTCCGCCTCCTGATTTTAACAAGGGGATAACGCTGGTACTGGATGGGATCCAGGATCCGGGTAATCTGGGGACGTTGGTACGGGTCGCGGATTGGTTTGGGCTGATGGCGGTGATATGCAGCGGTGACAGCGCGGATATATTCAATGGCAAGGCAATTCAGTCAACGATGGGAAGTGTCGGGCGGATACCGGTGGTCTATGCCGATCCGGTAGCTGTGGTGAGTGGGTATTCCGGGATTCCCGTCTATGCGGCGGTGTTGGGGGGAAGGGATCTGTATACGATGGGGAGGATTGATCGGGGATTTGTCGTGATCGGGAATGAATCGAAGGGGATCCGGCCGGGATTGCTGCAGGTGGCGACAGACCGGGTGACGATACCGGGGGCCGGCAGGGCGGAGTCGTTGAATGCGGCGGTGGCAGGGGGGATCGTGCTATCGCATCTGGTGAAGTGACCGCGGGATGGGTATATTGTTTGGGAAGATGGGGGTATGGGTACGGGTAATGCTAACGGAACTGGATCGCGCGCACCGGCTGGACTTTTCTTATAATAAGGGTCGGGATCGTGAGGATGAGGAAACAGATCGCAAAGGTGCCGCCGTTGATGAGGAGGAAGTGCCACCATTCGAGGCGGACGACAGCTTTGGAGATGAAGTAAGCGTCTTCGGGCAGGGTGATGAATCCATATTTATTCTGGAGCCAGCAGATCAGCAAGCCGAATGCGTTTCCGAGCAGCAGGCCAAACAGGGTGATGATGCCGCCCTGGTAGAGGAAGATGCGTTGGATGACGGGGTTGCGGGCGCCGACGGCTTTCAGGATGCCGATCATGCGGGTACGTTCGAGCACGAGGATGATGAGACAGGTAACGAGATTGAGTGTGGCGACGACGACCATGATGACCAGTACGATGGCGATGGTGATATTCTGGAGGTTGAGCCAGTCGAAGATATTCGGGTATATTCTGACGGTGGTCCGGCTGCTCCATTCCTGAGGCAACTGGGGGAAGATGAGGCTATCGACGAGGGCAGCCTGGCGGTAGTCTTTTGTAAAGATCTCATAACCGCCGATCTGGTTATCCTTCCAGCCGTTGAGCCGTTGGATCAGCCGGAGGTCGCCGATGGCGATGGATTTGTCGTAGTCTTCGATGCCGGTCTTGAAGAGGCCGGTAACGGTCATAGGGCGGACGCGGGGCTGACCGCCGGGTTGGATGAAATAGATGAGCACTTTGTCGCCGGGCTTGATCTTAAGCTGGGCGGCGGTATAAGTGGAGATCACGATCTCGTTGCTGTAGTTGGTATCCGGGAAGCGGATCCAGCGCCCGCTTTTAAGGAAACTTTCCAGATTGCGGAAGTCGTAGTCCTTTTCCACGCCTTTCATGAGGACGACCTCGACGCCTTCGCTGCTGCGGATGACGGAGCTCTTGGTGGCGAAGGCCTGGATGGTTTTGATGTCGGGGTTGGCGTGGAGGGCTCGAAGGACGGTATCGTTCCGTTGGATCGGCAGCTCTTCGGTGAGCGGAGCTTCGTTACCGGAAATGCGCTCGACGCGGATATCACCCCAGAGGTTAAACACTTTCTGACTGATGGCATCCTGGAAGCCTCTGGTGAAGGCAAGGGTGAGGATCATAGCTGCGACGCTGATGATGGTAGCGCTGATGGCCAGCCGGAGGATGAACCGGGAGAAGGTCCGTTGACGGTTGAAAGCGATACGGCGGGCGATAAAGGCGGCTACGTTCAAGTGGCGTTGTTATTGCTGTTATTGATTGGTAAAAATAGAGTAATTTCACTGAACAGGGCGAAGCCCACGAAATCCTTTTATGAAGCGCTTTTTCTTTTTGTTGCCGATCGCTTTTATCGGGTTGGTTTTTCGGGTTGGTGCGCAGCCTGTATCGGACATGGTCGTTTCGCCGTCGATCGGCACTCCGCAGTTGTATCCGGCGGGGAATCAGTTGGCCTATCCCATCATCCGGCTGAACAGTACGGATCAGCTGGAACTGAGTTTCGATGACCTGGATGCGGATGTGAAGGCCTATTACTATACGTTCCAGCTTTGTGATGAGGACTGGACGCCGTCGACCCTCAGTGAAGTGGAATATCTGAAGGGGTTTTCGCAGGTGAAGATCGAGGATTATCGAAGCTCGTCGGTGGCGCTGGTGCGATTCACGCATTATCATGCGGTGTTGCCGGATGCGAATTGTGTGCCGGTCCATTCGGGGAACTACATATTAAAAGTCTTTACGGATGGGGATACGTCGAAGCTGGCTTTTACGCGGCGGTTCCTGGTTGTCGATTCGCGGATCAACATTCAGTCGCAGTTCCTGCAGCCGGTGGACTTCAACCTGGCGCAGACGCATCAGCATATTACTTTAAAGTTGAACGTGCAGGCGATCAATCCGCAAAATCCGCTTGATCAGATCAAAGTGGATATCCTGCAAAATTACCGGTGGGACAATGTCCTCCGGAATATCAAACCCAATTTTTATACGGGCAATAATCTGGAATTCACAAATGACAATGATATCCTTTTCGAAGGCGGTTCGGAATGGCGGGGGGTCGACCTGCAAAGCTTCCGGTTTCAGAGCGACCGGGTGGGGACTGCCAATTACGGAAAGACCGGAACCGATATCATCCTGAAGCCGGATGGGGACAGGTCGGCGCTGGCTTATGCCTATTTTGCGGACCTGAATGGGGCATTCTTTATCCAGACGACGGAAAGCATCAATGTCAATTATCAGGGAGACTATGCGTCGGTGCTCTTCAGTTTTGCGCCGAAGGATAAGGCGGCGTTCCCGGATAAGGATGTGTATCTGTTAGGACGTTTTACGGGCGGGGTGTTAACCGATTCCTCGAAAATGATATTCAATCCGGATGATGGGCGGTATGAGCGGCGGTTCCTGTTGAAGATGGGGTATTACAGTTTTTGTTATGTGACGGTGGACCGGAATGATCCGGACCGGAAGCCGTCGTTTGCGCTGACGGAAGGGAATCATGTGGAGACGTCGAATGATTATATGATCCTGGTTTATTATCACAGTCCGTTGGGAAGGGGGGATGATCTGGTAGGGGTCCAGCGGTTCAACAGCAGGACGGGGAAATAGAGTTGGGGCCGCGACCGGGTGCCGGCGGATGAGGTGGCGGCTGGGTGCCGGCGGATGAGGCGGCGGCAAAAATTATTTGGGGTTGGATATTTGAATCTTGCTATCTTTGCACCGGCAAAGTCTTATACGACCAGCTCCCGCTGAACCCCGCCAGGGCCGGAAGGCAGCAACGGTAGGTGGTCGTAGCGGTGCGATATAAGTAACTTTGCCATTTTTTATTTGTATAAACCGAACATTATATGAAATTCTTCATCGACACGGCCGATCTGGCGCAAATTAAGGAAGCAAACGACTTAGGAATCCTGGATGGGGTTACGACCAATCCTTCTTTGATGGCGAAGGTAGGCATCAAGGGAGAGGAAGCGGTGATCAATCACTATCGGACGATCGCGGAGTTGGTAAAAGGGGATGTCAGCGCGGAGGTTGTGTCGACTGATTTTGACGGGATCATTGCGGAAGGCAAGAAGCTTCATGCGATCCATCCGAATATCGTGGTCAAGGTTCCGATGATCAAGGAAGGGATCAAAGCGTTGAAGTGGTTCTCGGACAACGGGATCAAAACGAATTGTACGCTTGTATTCTCGGCAGGTCAGGCGATCCTGGCGGCCAAGGCCGGGGCGAATTATGTTTCGCCGTTCATGGGCCGGGTGGATGACGCCAACTGGGATGGGGTTGAATTGATCGCGCAGATCGCCAATATGTATACGGTTCAGGGTTGGGAAACGCAGATCCTGGCGGCTTCGATCCGGAGTTCGCTGCATATCGTCAAGTGTGCGGAGGTTGGGGCAGACGTGGTGACTTCACCGTTGGAGCCGATCCTGGGGCTGTTGAAGCATCCGTTGACGGATATCGGATTGGCG
This sequence comes from Puia sp., assembly GCA_035695565.1. Taxonomy (GTDB): domain Bacteria; phylum Bacteroidota; class Bacteroidia; order Chitinophagales; family Chitinophagaceae; genus Puia. The sequence continues at coordinate 337,582 of DASRRX010000012.1, read as the reverse complement.
AAGTTCCTGGAGGACGCGAAGAAATTCAAATAATGGTGCGGGATGCGGGATATCACACACAAACAGATCTCCCTGCGAACGGCCAGCGCGGTTGGCGTTCTCTTTTGTTCCGCGGAGACGATCTCCCTTATTCGGGAGGACAAATTACCCAAGGGCAATCTTTTTGATGTAGCGCGGGCGGCGGGGTTCATCGGAGCCAAGCTGACGCCGCAGTTGCTGCCGCATTGTCATCCGGTAGGGATCGACGGCATGGAAATGCATTTCGAATTCCTGGATGGCGAAAAACATGCGGAGTTGTTGGGCAGGGATGCGGGTGCGCGTTCGGGTATTGTTATCCGTGGGGAGGCGAGGTCGATCGGGCGGACGGGGATCGAGATGGAAATATTGACGGCGGTTTCGGTTGCGGCGCTGGAGATCTATGATATGTTGAAACCGGTAGACAAGCAGTTGGAGATCGGTCATATCCGGCTTTTGGAAAAGAAGGGCGGCAAGAGCGACCGCGAAAAATATTTTGCGGGCTCGCCGTCATGCGCCGTGCTGGTGTGTTCGGATTCGACGGCGGCGGGGACGCGCGAAGACAAGAGTGGCCGGATCATCGTGGAGATGCTGGAGGCGGCGCAGGCCGAGGTGAAGCATTATGCGGTGGTACCGGATGAGAAGACGCGAATTCAGCAGCAGATCAGGGAGTGGGTGGCGGAGGACATTTCCTTCATCTTCACGACAGGCGGGACGGGGCTTGGGCCGCGGGACAATACCGTGGATGCGGTGCAGGAGATCCTGCAGCGGGATGCCGTCGGGATTGCGGAGGCGATGCGGGGGTATGGGCAGATGCGGACGCCGGTGGCAATGATGAGCCGGGGGGTGGCGGGATCGATCGGTGAGACGCTGATCGTAACGTTGCCCGGAAGTTCGGATGGCACGCGGGAATCGCTGGAGGCTATATTGCCGGCGGTATTCCATGCGCGAAAAATGATAAAGGGGGGAGGCCATTAATATGATGAAATGCGGAGGGCATTAATATGGTCAGTTTTCAGGAGGCGCAGGGGATTGTAGTGGCGCAGGCGCGGTCGTTTGGCGTCGAGGAGATCCCGCTGGGGTTAGCCGGCGGGCGTGTATTGGCGGAGCCGATCCGGGCAGACCGGGATTATCCGCCTTTTCCGCGGGCTGTGATGGACGGGTATGCGTTGGGATATGATGACCTCCAGCGGGGAGTGCGGCGGTTTAAGGTGGTCGAGACCTTGTTAGCGGGATCACAGGCGAACGGGAGGATCCGAAGCGGGGAATGTTACAAGATCATGACAGGCGCCGCAGTGCCGCAAGATGCGGATATGGTGATCCGACGGGAGGATGTGGAGGAAAATGGGGAGTGGATGGATGTCGGGGTTAAAGAGCCGGAGCCCTGGCGGCCGTATTTGAATATCGCGAGGCAGGGGGAGGACTTGAAGAAGGGGGATGTGGTGATCGATAAGCCTTGTCGCTGTGAGCCTGCGGTGATGGGTTTGCTGGCTTCGGTGGGATATGCGACGGTGAAGGTCGCACGGATCCCGCGGGTCGCGGTGGTCACAACGGGAGATGAGGTGGTGAATCCCGGGATGCCGGTAAGCCCGGTGCAAATTCGTAATAGCAATCGTTGGATGCTGGAGGCGGCGCTGCGGCGGGAGGGGGTTGGGTTGGAGGGAAGTGGCCATGCGTCGGATTGTCCGCAGACGTTGACCAGGGCGCTACAGGGTTTTATCTCTTGCGATATCCTGATAATAACCGGCGGGGTATCGGCCGGGGATGCGGACTATGTGCCGCAGGTCCTGGAGGAGCTGGGTGTGCGGAGGCTATTTCATAAGATCGCGATGCGGCCGGGCAAGCCGACCTGGTGCGGGGTGATACCGGAAGGTACGGGGGGCAAAGGGGGTACGGGAAGTACGGGGGACCAAGGGGGTGCGGGGGGCGGGATCGTTTTTGCGTTGCCGGGCAATCCCTTCTCCTGTCTCGTGAATTTTGCGCTTTTGATCGCTCCTTATCTCCGGGCCTGTTGGGGGCTTGAGCGGGCTGCGCCGATGTCGCTGCCGCTGACCGGGGGGCGGAAGAAGCGAACGCCGCTGGATGAATTCTTTCCGGTCCGGATAGAGGGAGCGCCCGCGAAGCTGACGCAAATGCCGTTGAACGGGTCAGGGGATATCCGGTTGGGGATGCAGGCGAATGCGTTGGGGCTGCATCCGGCAGAAAGCGGGGACCTTGAGAGCGGGACCGAGGTGACGATCTATTCTTTCGTATAAGTATTGAGCCTGTCGGGGTCGGCGACAGGCTTTTTCCATTTTATAAAAATAAAGCTATTGTCTGTATGGTGTCGTAACTTTATAAGTGATGGAAGCGATCAGAGATCAATATGGAAGGACATTCCGGACGTTGCGGGTAAGTTTGTTGAGTCATTGTAACCTTGGCTGTGTCTATTGCGTCGCAGGGGAAAAGGAGTTAAGGGAGTGGAATGCGGGGGGACAAAGCCCGGGAGCCGCCGATCTGCTGGCGATCATCCGGCGGCTGCATGATCAGCTGGGACTGGAAACGGTCCGGCTGACAGGGGGGGAGCCGTTATTATATCCGGACCTTGCCGGGTTGGTGGAGGGGTTACGGTCGATGGGTATTCCACAGATCAAACTGACGACGAACGGGTCGCTGTTGGAGAAAAAGGTAGCGGCATTGAAGCAGGCGGGATTGCAGTCCATCAACATCTCACTGGATGCAGTCGATGAAGCGGTATTCGAGCGCATGAGCCGGCGTCATTCGGTCCAGCGGGTTATCCGGGGCATCGATGCGGCGCTGGAGGCGGGGCTGGCTGTCAAGGTCAATACGGTGGTGATGAAAGGGATGAATGACGGGCAGGTTTTGCCGTTACTTGAATTTGCCTTTTCACGGGGGATAACGATCCGTTTCCTGGAAGTGATGGCGATGGGGCATTTGTATCAACAATCCGAACGTTATCTGCTGACGCAGCAGGAAATCCTGAAGATCATCGGGGAGGAATATGAGGTGAATCCGCTGGAAAGGAAGCCGTCGGCGACAGCGCGCTATTGGGTAACGGACCGGGGCCAGCGTTTCGGCATAATTGCCAATGAGAGCGAGCCGTTCTGCCGGGACTGCGACCGGCTCCGGCTGGACAGCAGCGGACATATCTATGGATGTCTCAGCAGCAATCATCCGATCGCGTTGGATGGGCGGGAAGATGCGGAAAAATGGGCGGACAAGCTGCGGCAGGCGCTGGGGCAGAAGCAGGCGTTGCGCTTTACCGGTAGTGGGCTGAGCATGTTGCAAATAGGCGGTTAAAACAACATAAAAGGTTATGAAAATTCATGTCTATGCAGGGTTGAAGGATTATTTTTTGCCGGAGTTCGAGCTGCCGGATGGAGTGGTCAATATCGAGCAGTTGGTGGCGTGTATGCTGGTCATGAATGATCAGGCGGCAAAGTTGCTGGCGGCATGCCGGTTTGCGGTGGAGGAGGGTTTCATTGACAATACGTATAAATTCAGATCGCATGAGACAGTTATCGTCGTTCCACCCAGTAGCGGAGGGTAGTGTAGTATCGGCGCGGAGCGTGGTGGCTCAGCCGATCGATCTTGCGGACCTGCTGGCGGAGGCGCATCATCCGGCGGCTGGCGCTGTAGTGTTGTTCAGTGGCGAAGTACGGGCGAGCAATAATGGGAGGGATGTTACATTTTTGGAATATGAGGCGCATGTGCCGCTGGCGGAAAAAATGATCCCGGAGATCCTGGCGGAGGCAAAGGAACGCTGGGGGTTGACGGTAGCGGTGGCGCAGCATCGGATCGGGCGGGTGGAGATCGGGGAGACGGCGGTAGTCGTCATCACGGCTTCGGCACATCGAAGCGAGGCGTATGCGGCAAACCGTCACATAATCGACCGGATCAAGCATGAGGCGCCGATCTGGAAGTGTGAGCATTATGCCGATGGGACTTCCGAGTGGGGTAATAATTGTAACCCGGGCTGATTGCTAGTTGTGTGAATAGGTGCTAAAATTAACCGAGCTTCTTCTGCAATCCCAAGTCGATGGCGTCGAGGAATTCTTCGGTATAAAGGAAATGTTTTCCGTGTTCGACGTTGTTGCCATGGATGCAGACGGCGAGGTCTTTTGTCATTTTGCCGCTTTCGACGGTCTCGATACAGACGGCTTCGAGGGCGCCGGCGAAATCGATGAGCGGCTGGTTGTTGTCGAGCTTGCCGCGGAAGGCGAGACCACGCGTCCAGGCGAAGATGCTGGCGATGGGGTTGGTGGAAGTGGGTTTGCCGGCCTGGTGGTCGCGATAGTGGCGGGTAACAGTGCCATGGGCAGCTTCAGCTTCCATGATCTTTCCGTCGGGGGTGATCAGAACGGAGGTCATCAGACCGAGAGAGCCGAAACCCTGGGCGACGGAGTCGCTTTGGACGTCACCGTCATAGTTCTTGCAGGCCCAGACGAAATTACCATTCCATTTCAGTGCGCTGGCAACCATGTCGTCGATGAGGCGGTGTTCATATACGATACCGGCCTCCTTGAATTGCGTTTTGAATTCGTTCTGGTAGATCTCTTCAAAGATATCTTTGAACCGGCCGTCGTATTTTTTGAGGATCGTATTTTTCGTGGAGAGGTAAAGGGGCCATTTCTTGCTAAGGGCCATGTTGAAGCAACTACGGGCAAATCCTTTGATGGATTCGTCGACATTGTACATGGTCAGGGCTACGCCGCCGCCTTTGAAATTGAAGACTTCGAAGGTTTGGGGGGCGCTGCCGTCTTCGGGGGTGAAGGTCATGGTTAGCTTGCCGCTACCTTTTATCACGGTATCGGTAGCGCGATATTGGTCGCCGAATGCGTGACGGCCGACGATGATGGGCGCGGTCCAGTTGGTGACGAGGCGTGGGACGTTCTTCATGACGATCGGCTCGCGGAACACGGTGCCGTCAAGAATGTTACGGATGGTGCCGTTGGGGCTTTTCCACATTTGTTTCAGCTGGAATTCTTTTACCCGGGCTTCGTCGGGCGTGATAGTGGCGCATTTGATGCCGACGCCGTGTTGCCTGATGGCGTTTGCGGCGTCGATGGTCACCTGGTCGTCTGTCGCATCGCGGTGTTCGACACCAAGGTCAAAATATTCGATATCGATATCCAGGTAGGGAAGGATCAGTTTGTCCTTGATAAATTTCCAGATGATCCGGGTCATTTCATCTCCGTCCAATTCGACAACGGGATTTGCTACTTTGATTTTTTTGGCCATGTTGCTTTCGGTTTTATCATTCAAAAGGATAGCAAACGTACAGGAAATGAGGCAAAAACCGATGTCTTTTTTGTATGTTTGTATACCTAAACTGGGCGGAGCCCACATTTATCGTATCAACACTCTTTTTGACCATGTTAGACATGTTACGCCAATATATTTCGGGGTACGTGGCATTGACGGGTGAAGAATTTACGGTGCTGGCCGACAAGCTTGTGGTCCGTGAATTCGACAAGCGGCAGCTATTAGTCAGGGTTGGAGAGGTGGAGGAATACCTGAGCTTCGTAGTGAAAGGGTTGGCCCGGATGTATTTCCATAAGGGCAAGACGGAAATGATCACCAATATTGCAAGGGAAGGGGAGCTGATCGGGGCATCCTCTTCGTTCCTTTCCGGTAAGCCGTCCTATTACTATGTGGAGACGCTGGAGCCCTGCACTTTGCTTTCCATATCACGGTCCAACCTGGAGCGCGCTTATCAGGAAAGCCCGAAGATCGAGAAACTCGGGCGGCTGGTGACGACTTATTTCGTGCTGCAAAAGGAGGAATGGGAGCTGGAGTGTATGCGACTGGATACGCGGGAGCGGTTCCTGCGATTCATCGGCAACAATCCCGAACTGCTGATGCGAGTGCCGCAGAAGTACCTGGCTTCTTACCTGAACATGAAGCCGGAGACATTCAGCCGGTTGAAAAATCACGTAAAAAAGCGTCCGGTTACCGGCCGGCCCTGATCTTGTATGACCAATTCCGCCGCGATATATCAGGCTGCGCTGGAGAAGCTGCATCAATACCTGCAGGGCTACGGGCCGTTGACCAAACATGAGTTCAGGGAGATGGAGCCATACATCGAGATCCGGGAGTTCGATAAAAGGGTCAAGGTGATCCATGAAGGGGAAGTGGAGCGCTATCTCAACATCGTCGCGCAGGGGCTTGCCCGGAAATATCTCCCCGTGCGTAATAAGGAGATCACGATCCAACTGGCTTCGGAAGGGCATATGATCCATTCGGAGCTGTCTTTTCATTACCGGGTCCCATCGCGGTCGGTCGTAGAGACGATCGAGCCGACGGTCTTTTTCTCGATCTCTTATGACAGCCTGGAGCAGCTATACGAGCAGATCCCGGGCATTGAGCGGCTTGGCAGGCTGCTGATCACCGATCTCTTCATCAAGAGCGATACAAAGTACTTCAACCAGCTGCGGAAGAGTACGCGGGAGCGGTTCCTGGAGTATGTAAGGACGCATCCGGATATGGTGCAGCGGGTGCCGCAGAAGTATCTGGCTTCTTTCCTGAATATAAAACCGGAGACGTTTAGCCGGCTGAAGCATCTTACACGGGGGGGCAAAACGCTCAAAGGCTGACGACGAGGACGGGTATCTTGAGTTCGTGACGGACGGCGTTGACGGTCTCACCATAGATAAAATCCTTCAATCCGGTATGGCCGTGCGAGCCGATGACGAGCATATCCGCCCGTTGTTGGTTGACTATCCGGGCGATCTCGCGGCTGCGGTGGCGGAAGCCGAGGGCGGTATCGCAGCGGTAGCCTTTTTCTTCGAGGGCCAGCCGGTATTGGTCCAGCCTTTCCTGATCTTTACGGGTCTCAAGATCGTCGCTTTCCTTTCCCAGCATGTGCGCCGAGGCGCTTTCGACGATATGGACCAGCAGATAGCGGCCGCCTTTGCCGCCCTGGCCGATGGCATAGGTGAGCAACTTTTGATCATGGGCGCTAAAATCCAGGGCGATAGCGATGTTATGGAACTCCGGCGGGGTCCAGTCTTGCAGCGGGTCCGGCTGAGGGTGGGGAAGGGCGCTGGCTTTTCCGGCGGCACGGGTAATCCAGGGATGGATGGTAATATATACGAGGAGGCCGACGGCGGCGGCGCTTGCCGAAAGGATCAGAACCTTGATCCCCCATTCGCCGGGCAGGGTCAGGTAGGGGACCAGCTCTTCGATGACAAGTTTAACGTTGAGATAGACGAGGAGGGCGGCGACAATCCAGGACAGGAACCGGATCGGCGGGCTTGCGACGAAATCACCCATCGACCGGCGGTCACTGACAAAATGGATCAGGGGGATAATTGCATAGCCAAGTTGCACGCTAAGGATCACCTGGCTCAGGACCAGCAGGTTGTCGGCTTCGGCTTCTCCGGCGATCAGAATGACCAGCACGGCGGGAATAATGGCAAGCAGCCGGGTGAGAAGGCGTCGCAGCCATGGGTTAATGCGTAATTGGAGGTAACCTTCCATAACAATCTGTCCGGCAAGGGTTCCGGTCAATGTAGAACTTTGGCCGGCGGCGATCAGGGCAATCGCGAAAAGCTTAGGCGCCCATTTACTGCCGAGCATGGGCAGGAGCTGGTAGGCGTCTTTAATAGAGGCGACGGAGGTGTTGCCGGTCTTAAAAAAAACGGTTGCGGCGAGGATAAGGATGGCGGCATTGACCAGGAAAGCCAGGTTAAGGGCGACGGCGCTGTCCAAAAAGTTAATCTTCAAAGCCCTTGCTACTTGCGCCTTTCCCGGGCCGATCTTTCGGGTCTGGACGAGGGCGGAATGGAGGTACAGGTTATGCGGCATGACGGTGGCGCCGATGATGCCAATGGCGATATAGAGCGCCTGGCGGCCGTGCAGGACGGGTTTGAATCCACCGGCGATATCGGCCAGGGCTGGCCTGGCCAGCAGGATCTCCACAAGAAAGGAGCCGCCGACCACGGCGATGAGACCGATGACAAAGGCTTCCATCCGGCGCATGCCAAGCCGTTGCAGGAGGAGCAGGAGGAAGGTGTCGAACACGGTGAGACAGACGCCGTAGATAAGGGGCAGACCGGTCAGCAGTTGGATGCCGATGGCCATACCGAGCACTTCGGCGAGGTCGCAGGCTGCGATTGCGATCTCTGCAAGAACGTAGAGTTGGATATTGACAAAGGTAGGGTAGGTCTCACGGTTGGCTTGTGCGAGATCGCGGCCTCTGACGATGCCCAGGCGGGCGGAGAGGTTCTGGAGCAGGATGGCCATGCCATTGGACATGAGCAGCACCCAGAGCAGGGTATAGCCGAACTGGCTTCCTCCGGCGAGGTCGGTGGCCCAGTTGCCCGGATCCATATAGCCTACGCTGACCAGGTATGCGGGGCCGAAGAAGACAAAGAGCTGCCGCCACCAGGAGCGCTTGCGGGTGGTGTCGATGCTGCCGTGGACTTCGCTCAGGCTAACGTCTTTCTGCCAGTGATTCGTCATCTTTTACCAGAACGTTTTTAGCTACCTGGGCGCTGAGCGTAACCGGGGGGCGGTTGCGCACTTTAACTTCCAGGGAGTTGTCAAAAGGAAATTTCTTCCGGATCTCCAGCCGGGTCCCAAGCCGGATATGGTTGTATTGTAATAATTCGAGCATTTCGGAGGTCTGGCTGGCGATCCCGGAAACCTGGGCCGTCTTATTGAGCGGCATTTCGGAAAGGCTGAGCTGGCGCCGGACCTGGAGGCGGCCCTGAGAATCGGGTATGGGATCGCCGTGAGGGTCAGTCTCCGGATTTCCCAGAAAGGCGTCGAGGCGGTCGATCAGTTTCCGGCTGCTGATATGTTCCAATTCCTCGGCGATATCATGTACCTCGTCCCAGCCAAACTGCAATTTCTTGACGAGGAAATATTCCCAGAGCCGGTGTTTGCGGATGATCTGGACGGCGGCCTTGCGGCCTTCGCCCGACAGCTTGAATCCCCGGTATTTCTCGTAGATCAGCAGCTTTTGTTCCTTGAGCTTTTTGAGCATGTCGGTGACGGAAGCGGGCCGCGTGCTCAGTGTCGCCGCAAGCGCGTTGGTGGTCACCAGCCCGTGTTCCTGCTGAAGGTGGAAGATGGCTTTGAGGTGGTTCTCCTTACTGATCGAGACTTTCATTGTTTTGCTTAACTAAAATAAAATTTAGACAAATCTAAAATTAAAAAATGGTAATGACAAGAATATTCTTCGTCTGAATGTGGTACTTTTAGGATCGTATGAACAAATACCTGTTGCTGGCTTTTTTGTCCGTGCTTGTTTTGTCGTGTAAAAGCAAGAAGGCGTCGCTGGCCGGCAATGATGACGGAGAATTGAATGTTTCGGAGTTTATTGACTACTTTCAGCCGCTTCCGCTGCCATATGCCGTAACGGATACGGTCTTACGAAGGAAGGAGACTGATGCGGCTTCGATCAACTATAAGCTTTTCACCCGGTTGCTGCCGGACAGCCTGATCACGCGGTATTTTGGGGCGGCCAAGCCCCGGCTCTATGCGGTCGGAAAGATCAAAGTTCCCAGGGCGGAAACCTATGTATTCGTCAAATGCGTCGGGACCGGGCGGCGGATGCTGTATGTCGTGTGTTTCGACCGCAAGGATCACTATTCGGCGGCGCGGCCGGTCCTTTATTCGGATAACTCCGCCGGCGTCTGGGGAGAGGCCGGAATGGACGCGAAATACACGCTTTCCGTTACGCATTTCAGGAAAGGTTCGGATGGCGAGGTCTATCATACAACCGACGATTATGTCTATAACGACGCGGGCGGGTTCAGCCTGATCTTAACGGAATCCAATGAGGCCAGGAACAGGGTCGTTCCGGTCTACGATCCGATCGACACGTTGCCGCGCAAGCATAAGTTCTCGGGCGATTATGCGCAGGACAAGCGTAATATTGTCGCCATCCGGGACGGCAAGCTAACCGGCCGTTTCTACTTCTTTATCCATTTCGAAAAAGATAACGGAGAATGTAAGGGAGAATTAAAAGGAGAAGCTAAATTTGTTTCTGCCGGCGTTGCCCGCTACCGGGCTTATTCGGACCCCTGTGCGGTTGAATTTACGTTTGATGGCGGGGGAGTATCCCTGAAAGAGCTGGGCGGTTGCGGGGTCCACCGGGATATTAAATGTTTCTTTGAAGGTTATTTTGCGCGACGTCGCCCAGCCCATCCGAAACCCGCTGTCCGACGAGCCTGATCCGCCTTATCCTGCCTGTATGATCGATACAATTCTATTCCAATTTATCCGTTATATTGCGGACTTTTTAAATAATTCGGATCAGCTATGAGTTTTAGAAATTACTCGGTTCCTTATACGGTAGACGAACGTTATTCAAAAAAGGTAGCATATTTCTCGATGGAATTTGCCGTGCATCAGCCCTTGAAGATCTATAGCGGCGGTTTAGGTTTCCTCGCGGGCTCTCATTTGCGGAGTGCGTATGAGCTGAAGCAGAACATGATCAATATCGGAATTTTGTGGAAATATGGATATTATGACCAGGCGCGAAACCAGGATCAGACCTTACAGGTCACCTGGATGGAGAAGCAATACAGTTTCCTGGAAGATACCGGCATCAAGTACCAGGTCGTTATCCATGATCATCCGGTGTGGGTGAAGGTCTGGTATCTCAACCCTGAAACATTCAAAAGCGCCCCTTTATTTCTGTTGAGCACCGATGTGCCGGAGAACGATTATGTGTCTCAGACGATCACCCACCGGCTTTACGACGCCAATGTCGCGACGAAGGTCGCGCAGTTCATCCTGTTGGGTGTGGGCGGGGCGCAGCTGGTGGATGAGCTTGGGTTCAAGCCCGATCTTTATCATCTGAACGAAGCGCACGCGATCAGCGCGGCATTCTGGCTATACAAGAAATACGATCAGAGCATCGAGGAAGTCAGGAAGCGGCTGGTGTTCACGACCCATACGCCGGAAGAAGCGGGCAATGAGAAGCACGATATCTACCTCTGTCATAAGATGAGTTATTTCTGCGGCCTGTCGGTGGATGAGGTCAAAAAGCTGACGGGGCTGGAGGACGACGCGTTCAATCATTCGCTGGTGGCGTTGCGATTCGCGCATCTGGCTAACGGCGTCTCGCAGTTGCATGGGAATGTGTCGCGCGCCATGTGGGGAAAGTACAAGAATATCTGTCCGATCATTTCGATCACGAATGCGCAGAACTGGCGGTATTGGGCGGATAAGGAGCTATACCGGAAAATGGAGGAGAGCAATGACTACTGGTGGGACGACCGCAAGCGATATATGAAGAGGCGAAGCTTCGAGATCGTGGCGGATCAGACGGGGAAGCTGCTGGACCCGAATGTGTTCACGATCGTCTGGGCGCGGCGGCTGGCCGGTTATAAGCGCGCCAATCTGCTGACGCGGGACATGGACAAATTCAACGAGCTGTTGCATAGCACGAAATATCCCGTGCAGATCATCTGGGCCGGGAAGCCTTATCCGATGGATTATCCGGCGATCAACGAATTCAATCACCTGGTGCATTTGAGCAAAGGATATAAGAACATCGCGGTAGTGATCGGGTATGAGCTCGGATTGTCGAAGCGGTTGAAGCAGGCGGCGGATTGCTGGTTGAACAATCCCCGGGTGCCCCGGGAGGCGTCGGGTACCAGCGGAATGACGGCGGCGATGAACGGGGCGGTCAATTTCTCCACGGATGACGGCTGGATCCCGGAGTTCGTGAACCATGGCAATAACGGTTTCGTAGTGCCGAAGGCGGACTATACGAATATGCATGTGGAGGAGCAGGACGACTATGATCTGAAGAAGGTCTATGAGATCCTCACCGGCGAGATCCTTCCGCTCTACTATGATCATTATGATACCTGGCGGCAGATCGCCAAGAACGGGATGCGGGATGTGCGTTACCAGTTCGATGCGGGCCGGATGGCGCATGAGTATTATGAGCTGCTCTACAAATAGCTGAATTTTTATGTGGTAGATAAAGAAACGGGCATCGATCAATGATGGGTGCTGTCAGGTTTGGTCGTGTCGGTGACGGCGGGAGGCGGCGTCTGACTTACGATGTCAAGCAATTCGACGTCGAAGACCAGGGTCGAACCGGGAGCGATTATCTGGCCGGCCTGGCGATCACCATAGGCAAGGTCGGAGGGGATGAAGAGTTTCCATTTGCTACCGACGGGCATGAGTTGTAGCGCTTCGGTCCAGCCGGGGATGACGCCGTTGACGTTAAGTTCGATAGGCTGGCCCCGGTCAACGGAGCTATCGAAGACCCGGCCATCGATCAGGGTGCCATGATAATGAACCCTGACCATATCGGTCAGCTTAGGTTTGGGGCCGGCGCCCTGGCGGATAACCTGGTATTGTAACCCGCTGGGAAGGGTGACGACGCCGGGCTTTTTGGCGTTGGCGGCGAGGAATTCCTGACCGAGTTTCTTATTGCCGAGGGATTTTTCCGCCTGTTGTTTCTGAACGTAGCTCATAAGGGCGGTCTGGCATTGTTGTTCGCTAAGGACCGGCTTGTTGTTCTCGACATCTTTGACCGCTTTGACGAGGATGGCGGTGTTGATGTTGGAGATGTTCTGTTGCTTATAGAAATTGGCCAGGCTGACGCCGATGGCGTAGCTGATGGAATCGTTCTCGGTCTTTAAGGTAACGGGTGCGGCGCCGGTGGTTGTAGCGGTCTTATGGGCCGGGCCGGTAGTCTTTGGGGTAGTAGTTTTCGCAGGAGATTGCGCCAGGGCGGAAATGCCGGTGGTAAGGGAACAGGCAAAGACTAAAGTTGTTGATCTGACGTTCATTGATAGTATTTTGAAACGCAAAAATAGGCTTATTTTTAACCAAATTTGGCGTACTTTTTATCTTATATCTTTTAAAACTAATAATATCCCGTATGAAGCGTCTTCTCACTGTCTCGCTCGCGTTTTTCTTTTCTGTCGGTATGGTCAATGCGCAACTTGGTAAAGGGCTCAGTTCCGATGATATCGTATCGGGGCTTAAGGATGCGCTGGCGAAGGGCACGCAAAAGAGTACGGACAAATTGTCTGCCGTCGATGGGTTCTTCAAGGATGCGGCGGTTAAGATATTGTTACCGCCCGAGGCGGTCAAGATGGAAAAAACTTTACGGAGTGCCGGATTTGGCCCGCAGGTCGACAAAGCTATCCTGGATATCAACCGTGCGGCGGAAGATGCGGCCAAATCGGCGGCCCCGATTTTTCTGGATGCGATCAAGCACATGAGCGTTAGCGACGGGGTTGGCATCCTGAGGGGGCCGGACACGGCGGCTACGGCTTATCTGCGGAGGTCGACGACGGCGCAACTGACGGCGGCCTTTCTTCCGGTGATCAAGAATTCCCTCGATAAGGTGGGCGCAACCAATTCATGGAAGACGGTGGTCGACGCCTATAACAAGATCCCTTTCCACAGCAAGGTCAATGCCGATCTGCCGGCGTATACCACGCAAAGGGCGTTGGACGGTGTTTTCTATTATGTAGCCGTTGAAGAAAAGAGCATCAGGAAGAATCCGGCCGGTCAGGCGGATGAGCTGCTCAAGAAAGTTTTCGGCGGGCTATAGCGGTCCGTATCTTTACGGCTATGTTGTCGCCGGTCTTTTCCCTTTATAAGCAAGCGTATAGTGGGTTGTCGCCGGCTTTTCGGTATTTGCGGCAAACTCAAACGGTGATCGCCTATGACTAATGAGGAGAAACTGGGAATGTTCCGGAACCGGTTGCTGAAGGTGTGGCGTCATGCCGGCAAACTGGCCAAACGGCAGGGTGTGACGTGTTATCGGGTCTATGATCATGACCTGCCGGAATTCCCTTTCTGTATCGAACTGTATGAGGACAAGGTATATCTGGCCGAATATCAGCGGCGTCATGGGATGAGCGAGGAGGACCATACGGCCTGGTTGGAGACCTGCGTGCCGGTGATAAGCGGGGTTCTGGAAGTGCCTGATGAGCGGATCTATTTTCGCGAACGCCGGCGCAAGGCGGGCCGGCTGGATCAATACGAGAAACTGGCCAGCGAACAGGAGTACTTTGTCGTGCGGGAAGCGGGGCTGTCCTTTCGCGTGAACCTGACGGACTATCTGGATACGGGGTTATTCCTCGATCACCGGATCACGCGGGGGATGGTACGGCAGGAGGCGGCCGGGCGGCGGGTGTTGAACCTGTTCTGTTACACCGGGTCGTTCTCCGTGTATGCGGCGGCGGGAGGAGCGCCTGTTGTGGATTCCGTTGATCTGTCGAAGACCTATCTGGCGTGGGCGGAAGCTAATATGGAGTTGAACGGGTTGTCGGGAGAATCGCGGCGGTTCATCCATGCGGATGTTCTACAATGGTTGGACGAGGCGCCGCCGGATCGGTATGATCTTGTAGTGATGGATCCGCCGACCTTCAGCAACAGCAAACGCATGAAGGACTTCCTGGATATTCAGCGGGATCATGCGGAGTTGATCAATAAAGCGCTGCGGACGATGAGCTCCGGGGGCGTCTTATATTTCAGTACGAATTACCGGCGGTTCGTTCTGGACGGGGACAAAATAAAAGCGGCGTCGGTAAAGGATATTACCAACGCCACTACTCCATTCGATTTCCAGGGGAAGCTGTTCCGCCGGTGTTATAGGATCATCAAATAACCGTCGGATTTTGGACTGGCGCTGCTGTTAGCGGCTCGCGGTCGGAAGGGCGATGTCGCGTTTCAGCATATCATTGCGGTCGGCCATGTCCCAGGCGGTGTAGAAAACAAATTGCGCTCTTTTTGCCAGCAGATCATAGTCGATCTTATCGGGGGTATCGGTCGGCCGGTGGTAGTCGGCATGGATGCCGTCGAAATAGAAAATGATCGGAACACCCTTCCGGGCAAAGTTGAAATGGTCGCTGCGGTAGTAGATGCGTTCGGGGTCGGTGGGATCATCGAACTTATAATCCAATTCGAGCTTTGAATACTTTTTGTTATTTCCTTCACTGATAGGCTTGAGGTCGGTGGACAGTTTATCGCTGCCGACGACATAGACATAATTCATGGAGTCGCCCTGTTTACGGTTCGGGTCGATGCGGCCGATCATGTCGATATTGAGGTCGACGTCGGTTTTATCGAGTGGGTAGGTAGGGTGATCGGTATAGAAAGCCGAGCCCCACAGCCCTTCTTCTTCCCCTGAGTTGGCGAGGAAAAGAATGCTGCGGCGGGGACCTTTGCCGGCGGCTTTTGCTTTGGCGAAGGCGGTGGCAATTTGAAGAATGCTGACGGTGCCCGAGCCATCGTCATCGGCGCCGTAGTAGATATCGTTGCCCCGTTTGCCGAGGTGGTCCATGTGGGCGGAGATAACGATGATCTGGTCCTTCAGATCGGTGCCGGGCAGGAAGCCGAGCACGTCGCTGGCCTGGAGTTGACGGGTGGCCTTCTGAAACTCCATTTTGATGTTGGCGGTATAGGCTTTGTTGATCGGCGTACCGGACTGGAGTTTGGAGAAGTCGTCACCGAAGATAGCCTGGGCTATTTTATCGGTGATATAGAAGTTGTCGATCGGGTTGGTGCGTTTGTACTCGTTGATCAACATATTGCCTTTTGCGGCGGTCAGCTGGGCGGGGCGGTTGTTTCCGGGCTGGATGATCAGAATGGCGGCTGCGCCGTACCGTTGGGCGATATCCTGTTTGCCCGGACCGCGGAAGCGGCGGCCGGTGGGGGCGGGTGCGCCAGGGGGATTGCCGCCTAATATTACGACGATCCGGCCGCGGACATTCAGGTCTTTGTAATCGTCGCGGGTGGAGTCGCTGATCCCGTAGCCGGCGAAGACGACTTCGCTACCCAGCAGGGTAATGTTATTGTTTGGTGCGACGGGAGTAAAGAAGTCCTGGTTGAAGGTGAAAGGCTGGCCGTTGACGGAGAGAGAAGCGCTTAATATCGAGTCCTGGTAGACGGGATAGGGCAGCTGGTAGCTGTCGCCGTTACCGGGCAGGAGACCCAGGGACCGGAAGTGATTTTCGATGTAGGCGGCCGCTTTGTGTTGGCCTTCGGTGGCGGTCTCCCGGCCTTCGAAGTCTGCGCTGGCGACGATGTAGAGATGTTTCTTCAGGTCTTCGGCAGTGATGGCTTTGGCAAACGGCCGGGGATCGGGGATCTTCTGGGCCTGTGCGGCGGCGGCTCCGAACAGGGATAGAAGCAAGATTAGTTTTCTCATGCGCCAAATATACGGGAATTGATATATGGGCGGGGTGGTATTGGATGAGTGGTCGCATGGGCCTATCCCTGGGCGAACTCGCTGAGCTCGAGCCAGCGGAGCTCTTTATCGTCGAGGAGCTGGCTGATCTCGCCGATGCGGATGGATAGGCGCTGGAGCTCATCGAATGGGGCGGCGCCGCTGTTGAGTTGTTCGGTGATGGACTGTCGCTCGCGGGTCAGACGGTCGATCTCCTGTTCGATGCCTTCAAACTCTCTTTTTTCTTTATAAGATAACTGGCGTTTGGGGGTCATCGCGGGCGTTATGGCTGCCGTGGATGAGACGGAGGAAGACGACCCGGAGGCAGATGAGACGGGTGCAGACGACCCGGAGGCAGTCGTCCCGGCGGATTGGTCCCGGTATTGGGAATAGTTGCCGGGGAAGTCGCGGATGACGCCGTTCCCTTCCAGGACCAGCAGATGATCGACGAGCCGGTCCATGAAGTAGCGATCGTGGGAGACGATGACGAGGCAGCCCTGATAGTCGTTCAGGAAGTTTTCCAGCACGGCGAGGGTAGGGAGATCGAGGTCATTGGTGGGCTCGTCGAGGACGAGGAAGTTCGGATTGCGAAAAAGGATGGAGAGCAGGTGGAGTCTTCTTTTCTCTCCGCCACTCAATTTAGAGATATAGGTATATTGTTGTTCCGGGGGGAAGAGGAAAAGGTTTAGGAATTGAGCGGCGCTGAGCGAGCCGCCGGCGGCCAGGGGGAAATGTTCGGCGATATTCTTTACAAATTCGATGACGCGCATATCCTCTTTGACCGGCAGGCCCTGTTGGGAATAGTTGCCGAAGATAACGGTCTCGCCGACATTGACCTTACCGCTGTCGGGTTGCTCGATATCCTGAAGGATATTGATAAATGTGGTTTTACCGACTCCGTTCTTTCCGATGACGCCTACGCGTTCGCCTTTTTTGAAAGTATAGTCGAAGCCTTTGAGGATGGTCTGGTCGCCAAAGGCCTTGTAGACCTTCTTCAGCTCGATCACTTTTCCGCCGAGCCGGTTCATTTTCATCTGAAGCTCGACCTGCTGATCTTCGATGCGTTGTTTGGCTTTGGCTTCCACGGCATAGAAATTATCCTGGCGGCTTTTGCTCTTGGTGGTGCGGGCTTTTGGTTGTTTGCGCATCCATTCGAGCTCTTTCCGGTAGGTATTGCGGGCTTTGTCGATGCTTGCGGTTTCGTTTTCGATGCGGGCGGTCTTTTTTTCGAGGTAGTTCTGGTAATTGCCTTTATAGGTATAGAGGGTGCTGCCGTCCATTTCCCAGATCTCGGCCGAAACGGAATCGAGGAAATAACGGTCGTGGGTGACGAGGAGGAGGGTGACTCTTTCCTGATCGAGGTAATGTTCGAGCCATTCCACCATTTCAACGTCGAGGTGGTTGGTGGGCTCGTCCATAATGAGCAGCACATGTTTGTGGTCAAAGCCGATATCGATGAGGGTCTTTGCGAGCGCCACGCGTTTGCGCTGGCCTCCGGAGAGGGCGCCGGCGGGTTGCTGGAGGTGGTGGATGTTCAGTTTACCGAGGATCTGCCGGACCTTGACGTCGAAGTCCCAGGCATTCAGCTCGTCGAGCCGGATAATGGCGGCCGTCAGGCGATCCGCGTCTTCGGCGTCGCCGGCGTCTTCGTAAGCTTTGATCGCATTGATGACGGGATGGTCATGGTGAAAGATATTGTCGAGGATCGAGCGGTCTTCAATAAAGGTGGGTTCCTGTTCGAACAGGGCTACGGTGACATCTTTATGGATCCAGACAGATCCTTCGTCGGGGGTCTCTTTTCCGGCGAGGATGCGGAGGAGGGTCGATTTTCCGGTGCCGTTGCGGGCGACGAGGGCGATCTTGTCGCCTTCTTCGATGTGAAAGGTAAGATTTTGGAAAAGGGGTTTGACACCGTAGGATTTGCTCAGATTCTCGACAGTAACATAGTGCATGGCGCAAAGGTAATCAAATGGGGGCAGCAAAAATCGCTAATGGGACCGGCAAAAGAGAGCAAATGGGGCCGGTAAAAGAGAGCAAATGGCGACAAGCAATGCGCCGGTCGTTGGCTGGCATCGCCTGTCGCGGGGTTGCTTTTTGCGCTATGCTTTGAAGACTATGCTTTGACGATTATCCTTTGACGAATTCGAGTGCTACGTGGATCTTGACGTCGTCACCGAGAACGACGCCGCCGGCGTCGGTGGTCATGTGCCAGGTGAGGCCAAAATCTTTCCGGTTGATCTTGCCGCTTACCGTGAAGCCGGCGCGGGTGTTGCCCCAGGGATCTTTGATGACGCCGCCGAATTCAACTTCAAGCCGGACATTCTTTGTAACGCCGTGGAGGGTCAGATCGCCGTGGATATTATAGGAGCCGTCGTTGTCGACGTTCTCGATCTTTGTCGCTACGAATTTGATCTGGGGATTGTTCGCTATGTCGAAGAAATCGGGGGATTTGATATGGCCGTCCCGTTGTTCATTCTTTGTGTTGATGGAGGCGACGTCGACGGTGAAGGTGACCTTTGCGGTGGTGAAGTCTTCGTCTTCCGTGGTAACGTCGGCGGCAAAGGAGGAGAAGTGGCCGGTCACGGTCGAGATCATGAGATGCTTGACTTTGAATTCAACTTCCGAGTGTGTCGGGTCCAATACCCATTTCGTAGTAGCCATACAGTTTATTTTAATGTTTGAACAATGAAATTACGAAGATCGGCAGGCCGTTCAAAATTAATTTCTGATGAAGGCGAGTGTGGCGTCATGATATTTCGGCCGTTTAAGTTGTTCGCGCAAATGAGAAAAAGTCTCATAAGGCCCTTTTGTGGAGAAGAGGTTGATCAGCCAGGCGGGCGCGGAGGCGCCGGGATCCAGTTGCAGCTCATAGTCAACGTTTAGCCGGTCGCCGGGCAGCGGGGTTACGACCCAACGTTCGATGGAAAAGGGAACCCGGACGATCCCCTTCTTTTCGGGGATATAGCCGGGGATCTCGTCGGCGCGGATGTATAGCGTACGGGTGTCACTATCCTGGATCAGATGCAAATGGACTGCCAGGTCACGGTCGCTGGCCGGCCAGGGGGAATGGATCAGGGAGTAGAAGTAGAGCTCGGATGGGCCGATCCGTTTCAGCACATAAGCTTTTTCCGAGTTGAATGACCAGTTTGGATAGTTGCCGATATCGAGGATAAGGGTGGCCAGAGAGGATAATTTCCCCGGCAGGGTCGTCTCTACCTTCAGCTCGTTGAACCGGGAGCTGTCGCCGGTCCGGGTATATACCCGGATGCCGTCCTGGTCCTTGCTAAGTACCCAGGTCTTTGAGGCGCCGGCGGCGTCACGGGCCTTTTGAGCGGATGCCTGAAGTCCGGCGCACAGGCTCAGAAGTAACAATATTTTCAGCTGTCTGTTCATATTTTCCTGAGTTATTCATGGCTACCAGCCGAAATACAGTGAGATATTTCCCACTTCGTGCGAATAGAGACCTTTCATCATGGCGGTAGAGCTGTTCTGGTTAAATGAAATGCTAACGTCGCCGATGCTGGCCACCGCGCCGAAGTTGGAAGCGAAGACGACATGGTTGATCGGGTGATAAGGTTCGGGTGGAACAGGCGGTTGCTGTTGTGGTTTGGCGGGGGCGGTGTTCACGGCCATGTTCGGGTTGCGGGTAAACATCCCGCCCTGCAGTACTGCTTCGGAGACGATAAATTGTACTTCGGGCCGGCAGATGAAATAGAGTTGCCAGTTCTTATGATGGCGGGTATTCCGGCCGGTGCTGGCGAACTGGGTGAACAGTCCTTTAAAATAAGGGTTCATCCGGCCCAGCCGCAATAAGGGATATAGCGTCAGGCTGTTCATCATCGTCCCTGCCGTAAGCCGGCTGCCACCGATCCATTCGATATTGGAACCATTGCCGGCCAGCTGTCGTTCCGCCGTGACATTGACATTCGCCAGGATGTCATTTGGATATTGGTGGTTCCAGCCCTGCGGTTTGAAATAATGGATCAGCCGGTGGAAGCCGGTTTGGGCCTGTTGTGCCAGGGCGGCGGGGCCGATCACTCCTAATTCAAGCTCGGTTTGGAGATCGTATTTTTTCACCGGGTTATAGGAATAAAGGGTATGGGTAGCGAAAAGGGCGCCGGACCAGGGATAGTCATCCGGCTGGTACGCGGGATCGGTAATGTTTTGTGGAGTATACATCAGTTGCATAATTCCCCAGCCGTAGATGTTCAGGCTGTGGGCGCCGGCTTTTGGGAGGATATGGTCGATCGGGTTTTTCGGCGGATGTAAGGGTTGGTAGAAGTAATCCAGGCGGGTACCGTTGGTGTATGCGTCATCGGTTCCGCAGCCACGGGCGTTAAGAAAATCGTTGTCTTCATAGATCCGGAACATCCAATGGAGGGTATTGAGGTGTTTCGATGGAGGGTTAAGATTTGGGCTGTCAGCGTGTTCTGATTGAGTGTTAAGAGTTTGTGCGGTTAAATAGTCATTGCCGCTGTCGGCGAAGCAAAGCAAGGCGATGCCTGCCAGGAGTAAAAGTTGTTTCATTTCCTGTCTTTTTGTCGTTGATTGATCTGATGAATTGTTCTGGGCTGGTAGTCATGTGTGCCATATATTGGAGTTTAACAATGCTTATAGAAGGATTGTTCGACCGATTGGCGGAATTGGTCGAAAAGTTTAAGGATGGGGGTGGCGCAGGCTCGGGACGTTGAAGGGGGATCGGCGCGTCGGCCGGCGGCGCTGCCGGTCAGCGGGTCGTTCGGTCAGCGGTCCTGTCGGTCAGCGGGTTGTCGGTCAGCAGGTCGTCGGTCAGCGGCCCTGTCGGTCACCAGGTCGTCGGTCAGCGGGAGATGCGGAAATGATATTCGCCGGAGCCAAGACGGGCGGCGACATATCCACGGCCGACGGATTCGACGGTGATCTCGCGGACGTTCGCCAGCGGGTGATTGCTTTCGGTGATCAATCCGCCGTCAGGCGCCGGGATAAAGACGCTGGAAGTCGTATTGGCGGGGATGACGACATCTATATACAGGGTGTCATTATCGAGACGCCAATGGCTGCTCAGCAGGCCATAACCGGTTTGAAGCCAGGCGCTGGCTTCGGTCAGGCCGCCGCCGGGATGCGGGCCGATCCGGCTGTGATGATAACCAGGATCGGCGGCATAGGTGTCGATGCCGGCTATTACGCGGTACATCCAGTCGCCGATCGCACCATAGGCGTAGTGATTAAAGGAGTTCATTCCGGGGGTTTGGAATGTACTGTCGGGCTTGATACCGTCCCATCTTTCCCAGATGGTGGTAGCGCCCATTTTTACGGGATAGAGCCAGGAAGGGTAGGTATCCTGCATCAATAACCGGTAAGCCACGGAGACATAGCCGAAGTCGCTAAGAACGTGGCAGAGATAGGGCGTACCCAGAAATCCGGTAGTCAGATGATAGTTGTAGTCCTGGATATTCTTTACGAGGCGCTGGACGGCCTGATCCCGGAGCTCTTCGGGAAGCATATCGAATTCCAGCGCCAGGACGTAGGCTGTCTGGGTGCCGGAAACCAGCCGGCCGCCGGGGGTGACATATTCATGAAGGAAGGCCGCTTTGATCTTACTCAGCAGGGCGGAATACGTCGCCACATCGTCCTTTTTGCCCAGCACATCGGCGGCATTGATGAGCAGTTGGGTGGAATGGGCGTAGAAGCATTGGGCGATCAGGTATTTGTCGGTTACTGCGGAGCGGCCGTCGTTATCGTCGAAGGGGCGGTAAAAGAGCCAGTCGCCAAAGTGGAACCCGGTATTCCAGAGATCATCCTTCGCCTGATTGTGAATATACTCGACCCAGGCTTTCATGCTGGGGTATTGGTTTTCGAGGACCCGTTGGTCGCCATAGGCCAGATAGAGATTCCAGGGGATGATAGTAGCTACGTCGGCCCAGCCGGCGCTGGTGCCATTTCCGGTAACGTTGGGGATTACAAAGGGGACGGCACCGGACGGAAGCTGATCGGCGGCGACGTCCTTGAGCCATTTGGTGAAGAAATTTTCCACGCCGCGGTTGAAGGCGGCGGTACGGGAGAATACCTGGGCGTCACCAGTCCAGCCGAGCCGTTCGTCGCGTTGGGGGCAGTCGGTGGGGACGTCGAGGAAATTGCCTTGCTGGCCCCATTGGATATTGTGCTGGAGCTGGTTGATGAGCGGGTCGGAGCAGGTGAAGTCTCCGGTCTTTGGCATATCGGAATAAAGAGCTACGGCGGTGAAATCGCCGATGTCGACAGGACCATGCCAGCCTTCGACGCGGACATAGCGGAAGCCATGAAAGGTGAAATGGGGCTCGAAGACTTCGTAGCCGGTATCGGCGGCGTTCTGTCCCAGGATGTAGACATCTTCGGCTTTTGCTTTCCGCAGGTTGTCGGTGTAGAAATTTCCCTCTTTGTCGAGGACTTCGGCGTGTGAGAGGCTGAGGCTGTCGGCGGGGTGGCCTTTTAGCCGGACGACGACCCAGCCAACGAGGTTTTGGCCGAAATCAATGACCTGTTCGCCCTTCGGCGTGGTGATGAGGCGGAGCGCCGGAAAGGTCTCGTGTTTGCGGACCGGCTCATTGACGGTAGCGATCAGGTTGTCCAGCGGGAAGTCCTCGCTGTGCGCGGGTATCCATTTGGAGTCATCATAGCCGGGCAGAGACCAGCCGGTCCTGGCAAGGCGGTGGTCGATGCATTCACCGTTATAGATCTCGGACGTGCGAACCTCGCCGGTGGCTGAACGCCAATCCGG
The DNA here is from genome assembly GCA_035695565.1 of Puia sp. Classification (GTDB taxonomy): domain Bacteria; phylum Bacteroidota; class Bacteroidia; order Chitinophagales; family Chitinophagaceae; genus Puia. Next base: position 314,669 of record DASRRX010000012.1, on the reverse strand, counting down.
TCCGGTAGCGATGGTCTCGGAGCTGCCGTCCTTATATCGGATGATCAATTGAAGCAGCAATGAGTTATCCTTTCCATAGACGTCGTGTTGGGTGTCATAGCCGATGGTGCCACGATACCAACCGTTGCCCAGCAGGGCGCCGATGGCGTTGGCGCCTTTGTGGAGCAGACCGGTGACGTCGTAGGCCTGGTATTGAAGCCGTTTGTTGTAGGACGTCCAGCCCGGGGTCAGATAGGCGTCACCGATGCGCTGGCCGTTGAGCCGGGCTTCATAGAGCCCGTGGGCTGTGATGTAAACGGTGGCGGATGCGACAGAGCGACTGACGGTGAAGCGGGTGCGAAGAAGGGGATTGCCGGAATCCCTGGCAGTATCACCGGGTTGGATCCACTTTGCCTTCCAATCTTCAGGTTGCAGGAGGCCCATTTGCCACCAGGCGAGCCCGCTCCAGGCGGAGACGCGGCCTTTATTATCCCAGACGCGGACCTGCCAGTAATATCGTTTGCCGGATTGCAGCCCGGGGCCGCTGTAGGCGACCTGAATGGAAGCGTCGGATGTCGTCTTTCCTGAAGTCCAGACGAGGTCTTTTCCGTCGGGGCTTCCGCTAACCCGGATCTCATAGGCGGTTTGCAATTCGTTGCGGCCGGGTGACTGCAATTGCCAGCTGAAGCGAGGGGATCTGGCGTCGATGCAGAGCGGATCTGTGAGATCCTCGGTTTGAAGGTGATGGAGGGAAGGCTGGCTGAATGAGACGACGCTCCGGAGGAGCAGAGCGGAAAAAAGGCAGGTGAATCGTTGCATGTTCGCGAGATTTGGGCGGGACAAATATCGTTATATTTGGGACTTATCAAAAAAGCCCGCCCATGTTCATTGTCGACGCCCATCTGGACCTCAGTATGAATGCCATGGAGTGGAACCGGGATTTACGGTTATCAGTAGACGAGATCCGCGCCCGGGAGTTTGGGATGACCGACAAGCCGGACAGGGCCAGGGGAACGGTGTCGTTGCCGGCATTGCGACGGGGCGGGATCGGGCTGGTGGTAGCGACGCAGATCGCGCGGTACGTGGCGCCGGACAATCCCTTGCCGGGGTGGCATTCACCATTGCAGGCCTGGGCGCAGACCCAGGGGCAGCTGGCGTGGTATAGGACAATGGAGGCGGCGGGGGAGATGGTGATGATCCGGGATCTGGCCGGGTTGGAGCGGCATGTGTCGTTGTGGACGGAAGGGGTTGGTGAGGGCGGCGGGGCGGAGGACGCAGGTCAGGGCGGCGGGCCGGAGGAGGCAGGTGAGGGCGGCGGGCCGGGCCGTCGTGGGGTGCTACCGGTCGGTTATATCCTAAGCCTGGAGGGGGCGGATTCGATCGTTACCCCGGAATATTTGCAACGGGCATATGAGTATGGGTTGCGGGCGGTCGGACCCGCACATTACGGGCCGGGGCGGTATGCCAACGGAACCGATAGCCGGGGTGCGCTTAGCCGTGAGGGCAGGGAGCTATTGCGGGAAATGGAGCGGCTGGGTATAATCCTCGACGTCACGCATCTTTGTGACGACGCATTCCGCGACGCCATGGAGCTTTTCGACGGTCCGGTATGGGCGAGCCACAATAATTGCCGGGCGTTAGTGGCTCACAACCGGCAGTTCAGTGACGACATGATCAGGACGTTGATCGAAAAGGGCGCGGTGATCGGGGGAGCGCTCGACGCCTGGATGATGGTGCCGGGCTGGGTGAGGGGGAAATCCGATCCGCGGGCGATGCGTTGCAACCTGGAGAAAGTGATCGATCATCTGGATCATATCTGTCAGATCGCGGGCAATGCTTTGCATGTCGGGATGGGCTCGGATCTGGACGGTGCGTTTGGCAAAGAGCAGTGTCCGTATGATCTCGAGACGATAGCCGATCTGCGTCAGCTACCGGAATTGCTGGGCAGGCGCGGGTATTCGGCTGGCGATATAACGAATGTGCTGCATGGGAACTGGTTACGGTTCCTGCGAGATGCGTGGCGAAGCCGCTAATTCGCCGGGATCATCTTCAGGCATACGGGCGCCGGGATGGACAGTTGTTTTCCGGTTGGGTTAGGCATTCCCGTTTGGGCGTCTATCTTGAAGATGACTACGTTGGAGCCGTTCTGGTTGGCCGCAAGCAGCCATTGGCCGGTTGGATCGATCATAAAATTGCGGGGCGTCTTACCCTGTGTGCCGACCGCTCCTTTCCAGGCCAGCTTTCCGGTCGTAGCGTCGATGGAAAATATCGCAATGTTATTGGCGTCGCCCCGGTTGGAGGCATAGAGGAACTTTCCGTTCGGCGAGACATGGATATCGGCGCTGCCGATCTCGCCGGTATACCCCGCGGGATGAGAGGAGATCGTCTGAATAAGGTTGAATTTTCCGTTGGTATAATGAAATGCGTCGACCATACCGCTAAGTTCATTGATAACATAGACGAAGGGCTTGCCGGGGCAAAAGGCGGTGTGACGGGGGCCATAACCGGGCTGGATCTTCACGATCGAGTCGGTGGCAGGCGTCAGCGGCGTCTTCGTGGCCGCGGGATTGAAGTGCAATATGGACAGCTGATCCATTCCAAGGTCGGCAACGACGAGATAGCGTTGATCGGGCGACAGGATAGTGGAGTGGACGTGGGCGTGTTCCTGCCGTTCTTTATTCGGGCCGGTTCCGGTGTGCCGGATCAATTCTGTCAGGGGATGCAGGGAGCCATCGGCGCCTATGGGCAGGGCGGAGAGGTTGCCGCCGCTGTAGTTGGCGATCAGCGCCCATTTCCGGCCGGCATCCACGGATATATAGCAGGGGTCGGCGCCGCCGCTGGGTTGCTTGTCGATGAACGTGAGCTTGCCGGTAGTCTTGTCGAAGGAGAACGCGCTTACGCCTCCGGGTTTGGCGCCGTGCGTTTCATTGACGCTATAAACGAACTTGCCGCCCGGAGCGATAGCAAGATAGGAGGGGTTGTCGGTCATCACGGTGCTTAAGGGGGTTGCATCACCGGTAGCCGCGTTGAAACGATACACATAAATGCCTTTACTTCCCTGGCTGGACGGCATTCCTTCGGTGTAGGTGCCGATGAAGAGATAGTATTGTTGGGAAAAGCAGGAGAAAGAGAGGAATAAGAAAAGGGTCAGAATGGACAAACGCATATTAAAACTATTGATGAATAAAAGTACTACTTTTATAACCTCAAAACTCAACCATATCATGCGCAAATTCCATTTACTTCCCGCTATTCTGCTTATCGGAATGGTTGCCTGTAACAATGCAGGTGACAAGACTCCCGCCAACAACGATTCGACCGGCGCCGCCAAAGACTCCGGTATGAACAAATCCAATGACAGCATGAAAGCCGCTGCTGTTCCAGCGCTGCCGGCGGTACCGGCCGGCGCCAAAGTCTACTTCAAGAATCTGAAGAATGGTCAATCCGTCACCTCGCCATTCAAGGTGGTAATGGGCGTCGACGGGATGAAGGTCGATACGGCAGGTCCCGTGGTTGCAAACAGCGGCCACTTCCACATCCTGGTCGACGTAGGAGACTCTATCGCAGCCGGTCAGATGATCCCGAAAGATTCGACGCATCTTCATTACGGAAGGGCGCAAACCAGCACCGAGCTGAAACTGGCCCCCGGTACGCACAAACTGGCCCTGGAGTTTGCAGATGGGCTTCACCGGTCGTATGGAGGTCAAATGGCCGCGACGGTATCGGTGACGGTAAAAAAATAAATCGTCTTGCAAATATCAGCGCTTGCTGTTCCGCATCCCTGCCGGAGCATCAGGCGTTTTTTATTTTGTACTTTTGCGCTCAACACAACCCGCGCAACGAAAGGACCGTATCGGTTGTCAAGGGAAAAGCGATAGCGCGTTTCCTGAATGATAGCTATAAAAAATACGAATGACATCATGAGAAACAATGGTCAGCATTATTATTGGAGTTCAATTATGTTGGTTTTTGTACTGACGGGGGCCGGTTGTGTGAAGTCCAGTCCCGGCGTTACCGTTACTCCGGTTTGTTACGTTTCGGTAATGAATGAGGCCCCGTACGGCACGGCGACGGATATCTATTTCAACGGCACGCAGGTAAGCGCCAACGGCGGGATCCCGCCGGAAACATTCTCCGCGCAATATGGATCGGTGAAGCCGGGGACCTATACCGTCGATTTCAAAAAGACCGGAACGGATAGCCTATTGTATGACCTGCCCGCGGTGTCATACGATACATCAAACTTCTACACGCTGATCTTCTATAACACCGCTCCGAAGAGCCCGGCGGTAAGCGCAGCCAGGATCCTGGATGATTTTTCATCGGTGACGGCGACGAACGCCTATTACCGTTTCTTCAATCTGAGCCCGGATATGCCCAGCGTGAATCTTTACCTGAATGGTTCGATCGCACAGATCAACCGGACGCCGGCGGACAATATTGCCAATCTTACCTACGACGAGTTCACGCCGGTGAATCCGACAGTTTATAGCATTCAGGCTAAGGATGTGAATACCGACAGCGTACTGGCCTCATTGAATTCTACGCCGTTCGCGGCAGGCAGCGTCTATACGATCATATTGGAAGGAACGTCTGCCGGTGGTGTGACCCTCACTGTACTTCCCGCGCAATATTAACTTTTGGCAAGCCGGAACTGGTACCAATTGGCGTCTTCTTGAATGGGTGGGTTGTCGAGCCCGCGGCCACCGCCGGAATGGTGATGGTTGACTGCAACGGTCTGGCCGGAAGGGGTATTGAGGACAATGCCGACGCTAAACGGCTTTTTAGGATTTCGGCTCCCAGGATTGGCGCCGGAGATAAGGGCGGCGGGGATGATCGCTTCATAGACAAGCAGGCTGTCGTGGTGGCTGAATTGAATGGCCACCCGGATGGGGCTTTTGGCGTCGCCCGCTGCGAACTGGCCGTTATCGATCCCTGAAAATCCGGTAGTCCCATAGGAGTCCGATTGAAGGAGGAGCTCCGCTTTCAAAGCGCTGTCATTCCCGTTGGTCAGCGGCTCGCCGTTGCGGTTGCGGATATTCGGGTCGGGTTGTTTCCTCATTGGAAAGTGCAAACTGATATCTCTGCTGTTCTGGCCTTTCGGATCGAAGTAAACGGTGATGCCTGCCCGCAACATGCGGAGCATCGTCTGTTCGTCGCGGGACAGGACGCAGACATAGATATTCCTGGTATCGTTGGTAATATCATACCGCAGCGTGTAGCTTGCATTTGCAAAACGAAGCGGGAGGGGCCAGTCATCGGGGAGGCCATCCGCTGCGATAGGGGTGGTTTGATAGTGACCCTGGGGCGCCATTTTGTGCGAGCAGGCGGCGAGGCAGAAAGAAATTGCGAGTAGGCCCAGGGCAACGGCAGGAAAGCCTTTGGCAATGGAAGGCAGGAAGGGCAGCGTTTTGGCGGCCATGGATTAAATTTTGCGAAAGGTACTCAGCGGTTTGTCAATTCAGGCATAAAATCGGTGAATTACCTTTGTTATTGGTTGATCGGTTCCGCCGCATAGGAGCTTACCGGTTCGCAGGTGCAGATCAGGTTACGGTCGCCGTAGGTATTGTTGACGCGGGCGACGCTTGGCCAGAACTTATTTTCCTGGATATAGGGCAGCGGGAAGGCCGCCTGGCTGCGCGGATAGGCATGTGTCCACTCGTCTGCGCAGATGACCTGTTGGGTATGGGGGGCGTTCTTCAACACATTATCGGTCTTGTCGGCTTTGCCCTCTTCGATCGTCCGGATCTCGTGGAAGATGCTGATCATTGCGTCGCAGAAGCGGTCAAGCTCGGCCTTGTCCTCGCTTTCGGTCGGCTCGATCATGATCGTCCCGGGGACAGGGAAGCTGAGGGTGGGCGCGTGGAAACCATAGTCCATCAATCTTTTGGCTACATCTTCGGCCTCGATGCCGGCGCTGGCCTTGAATGGGCGCAGGTCGACGATGAATTCGTGGGCGCAGGCGCCGTTGACGCCGCTATACAGCACCTTATAATATTTTTCCAGGCGGGCTTTCATATAGTTGGCGTTGAGGATGGCGTAGCGGGTAGCCCGGGTAACTCCTTCCGCGCCCAGCATTTTGATATATGCATAGCTGATCAGCAGGATGCTGGCGGAGCCGAAGGGCGCAGCCGAAACGGCGTGCACGTGATGGTCCGTATCCATGCCGTTGCCGTTCGAAGAGAAATGAGCGTCGGTAGCCGGCAAATTGACATGGGCAGGCAGAAAGGGCTTGAGTTTTTCGTTGACGCAGATGGGTCCCATGCCGGGACCGCCGCCACCATGTGGAATGGCGAATGTCTTGTGAAGGTTCAAGTGACAGACGTCGGCGCCGATCGATCCGGGGCTGGTGAGGCCCACCTGGGCGTTCATATTTGCGCCGTCCATATAGACCAGTCCGCCGTTGTCGTGGATGATGCGGCAGATCTCCGGGATGCTTTCCTCAAATACGCCGTGGGTCGATGGATAAGTGACCATTAAACCGGCAAGCCGGTCCTTGTGCTGAACGGCTTTTTCTCTCAGGTCGGCAACGTCGATGTGGCCGTCATCGTCGCTTTTGACGACAATGACCTTCATCCCTGCCATGACCGCGCTGGCGGGATTGGTCCCGTGGGCGGAGATAGGGATCAGCATGAGGTCACGGTGGGTCTCATCATGGGCGGCATGATAGGCGCGGATGGTCAGCAGGCCGGCGTATTCGCCCTGGGCGCCGCTATTGGGCTGGAGGGAGGTAGCGGCGAACCCGGTGATCTCGCTGAGCCAGTTTTCCAACTCGGTCAGGATCTGCCGGTAGCCTTTCCATTGATCGGCGGGAGCGAACGGATGGAGGCCGCCAAATTCCGGCCAGCTGACCGGGATCAATTCCGTGGCCGCATTAAGCTTCATCGTACAGGAGCCGAGGGAGATCATGGAGGTATTGAGCGAAAGGTCCTTTACTTCCAAGCTTCTCAGGTAGCGCATCATATTGGTCTCGCTGTGGTGCGTATTGAAGACGGGATGTGTCAGGAATTCCGAGGTCCGCGTGACGGAAGATGGAATATTGGACAATGTATCGTCCTCATCGAAGGTGGCGGAGACGAGGTCGGTGCCGGCGGCCTGGCCGAAGACGGCGAGGATGTTGACGATATCTTCCTGTGAGGTCGTCTCATCGATGCTGATGCCCACGCACGGGCCGGAGTAATAGAAGTTCATTCCGCGGGCCGTCGCTGCGGCGCGGATAGCCGTAACATCCTTTACCCTTACGCGGATGGTATCGAAATAGTATCGGCCGACAATGGGGTAGCCGAGCTGTTCCAGTTCGGTGGCGAGGGTGCGGGTGAGCAGGCTAACGCGTTTAGCGATGGACGTGAGGCCTGCAGGCCCATGGTAGACGGCGTACATGGCCGCCATGTTGGCAAGGAGCGCCTGGGCGGTACAGATGTTGGATGTCGCCTTTTCGCGTTTGATATGCTGTTCCCGGGTTTGAAGCGCCATACGCAGGGCGCGGTTACCCTGGGCGTCGATGCTGACGCCGATGATCCGGCCGGGGATGGATCGCTTAAATTCCTCTTTAGCGGTGAAGAATGCGGCGTGAGGGCCGCCAAAACCCATTGGAACGCCAAAGCGTTGGGAAGAGCCGACGGCTACGTCGGCGCCAAGTTCGCCGGGAGGCGTCAGCAGGGTAAGCGCCAGCAGGTCGGTGGCCATGACGACATAGGCGCCCGTGGCATGGGCCTGGGCGATAAAAGCGCGATAGTCGGGGATGGCTCCGTCGCTGCCGGGGTATTGGACGATCGCGCCGAAGTAGGCGTCATCCAGTTTGGCTTCACGATAGTCGCCGATGACCAGTTGGATGCCGACGGGTTGAGCCCGGGTTAGAAGAATATCTTTGGTTTGGGCGAAGATATTGCTGTCGACAAAGAATTTGGGGGTAGTGATATGGTCATGGTCCTTATTCTTCAGGTTGAAGAACATCGTCATGGCTTCGGCGGCGGCGGTGCCTTCGTCGAGGAGCGAGGCGTTGGCGAGGGGGAGGCCGGTGAGATCGGAGACCATCGTCTGGAAGTTGAGCAGGCTTTCGAGCCGGCCCTGCGAGATCTCCGCCTGATAGGGGGTATACTGGGTATACCAACCCGGGTTTTCGAACAGATTGCGCAAGATTACGCTGGGTACGATGGTGTTATAATAGCCCTGACCGATATAGGAGCTAAATACTTTATTGCGTGCGGCGATCTCGCGCAGGGAGGTCAGGTATTGGTATTCGCTGAGCGGGTCGGGGATGTTGAGGGGCTTTTTACTACGGATGGCGGCAGGGATAGTTCTATCGATCAGTTCGTCCAGAGAGCGGACGCCGATGGTCGCCAGCATGCCGGCGGTTTCTTTCTCATCGGGGCCGATATGGCGTCCTGCAAATTCATTCGCCTGTTGTTCGAATAGGTTCATATTGAAGGGTGACCTTTAGGAATTTAAAGAAGGTGCAAAGGTACGAGGAATAAAAGAAAAAAGGCCGTCCCGACTTTGACAAATTGGGACGTGCCTCTTCTCATTAAAAACCCCTAAACCCTAAAAATTGAATGCTAAACTATTCGTGCGTAGGCATGAATATATTCCGGGTCAAAGATAATTCCCAACCGGGGAAAAATGGTGGATAAAATATTAAAAGACAATTAAAATTGAGGATCGGGAGTAAGGTCAAGAGCCTTTGGATCAATCGATTCCGCCTGTCGTAGCTGTTCGCTGGTCATCCGGCTTCCGTCGTGGCTCCAGCCGGGAGGGCCAAAGACATACTGCCATTTTTCTTTCCAGCCGATATCGTGCCGGCCGAGGTCTTTCCCGATGGCGGCCCATTCATGGAAGACCAGGTCGACGGGCCCGGTCTTATCCATCGGCTTTGTCAGCCCGTATTTCCGGGGCTGATAATCTTCCGGGCGTAGTTCAGGTTGGAAGGTGCCAAAGAGCTGGTCCCAGATAATCAGGAACATGCCCATGTTCTTATCGAGGTATTTAGGATTGGAAGCGTGATGGACGCGGTGGTGTGACGGGGTCACGAGGATATATTCCAGCCAGCCCATTTTATCGATCAGTTCAGTATGCACAAAGATGCCCCAGATCTGGGTAGCGGAGTACATGAATACGATATCGAGCGGTCTGAAACCAAGGAAGGCGAGGGGGAGGAAGTATACGAACCTGTAAAGCGGCTGGAAGACGGAGGAGCGGAACCCCACCGTAAAGTTCATTTTTTCGGAAGAGTGATGGGTAACGTGTACCGCCCAGAACAGCCGGATCTCATGATCCCAGCGATGGAGCCAATAGTATAAGAAATCTTCGGCCAGCAGCAGCAGGAACCAGTAAGAGAAGACGTTGGTGATCGATATCCAGTGGTGGCTGTAACAGATCTGAAGGATGAGCAGGTAGACGCCGCGGAACAGGAGGTCGATGGCGCTGTTGAGCAGCATGAGATAAAGGCTGCTCAGCGTGTCCTTAAAGGAGTAGAGTTTGCGATGACGGTAATTGCTGAGCAGGATCTCTATGCCGATAATGATAAGATATAACGGCGTACTGACCAGTAACAGTATTTGTTCTTTAAGGTTCTCCACAACTTAAAAATAATCGAATTTTCCGATCTTTGAAGCTTCCGGATGTTAAAAAAGGACAATCACGCATGGACGAATTATTGCATAATTGGAAAAAAAAATCTTTAAGCCGGCAAAAGGAATACCGAAAGTTCCTGGAGAAGGCGGGGAAGGCGCCGTTACGGAACCGGGTGCTCGACCGGCTGCCCGGGCTGCATGAGGAGGCGTTCAGGCGGATCGATTGTCTGCAATGCGCGAATTGTTGCAAAAATTATTCGCCGCGTTTCAAGACGCCGGATATCAAACGGATCGCGCGTCATCTTAAGATGCGTGAAAGTGAATTCATCGACCGGTATCTGCGTTTAGACGAGGACGGGGATTACGTGGTAAGGTCGACGCCCTGTCCATTCCTCGGCGCCGACAATCGATGCGGTATTTATGAGGTGCGGCCTTCCGACTGTGAGCGATTCCCGTATACGGATGAGGATGTGCTGGTCCGGCGGGCGTCGCTTACGCAGAAGAATTCGACCTTTTGTCCGATCGTCTTTTATGTGTTGGAGCGACTGCTTGCGGTGAGCTCTTCGTAGGTAGCTTGCAGACCGCGTTCGATGCCTTCGCCCTGCCATTCGGTCACACCGGGGATAGCTTTTTCCTTCAGCAGGTCATCTTTTGATTTCCCAGCTTTTATCCAGTCGTTGACGAAGTCGTAGAGATGGGACAGGTAGTCGCGCATGGCCTGGAGGTCATCTTTGGTGCCGGTGACCTTATCGGGGTCGAAAGCGTGCCCGAAGACGAAGAGGGTGTCCTTGTCGTATTTCTTCATCGCGCGGTCGAGGACGGTGATCCAGTTGGCGGTGGAGGCCCCGGCGCTATTGTCGATAAAGGCCCAGCGGCGGTTGAACATCAGATCGCCCACGTGGGCGACATTGGCATGCTCGAAATGGATGATGCTATCGCCGTTGGTATGAGCGGGGCCGAAGTATGCGGTGCTGATGTGCTCGCCGCCGATCTTGTATTCCCAGGCGTCGCCATAGGTTGTATCGGGATAGAGTTGTTTGTCCTCCGTCTTTTGTGCGATGGCCACGCGTTGCTGGTTGGCGAGTGAGTTGGAGTGGGCGGCTACTTTTTTGACGATGCCTTTAAAGGCGATGTTACCGGAGGAGTGGTCGCCGTGATGATGGGTATTGATGAGCAGTTCGAAGGGTTTGTCCGATTGCTTCTTCAGTTCGGTGATCAGGTGGCCGGCTTGTTCGGGGAATTCGGCGTCGACGACGACTATACCGGCGGGGTCGAGCAGATAGGCGATGGTGCCGCCTTTTTCGTAGAAGATGCCGACGTTGTTGCGAAGCATGCGCATTTTCCAGGGATCCTGTGGAAACATTTTTGTCAGGAATTTTTGGCCCGGCAGCGCCAGGGCGCCGAGGGTGAGGGAAGATGTTTGGAGGAAGGTTCGGCGTTGCATCGTGGAGTGTTTTGGTGCATTTAAAGATAGAGAATTTTCCGGCTCCGCTGCGGCTTTGCTTTGCAAAGCCTAAACAGGGCTAATGTCGGCAAAGCTTTGCTTTGCAAAGCGGCCTCCGGCCGCTTTAGTATTCCATCTCCCGCAGACTTGGGGCTTTGAACCACGTAGCGATGACGACGGCGATGGTCATGCAGCCGCCGAAGACGACGGAGGGAATGACGCGGAGCAATTTAGCCATAAAGCCGCTTTCGAACATGCCAAGCTCGTTGCTGGAGTTGATGAACATCGAGTTGACGGCGGAGACCCGGCCGCGCATAGGGTCGGGTGTTTTTACCTGGACAATGGTGCCGCGGATCACGACGCTCACGCCGTCGAGCATCCCGCTGCAAAGGAGGGCGAGAAAGGAGATCAGGTAAATTTTGGACAGGCCGAAGACGATGATACATGCGCCGAAGCCTGCCACGACGTATAGGAGGGTCCTTCCCTGCTTATGTTTGAGCGGGCGAAGCGTAAGGGAAAGGATAATGGCCATGGAGCCGATGTCTTCGGCTGCGTTGAGCCAGGCGTAACCGATGGGGCCGGTCTGGAGAATATCGCGGGCATAGACCGGGATAAGCGCCCGGACGCCGCCGAAAAGGACGGCAAAGAGGTCGAGGGCGAGGGCGCCAAGCAGTTCTTTGGTATGAACGACAAAGCGAAGGCCTTCCTTGATGCTATCCCAGGTCTTCTTTTCACCGGTGACCATGATCTGCTTGGGTGCGAGGCGGAAAAAGCAGAGCAAGGCGATGACGACATAGACGGCCACGACGGTGAAGGTGATCGGATAGGTGGTGCGTGCAATAAGGAACCCGGCGGTGGCGTGACCTGTGACAGAGGCAAGCAGGAAGGCGCTGCTGTTAAGGGTAACGGCGCCGGGCAGTTGCTCTTTCGATACGATCTGGGCGATAATGGCGTTGGTGGCGGGGCCGGCAAAGGCGCGGATGACGCCGGTGCAAAAAATAATGGCATAGGTCAGCCATTGGACCCATTGAAGGTGAAGCAGCCGGATAACGGGGCCGAAGACGAGGGCGAGTAACCCTAATACACAAAGCAGGTAGAAGGACGTGGTTTGGAGGATGAGGGCGCGCTTGTCGCTTTTGTCGACGACGTGGCCGGCATATAGGGCCAGGCAAAAGGCGGGGATGAATTCGGACAGGCCGATCAGGCCGATGGCGAAAGGGTTGTGGGTGATCTCATAGATCCGCCAGCCGATGACTGTGGCGACCAGGCTTTGCGCCATGACGTAGAAAAAGCGGGCAGTGATGAAGTTCCGGTATTCCTGAATGCGTAACAATTCCAGTGCGGGCGGTCTTCGTCGTTCGGTCATACTACTAAGGTAAAGAAAAAAAGTGTTGTCCTTCGCCGGTGTCGCGGTCAAGCGCATCGAGGACGACCTTCAGGTGCGCCGGGTTATCGAGGAAATCGGCGTTGCCGACGTCGATGAAGATCGTGCGGAGGTTGTGTTGCCTGATATAGTGGGTATAGGTTTCCTGGATGCTGAAAAGATAGCTGTCGGGAATGCCTTGTTCGTAGGAGCGGTTGCGTTTGCGGATATTGGATTGCAGTTTGCTGACGGGGGCGTGCAGGTAGATGAGGATATCGGGCTGGACGATCTGGGTCTGGAGGATATCGAAGAATTTCTGATAGAGCCGGAATTCCTGTTCGGGCAGATTGATCTTCGCGAAAAGCAGGCATTTTGTAAAGAGGTAGTCTGCAATCGTGATCGATTGGAAGAGGTCGGCGGTATAGACGAGCTCTTTGAGTTGCTTGTAGCGTTCGGCCATGAAGAACAGCTCCAGCGGAAAGGCGTATTGACCGGGGTTCTCATAGAATTTCGGGAGGAAGGGATTGTCGGCGAATTGTTCGAGGATAAGGCGGGCGTTGAAATGGCGGGCGAGCATGTGCGCAAGGGTTGTCTTGCCGGCGCCGATATTTCCTTCGATGGCGATGAAATGATGGTTCATAGAAGTTGTTTTACTGCCAGGGGATCGGTACATTCCGCGAGCAGTTCCCGGATGGTCTTACCCAGTACGGGGTGAATCAATAGGGGGGCGATCTCTTCGAGAGGCTCCAGTGCGAAACGGCGGTTTTGTATCTCGGGGTGAGGAATGGTCAACTGCGGTTCCCGGATGATCGAATTATTAAAAAAAAGAATATCTATATCAATGGTCCGCGGCCCGTATCTCTCCTGGCGGCGGCGGCCCATTTTTTCTTCAATACCCAGCAGGGTCGATAACCAGGCCGGAGCATCCTGGCCGGTCGATACCTTTAACGCCTGGTTCAGGAAGTCGGGCTGGTCGGTCTTTCCCCATGCAGCGGTTTCATAAATGGAGGAAGCGAGCAGGATATTACCGCCTGCCGACCTGATATGATCCTTTGCTGCAGCCAGCCGGGCGAGCCGGTCTCCCTGATTGCCACCTATCAATAAATAGGAGATGTTCATAGATTCCATTACTTTCGGGGGCCCAAATATCTTTATTTTTGGGATGGTGGTTCCACATAAAAATATTTTTTTAAATGGGAGGTTTCTTCAAGTCGTTCTTTGCCTCGTTGCTGGCGCTGATCGTTGTGATGGGTTTCTTTTTTATTTTATTCCTCTTCCTTATAAGTACCGTCTTCTCTCCGTCCCGGCCCAGCGTCGGGGAAAAAGCGGTGCTGGTAGTCGATCTGGGGCAGACCTATAAGGAGCAGGCGCAGGACAATCCATTGGCCGATCTGGGGTCGGCTGACGAATATGATGTTCCCGGGGTCTATGACCTGGTGCGGATCATCAGGCGGGCCAAGCGGGATTCGTCGATCCGCGGCGTCTATCTCAAGTGCAACAGCGACCCCAATGGGTTTGCCACGAATGAGGAGATCCGGCTGGCGCTGGCTGACTTTAAAAAGAGCGGCAAATTCATTTTTGCCTATGGGGACGTCCTGTCCCAGCGGGCTTATTCCGTAGCGAATGTGGCAGACAGGATCTATTGCAACCCGAAGGGGGGGGTGGAGTGGAGAGGCTATGCCACGGATCTGTTATTCATGAAGGAAGCGTTGGACCGGCTGGAGATCCAGCCGCAGATCTTTTATGCCGGGAAGTTCAAAAGCGCTACCGAACCGCTGAGGGAAACGAAGATGACGGACGCCAACCGGCTTCAACTGACGGAATTGTTAGGAGACTTCTATAACCATTTCCTGCAAAGTACGGCCCGGTCAAGAGGGCTCGATACGGCGGTATTACGTAAATGTGTAAACGAGAATCTGATCCGGCGGGCGCAGGATGCGCTCGATTACAAGCTGGTGGATGGGTTGAGATACGACGATGAAGTCAAAGATGAGATCCGGGACGCGCTGAAGATCGGTCATCATTCCTATATCAATTTCATTCCGGCCGCCAAATATGCAAAGGCGGTGAATTATAAGGCCGCGGGCAGGGATGAGATCTGCCTGATCTATGCGGAAGGGGAGGTGGTGGATGGGAAAGGGGAGCGGGAAGAGATCGGGTCGGACACTTACCGGTGGCTGATCCGGAAGGCCCGTTTCGACAAGGATGTGAAGGCGATCGTGATCCGGGTCAACTCCGGCGGCGGCAGCTCGCTGGCGAGCGAAAATATCTGGCGGGAAGTCACGCTGGCGCGACGGGACGGGAAGCCGGTGGTGATCAGTTACGGCGACGTGGCCGCGAGCGGGGCCTATTATCTGTCCTGTAATGCCGACAGTATCTTCGCGTTACCGGGGACGATCACCGGGTCGATCGGGGTATTCTCGATCGTGCCCAATGTTTCAGGGTTCTTCAAGGACAAGTTGGGGGTGACCTTTGACGTGGTCAAAACGGCGCCGGAAAGCGATATCATGACGGTCACCCGGCCGCTGAACGCCGTGGAGCGGACGCTCATCCAAAATGAGGTCGACACGATCTACCGCGATTTCAAGACCCGGGTGTCGGACGGCCGGAAAAAGCCGATGGACTATATCGACAGTATTGCGCAGGGACGTGTATGGAGCGGGACCATGGGACTGCAGCTCGGATTGGTGGACCGGATCGGCAACCTGCAGGACGCGATCGATTGTGCCGCCCGGATGGGGAAAACCGACGATTACCGGTTGTTGGAATATCCGGAGCCAAAAGGTTTCCTGGACAGGTTGCTGGGTAGTTACCGGCGGTCGGTCAGCGTTTCGACGATGAAAGATGAGTTGGGAGAGGATGGCTATCGGACTTATATGACGATCAAAAAAATTAAGTCGATGACAGGAAAGACGCAGATGAGGCTGCCTTTTGATCTGGTGATCGAATAATGTTTCAACCGGCGGAATTTATTATCAACAGCGAATGGCACAACAATATAACCAGCTGCGGGGAATGCTGGCGATCTCGAAGGGCAGCTTCAAGGCGATCCTGCGCAATCCTTCCGCGGTGGCTTTTAGTTTCGGCTTTCCCCTGGTCTTTATTTTGGTTTTTGGATTTATTGGCGGCGGGGTGCCGTCGGTCGGTTTTGCACTGGCGCACAAAGGGGATTCGACGTCTTCGGTTATCCGGGGGTTGTTGAAAAGTCCGTTGGTCCGGCTGACGGCGGAGCAGGATTCGATAAAGATGAGAGATGACCTGGAGAAGGGCCGGATTGCGGCGATCCTTACGGTCGACTCGGGGACGTCTTCGGCCGGCATCCGGCAATTTACCATACACACGCTGACATCTTCCGCCAGCGCCGACAAATATTCGATCCTCCGATCCGCCCTGGCGCAGGTATTCGAAGGTACCGTGGAAAGATATGAGGACGTTCGCTACCGGCCGATCCTGATCGATAACCTGCCGCCGATCGCCGGACGCGAGTATTCCGAGATCGACTTCATCCTGCCGGGGATGTTAGGATTTTCGCTGTTAAGCGCCGCGGTATTCGGGGTGGCGTTCCTTTTCTTCAGTTTGCGGCAGCAGCTGGTGCTGAAAAGGTATTATGCGACGCCGATCGCAAAGAAATATATCGTATTGGGCGAGGGGATCTCCAGGGTTGCCTTTCAGCTAATCACGGCGGTGGTCATTATCGGGATCGGGAAGCTCTTTTTTCACTTTACGTTGGTGCATGGGTGGTTGACTTTCGTGGAGATGTTGGTGTTGAGCCTTTTTGGGTTGATCGTCTTTATGGGATTTGGGTTCATTATCAGCAGTGTGGCGAAAAGCGAGGCTACGATCCCGCCGTTCGCCAATTTGTTCACTTTACCGCAATTTTTGCTGGGTGGGACCTTTTTTTCCGTGCTGGCGTTCCCGGTCTGGCTGCAGAGGATCTGTGAGATCCTGCCGCTCAAGCAACTGAATGACGCGATGCGGAACGTCGCTTTCGAAGGGGCGCATCTCACGGACTGCGGGAAACAACTGGGCATCCTTTTTTTGTGGGGGATTGCGACGTATGCCGTGGCGATCAAAGTATTCAAATGGGAGTAAGCGTATGCGACTGATCAAATTTGCCTTATTGGGTCTGTTGGTCTTGTTCGCGGTGCTAACCGCCTTATCGCTCATTCTTCCTTCCACGGTCCGAATCTCAAGGGTGGTCAATGTGCGCGCGTCCCGGAGGCAGGAGGTCTATGCGGCGGTGAGCGATCTTCGGGCGTGGAAGAGTTGGAATGATTTCGTGTACCATTCGTCGCTGACGAATATCCGGTATTCTTCGCCGTCCGGCGGCGCCGGGGCGTTCCTGCAATCGGATCAGCTCCGGATAGAGGAGAGGCAGGCGGATACCGCCGGTGTATTATTGAATTGGGATATGGTCAATGGCAAGCAATTTGTGGGTGGGTTTCAGTTCCTCTCGCTGAATCCCGATAAGCTAACGGTACAATGGTGGTTCGAGTTCCATTTCCGGTGGTACCCGTGGGAGAAGCTGGGGATCTTTGTATACGACCGGAAGCTTGGGCCGGTGATGGAAGAATCTTTGGAGGCGTTGCAACGGTTTGTGGAAAAAAGTGTTAACTAAAAACTATCCATATGTCATTCACTAAAGTATTGTTCGCATCGATTGCGTTGTTAATTGGAGGCGTTTCTTATTCTTATGCGCAGCCGAGTCATCCGCACAGCCCGCATGACACTATCAAGGGGAAGGACATTACGGTCTACTATGGCCGTCCTTACAAGAAGGGGAGGGATATCTTCGGGGGAACGGTAGCTCCTTATGGCAAGACCTATCGCTGCGGCGCCGACGAACCTACCATTCTGGTATTCTCGAAGGATGCGACCTTTGGCGGCAAGCCGGTCAAGGCAGGGAAGTATTCCATGTTCGCCGTTCCCGAAAAAGACAAATGGACGATCATCCTGAATTCCAACACGAGCATGTGGGGTACGGATCATGACCAGCATGCCGACCAGGATGTGGTAAAGGTCGATGTGCCCGTGACGAATCTCTCGACGCCGGTGGAACAATTGACGATGACGGCCAATGATCATCAGGTTACGCTTGCCTGGGATAAGGTGAAGGTCGCCGTTCCCGTCAAGATGTAAGCTGCCGGTTCGAATCCTGGCGATTCGGCTTGAGAGGACAAAGTAGGAATTATCCCGCTTTGTCCTTTTTCATTTTCGCTGAAAGCCATGTCCAGCGTGTATATTATCTAGGCCGCTTCAATTGATCCTTGTGGTTCGAAGTTGCTCTCCGTCAAAAGTCAATTTATCGGGATACATCGAACCAATCACTATTTGAATCCAATCGATGCTTTCTAAAAAGCTCAATTATTATTTTCTAAAAGGCTCAAATCCTTTTAAAGGAGCTTCTTCAATTCGGAGTCCGCAATTAAATTTGAACGGAATTCGCTCCGAATTCAGGATAAACAATTCACCGGGCAATAAAAATAAAATAGACCCTATAAAAATATAGGGCCTAAAAATGGGAATGCCTTTAGCCTGCAATTGCAAACCAGGGAATTATTTGGTCAGTTTTACCTTTTTTTGTCCGAAATACTTCTTCAAGTCGGCAAAGCTCATGCCTTCCGTTTCGCTAGCGATTTTCGTCCTCCGGTCCCGCATAAATTCAACGGCATCAAACTCCTTCTGCTCTTTCTTCACGGTTTTTTTAGTATTCATAATAAATAATTTCTTTGGGTGATCGAATGTCAATAGTTGGATAGCCCAGCTTCATATTGACGGAATTGTAACCCCGTATCCTCTGGACATTCACGATATGTTTAAAATTCCAGCTCACCAGAATATCCACCCTCTGGATGGTTGCCAGGGCTATATGAAAACAGTCCACCCGGCTTGTTTTCCCTACGACCTTTTCGACAAGATACATATCTGCCAATTGTACAGCTTCTTCCGTCAGCTCGATCCTTGTGGCTAATCCTGCGGATAGCTCGATAAAAAGGTTCCGAATCATTTCCGGGGCTTCCTGCAATTCCCCTTCGGTAATATCAGAAAGAACTACATGAAACTGCCCTAATTTAATCTTTTCAAAGAGTATCCGGGTGTCCTCCTCAAATTCAGTATCATAATACCCTCCGATGACCGAAGTATCGAGATATATACGCTGAATATGGCTTGCCATTGTCACAAATTTAATACATTTTCTCCTGAAAAGCCAGGACGGGTCAATGTCCTAACCAACGGCAGAAAATTAATGTAAATTGAATTACCATATGTTACGCATAAACCGTCGGATCGAAATAAAAAACCGAACATCGTATGAAGTTTATAATAACATTCATATTCTTTACTAGCAATTGTTTAATGACAAATCAACTATTAGCTCAAGGGCATCAGAGCCGCTATATGCGTATTGCCAGGATAGTAATCGACTCTGCACAATTAGACAACTACAAGACTGCTCTTCAAGAAGGCATGGCTGACGCGGTAAAAAAGGAACCCGGAGTGATAAGTCTCTCAGCCGTTTATGATAAGAGCCACCCGACGCATATCACCGTTTTTGAAATATACCTGGACGAAAATGCGTACAAAGCGCACATTCAAACAGCTCATTTTTTAAAATATAAAGCCACCGTTCAAAACATGGTAAAATCTCTTGAACTGGTCGATGTTGAACCAATCGCGTTGGAATCTAAGCCGGGATAAATTCTACGTCCATTGCGGGGGAAGCACGCCGGGGAACCAAGATGGAACACCACCCCGAGAAACCCCTGCGGGGAACCTCTCTTTTTCAACCGTTCAGGTTGGCCGTATTGGATAGTTTCTAACAGTTCTTTAACCTTTGGGCTTAACGACCGGACATAAAAGCAGCCGAAACATTCGTTTTCAGATCGCAAGGTTCGCTAATCGCCTCAAGTCACTGATAAATTGGTTCGAGAATTGTCCTGGCGATTCGAAAAATGTTGGATACAGTGGACCAGGAAGTCATATACCTGGTCCATTTCTTTTTCGGTAATGCAATATGGCGGCATCAGGTAAACGGTATTACCCAATGGCCGCAGGTAGACGCCGGCGGTGAGGGCTTCGCGGGTTATGGCGGGACCGATGGCGTTGATATATTCATCCCGGCCGGTGTTGAGCTCGAAAGCGAGGACGGTACCCAGGGAGCGGGCGTTTTTCACGCCGGGGGAGGAGCGGAGGGTTTGGAGGAAGGCGGTGTGTCTTTCGGTGAGGCGGCGAATGTTATTAAGGCATTCGGGTTCCAGCAGCAGGTCCAGGCTGGCGAGTGCGGCGGTGCAGGCGAGGGGGTTGGCGGTGAAGGAATGACCGTGGAAGAGGGTCTGGCGGCGGTCGTTACTAAGGAAAGCTTCGAAGATCCGCTCTGTGGCGGCGGTTACGCCGAGCGCCATTGTTCCGCCGGTAAGGCCTTTACTAAGGCACATGATATCGGCTTTTTGCTCAAGGTATTCCCCGGCGAAAAGGCGGCCGGTGCGGCCGAAGCCGGTGAGGACTTCGTCGGCGATGCAGAGGACGCCCTGATGCCGGGCCTCGGATATTAGTTCATCGAGGAGGGGGGCTTCGTAGATACGCATGCCGCCGGCGGCCTGGAGGAGGGGTTCGTAGATAAAACATGCGATCTGCGGACCCTGGCGGCGGATCTCTGCCCGGAGGGCGTCGATGTTTTCCGGCGTCGGGGTATCGATGAAGATGACGTCGAAGAGATAATCGCGGAAGGGGGCGGTGAAGATGCTGCGTTCGCTTACGCTCATGGCGCCAAAGGTATCGCCGTGGTAGGAGTGGCGGAAGGCGAGGACCCGGGAACGACCGGAGGCCGGGACAGGATTGGGAGCGGCGAGGTTTCGCCAGTATTGGATGGCCATCTTGATCGCGACTTCGACTGCGGTGGAACCATTATCGGAGTAAAAGATCCGGGAGAACCCGCCCGGCAGCAGCGGAAGGAGGCGTTCGGCGAGGTCGACGGCGGGCTCGTGGGTGAAACCGGTGAAGATCACGTGTTCGAGCCGGAGCGCCTGCTGATAGAGGCGTTCGGCGATATAGGGGTGGCTATGGCCGTGGATGTTGACCCACCAGCTGCTGATCGCGTCGATATAAGCCTTGCCTTTTTCATCGAATAACAGGCTACCTTTGGCCTGTAAAACGGGAATGGGGGGTAGCCAGTCCTTGTGTTGGGTGTAAGGGTGCCAGATCACCTGGCGGTCCCTTTCCGTTAATCCGCTGTTCATGAGGCAAATTTAAGGGAAAGAAAGGGGGCTGGAGCGATGCAACGGTCGCAGGTCTTTTATTGTCAGAGATTGTAATCAGGAAAGAATGGACCACCACCAGTTGGTAAACGACTGCCTTAGGGGAGACGCGGTTGCTCAACGGCAATTGTATGACGAATTCGCAGGGCCGATGCTGGGGGTATGTTACCGTTATACCAAATCCATGACTGATGCAGAGGATGTGCTCCAGGATGGTTTTATCATGGTATTCAAAAATCTGCATCAATTCAGCTTTTCGGGAGAATTAGGGGGATGGATCCGGCGCATAATGGTCAATACGGCCATTAATTATCTTAAAAAGAATAGCCGGTATCAGACCGACCTGTCATTCAGGGAAGGCGATCTGCATCCGGTATCGGATGACGATCCGGAAGTGATGATGAGTACGAAGGAGCTGGCGGAGCTGATCCGGCAACTGCCGCCGGGATATCAAACCATTTTCAACTTGCATGCGATTGAAGGATATAGCCATGTTGAGATCGGCAGGATACTGGGGATAAAAGAAGGGACATCGCGTTCGCAATATGCGCGGGCGCGGTCGTTGCTGATCGCCTGGATCAACAAATTCTCAACCGCAAAAAAAAATGAATCGAGCTATGCACGACCCAAAGTTTGAACAAGAGGTGCAGCAAAAAATGCATGACCTGGAATTTGTTCCATCCGAATCCGTCTGGGCGGGTATCCGGCAGGGTATTGCGCCGCGTAAGCGGAGAAGGGCGGTGGCGATTCTCTGGTGGTTGCTACCGGGAGTGTTGATGTTGGCGGGAGGGATCGCCGTGTACCGGCATTCGGCTTTGGGTAGGGGTGTTGCGGCTGTCGCTCCGGCCGCCGGGACGGGGAAAACCGCGGATGGGAAGGCTGTAGCTGGTGCGGGGGTTTCGGCTGGCGGGGCGGCTACGCAAGGAGCGGGGGTTTCGACTGGCGGAAAGGGTACGCAAGGAGCGGAAGTTTCGGCGAGAGGGGCGGGTACGCAAGGCGCGGAAGTTTCGGCTGGCGGGGGCAGCGCCGCGGGAACCGCGAGCGGGGAAAATGTTAATGTTGGGGCGACGAATGAGATCAGGACCGGGACAATAACGGATAGGGGTGTGGCCGGCGGTGGGGAAGAGGCACTAGCGGCAAGACGGGCTTCCTGGGAGCGGTACCGGCCGGGATTGATAGGGATAATGATCTCACGGAGGGGGGTACAGGCGCCTCCGTTGGAATGGCAGCCGGTGAAGACGGCTGTCAATGGAATCAGCCGGATCAGGCATCCCTGGACGGGTGGCGTGGCGGCAGGCGGGGGTGGGGCGTGGATCCATACGACAACCGGAAATGGGCATGCACCGCTGGCATCGGCCAGCGCCCTCGCCTACACGGGTATCAACCGGGGAAGGGGATATCCTCAGGCGCCGGCGGCAGCGGGTAGCAGTTTTTCCAGCGGCGGATCCAAACAAAATCAGGCCGATTTCAAAGTGGATTACTCCTATTGGGCCGGCGTCTATGCAGAAAAGCAAGTGTCGTCGCGGTGGTCGGTCGATATCGGGTTGAACCTGCACTATTATTCGGTCAAGCTTCAAACGAACAGCCCGGTAAGCGCGTACGCGCCTACTTCCGCGTCGCTATTCACGGCTACTTCTTTCACCTATGCATTGAATTCCACCTCCCCGGCTTCGAACGGAGGTGTACAGACCTATAATAACCTTTATTATTTCCTCGAAGTGCCGGCGACGGTTCAGTGGAAGCTCAACCACAGCCATTCGCTTCCGTTGTTCTGGCGGGGTGGGGCGGTCCTCTCTTACCTGGTGAGCTCGGACGCTTTGTATTATGACAATTCTTCCGGGACCTACAAAAAGGATAATGGGGTTGCGCGGCGCCCTCAGGCAGGCGTCAATACCGGGCTGGCGGTCGGTTTGCCGGTGAAGGGGGTTGAGATCCGGGCCGGGCCGGAGATCCAGTATGCGCTGACCGGTATGTTGACGACAGGGTCGGGCGGAGGGCATATGGCATATGGCGGAATCCGGGTGTCATTGATGCGGTAGAGGTTGCGGGGAGTGAAATAAGGGGCGGCTTTCAGGAAGCAGGTTGTAGGGGTAAGGGGACGAGGCGGCTTTCAGGAAGCAGGTGATCGCAGGAAGCGAAGATTGCGACGCAGGCCGGCAAAGCGCGTCCGGTTGATCGCGGAATTCCGGAATATCTTCTTGAAACTTTCTTCTGTCAATTCTTCCCAATCCGCGGTACTGAAATTGAGGATGGCGGGCAGCGGCGTGAATGCCGCTTCCGTTGTGGGCTTGGAGAAACTGTTCCAGGGACAAACATCCTGACAGGTGTCGCAGCCGAACATCCAATCCTGGAATTTGTCTTTCATTTCCCCGGGGATGAGCTGGTCCTTCAGTTCGATGGTGAAATAGGAAATGCATTTACTTCCGTCCACCACCTTGTTGTCCAGGATGGCTTCAGTGGGGCAGGCATCTATACAGCGGCGGCAGGTGCCGCAATAGTCGCCGGCAAAGGGGTCATCATAATCCAGTGGCAGGTCGACGATCAGGGTGGCGATGAAAAAGAACGACCCGGCCTGACGGTGCAGGAGATTGCCATTCTTTCCAACCCAGCCCAGACCGCTACGTACGGCCCAGCTACGCTCCAGGACCGGCGCGCTGTCGACAAATCCTCTTCCTTCCACTTCGCCGATCTCCTGGCGGATCCTGGCTAGCAGCGCGTTGAGTTTGCCGCGGATCACTTCATGATAGTCTTGTCCGTAGGCATAACGTGCGATGCGGGGGGAACCGGCGGGTTGCCCGCTGGCCGGAAAATAGTTAAGCAGCAGGGTAATGACCGACCGGGCGCCGGGAACAAGCCGGGTGGGGTCGATCCGGAGGTCGAAATGGTTTTCCATGTAGCGCATGGCGCCATGCATTCCCTGATGAAGCCAATCCTCCAACCGGCGGGCGTCTTCATCGAGACGGGCGGCTTTGGCAATGCCGCAGTACTCGAACCCAAGCTCGCGGGTCCACTGGCGAATCAGCCCAGTATGCCGGCTACTCAACATTTGGCTAAATATTTATCCACTGGGAGCATACTAGTTATGAGCAATTTTTCTATATTAGTGTCGTTTAACCCCTACACGAAACCTATGCCTCTGAGACCGGAAGGCCGCTTAACCATTCTCCCCATGTTCTTGCTCTTCCTCCTTTGGGGAGCGCGCTGTACGGCGCAGGACAAGAATGTCCGGGAACTTTCCCCGGTAAGTATGGCCGACTTCACCCAAAATTCCACTTCTTTCAGTGATAGTAATAACGCCATCATTTTGGCGGATATCGGCCAGATCCGTTTTACCGGCAACGAACATGGCTGGTTCTCCTACGTCTTTCAGCGTCACCGGCGGGTAAAGATACTGAACAAAAAGGCATTTGATGAGCTGGCAACCGTCCGTGTCGAGCTTTATCATCCTTCAGACGATCCGCAGAAACTGGAAAAGGTAACGGCGTCTACCTATAACCTGGAGAACGGCCAGGTGACCGAGGTCAAGCTGGAGAAGAAAGATATTTACACTGACCGGATGCGAGGTGATTGGACTGAAATGCGGTTTACCTTACCTGCTGTCAAGGAAGGATCGATCATCGACTATTCTTATACCGTTACATCTCCTTATGTCGAGTTCCTGCCGACGTGGCAGTTCCAGTCGGAACGGTATCCGTGTCTTTGGAGCGAAATGATGGTGGACATCCCGCAGGCATTGTTCTATACGGTGGTCAAACAAGGCGTCCATCGTTATGCTGTCGACAAGGGCGATGTGGGCGGGGGATCTTACCGGGTGGGAGACAGGCACGGCGGATGGATGATCGTCGATGCCACGGTGACAAAACATCATTGGGTCATGAAAGATATTCCGGCCTTCCAGGCGGAAGGATTTCTGTTCTGTCCGGATAACTACGTTGATAAGATCGATTTCCAGCTGGCCAAAACTTACAACGGGGAGCAGTACTCCGACTTCTTCAACAGCTGGAAAGAAGTAACGGAACGCCTGATGAGTAAAAGCAACTTTGGCGCGACGCTGGATGACGATGACCAATCGGTAACGGATTGCATCCATAAGGCGATAGCCGGCGGCGGCGATCTTGCCGCACAGGCGCATGAGATCTATTACTATCTGACCAGGAATTTCACCTGTGATGATCGCCGGAATATGTTCATCAGCGGCAACCGTCTCGGCGATGTCGCCCGAAAGCACAGCGGGTCGGTTGGCGACATCAATCTATTGCTGGTGGCGATGTTACGAAAGATCGGGCTCAAGGCGGACCCGGTGGTGCTGACCAGGCGGGAGGACGGATTCAATCTGGCGACTTATCCGGTGTTGGAGCGGCTCGACTATGTGATCGCGCGGGTGGAGCTGGAGGGAAAAGTGTCGTATCTCGATGCCGCGCATCCGAAACTGGGATTTGGCCAGCTGGATGGCGATTGTTATAACGGGCATGCCCGGATCATCAGCAGGACCGATTCCGGGTCGGTATATTTCGAGTCCGATTCGTTGCAGGAAAGGAAGACGACGGTGGTCTTTATCACGGCGACGGACAAAGGGCCGGAGGGGAAGTGGGAGTCTACGCTTGGGCCGCAGGAATCCTATGAGCTGCGGGAGCAGGTAAACGAGCAGGGCGAAAAGGCGTACTTTAAAAATATCCAGACGCAGTATGGCGAGGATGTCGCGATCAGCGACGGGGGCATCGATTCGCTGGAACAGCCGGAGGAACCGGTCAAGGTCCATTATTCCTTTAAGCTCCATCCGGGCGAGGGTGAAGCGAAGATCTATCTGAGCCCGTTCATTGGCGCAGGGTTGCGGAAGAACCCATTTGTCGCGGCGGAGCGGAAATATCCGATCGAGATGCCATATGCCGCCGACGAGCTGTATGTGTTCACGATGGAGATCCCGGACGGGTATACGGTGGAGGAGATGCCCAAATCAATGAAAGCGACGCTGAACGGGCAGGATGGGACATTCGACTACCTGATCGGGGTGCAGGGCGGGATGATCCAGTTGCGGTGCCGGTTGAGGCTGAACAAGGCGAATTTCAGCCCGGATGATTACCGCAACCTCCGGGATTTCTATGCGCTGGTCGTGCAAAAAGAGGCGGAAACGATCGTGCTGAAAAAGAGTTAAAGACAGAACCGATTTATACTTCTAAACCAACTGAACACTTATGACTATTCAAAACCGGGTTATGCGGATCGTGGTCTGCCTGGCCATGACATTTCCGGCATTTCCGATCGGTCTGAAGGCGCAGGATAAAATTCCCGTCAAATTCGGCAAGGTCACGCCGGATGATTTCAAAGTTACGGCGGCGGCGGTCGATACATCGGCAGAGGCGATGGTGATCGCGGATTTTGGGACTTCATCCTTTGAAGGTAATGCGAGGGGTGGATTCGATCTGACCTTCAAGCGATCTACCAGGCTGCGGATACTAAAGCGAACGGGATTCGACGCGGCTACCATCAGGATCCCCGTTTATATCGGAACCTTGAGCGCGGAAAAGATCATGTCGCTAAAGGCCTCGACCTATACGCTGGAGGATGGAAAGGTGGTGGAGACGAAGCTGGACAGCAAATCTATTTTCACGGACAAGATCACCAAGCATGTCCAGGTGGAGAAATTCACTTTCCCGGCATTGAAGGAGGGGGCGATCCTGGAATATTCCTATACGCAGGTATCGCCGTTCCTGTTCAACCTGCAACCCTGGGAGTTCCAGGGCGCTTATCCGACGCTGTGGAGCGAGTACCAGGTCGAAATGCCGAATTTCTTCAAATACGTGACCCTTACGCAGGGTTACTTACCGTTCAAGATCAACAGCCATGACGATAGGGTCTCGACATTCCATATCACCGACCCCGGCGGGGCGGACAGGGACGATCACTATACCTTCGATGACGATGTGGTCACGCACCGGTGGGTAATGACCAATGTGCCTGCATTGAAGGAGGAGCCTTTTACGACGACGGTCGGTAACTATCTTTCGAAAATAGAGTTCCAACTGTCGGGCGTCCAATATCCGGGTGGCGTCTATCATGATCTGATGGGTAACTGGTTCAAGCTTTCCGAGGAGCTTCTGAATGATGAAGACTTCGGCGTCGACCTGACAAAGGGCAATGGCTGGATGGATGATGAGGTAAAGACGATCACCAAAGGAGCGGCGGGTAACCTGGAGAAGGCGCAAAAGATCTTTGCGTATGTGCGCGACAATTTTACTTGTAGTTCGCACGGCAACCTGTATCTCAGTAATCCGATAAAGACGGTGTATAAGAACAAGAGCGGGAATGAGGCTGATCTCAACCTGCTGCTGACCGGGATGCTGACGCATGCAGGTTTCAACGCGGACCCTGTCATTCTGAGTACGCGGAGCAACGGCTTCACTCATCCCTTTTATCCGTTGTTGACCCGGTACAACTATGTGATCAGCCAGGTGACGATCGATTCGGTGAAGTACCTGCTCGACGCGAGCGAGCCGTGGGTGGGATTCGGACGGCTGCCCCAGCGCTGTTATAATGGCACCGGCCGGGTCGTCAATAAGGAAAAGCCTTATATCGCCGACCTGAGCGCGGACAGCCTGACGGAAGGCAATGTCACGCTGGCGATCATCACCAACGATGAAAAGGGCGGCCTGAACGCGCGGATACAGAGCAAACCGGGCTTTCAGGAGTCGGAGGATCTCCGAAAGGATGTCAAAGAGCATGGTCAGCAGGCGTATCTCAAGAAGCTGCAGACCACCTATTCCGGCGATGCGACGGTAGCCAACCTCGAGATGGACAGCGTCATGCAGCCGGATGAGCCGTTGAATGTCGCTTACGATATGCATCTGACGCCCGACTCGGCCACCGACCAGTATTATTTCAACCCGATCCTGGCGGGGGCCGTTAAGGAAAACCCATTCAAGGCGGCGGCCAGGACGTATCCGGTGGAAATGCCCTATGCCATGGACGAGACGTATACGATGATGATGGATATTCCGACCGGGTATGCGGTGGATGAACTTCCCAAATCGGCAAAAGTCCTTTACAATTCGGATGAAGGCTTCTTCGAATACCTGGTAATGAAAAGCGGGGATCAGATCCAGTTCCGGACGCGCATTAAGCTAAAGAAGGCAACTTATACTCCTGAGGACTATGCGACGTTGAGGGACTTTTTTGCCTATATCGTTAAAAAGCAGGGAGAGCAAATTGTCTTTAAAAAGAAAAAATAGCAAGCGGGGTTGGCCTGTCCTGATCCTGGTTCTTGCAGGCCTTCACGGCTTTGCACAGGATAAATCGCCGGTTGTATCCGGTAAGGTTACGGCGGCCGATTTTGCCGTTGCACTGCCCGCGGGGGACACGTCGGCGGACGCGATAGTGATCTCGGATGTGGGAATAAAAACCTTCGAGAAAAGGGCTTTTTCCGCATGGCAATGGGATGGATATCTGCAGCGTACAAAGCGGGTCCTTATCCTGAAAAAGCGCGGGTTCGGCGCCGCTACCGTCACCATTCCACTTCAGGTCTTCAGATCGCAGAGTGAGGATATAACCGGCCTGAAGGCCGCAACCTACAATCTGGAAAACGGGAGCGTCGTTAGAACGGAACTGGACAAGAAAAGTATTTTCAGGGAAAAGGTGTCGGAGAACTGGATGACCGAACGGTTCACTTTCCCGGCAGTGCGGGAAGGTTCGATCATCGAGTATACCTATACGCAAACGTCGCCGTTCGTATTCAACGATCATCCCTGGCTGATCCAGAATATCTACCCCTGCCTGTGGAGCGAATTCAAGACAAGCATACCTTCGGAATTCAGCTATTCAGTCGGAAGGCAATCCACGGTGCCGTTCTGCATCGAGACGACCGCGGTGAGCTCAGGGGGATATGATCAGGGGAACGGCGATGTGAAGACTTATCATTGGGCAGCGAAAGATGTCCCGGCGATGAAAGAAGAGCCTTTTACCAGTACGGTGAATAATTATCTCGCGAGGATCGACGTCCGGATCTCCGGTTTTGAAACGAAGGCCGTCGCGATCGCCCGGGATGTCCCTACCAATAGAAACGTAACCTATATCGAGGATATTCGGGCGGGAGGTGTGCTGTTCAGTTGGGTACAGCTTGACCGTCAGCTGCTTAACAACGATCATTTTGGCGCGGACCTCACTTCGAATAATTCCTGGCTGGATAAGGATATAAAGGATGTAACGGCAGGGGCGGGGGATGATCTGACCAAGGCAAGAAAGATCTATGCTTATGTCCGGGACAATTTCGCCTGCAATACGCATCCCGGGTATCTCATGTCGAATACCCTAAAGTCGGTCTATAAGGCGAGGAATGGTAGCGAAGCCGAGCTGAATTTGCTATTGATCGCCATGCTGGTTCGCGAAAAGCTCCATGCCGTCCCCGTTGTCCTGAGCACCCGGTCCAATGGGTTTCTCAATGAATTGATGCCCCAGGGGTCGGCGCTCAATTATGTGGTTTGCAAATTCAGGTCCGGCACAAAATCATTCTATCTCGATGCCAGTGACCGGGATTTAGGATTTGGCCAACTACCCCTGGAATGTTACAACGGCTATGACGTTATGGTAGACACGACCGAGCGCTTTCCGGAAAATGCACTAAGCGCCGATTCGTTGACAGAGAAAAAGAAAGTGGTCGTGTATCTCGGCAACGCGGACAAAGGCGGCCTGGACGGGACGGTTCAAAGTTATCCCGGAATTGCCGAGGCCATGGAGATCAGGAAAAAATTGAAAGCGCCGGAAGGCGAGAAGAAATTCAGGGAGCAGATCCGGTCCGGGTTGACGCCGGAGGAGACATTCTCCGATCTGGAGATCGATTCGTTGATGATGCCGGATGAGCCGATCGCCGTCAGCTTCAACTGTCGTCTCACGCCCGACACCGCATCGGATATTTTTTATTTTACGCCGACGATGACCGACCGGTTGACCGAAAATCCGTTCAAGTCCGATCTAAGGACCTATCCGGTGGAAATGCCGTATGCAAGGGATGCGAACTATATCCTAACGATGGATGTTCCGAACGGCTATGTAGTGGAAGAGGTGCCGAAATCGGAAAAGATTATGTTGAATGACGGCGGATTTTTCGAGTATATCCTTTCCCATGATGGCGATCAGATCAATTTTCGCACCCGCATCCGGCTTTTGAGGGCTAACTATGAGCCGCAGGAGTATCCATTGTTGCGGGCCTTTTTTGCGGCCATTGTCCGGAAGGAAAGCGAACAGATCGTATTTAAAAAGAAAAAATAATCTATGCAAAAACTCATTGTTTGGGGGGCGTCGCCGGGCATTTGGGGAGCGTTGCCGGGCATTTGCGGGGCGTTGCTGAGCCTTTCGCTGTCGGTATCGGCACAGTCTTACAGCGTGGCGCTGATCCCCGATTCGCTGAAGAAGGACGCCCGTGCGGTCATGCGGGAGGAGGAATACATCCTGGAGATCAAGTCGCCGGAGAAGGCGATCGAGAAGGAGCATCATGTCTTTACGATCCTCAACGAGAATGCGGACAATATCGGCGGATACAGCAGTTGGTATGGCAAATTCATCTCCATCAACTGGATCGACGGCACCTTATATGATGCAAGCGGAAAGGAAGTGAAGCATGTGAAGAAAAAAGATATGGAGGACCGGAGCTATGCGGGCGAGGAGAATCTTGCGGACGACGTGCGATTCAAGCTGCACAACTTCTATTGCCGGGTATATCCGTATACGGTGGACTATGACGAGGAGGATGAAATGAACGGGATCCTTCATTTTGACGAATGGGCGCCGTTGTATTCCACGGGAATCTCGACGCAGCACAGCAAATATGTAATTATTGCGCCGGCCGGTTACCAGGTGCGTTACAAGCCGGTCAACTGTCATTTCGAGCCCGTGATCACTACTTCCGGCGATAAGAAGATCTATACCTGGGAGATCAGCAATCTGCCTGCCCGCGCTACGGAATTCGCGGGGCCAAGCTGGGCGGAGATCGCGCCGCACGTGCTGTTCGCGCCATCCGACTTCGAGGCGCAGGGATATAAAGGGAATATGTCGTCCTGGGAGAATTTCGGAAAATTCATCAACGAGCTGCGGGCGGGAAGGGACGTGCTGCCGGATGACGTCAGGAAGAAGGTCCATGAGCTGACGGACCATCTGCCGGATACGAGACAGAAGGTATATGCCTTGTATGACTATCTGCAAAAGAACACCCGGTATATCAGCATTCAGCTGGGCATCGGCGGCTGGCAGCCTTTTCCGGCGAACTATGTCGCCACCAAGCGATACGGGGACTGCAAGGCGTTGTCCAATTTCATGGTGGCGTTGCTGAAAGAGGCGGGGATAAAGGGCAACTATGTGGTTATATATGGCGGGAAGAACGAGCCTGATCTGGTGGATGATTTTCCCTCCCTTCAGGGAAATCACATCATCTCCTGCGTACCGATGGGCAAGGATACGATCTGGCTGGAGTGTACGAGCCAGACGGTCTCGCCGGATTTCATGGGCACCTTTACGGGCAACCGGAAGGCCATTCTGATCGACGATGACGGAGGACATATCGTCCGGACGCCGATTTATTCGGCAAGGGATAATACGCGGTGCCGGGTGGTGAATGCGTCGATCGGCGACGACGGTACGCTCGACGCCGCTGTGAATACGCGCTATTCCGGCTGCCGGGAGGAGATGCCTAGTGCGGTCATGAATGAATTGTCGGGTGAGGAACGACAAAAATATCTGAATGATCTTTTCAATCTCCCAACCTATTCGGTCGATAAGAGTAATTATGAAGAGCAGAAGGGGACGATCCCTGTCGTGAGGGAATATTTACATGTCATGAGCCCCAACTATGCGTCGGTTTCAGGAAAGCGATTATTTGTAAATCCTGATCTGTTCGACCGCAGCTCATACCGGCTGCCGGCGGATTCGGGGCGGCGCTATGATTTTGTCGACAAGCAGGCTTTCACGGATATCGATAGCGTGACGTTGAAGATCCCGGCGGGTTATCAGCCGGAGTCGGTTCCGGCGGATGTGGCGATCGATTCACGGTTTGGGAAGTATTCGGCGTCGGTGAAGGTCATGCCGGATAAGATCGTCTATTACCGCCGTTATGAGGTGTCTGCGGGACGGTTCCCGCCGGCGGATTATCAGGACCTGGTCAAATTTTACGAGCGGCTATACAGGGCCGATCACAGCCGCATCGTGCTGGTGAAAAAAGAGAATTGAGCTCAAACGGCGAAGCGAAAGGTCCCGGCGCTAATTACAATTTCCGCCGAGTTGCTGGTTGATCAGGTTCATCATACCGGACCAAAGGACCTTCTTCGGCTCTTCGGGTTTGGCGACGATCAGGACGGCGGCATAGTTGCGGCATTTGTCGATCCAGGCTGTCGTCCCAAGCATATTGGGGGAGAGCAGCACGGCGGAATTCCCGGTTCCGATCATATAGCAACCGAGGCCAGACTGGGCGCCTTGTAATTCCTTCGGCATATACTTTATGGGCAGGTTGGCGAATTGGGGGCTCTCCAGTTCAAGGACCGCCTTTTCGCTAAGTATCCGCTTACCGTCGGGAGTAACGCCTTTGTTCATCAGCATGGCCATGAAACTAATGAAGTCGCTGGCGGCGGAAACGGCTCCGCCGGAGGGATTGGGGGCTCCGCCGGTCTGGCTCTCGAAAGAGGTGCCCCGCATTTTGAGGGGGCGGATGATGCGTTCCATCATGAGCCGTTCGAAGGGCTTTTTGGCCACGACTTCAAGGCAGCGGGCGGCAATAGTGGGACCAAGGTAATTATAGAAGATCTCCGTGCCGGGATTGGTGCCGATATCCCGATGCGAGGCATAGGAGTTGACCTCATCCTCAAGGGTCTCGAATTTGACGTTCTCGAGCGCTTTTTTTATTCCTTCATCGACTTTGATCCCGGTGGTATTGGTCAGGCAGTTCCGGATGGTGATATACCCTTTCATATATTTTCCAAACATCGGGACATAGGTGGTAACTTTATCGTCCAGCGAGATCTTGCCTTCATCCACAAAGGTCATCACCAGTGCGGCGGTCATCCAGTCGGCAGCCCGGGCGACGGGAGCCTGCATTTTTGGGGTGAAATCATCCGAGCCCTGTTTTTGATAGAGGATCTTACCGTCCTGCCATACCAGTGCGACGTAGTCCTTGCCCAGTTCCTTCTCGTTCTGCTTAAATAGCTGATCCAAAGGGTCGAACCGGTGGTCTACCGGCACTTCCGGCTTCCTCTGGGCGGCAACGGTGAGACAGAATAGCAGGAGTACTGGGAACGGGCTGAAACTCAGACAGGTAAAGCGAACGGAATGTGACATATTAGCTGGATTGAGGTACTGGTTTAAATTTTGCGACGAGAAATGCAATATAAACTGAAAAGGAAAACCATAAATATATGAATCTAAACAATTTTACGATAAAAGCGCAGGAGGCGATCGCCCGGGCGCAGCAACTGGCCTTTTCCGGGTCCAATTCGACGATAGATACGGACCATTTGCTGAAGGCGTTGCTGGCGGAGGAAGATTCCCTGGTAGAGTTCCTGCTGAAGAAGAACGACGTCAATGTGACTTTTGTCGAGAGCAAGCTGGATGAGGCTCTGCAGAAGCTGCCAAAGGTAACCGGCGGAGATCCGGCGCAATCGATCAGCCGGGAATTGAACAGTGCGATCTTGCATGCGGGTTCGGACCTGAAGCAGTTCGGGGATGAATTCGTAAGCGTCGAGCATTTGCTTCTCGGCATTTTACAGGGTAAGGACAACGCGGCCAAATTGCTGAAGGATGCGGGATTGACGGAAAAGGGTCTGATCACGGCCATCAAGGATCTGCGGAAAGGATCGACGGTCAGTTCACAGACCCAGGAGACGTCTTTCAACGCCCTGAATAAATATGCGAAGAATTTGAACGAGCTGGCGCGGCAGGGAAAATTGGACCCGGTCATCGGACGGGATGAGGAGATCCGCCGGACTCTTCACATTCTTTCGCGCAGAAGCAAGAACAATCCTATTTTGGTCGGGGAACCGGGCGTCGGTAAGACGGCGATCGCCGAAGGGCTGGCGCACCGGATCGTCAATGGGGATGTACCGGAGAACCTTCGGTCAAAGATCATTTTTGCTCTCGATATGGGGCAGTTGATCGCGGGCGCAAAGTACAAAGGGGAGTTCGAAGAGCGGTTGAAGAGCGTGGTGAAAGAAGTTGCGGGCAGTGACGGGGAGATCGTGCTCTTTATTGATGAGATCCACACGTTGGTGGGCGCCGGAGGCGGAGAGGGCGCGATGGACGCCGCTAATATTTTGAAGCCGGCGCTGGCAAGAGGCGAGCTCCGGGCGATCGGGGCGACGACGTTGAATGAATATCAGAAATTCTTCGAGAAAGATAAGGCGCTTGAACGGCGATTCCAGAGAGTGATGATAGACGAGCCCAATGAAGAGGACGCCATTTCCATTTTGCGTGGATTGAAGGACCGGTATGAAACGCATCATCATGTGCGGATCAAGGATGAAGCGATCATCGCGGCGGTCGAGCTGTCGCATCGGTATATCACGGACCGGTTCCTGCCGGACAAGGCGATCGACCTGATCGATGAAAGCGCCGCCAAGCTGCGGCTCGAGATGAACTCGCAGCCGGAAGAGCTTGACAAGCTGGAGCGGATGATCCGGCAACTGGAGATCGAGCGGGAGGCCATCAAAAGGGAAAATGACGAGGAGAAGCTGCGGGAGCTGAGTGCGGAGATCGGGAATCTCAGCGTTCAGCGGGATACGCTGAAGGCCAAGTGGCAACAGGAGAAGGAACTGGTCGAGAAGGTACAGAATGCCAAGGCGCAGATCGAGAGCCTCAAGCTGGCTGCGGAAAAAGCCGAACGGGAAGGACAATATGGACAGGTAGCTGAGATCCGGTATGGCAAGATCAAAGAGCAGGAGAAGATCATCGAGACTTTTTCAGCGCAGTTGGATGCGATGAGTGCGACGTCCAGGTTGATGAAAGAAGAAGTGGATGCGGAAGATATCGCGGAAGCGGTAGCGAAGTCGACGGGCATTCCGGTCACCAAGATGCTGCAGAGCGAGAAGGAAAAGTTATTGAACCTGGAAGATGAGCTGCATAAGCGGGTTGTCGGGCAGGATGAGGCGATCAGCGCGGTAGCCGACGCTATCCGGCGGAGCCGGGCCGGGTTGCAAGACCCCAGGCGGCCGATAGGGTCCTTTATCTTTCTTGGGACGACGGGGGTAGGTAAGACGGAGCTGGCAAAGGCGCTGGCGGACTATTTGTTCGATGACGAGAGTATGATGACGCGGATCGATATGAGCGAGTACCAGGAGAAGCATGCCGTCAGCCGGCTGGTTGGTGCGCCTCCGGGATATGTCGGGTATGATGAAGGGGGGCAATTGACGGAGGCTGTCCGGCGGAAACCGTATAGTGTGATCCTGTTGGACGAGATCGAAAAGGCGCATCCGGACGTCTTCAATGTTCTGCTGCAGGTGTTGGATGACGGGCGGTTGACGGATAATAAGGGCCGGGTGGTGAATTTCAAGAATACCATCATTATCATGACCAGTAATATGGGCAGCCAGATCATCCAGGCCAATTTCGAGGATGTGACGGAGCGCAATCGCGAGGATGTGATGGAAAAGACGAAAGTGGAAGTGACGGAGTTGTTGCGGCAGACGATCCGGCCGGAATTCCTGAACCGGATCGATGAGATCATCCTGTTCCAGCCTTTATTGAAGGGCGAGATCCGGGGGATCATTCGGATCCAGCTGGAGGGTTTGCAGAAGCTGGTGGCGAAGAATGGGATCCAACTGGATTTTAGCGAGTACCTGATCGACTATCTGGCGGAAAATGGGTTTGACCCGCAGTTCGGAGCAAGGCCGTTGAAGCGGCTTATCCAGAAGGAAATTGTGAATCAATTGAGTAAGAGGATATTAGCTGGAGATATCGACCGGACGGTCCCGGTGCTGGTGGATGTATTCGATGGGGTGGTGGTGTTTAGGAATGAGACGCCGCACCTGGAAAAAGCGGAAAGCAACAAGAAATGATGTAATTTGTTTGAGCGGAACGGATTTTATATGGAAAAGGACGAACTTTAGCGCCCGGAATATGTTATAAGTCTAATATGAAAGCAAAAGATTTGGTTGAGATCATTCCAACAAAAGAGGTCTTTGTAGGCGATCCGAAAGCTCCTGTTACCTTGATGGAGTATGGGGACTATGAAAGCGAGGCATGTGCCAAGGTCAACGAAGTGGTGGAGAAGCTGTTAAAGCAGTTCGAGGGCAAATTGAGATTCAATTTCAGGCATTTTCCGCTGACGAAGATCCATCAGCACGCCATGAAGGCTGCGGAGGCTTCGCTGGGTGCGGCCCAGGAAGGCAAGTTCTGGGAGATGCACTCGATGTTGTTTGCGCATCGACGCCGGTTGGGGGCGATCAGTCTGCGGGAATATGCGAAGGATTGCGGGGTGGTGAACAAGAAGTTCCTGGAAGATCTGATGAATTCTACTTATGGCTGGCAGGTCAAGAGTGATCTGCTGGAAGGGTTGGATAAAGGGGTTCGGGACGTCCCGGCGTTTTTTATCAATGGGGAGCTTTTTACCGGCAAACCTACGTTCGAGAACCTGCGGAAGGGTATCGAGGCGGCGCTCAGGCAGCAGAAGAGGAAGAAGAAGCCGGCGACGAAGGTAAGGGCTTAGGGGGAGGTGTAGCCAGGCGACGCGGTCAGGCGGGGCCGGTTGGCTTTGATGGTTCGTTTTACAGCCAAAATATTGCAGTTTGGGGAGATGGGCGAAAAGACCGGATGGAGTTATATCCGGATTCCCGCGGCCATGGCGGCCAAACTCATGCCGGGCAATAAAAAATCCTTTCGGGTCAAGGGGAAGTTGGATGAGCATCCGATCGGGAAGGTGGCTTTGTTGCCAATGGGTGAAGGGGATTTTATCATGGCGCTCAAAGCCAGTGTCCGGAAAACCCTTCGAAAGCAAAAAGGGGATTCGCTTCGGGTCGAGCTGGAGGTTGACAAGGCGGTGATCGAGCCGCCGAAGGATCTTATGGCGTGTCTCAAGGATGAGCCGGAAGCGCTGGCTTACTTCACCAGTCTTCCAAAATCACATCAGAATTATTTCGGCAATTGGGTGAGGGAAGCCAAAACGGAGGGTACGCGGACGAAGCGTCTGGCTTGTGTGGTGAATGCGATGATGCGGAAGCTGAATTTTGCAGAGATGTTACGGGCGAGGACGACAGATCGGGAGGGATTATTTCCGAAATGATACGGTTTTCCCATTTTGAAAAGGTTTTTAGAAAGATCCGGGTGGACAAAAAATAATTTGATTTATTGAAACTCTTGTTGGTGAGGCATTCCGGGGCGGCCTGGGATGTCTTTGGCTCGCGGGTACGGTTTTTGCCCGATGGCGGCATCTATGGACCGAAGTCATATCAGTAAAGTCACATCCGCAGGTCTTCTCATTACTTTAGGCATCATCTTTGGCGATATCGGCACTTCTCCGCTATACACTTTTCAAACCATTCTGACGGAAGGTGGTAAGATCTCCCAGGAACTGGTGTTTGGCGCTATTTCGTGCGTCTTTTGGACGCTGACCCTGCAAACTACGTTCAAATATGTGTTTATCACGTTGAAGGCCGACAACCACGGGGAAGGAGGCGTATTCTCGTTGTATGCGCTGGTCCGCCGGTATGGCAAGGTACTGGTCTACCCAGCCATAATCGGGGCGGGGACGCTATTGGCGGATGGGATCATTACGCCGCCGATCTCGGTGACGTCTGCGGTCGAGGGCCTTGGTGCGGTCCACGGGTTGGAAAGCGTAATCGTTCCGGGCAATGCGCTGGTGGTGGAGATCGTGATGGTGATCCTGCTGTTGCTTTTCACCTTTCAGCGGTTTGGGACAAAGGTCGTGGGGGGATCGTTCGGTCCGATCATGTTCATTTGGTTCACGATGCTGGGAGTGCTCGGCTTGAATCAGATCGTGCATTATCCGGGAGTATTGAAGGCGTTGAGCCCGCATTATGGGCTGGAGCTGCTTGTCTCGCATCCGAAGGGATTCTGGCTGCTTGGCGCCGTCTTTCTTTGTACAACGGGGGCTGAAGCGCTCTATTCGGACCTTGGCCACTGCGGCCGCCGGAACATCCAGGTGAGCTGGATCTTTGTCAAGTCGACGCTGGTGTTGAATTACCTGGGCCAGGGCGCCTGGGTGCTGCTGCAGCATAAAGAGACGCTTGGAGCGGTGAATCCTTTCTTCGCGATCGTGCCGCACTGGTTCCTGATCCCGAGCGTCTTTATTGCGATGGCTGCTTCGATCATTGCCAGTCAGGCGTTGATCAGCGGCAGCTTTACGCTGATCAATGAAGCGATCAGTTTGAATTTCTGGCCGAAGGTTACGGTCAAGTTCCCGACGGATATCCGGGGCCAGATCTATATTCCGAGTATAAACTGGATCCTTTGTACGGGTTGCTTTCTGGTCGTACTGTATTTCCGGACCTCGGAGGCGATGACGGCGGCGTATGGGTTCTCGATCACGGTGGCCATGCTGATGACCACGGTCCTGATGTATAATTTCCTGCGGTATGTCAAGCATTATCCTTTCTGGATCGTTGGGGCGATCGTCACGGTATTCGTGGCGGTGGAAAGCTCTTTCTTTGTCGCCAATGCGGTCAAGCTGGCGAAGCGGCTCTTCTTCCTCGTATTCGAGGTAGGGCTCATCTTTACGATGTATATCTGGTACAATGCCCGCAAGATCAACAACCGGTTCCTCAACTTCATCGATCTGAACGAACATATCCCTTTACTGGAGAATCTCAGCAAGGACGAGTCGATCCCTAAATTCACTTCTCATCTTATTTATCTTACGAAGGCGAACCGGCCGGCGCAGATCGAGGAGAAGATCCTCTATTCCATTTTCAGTCACAATCCCAAACGGGCGGATGTGTATTGGTTCGTGCATATCGAGCGGACGGATGAGCCGTACACGATGGAGTATGGGGTGGAGGAGCTGATGAACGACAAGGTTATCCGGGTTGAGTTCCGGCTTGGCTTCCGGGTCCAGCAGCGCGTAGGGATGATGTTCCGCAAGGTGGTCACGGAGATGATCTGCAATAAGGAACTGGATGTGGTAAGCCGGTATCCGTCGTTGAAGAAGCACAATATCGCGGAGGATTTCCGCTTCGTGATCCTTGAGAAATTCCTTTCTTACGATAATGAGTTCTCGGTCCGGGACGGGTTTATCCTGAATGCCTATTTCACGCTTAAGAAGATGGCGGTGGCGGAAGAGAAGGCTTTTGGGCTGGACAGCAGCGAGACGGTGGTGGAGAAGCTGCCGCTGGTGGTGGCGCCTGCTACCAAGATCAATTTACAAAGGGCTTATTACCGGATCCATCATTGATGATGAAATTAGTTACGGAAACGTTGCCGGAAATGAATTAATTTCGGCCCACTGCGGCTGCAGCCAGAGTGACCTCATGGATACCTTGTTGGTAGGCGGTGGGCTTGAACGAGTAGGCGGTCTCGAACTTGGTAGAGTCGAACACATAATCAAATTCGTACTGGTAAAGCATTTCATAGAGTTCGGCAGTCATCCGGTCGAAGATACCTCCCAGCCTGATCATCCATTTTGGTAATACCGTATATTGGCTTGCCTTCTTAAGCTCGGCGGCGGCTTTTTCGATGAAGTCTGCGCCGGTGAGGGGATTGGTTGCCGTGGGCAAATGCCAGACCTGGTTCCAGGCGTTGTCATCGAGCGCAAGCAGGCGGAGTGCTTTGACCGCATCCGGGACAAAGGTGAAGGAATGGGGGACGTGAGCGTTGACCAGCCATTGGGCCCGCTGGCCTTTGATCAGCCGCTGAGTAACGAGGAAGCTTGGAATGCTTGTCTTGCCGGCTCCCGGGCCGTAGAAGTCCGCGGAACGGGCGATGGCGGCAATGATGTTACCTTTCCTCACCTCACTCATCAACTGGGTGGCGATCCGCGCGCGAAGGTCGCCTTTGCGGCTGGTAGGGTTGTATGGGGTTTCTTCGGTCATCGGTCCCGGCGCCTGCCCATACATGTAGACGTTATCGAAAAAGAGGAGTTTCGCCTGGGTTTGCCGGCAGGCTGCGATAATATTGTCGATGATCCGGGGCCATTGCTGTCTCCAGATCGAGTAGTTGTAGGGAAGACCGATACAGCAGTAGACGACGGCAGAGTCGCGGATGGCGTCGAGCGTCTGGGCGGGGTCGGTGATGTCGGCAGGATGGATGGTTGCGCCCGCGATAGCTTTTGGGTGGCGGGAAACGAGCCGGACAGGCAGGCCGGTCAGTTCGCGGGCAAGGGAATCGGCGATAATTCCATTGGCGCCGAGGATCGTATGGAAAGAAGCGGGCATATATTGAAATATTAGGGGGTAAAGATAAATAGGATTGAGTTTTTGCCTTAATTTTAATACCTAATTGTTAGCCAAATAGTTATAGATCGAACTTGCCATAAATTGATTAAACGTTTGTTTAATTCAAACGTTTGTTTAACTTTGTGCCCTCAATTATCGGCCGGTGGGCCGGATTGCCAACAAAAAAGTGCTTCATTCTTCTAATCTATAGCACCATGTTTATGAAGAAAATTTGGGTTATCGGTTGTGTCACGGCTGGGCTTAGCATGATATTCCTTTCTGTCAACGCGCAAAGGGCTTCGGATGTGCAAACGGCTTCGGCGCCGGGGGCTTCGGACACCTTGCCTTCCCAGGCGACGGTAGAGGCCTGCGTTCAATTTGCATTGAAGCATTATCCGTTGGTTCAGCAGGCTATGCTGGACGAGCAGATCACGGACCGGCAGATCAGGAGCAGGCTGGCGGAATGGTATCCGCAGGTCGGCTTGAATGCCAGCTATCAGAACAATTTTCAACTGCCGGCGGTCGCCTTCAATGGCAGTTATGCGTATAGCGGCACTTACAATCAGTCTTCGGTGGCTTTTGGGCTCAGTCAAACCTTGTTCAACCGCGACGTGCTATTGGCGAGCCAGACAAAGCGGGATGTGATGACGCAGATCCATCAAATGACGGTGAGCGATAAGATCGATGTAACGGTAAATGTGAGCAAGGCATTTTATGATGTGCTGCTGACCGAGGAGGAAATCAAGGTGCTCGATGATGATATTGTCCGGTTGGAGCGAAACCTAAAGGACACTTACAATCAATTTCAGGGCGGCCTGGTGGATAAGACGGATTACAAGCGGGCGACGATCTCGCTGAACAACAGCAAGGCGCAGCGCAAGACCGACGAGGAGACGCTGAAGGCAAAGTATGCGGTGTTGATCCAGTTGATGGGATATAGGGGAAAGGATTCGCTGCATCTCGTCTACGATAGTGCGGCCATGGCGCAGGAGGTCGTATTGGATACGACGGCGGTTCCGGATTTCAATCAGCGGATCGAGTTCCAGCAACTGATGACGGAGAAGCGGCTACAGCAGGCGGAAGTGAAATATCAGAAATGGGCTTACATTCCTTCGGTGAGCGCCGGCGCGGGATATAGCCTCAACTACCTGAATCCGGAGTTCGGCAAGCTATATACCAATAATTTTCCTACTTCCTATGCGGGCCTGACGGTAAGCGTGCCGATCTTCCAGGGGACGCAGCGAACGCAAAATATAAAGATCGCGGAGTTGCAGCTGACGCGGCTCGACTGGGATGTGGCCAACCTGCAAAGTCAGATCAACTCGCAGTATACGCAGGCGCTGGCGACATATAAGAGCAATCTTAATAATTACTATGTTCAGCAGGACAATCTGAACCTGGCGAGGGACGTGTTCAATACGATCGAAAAGCAGTACAGGTCGGGGGTAAAAGCTTATCTGGACCTGATCACGTCGGAGACGGATCTGCGGACGGCGCAGGTGAATTACAGCGACGCCTTGTATCAGGTGCTTAGCAGCAAGCTGGATGTGGAGAAGGCTTTGGGCGCAATCAAATTTCAATAATGGATTCATGGACAAATCACCTTTTTATATGAGAAATACCTTACAATGGACAGGTCTTTTATCGTTGACGGTAGCCTTTGGGCTGGCATCGTGCGGGAGTAAAAGTGCGGGACCGGCTGCTCCGCCGCCTCCTGCGGTGAACGTTTATGCCGTGCGGACCGGTAATGCAACCTACTTCGAAAGCTATCCCGGAACGGCGACACCGTTGAATCAGGTAGATATCAAGCCGCAGGTTTCCGGCAATATAAGCGGGATCTTTTTCAAGGATGGGCAGGAGGTAAGGAAGGGTCAGAAATTATATGAGATCGATCAGCAGCAATATAAGGCGGCGGTTCAACAAGCCAATGCGAACGTGCTTGTCGCCAAGGCGAATCTCGCCAAGGCGCAGCAGGATGCGGACCGGTATTTGGAGCTGGCCAAAGACAGTGCGATCGCAAAGCAGACGCTTGATCATGCGTTGGCGGATCTCGACGCCGCGAAGCAGCAACTCCAGGCGACTCAGGCGCAGGTGGCCAGCGTCGAGACCAATCTGAAATATACGGAGATCTCTGCGCCGTTCGATGGTACGATCGGCATTTCGCAGGTCAAGGTCGGAACGGCCGTTTATCCGCAGACGCTTTTGAATTCGGTGTCCACCGATGACCCGATGGCGGTCGATATTGCGATCGATCAGGCGGACATCCCCCAGTTCAACCGTTATTTTGAAAGAGGCGCGAAAGGGAAGGATTCGATCTTTACCGCGGTGCTGCCGGACGGGTCTATCTATCCTTATCCCGGTCAGTTGTATCTGTTGGACCGGTCGATCGATCCGACGACGGGGACGCTCAAGGCGAGGATCACTTTTCCGAATCCAAAGAATGAGCTGAAGGCTGGTCTGACGACCAATATCCGGGTCAAGCATGCGTCGGGGGACAGCACATTGCTTATTCCCTATAAGTCGGTTGTCGAGGCGTTGGGAGAATTCTTTGTCTTCGTGGTACAAGATAGCATTGCCTTACAGAAGAAGGTTTCGCTCGGGACCCGGATCGGGCCCAATATCGTTGTGAAAAGCGGGTTGACGGAGGGGGAAAAGGTGGTTACGGATGGGGTCCAAAAGCTCAGGGATAGCTCGGTGGTAAGATTGGGACCGCCAAAGGCGCCGGCTGCGGGGCCGGGTGCGGCAGGTAAGCCTGGGACAACCGGGGTCAAGTAGGCCAGCCAAGGGTCAGCGGAAGAGGCCGCCCTGGGCAGCAAAATAGGAGAAAGAATCAAAAATCAATTTAGAAATGAAGTCGTCCAATATATTTCTCAGAAGGCCGGTGACAGCCATCGTAATCTCTCTGGTGATCCTGCTGGTGGGGACGCTGGCCATCCTGAGCATGCCGATCAGCCAGTATCCGGATATAACTCCCCCCACGGTACAGATCACGAGCAACTTCGTCGGCGCCGATGCGCAGACGGTAGAGCAGACGACGACCACGGCTATCGAAACGCAGGTCAACGGGGTACCGGGTATCGCGTATATGCAAAGTAACAGCTCCAACAACGGGACCTCGCAGATCACGGCTACCCTGAATATCGGGGCCGATCCCGATATCGTGGCGCTGGATATCCAAAACCGTGTGGGCATTGCCACGCCGACTTTGCCGGTGCAGGTGCAGAAGCTGGGGGTTACCACGCTGAAACGTAACCCGGCCATCCTGATGCTGGTGGCGATCTATTCACCAAAGGGGACGCACAGCATCCCTTTTATGGATAACTATGCGAATATCTATCTGCGGGATATCCTTTTGCGGGTGCCGGGGGTGGGTGACGTGTTCAGCCGGGCGGATAACTTTGCGATGCGGGTCTGGCTAAAGACGGATAAGCTGGCGCAACTGGGACTGACGGTCAATGACGTTCAAAATGCCATCAACGAGCAGAACCTGCAGGTAGCGGCAGGGTCGACGTCTGCGCCGCCGCAGCCGAATGCTACGGCGTTCGAATTCGTGGTGTTCACCAATAGCCGGTTAACGACGGAGCAGCAATTCGGGAATATCGTGATCCGCGCCAATCCGCAACAGAACTCGATCGTGTACCTCAAGGACGTGGCCCGGGTGCAGTTAGGGAAGGTCAGCTATGCGGCCAACTCGTTTGTGGACGGCAAGCGGGCCTCTTACCTGCTGGTATACCAGGCGCCGGGAAGTAATGCCTTAGCGACGGCCGATGGGGTTTATAAGGCCCTCGTGGAGGCCAAAAAATATTTTCCGGCCGATGTCGACTACAAGGTCCCTTTTGAATCGGTCTCGGTGGTGAAGGTATCTATCGACGATGTGGTCAATACCCTGCTGATAGCGCTGGGGCTGGTCACGCTGGTGGTTTTCCTTTTCCTTCAGAACTGGCGGTCGACCCTCATCCCGGTACTGGCGATCCCGGTGTCCATTGTCGGGACGTTTATCTTCTTTATTCCGTTGCATTTTACGATCAACACCCTGACGATGTTCGGCTTTGTGCTGGCGATCGGGATCGTGGTGGATGACGCTATCGTCGTGGTGGAGGCGGTGCAGCATTATATCGACGCGGAGCA
Source organism: Puia sp. (assembly GCA_035695565.1). Classification (GTDB taxonomy): domain Bacteria; phylum Bacteroidota; class Bacteroidia; order Chitinophagales; family Chitinophagaceae; genus Puia. The sequence goes on along the minus strand of DASRRX010000012.1, from coordinate 270,582 downwards.
TTTGTCGCCAAAGGAAGCGACGGCGCGGGCCATTGCGGATATCTCGGGACCGGTTATCGCGATCGCGCTGATCCTGGCGTCGGTATTCGTACCGGTGGGTTTCATTCCCGGGATCGTAGGGCGGTTGTATCAGCAGTTTGCCATTACCATTGCCATTTCCGTGCTGATCTCGGCTTTCGTGGCGTTGTCGCTGACGCCGGCGCTGTGTATGCTGCTGCTGCGGGAGCATCGCATCGATGAGAAATCCCGGGGTCTCAATTGGCTTTTCTTCCGCTTCAATAACTGGTTCGAGCGGGTGACGCATCACTATACGAATGGGGTGCGGGGCTGGATCAAGGGGGCGCCGTTTGTCGTGATCCTCCTGATTTGTATTGGCGTCGGGGATTTCCTGTTGTTCGAAAAAAAGCCGACCGGCTTTATTCCGCAGGAAGACGAGGGCCGGGTTTATGTCTCCTTTGAAATTCCCGAGGCAGGCTCAACGACCCGCGCCATCGAGGTGCTGGACAGTATCCAGCATATTGCGCAGACGGTGCCTGGCGTTTTGCATACGGCCGCGTTGGGGGGGTTGAACATTCTGACCTTTGGTATTAAATCCAATGCGGGTAGCGTCTTTATCCAGTTCAAAAACTGGGATGAGCGGCATGGGAAGGCGGAGCAGCTTCAGGGGATCATTGCGGAGATGCAAAAGCGGTTTGCGGGGATCAAGGATGCGCGGATCGTGGTCATTCCGCCGCCGGCCATCCCGGGTCTTGGGAATGCGGGCGGTTTCAGCATCCAGGTCGAGCAGCGGCAGTCCAATGACGATATCAAGACGTTTGAACGCGTGGTGAACCAATTCGTGGCGGAGGCGAACCGGCAGCCGGAGATCGGGAGCGCATTCACCTTCTTCAGTGCGCATACTCCCGGCTATGAGGTCGATGTGGACCGCGACAAAGCCAAGAAGCTGGGGCTGAACCTATCGGACGTGTACAATACGATGCAGATGTATATGGGGAGCACCTATATCAATCAGTTGACCATCTATGGCCGGAACTTCTATGTGGTGGCGCAGGCCGATACTGCTTACCGGTCGGATATCCATGCATTCAACAACTATTATGTCAAGAACGTCAACGGCGAAATGATCCCGCTGAGCACGGTGGTCTCCTATAAGCTGACGGAGAGCGCGCCGCTGATCTCGCACTTCAATATTTACCGGAGTGCGGAGGTCGATGGGGGCGCCAGGGCGGGGTATAGCAGCGGCCAGGCCATCGAGGCATTGGAACGGGTGGCGGCGAAGGTATTGCCGGAAGGGTATGGTTATGACTGGTCGGGTCTGAGCCTGCAGGAGATCAAGTCGGGGAACAGCGCGGTGTATATTTTTGCGCTTTCCATCGTCTTCGTATTCCTCTTCCTGGCGGCGTTGTATGAAAGCTGGTCAGTACCGTTCTCTGTGCTGCTTGCCGTGCCGATAGGCGTCCTTGGGGCTATCCTGGCGTTGACCTTTAAACCCGAGCTCAGCAATAACGTTTATGCGCAGATCGGGTTGATCACGCTGATCGGGTTATCGGCGAAGAATGCGATCCTGATCGTGGAGTTTGCCAAGGAGCGGGTGGATAGGGGGATGGAGGTGGTCCAGGCGACGTTGGATGCGGTTAAACTTCGGTTACGGCCTATTTTGATGACTTCAGTTGCGTTCCTGCTGGGGGTATTGCCGCTGGCGCTGGCGACGGGAGCTGCTGCGGTCGCCCGGAATACGATCGGTTGGACGGTATTGGGCGGGATGTTTGCGGCGACCAGTCTGGCGATATTTATTGTTCCGGTGCTGTTCGTGGTGATCACCCGGATGAGTTATGGCAAGAAGAAGCTGGAGGAGTTGAAGAGCCAGGACAAGGAGTTCAAGCTGGCGGAGTGAGATATATGGAAATTTTTCTACCTTGAGGGGGAAAATTATCTTATGGACCCGCTGGATGTTATACAGAACCTTAAGCGCTTATTCCGTGATGTCAACAAGAAGGGGAAGAAGTATCCGGAGGTATGGCTTTCCCCCGTGGAATTCGATGGCGGGTCGAGGTCTTCCCGGCATTTCTTTTTGAATGTCCTGGTCAATCATAAGCTGGGGGAGGAGGATGATGAGGTGACTCCGTTGGTCAGTCTATTGAAGGACCGGGAGGAGTATCAGCATATCTGGCGGATTTATGTTTTTGATGCCGAGGATGAGCTGCATTGTATGGAGGATGAGATCCTGATCTATGGGTAGGGGTGAGGTGCGGGGGGCGTTCCACGGAAAGCGTGGAACGAATACTAACTTATCTTAACAACTTGATTTATAAAGAAAATTAATATTTCGTACATTTGGGATGAATCTGAAACGCCCTTGTGGCCGGGTTCACGCCCCTTAAGTAAGTAGGATTCCTCCGGGACAGCGTGAGCTGCCCCTTTTTTTATAGCTCTACTATACCATAGGGATTTTTACGGCTTGCGACAGTTAAAGCGACATTCTGGAGCCGTTTATAAAAGGTCGTTCCACCTTTCCGTTTCATGTAACTATTCGGTTCATACATTTGCCTTGCGCAGTAAGCTACTACATCATTCATTTGATGGATAAAGGAGTATTGTGAATCTCTGAAAACAGGATCCTCAATAATGTATTGAAGTTTGACATTCCGTGCAAGTGTGCCGAACATACTGGGAATCATATTGTAGTGTCGCATTTTTCTTATCAAACCTCTCAACTTATTTCCATCCGTGTTATCGCTAAATACTAACCCCATATCTGTCGCATTCTGGGGGCCAGGGAAATTTCGATAACTGATCGTGTTCTCAAACCTCATTAATAATGCGTTCCAAGATTGCAAAAATACATCGTAATCGTTTGGCTTTCCTTGCTTATCGACCACTACTGAGAAAATGCTAAGATCGGTCTGGGAGTTTAGCCAATCAACGCATTTCTTAATGATGTCTAATCGGTCGTTGCGGGGGATTCTGACCAAAGAACCGGGTCTGCTAATGAAGTTTATGCAATGGATTTCTTCTCGGATCATCAGTCCCTTGGTTACTTTCAGCATTTGCCTAAAATGGACTAATTCCTGTAATATTTCCCGCCATTTCATTTCGTGAATCACAATGGCCGACAGAATGAAAAACCGGGTCGGACTTCCCGGCAGGGAGCCAATATCTCCGCTTTCATCCACGTACATCAAATACATAGGTAAGGGTTTAGGGAATAAAAATATTTCCTTTTTTGCTCAAATTATAAAAAATCAAAAGAGCGCTAGGGTAGGGGTATAGATCTCCCGGTCGTCCTTTTCTAATTTCTTACTTTCGCTCCGTGGGAAGTGGTATATCCTCCCTTGCATTAGGGGACGATATAGCAGTTGACCCCTAGATAAGAAGTTCAATTACTTACAGTTGTGAAGTATTCTAATATTAGAAGAAAAACGAATGGAAGTAAAAGGAATATGTATTTAGTCGATCAGAGTAATAGGCAATAGCGGCTAAATCGGTTGTATTGCAGGTTCGTTATATACAATGATTCTATGCTTTCACCCAATCCTTCCCATGACAGTTTTTGAATTTTTTACCGCTATTGCACGGGCAGGGAGAATCAATCCTTTTGCCGGATTTGAAAAAATCTTGGGCTATTTGATTAGCCCGGTTGATTTGATCGACGTAATCGACATGTCCGCGAGAAGGTATTCTAAAGGAGAGCCATGTTTTGCCTTCGAAAGAAGTGATTAACAAATCCCCCAAATTAATTATATCCATGCCAATCAAACAGTCTAAACCATGCTCAGAATTGATTTTTCCCAAAGTCACCTCTATGCCCTGCACACGCAAATCGGCTTTCAAAAAAATATCCACTAAATAGGTCGCTGTTGGCTTATTGGTCTCCGAAGCAGTATTTACGTTGGTTATGCCGGTGGCCGAAATTCCTAAAGCATCAGCAACTTCTTGCGTGATTACGCTGTTTGTTGCCCCGGTATCCCAAATGCCTTTAGTTTTGAACTTTTTTGTGGAGTTACCCACGGGGGTAATCTCAATATCTAGGGTAATCATCCTAGCAAGCGCGTCCGCCTTTTGAGTAAAGGCATGAGAGGGATTAGTATTTCTAAATTCCATTAACTAAAGGAAACTCTTGAATAAAACGTTTGAGTATAGTCTTGGATGCCGGGAGTACATTTTTGAATAAGAAAGGTGCCAGCTTGATATTTGCTAGAAGAAGCAGTGTATGCTTGAACGTTTGAGTCGTAAGCGCCAACTACCTGGCTCCCTACTATCACAATGAATTTGCCGTTGTATTTCTTTACAAGTTCGTCTTGATTGGCAAGATAGTATTTGAACTCATTTTCTAGCATAGAAGACACCAAAGTTAATCAATTTTATGCACGCTTAAAATGCCATTTTCGTGGTATTTTTGTTAAAGGATACAAGGCTAAAATACATCTGTTTTCCAGATAATTATACCGTTAAATCACCCTTTTTTCTTGGGGAGCAAATCGGCTGGATCAATTTCTAAGGCTTCAGCCAGTAATACAATTGTTGTGAGGGATGGATTTACTTTGCCGGTCTCTATTTCGCTGATATTTCCAAAGTCCATATCTGCAATATCGGCCAGCGCCCGGACGCTTAGTTTTTTGTCCGTTCGCGCTTTCTTCAATCGTTTGCCAAAATCCTTGATTATTTTTGTTTCCCGGCTGGAATCCATTGCGGAAAGATCAATGATAACCGGGAAAATTTAGTTCGGCTATAACCGAACACTGTAGTATTTTTACTTATCTTCATGCCCTAATAGGATAAGGTTTAATGGTTATGGTATCCTCGATTAGTGCGATAGAAGCCCCTGGATTAAGAACGAGGGCTTTTTTATTAGCGGCTGGTTTAGTTCCGGGAAAGGCGCTATTATTGCATTAATAGAAAAGATCGCCTTTTTAGGGGCGATCTCGGTTAACGGCTGATCGGTAAGTTATTTACCGGATTTGCCTTTTGATCTTGTTTGCGCAAGATCGGACGCAGCTACAGATTTTGCAGCAGCGGAGCTTTTTGGGTCGCGCAGAATTGCGGAAGCCTTAGAAGCTACTTTTGGTGAAGTTTGCTTTGGATTCATGTTCAGATGAATTTTAAGCGTTAACAATCGCCAACATTTAGAGTGTGTGACGTTTCACACTACCTGCCGGGAGTTTGAAGCTCCCGGCAGAGCTATTTTATACCTGTCCCAACAACGATATCTATACCGTTCCAGGAATGGCGAAAAGTTGTGAGTAATCTTAAAGAAGGAAGTGAAGCGAAACGAGAGAGAATGGCGTATATTGCTCTTGGAAAATAATTACAATCCCATTGCTTTCACGCGAACCCCGGAATAGCCGCCGGGGTTCCTTCATTAAAACGACCGAGAGCAATTTAGCAAATTCCCGATGAGAGAATGGCAATAGTTTTCCCGACTTTTCCCCACACCCGGGTTAAGGTTGATAACTCGCAAAAAACGGGGGATCACTAATAGCGTTTTTATTTCTTGGCTTTCTTAACTGCCTTCTTCTTTTTGGGGACTTTCGTTTGGATGGAGCAGCGAATGGCTTCCTCAAAGGACATATTTAGTTTAAGCGGCTCCGAATTGGTGGCCGCTTTTTTCTTTGCTTTTGCCATGAAAGCAAGTTAGCTATTTTTGATCAGATCGGCATATTTCAATCTTCCTTTGCTCTGGCGGATCGCGAGTTTGAAACGTTCGGCGTCCTTGAGCTTGCGCGTATTGTACCTTGCTGAAAATTCTTCGCAATAGCGGAACAAATGCTTTTCGGACATGGAATGATACACACCGATAAGACCACGCTTGAAATTGGAGAAAAACCCTTCTACGGTATTGGTGTAAATATCGGGTAACTATATATCACTTCCCATACGGGTATGACGTTGATTTATTTACGATTACGCGCATACGATATTTTTATCATAGAACTGCGTTAATCGTTTTTATAATATGTTCTGGCTGTATTTCACCGCCGGGTACTTCAAGTAAAATCTCACTTAACCCTTCTTCTTCTTAGTTGTTAAAGGGGTATTGAGGGCTTTTTTCATTAGCTCTTCAAAACTTAGGTTCGTCTTCGCCGGTTCCTCTTTGGGAGGGGATTTCCTCACTTTTTTCTTCATACCACTAAAGTTATACATTTGATCCGATAACATATTGCGTTAGCTTGTCCTGTCTTCAAAAACGGCCAATTTAAGAAGTGTACAAGGATCAGCAGAGCGCCACGCCATGCGTGGACTTTGTCTGTTTGTACATGGGCGCTTGGCCGTGCCTTGAAGACGGCAGGCTTAGTCCCACGCATTTTTTATTCCTCCTGCCGGATTGGGGCTACTGGCACCCCTAATACTGTTAGATATGGACTTCAAACCCAAAAAATGGCAGATCGTTACTGCTGTTATTCTCATTGTCATGTTTTTAAATCCGAGCCTCAAAGATTTTAGGGAATTCACGGGTGACAAGGATGAAGGACAAAGGAAAATGAACTTTTTAATATGCTCGGTTTATAAAGAATCCAGTGATTATTACATTGGCTTTCTGCTCAATTTTATTCCAATAAACTGATCCCGATGAAAAAACTAAAAGAGGCGCTTACTATCATCGGGACAATCTGTCTCATATTGGGCGGTTGCTACGGTACGATTGTGGTGGCCAATACCAAAGGGTGCAGAAATTTCATGCAATCCGATGATGACCCGCCGCCAGATCCCAATCCACGGACGGAGATCCACAAACCTGAAAAGGTCATCTGGAAAGATAGCGTGTACGTCTTTTCCTTGAAGCTCGATACTGTCTATCTTCGGCCCTCTCGTCGCAAATAGGGTGTTTTAACGGTTGATTAATAGCTTATTTCAGCATAATTTTCTGTCTTGCATTACCAAAACATGCGGATCGAAATACTCAAATATCTGTCTGACAGTTACAGTTATAAGCCCCTAAATGAATTTTTTAAAAAGAACTTTAGTGATGCTTCCCTCGGCGAGATCGCCACTGTTTTAGACGAAATGTATAATCAAGAGCCCAGTCTAATCCGTTTTCGCGATGATCCTGAATACAAGCTACTGAATAAAAGTTTCTATTATTTTGACACCCGGAGCGCTGGATACTACAAGGGACCGCCCGATCAACCGCATCTATACATAAAAGCCGAATCTACACCCACGGACCCCAAAGAGGATATGGGAACGCTTGACAATCTCAACCTGGAAGCCCGCATAACCGAAAAGGGAAGGAAAGAGCTAGAGGAATACGAATTAAGAGAGAGCATTCGAACAGTTAACCAATCTGTCATAAAAACCAACAAGACAACATTAATCATTGCTTCTCTCGCTGCGGTTTTTTCCCTTCTTTCCCTTATAGTTCCCCTCTGGAAATCCGATAAATTATCAATACCACAGTTAGAAGAGACAAACAGACAAATGCAAATGCAATGGCAAGCATTAGATAGTATTGTCCGCGTTCAAAGTTTGCATCCGATGGGGTCAACAAATTCTTCAAAAAAGCCCTGATTTTCATTATAATAAGTTTATTGGTTAGAAATCAATTCTTTATACTTCAATCGGCCTTTGGTATTGGCCAGCACGGTACTAAACCGCTCTTTGTCTTTGACTTTTCGGGTATTGTAGCGGTGGGAGGATTCGGCGCAATAGCGGTGCAAATGCTTAGGGCTAACCTGATGGTAGGTGCCTAGAATGGTCCGCTTGAACAGGCTAAAAAAGCCCTCTATTAAGTTGGTGTAGTAGATACCACGCTTATATTCCTGCTGGGAATGGTTTACGGTATGATGCCCGGCGTACTCCATATCCAACCCCTGGTAAGACAAGTGAGTATCCGTCACTATTACCGCAGACGGATTAACGTAGGCCCGGACAACGTCCTTAAAAGTGTGATTCCCGATAACAGTCAGTTTAGCCTTGCCACCGCGCGCTAATAGGCCCATAATGGGGATCTTGTTGTCGCGGCCGGATTCCTGCCATTTTTTACGCCGTCCCCGGTTCATATTGGCGAACGTTCCGCCTACATAGGTCTCATCTACCTCTACGATCTCGTTCAGCTTTTCAGGTTCTGGATTGCCCATAATAAGCCTGAGACGATGAAGGACGAACCATGCCGTCTTTTGGGTAATCCCCAAATCTCGGGCAAGCTGGCAGGAGCTAATGCCTTTCTTATGGGCCGATAAGACATAGGTAGCAGCGATCCAGGTCGAAAGCCGGACTTTGGAGTTTTCGAAAACCGTCCCCACCGTCACAGTGAAATCCTTCTTACAGGTCTTGGCCCGGCAGCGATAGGTTTTTCCGTCCGCCAGCTTGTAGGGTTTATGTTCGCCACAATGGGGACAGATAGGGTTGCCATTCCAGCGCATTTCTTCCATGTAGGCCCGACATTCTGATTCGTCTCCGAGTTGCGCCATGACCTCTTTTAGATTCTTACAATTTTGCAGTTGGATCATAAATTCGTCATTAAAACTTTTAGCATTTTTTCAATTGACGCATCTTATAAGATGCAAGAGGGTAGGGGAATTACATAGTCCTTTCCTAACTTCCTTATTTTCGCTGTGTGGGAACTGCGATATAGGCACCTCGCATTGGCGTAATTGCTATGCTAATTTTGTTAGTATAGCCTTTTGCTTGTCGAATTGGAAGGCGAAAAACCTGTACTAATTTGTCTGGTATTTTTATTTATCAATTAGTTTATTAGTTTTGAACAAGTTATGTCGGTATATTTCAACTTTAAAATCGAGAGATCGAAGGGTGATTTGTGATGAAGCAAGGCAATTTTCCGGGGTTTTGTAAGCATTTGAGAATTAAATTTAATTTGATGAATCTAGTAATTGATATTCAATATTTTCCATCAATTATTTTATATAAAAATTTATATAAATTCTCCAATATAATTTTCGATCAATATGAAGCCTATCAAAAGATGGGTTTTCGGAACCGGTGTCAGATCGCGGGGGCGCAGGGAGTGGTCAATTTAAGCTTGCCCTTGGTGAAAGGGCGAGGTCAGAAAACGCTGGTCCGGGACATTCGCATTTCGGACCGGCAGCCATGGGCGGCGCAGCATTGGAAGACGATCGTGTCGTGTTATAGCCGGGCGCCGTGGTTCGATCACTATCGGGATGACCTGGAGGGGTTATACCGGCGGCGGTTCGATTATCTGTTGGACTGGGACCTGGCGTGTTTTGAGTGGTCGGTCCGGGTGTTGGGGCTGACGATCCCGGTTAGATTGACGGAGGAATGGGTGCGGGACTATTCGCCGCCGGAAGCGGTGGATTGGCGGGGCAGGCTGAGGCCGAAGGATCGGGAAGTTGGGGATGAAGAAGGGGAACAAGGTGGCAAAATGGGGGGTGACGGGGGGAACCCGACTGAGGGAGGCGATCCGGGGAATAGGGCGACTGAACTGGTCCGGTACCGGCAAGTCTTTGAAGAAAGAACAGGGTTTATCCCAAACCTATCCATCCTGGATCTGCTGTTCTGTGAAGGAAAGAGGGCGATCGGGTACCTGCGGGGGTAAATGCCGGATGGCGCACCACTGCCGGAGAATGAAGCCAAGTGCTCGGCGGATGAAGCCAAGTGCCGGGGCGCATCCAAATTACGATCAGATATAGACGATCATCCTGATATGGGTGGTCGTTTCCAGCTTCTTTTGCCAGCTGGTTATCTTCTTCAGGTAATCCCTTTGAAGCTTTTGTTGTTGCGCCTCGATTTGGTGGCGCAGATGTACGGATCCCACGGCTTTTGCCCGGAGGTCGTTCAACGCCTTTAGCTGCACAGCGGTCTGCTCCTGCAATTTGGCCATGGCAGCCAGCACTTCGCGCTGGGCAGACTGTTGGAGGTAAAGCAGCTGCTCCTCGGGTTGGGCGCTGTCACCCAGCGTATATTGAAATGTGAAGCTGGAATTTGGAATGACAGGTGCGCCCTGTTGGAACGTGATGTTAGGACCAGCGACCGTAGAAGGGATATTCAGCGAGTAATCGCGGTAGCCGGCTCCGGATAAATTGGTACCCGGATCGGTCAGGTCGTCCACGGATGCGATGAGCGCAGTGGCATCGCCATCGCCGGCGCCGTCATCGGCAGTATTGACAAAAATATCGTCATTGTCCGCCTGAACGGGTGCGGGTTCGTGGGGTGTTCGGGGCCGAATATGGTGATGGACCGGAGCAGGCGGCGCGGTCGAATGGATCGGTGGCCGGTTAAAAGCGAATTCCTGTAGAGAGATGGTGAAGGTGGTAGCCGCGACGGCATTGGAAGCCGGGGTCGGGGCTATGTGCGGTTGGGCAGCTGCCGATGCGGAGCTTGCCGAAGTCGGGCGCGCCAACGCCGTACGGCGCGCGGGCAGCAAGGGCCGGTATAGCGCCAGGGCGGTGATCAGCCCGGTGAACAGGAGGAGCATCAATGTACGGATCCCGGGCCGGCTGCGATCGCCATTCTGTTGCAGCAGTATCCTCCGGGCGCGTTGCAACAGCAGCTTGTCGCTGCCGCCGGTTGCGGCAACCGCTATTTGAGGGACCCGCTGTTGCCGGGCGGCCAGACAAAGCAAGGCGGAGACATAGGCGCTGGGATCATATTTGAATTGAAGCACGAGGTCGTCGCAGCAATGCTCCCGTTCCTTCTTCAACTGCCGGATAAGCAGGCGCGCGAACGGGTTAAAAAAGAAGAGCCCTTCCAGTAACGTCACCAGCAGATGCAGCAGGTAGTCCTTTCGCCGGATATGACCAAGCTCGTGAATCAGGATGGCTTCGACCTGCTGCGGCGTCAGCTGGCTGATCATGGCGGCAGGCAATAAGATGACCGGTTTGAGAAAGCCAAGAGTGACAGGAACGTCGATCAGGGAAGAAAGCCAGGTCCTGACCGGCTTGCGGATATTCAGCTGGAGGGCGGTGGTGTTGACAAAGACGCGGAGCTCCGCGGGCATGGTGGCAAGACCTTTTCGGGTGAGTTTCCGGGTATGCCAGTAGTGGCTGGAATAGCGGATCAACAAACCGGAGAGAATCAGCAGGTAGAGCGTCGAGCCATACGACAGCACGGTATCCATAAAGGCTCGGCTGGTCTGCCAAAACCAGCCCGGAATGGACTGGGCCGGAGAAAGGAAGGGTAGCCAGAAAGTGTTGCCATTCTCCGGAAGGAGGAGGGCGGCGAAAAAGGAGATTCCGGTCCAGAGGGCGCCGGTGCTGAGGAACAATAAGGCGAGGCCGTGGCGGATGCGTGCGGCGGCAGAATGAAAAACAGCGATCAGGAGACAATACAGCAGCCAAATTGCAGCCATTTGCCATAGGCTGTTGAAGAGAGCCCAGCCCAGCGCTTTCAGTAAAGGAAAGTGGGTCAAAACCTGCATGCCTATTGATGTTTCAGGTTATTCAATAGTTGCTGGATCTCTTCAAGCTCCGCGGGAGAAGCCTTGTGATGGCCGAGGGCCTGAATGACGAGTTCGGTTGGCGAACCTCCGAATAAGGTATTTATCATTTTGCCCAGCAGATGCTTCTGGGTCTTTTCCTTACTGATCGAGGCCTGGTAAATGTGGGTCTTGGCGGAGTCATCGCGTTTCACCAATCCCTTCTCATGCATGATCTGCATGAGCTTGAGAGTGGTGGTATAGCCGGCTTCCTTTGACTTCAGCAATTCTTCGTGCACTTCCCGGACGCTGGCCTGGGTCCTCACCCAGAGGACCTGGAGGATCTCCAGTTCACTTTCTGTGGGTTTGATCGTCCTTGTCGACATAGAAAGATGTTTGATCAACAATTTACGACAATATTCGTAAATGGATGTTAAAAGGGAGTAAATTTTGGGGGCGGTCAGGGGGGTGACGGTGGAATCGGAAAGAGGTGACGGTGGAATGGAAGAAAGGAGAGGAGGCGGTGGATCCGGAGAAAGAGGAAGATTGAAAAGAAGCAAAAAAAAAGCCCCGGTGTAGAAACACCGCGACTTTGGTATTTGGATCTGATTAGTGTCGTTTGATTGGGTAGTAAAGATATGATTTCAGGTGAAATGCAAAACAAAAAAACTTTATTTTTTTTTCAACGCTTTACCGCATGGTCACGGCCGATGGCTTTGGCGCCGGAGCGTGGTGAGCGCTGGCCGTTTTACCTACATGCCGGGGCTGGTTTGCCGCTCCTTCGTGGGTCGTATAGATTGACGCCAGGGTGGGAGCGATCACCAGGGAAACGATGGACATCAGCTTGATGAGGATATTCATCGACGGACCGGAGGTATCCTTGAACGGATCGCCGACGGTGTCACCGGTAACGGAGGCTTTGTGTGGCTCGGATTTCTTGTAATGGATCTGGCCGTTGATCTCCACTCCTTTTTCAAATGACTTTTTGGCGTTGTCCCAGGCGCCGCCGGCATTGTTCTGGAAGATGCCCATCAGGACGCCGCAGACGGTGGCGCCGGCAAGGAAACCGCCCAGGGCTTCAGGGCCCAGTACAAATCCGATGAACAGGGGGAAGAAGAGCGCCATGGCGCCCGGCAGGATCATTTTCCTGATGGAGGCCTGCGTGGAGATGGCAACGCATTTTTCATACTCGGGTTTGCCTGTTCCTTCCATGATCCCGGGGATGGTGCGGAACTGACGGCGAACTTCTTCTACCATCGCCATGGCGGCCTGCCCGACGGCCTGAATGGCCAGGGAAGAAAACACGAAGGGGACCATACCGCCGACAAAGAGGCTGGCCAATACTTTTGCTTTATAAATATCGATACCCTGGATGCCGGCGACGCCGACGAAAGCGGCAAAGAGAGCAAGGGCGGTAAGCGCGGCGGAGGCGATCGCAAAACCTTTACCGGTGGCGGCGGTAGTATTACCTACAGCGTCGAGGATATCCGTACGTTCCCGTACTTCCTTCGGCAGTTCGCTCATTTCGGCGATCCCGCCCGCGTTGTCGGCGATGGGGCCGAAGGCGTCGATAGCCAGTTGCATGGCGGTGGTGGCCATCATACCGGCAGCGGCGATGGATACGCCGTACAGGCCGGCGCAGGCGTAGGAACCCCAGATGCCGCCTGCCAGCACAAGGATCGGCAGGAAGGTGGATTGCATGCCAATGGCGAGGCCGCCAATGACGTTGGTAGCGTGACCGGTGCCTGACTGGCGGATGATGCTCAGTACCGGGCCGCGGCCCATGGCCGTATAATGTTCAGTTATGATGCTCATCAGCGTGCCGACAAGAAGGCCCACGCCGATGGCGCCCAGAACACCCCATTTTGTGAATTCGTTTCCGCGGAGGATCATCGTTTCGGGTAAGAAAAAATAAACCAGGCCGATACAGGCGAGGGCGGTCAGGATGATCGAGCCCCAGTTACCCATATTGAGGGCTTTCTGGACGACGCTCGTATTGAGGCTGGCCGTATCGCTAATCCGAACAAATAAGGTGCCCACGATCGAAAACAGGATGCCGACGCCGGCGATGAACATGGGCAGCAGGATCGGGGCCAGGCCGCCGAAGGCGTCGTCGGACTGCGTTTCCCTGCCAAGCACCATGGTTGCCAGCACGGTCGCGACGTAACTGCCGAACAGGTCGGCGCCCATGCCTGCTACGTCACCCACATTGTCTCCGACGTTGTCTGCGATGGTGGCGGGATTTCTGGGATCGTCTTCGGGAATGCCCGCTTCGACCTTACCGACGAGGTCGGCGCCGACATCAGCCGCTTTAGTATAGATACCCCCGCCCACCCGGGCGAAGAGTGCGATGGATTCCGCGCCAAGGGAAAAGCCGGTCAGGACCTCGATGGTCCGTTGCATTTCTTCGGAATCAACAGTCGAGTCAGGGGCGAAGATCGCCTTCAGCAGGATGAAGAGGCCGCTGAGGCCCAGCACGGCCAGACCCGATACGCCAAGCCCCATGACGGAGCCGCCGGTGAATGAAACCTTGAGGGCCTTGCTAAGGCTGGTCCGGGCTGCCTGGGCGGTGCGGACGTTAGCCCTGGTGGCGCTGCGCATTCCAATATAACCAGCCAGTGCGCTTAGAATGGCGCCAGCGACAAAAGAGATTGCGATCGACCAATGGGACTCGGGGTTGCTACGGCCCATAATGGCCAGCAGGATTGCTGCAAGGACAACAAAATAGGAGAGGATCTTCCATTCCGCCTTTAGAAAGGCCATGGCGCCTTCAGCGATATACTTGCTGATCTCCTGCATCCGCTCGTTGCCGGAATCTTGCCGGGATACCCAGGAAAACTTAACAAAGGTGTAGAGAAGGCCAACGACTCCCATTACGGGAACTAGATAAATCAATTTGTCCATAAGTGTCAATCTTAAAAAATCACCCTGGCAATCGTTACAGTAAGAGATGGCTCAAGGGACGGCAAATTTAGGGGAAAAGAAGTAGCCTTGGACACATATGGAACATATAATATGGGAAAATATGCGTGGCCGGGGCCGGGGATGACCGTCGCAGAAAAAAATGGCTTTACATTTGACTGTAAAGTGTAAAGTGTAAAATGATTGAACCCCTCCGGTGGGAGGGGTTCGAAGGCCTTAGGGGTTGAAAAGGGGGTTAGGGGATAAGAACCAGGGTTCAGGGGGTAAAGCACTTTGGGGTGACGAATTATATGCCAGATTAAAAATTGCTGGCAATCAAAGAATTGCATTTTTATTAAACTGGCCTTATTCCCAGGATTGGAAGACTTATCCCGAAACGGAAAGCAACCGGGACGATGATCTTGCCGTCTTGAATAATGCGAGCGATCCAATGACTGTCAGAAAGCTGCTTGTTATTTTGTTGGTTCCATTGCTCACGACCTTCAGCCTGGGCCTTCGGGCGCAGACCTGTACCGCGTTGGGGCAAACGCCGGCTACCGCATTTCCGGTGTGCGGCAGCAATACGTTCGTGCAGGACAGCGTGCCGCTGTGCGATGATGGAGCTGTGCCGGTGCCCGCCTGCGGAACCGGTTATTCGGCGGTCAACCCTTATTGGTACAAATTCACCTGTTTTAAATCGGGGACGTTGGGCTTGCTGATCCAACCAAAAAATTCCGGCGACGACTATGATTGGCAGATCTACGATATCACCGGTCAACCCCTAGATGCGGTCTACAACAACATTAACCTGGTCGTTGCCGATAACTGGTCGGGTGTGACCGGAAATACCGGTACGTCGGCGCTCGGGGGCGCCTCTTCCGAATGCGGCTCCTGCTGTACACCTCCGTTTACCACACCGCCGCCGTTCAGCTCCATGCCTTCGCTGATCCAGGGGCATAATTACTTGTTGTTGATCAGTCATTTCAGCGGGGGCGGCCAGAGCGGTTATCAACTATCCTTCGGCGGCGGCACGGCCAGCATCACCGATACTACACTACCGGTGATAACAAGAGCGAATGCCGTTTGCACATCGTTGATCGGAGTGACCCTGAACAAAAAGATGACTTGCGCCAGCCTGACTTCCACCGGGAGCGATTTTAACATTTCGCCCATGCCGCCGGGCGTGCAGATCGTCAGCGCGATCACGAATTCATGCAGCAGCGGGTTCGATATGGACTCCATAACCCTTACCCTTAACGGAAGTCTTCCGCCAGGCAACTATGCGCTGACGGCGGTCAATGGGTCCGACGGTAATACGTTGCTGGATTTTTGCGGCACGCCTATCCCGGTGGGACAAGGGGCAAATTTTACAGTTACACCGCCTCAGCCGACGCCTTTGGGCACGCTGCTTCCGCCAGGCTGTGCGCCAAATGTGCTGAAGCTGGTCTTCAACGGCCCAAGTCCGATCCAGTGCTCCAGTATCGCCGCGGATGGCAGTGATTTTTCAGTTACCGGAGGCGGCCCGGTCACGGTCACCGGGGCCAGCGGGATCTGTGATTTGAGCGGGCTTACCGACACGATCCTGGTGCAACTGTCGGCTCCGATCAAAACAGCCGGCAGCTATCAGCTTATTTTGCAACAGGGCAGTGACGGGAATACGTTGATAAATTATTGTGCGCTTGGTACGCCGGCGGCGTCGGTCGCCTTTACGACAAAAGATACGGTATCGGCGGCCGCTTTTTCAGGGAAGATCCTTTGGGGATGTAAACAGGATACCATCGTATATACTTATCCGTTGGAGGACGGGGTCAACCGGTGGCTATGGGTATTTAACGGAAGCGATACCAGCCAGGTCCGGGATCCGCCGATGCAGATCTATTCCCTGTTCAGGAACGAAACGGTGTCGCTGAAAATTTCCAATGGGGTTTGCACCGATTCGACGCAGGCGGTCTTTCCGCTGGACAACGGGATCCACGCCAGTTTCGAAGGACCGATGATACAGTGTCCGAAGGACTATGCAAAATTCATCAATTACAGTACCGGCTCATGGATCAAGACCTGGAGCTGGAATTTTGACGATGGTACGATGAGCGATCAGCAATTTCCGCCGGACCATCTCTTTCCGCAGACGGGGGAGGAGACAAAATATAAGGTGACGTTGGTGGTGGGGGATTCGCTGGGGTGTACGGATACGGCGACGCAGGTGCTCGATGTGCTAAAGACTTGTTTCATCGCCGTCCCGGGAGCATTTACGCCGAATGGGGATGGGGTTAACGATTATCTGTATCCGCTGAATGCGGTGAAAGCGGTCGATCTGCAATTCAGGGTTTATAACCGGTGGGGGCAGATGGTGTTCGAGACGACGGACTGGCTGAAGAAATGGGATGGGACGATGGGTGGCCACGCTCAGCCGGCGGGTACATATGTGTGGACCTTGTCCTATATAGATGGCGATACGGGGAAGAGGATCTTTCAGAAGGGGACTTCGATATTGATAAGATAGACATCACGGGTCAGGGACATAATGAAAAAACCGCCCCTGATTTGTGTCGGGGGGCGGCTGTTTTTTGTAGAAGAACCTGAAATGTAAGCCTGAAAAACAAACAAAGACCTTAACTATTGATGGCCGTCAAATTTGGTAAGGTAATATTTTGATGAAGTCGTATCGGTCATAGCTGCGACTAACTAGATACTAACAAAATGCCAATCTATAAGTAATTGATAAAGAATGTGTTTTGAAAATCAGGAGATTTAAGGCCGTCCCCGCCTGGGAACTTTTTTCCTTTTGCTGGAAATAAGCGCTATTTCGCACAATTTATCGGGCTTCGCCTGCGTTTTTAATAATCAGCGGACCGCGGGTCCATTATCCAATATCTTTTAAAAATCAAACATTCATCCCTATGACCCCGTACACAAGGAATAATCAGAACTACCTGGCGGAAGAGTTTCAACGCTTTGAAACATACCTGCTGCAGGAAAGCCGGATCGCCCTGTTGAAGATCCAGAGTTGGCAATTTGCGATGAAGACGCCGGAAGTTGGCGCGCACTATCAGCAGGAAGCCACTGATATGGTCAAGAAGTCTTTGCTGAGTTTCGTTCCAAACAGCTTTGTATTGAGCGAGGAGGGATATTATTATAAGCCGATGTCGAACTAATACTCTACATATTTTGATGATACAAGGACCGCGGCTTGCGCCGCGGTTTTTTTAAACGCATTCGCGAAGCTCCTTTTCAGTGTACGCAAGTCCATATTGTTTCAGCACGTCGTCCGGAACGCCTTTCCACTGATTGGGACGGTTGCCCATATAGCCGATGTCTTTTCCGCCGATCTCGGAGGTATAAAAACCGGTGGCGGTGAGGTTCCGCATCAACGTGAAGAAGGCGACCCCCTGAGCCATCCCGGGCTTTGCTTTTTTGGGATAGGCGATATCATCCACCAATTGTATTTGCTGGGGCCCGGTGCAGTCCGAAAAGGGCTTTCCGAATCGGTTCAGACATTGCATATCCAGCCAGCGAAGGCCACCGCGCATCGGGATTTGATGTTCGGGGACGTCCTTGACGATAAACTCGATGAACTCAGGCACCTTGGCGTCGGAGGCGCTGCCGCTGACCTCATCCCGGGGAATAATAATATCGCCAAGAATGGTGATGGCAGCCATTTCTTCGGGAGTAAAAAAAGTTTTTCCGGAGAGATCCTTCATGTGCTCCAGTTCTTCCTTCATTCTGTTGAAGCCGCTCGGGTTGAGAGCGGTTGCGTTGGCAGTGCTGTCCGGCGTGGCGGCGTTGCCGGTTGCTGCGGCGCTGTCGGTTGCGGCGGCGGGCTTTTTCTCACCGGGGTTGCAGGATTCCGCGAGGGCTCCGGCGGAGACGGTGCCGATGAGAAGAGTTTTAATGCTTTTTCTTCTGTCCATAATGATAATGACTTGAAAATTCCAATTTCCTTTTAAGCTAAATATTGCGTTTTTTCATTTCATCTACGAGGTATTCGCTGGTCCGCATCGACAAGGCGAGGATGGTCCAGGTGATATTCTTGTCGGCTTGTGAAACAAAGGGGCCGCCGTCGACGCAGAACAGGTTCTTCACTTCGTGGGCCTGGCTCCATTTGTTCAATGGCGCCGTCCGGGGATCGTTGCCCATACGGACGGTACCTGCTTCATGGATGATATTGCCGGGAGCGTGCAGACCCCAGTTATTATGCGGGCCGTCATCAGCGCCCCAGATATGTTGAGCGCCCATGGCGTCAAGGATATCCTTGAATGTCTTTTTCATATGTCTGGCCTGCTTGATCTCGTATTCCGAGTGACTGGTGTTGAAGCGCAGGACGGGAATGCCGTATTTGTCGACGACGTCACGGTCGATCTCGCAGAAGTTTTCGTAGCGCGCGACGGCTTCGCCGCGGCCGGCCATTCCGACATGCGCACCAAAGAAGTAGCGGTAGTCTTCCTTGAGGGAGGCGCCGTAGCCGCCCGCTTCCTTCTGTTTGCCTTTGACCTTGAAGTCGCCATTCAAGTTTTGGATGTCCCAGCTAAAGCCGTAGACGGGCTGGCCGAAGCCGCCGCCGAATTCGATATGATAGCCGCGCGGGAAATCCAATTTTTTATTATCCAGCCACCAGGGCGCATAGACGTGCATTCCGCCGACGCCATCTTCATTGTAGCGTTTCCGGTCGAAAAGCTCGGGGATGATCCCGCCCATATCCGCGCCGGTGGAATCGTGGAGATAATGGCCGACAACCTTACTGCCGTTGGCGAGACCGTCCGGGTAGCGGGCGGATTTTGAGTTGAGCAGCAGCCGGGCGCTTTCGCAGGCGCTGGCCGCGAGGATGACGGTCCGGCCCGAGACCTGGTATTCCTGGTTGTCGTCTTTATTAATATAGGATACGCCGGTGGCGAGGCCTTCCTTGTTGGTCAGCACTTCGCGGGCCATGGCGTTGGTGACCAAATCGACGTTGCCGGTCTTCAGCGCCGGGATCACCAGCACGGAAGAGGATGAGAAATCGGCATAGACCTTGCAACTGCGGCCACACTGGGCGCAATAGAAACATTGACCGCGTTCGCTGTTGATGGATTTGGTGAGGATGGAGAGCCGGGAAGGGATAACCGGGACGCCGACCCTGGCGCCTGCACGTTTGATCATCAGTTCGTGCAATCGCGGTTTGGGCGGCGGAAGAAAGAATCCGTCGGGATCATTGGGCAATCCTTCGTTCGTGCCGAACACGCCGAGTAGCTTATCTATCTTGTCATAATAGGGTTTGACATCCTCATAGCCGACCGGCCAGTCGTCGCCGAGGCCGTCGATGCTTTTGCGCTTGAAATCTTTAGGACCGAAACGGAGCGAGATGCGGCCCCAGTGGTTGGTACGGCCGCCGAGCATGCGGGCCCGCCACCATTCCCACGGGATGGTACCGGGAGCGCCGGTCTGAGTATAAGGCTCGCCTTCGACTTCCCAGCCCCAGTAGCAGCCGTCGAAGTCGCCGAAGGGTCTGAATTTGGTATCCTTCCCGCGGCGCGGTGATTCCCAGGGGTTACGCAATTGGTTAGAGTCTTTCCGGGGGTCGAACATCGGACCGGCTTCGAGGAGGCATACTTTCAGTCCGGCATTGGCCAGGACGTAGGCCGCCATGCCGCCACCTGCTCCCGAACCTACAATAACTGCGTCGTAATTTTTGGGTTGTTTCTTGATCTGGAGGTCTCCCATGCTGATAGAGGGCTTAAAAAAATAATAAATATGCAGCCGCCTGACCGCGACTTTGGGGTAAATTTAAAGGTTTAGCGATATAGCAGCCTATTTTTTATTTATTTTCCAGCCAGGCAAGGGCGGCGGAGCGGGCGGGGTCGGCGTCGGTATTTACGTCGGCGGCGGGGATAAGCTGATCGGGCTGGATGCGGCCATCGCAGATGTGACCGGTGAAGTCGGCTTCCTGGCATACGGTCAGCACCAGCATGGAACGGTCGGAAAGGGAATAAGTGGCGTTGGCGGTGGTGAGTCCTGCGGTAGGCTGGCCGATGAGACAGGTCTGTTGCCGCCCTTTGAAGGCAAGGGCGACGATCTCGCCGGCGCTGACAGTCCGGTGGCCGGTCAGAACGACGATGGACTTGCGGGTGGAATGGGTGTGGTAGCCGTGGTTTTCGCTAACCCGGCAGATGACATGACGGCCCTGACATGCGGAGCCATCATAATACGCGATCGGTATCCGCTCGCCGGAAGCGACGAAATAACCATAGACGCCGTCGCCGAGCAGCGGGCCGATGCCCGCCAGCATAGGCCAGCAATTACCGCCGGAGTTGTTGCGGAGGTCGATGATCCAGTGTGAAAGATGGTGCGTGTCGAGCCGGGCGATGACGGCCTGAATGCTGTCGGCGATGCGTTCACAAACCAGGGAATCGGTTGAGCTAACCCAGGGAATGGTCAGATAACCGATGCTGTCCTGCAGCCATTCGCCGCGGATCTCGCCGACGAGGTCGGTCAGGCTGATCTGGCCGCCCGGCGCATCATCACCGGTATAACGGGCGGCTTTATCCGGGGGCATGATGAAGCTGTGTCGTTCGCCCAGCTGCTGAAAGCACCAGGTGATGGAAGCATAGGCGTCATCGCAGTTGCCCGCGTTGAGCAGTTGTTGTCTGGCCTGCGCTTCCAGAGCCGTCCAGGAGACCCGGTCCCGGCGATAGTAATTCTTTTCCATGAAGTGGAGAGCCTCGTCGAGAAGTTGTTCGGCCTTTTGACGGCAGGGAAGGGCGAGGGTATCGGGATGGATGGATTGGGTCGGGGCGGCCATGGCATGGCTCAGCAGAAAAAGGCAGGAAAATAACAACCGGGATCGCGCCATATGCTTAAGATAGGAAAGAAGTGAAATTCCATAAAGTTTTTTTGCGGTGGGTTTATTCGTCCTCAACGGTATCATCGGGGTCGGCTTCATCTGCATCCGCTTCGCCGGCAGCGGTTTCATCTGCATCGGCCTCGCCGGCACCGGCTACATCTGCGTCGTCTTCCTCTTCCGCTGTTGCGGCGTTGTTTTGTTCGGTCGCCGCGGCGAAGCGCGCAAACCAGCCGTCCGATCCCAGCAGTTCGGCGGGAGTCCCGGTTTCCAGTACCTGGCCTTCCCCCAGAACGATGATCTGGTCGGCATCCCTCACCATGGAATAGCGGTGAGCGATGATGATCACCGTAGCCTTATGCCGGATCCTATCGATGGTACGGCGAACCTCTTCTTCCGTCGCATAATCCAGGTTGGCGGTGGCTTCATCCAACACGACGATCCGGGTATGGGCGGCCAGCATGCGCGCGATCTGGATACGCTGGCGCTCGCCGACCGAAAGTCCGATCCCGCTTTCCCCGACGGGCGTAGCAAGACCTTGCGGGAGCCGGTTCAGCGTGGAATGTAATCCTGCGGCCATCGCCGCTTCCCACACCTCGTCGTCGGTGGCGTTGGGATTCTTGTACCGGATATTATCGGCCAGCGTTCCGCGGAATACGGCGCCATCTGTCGAAACCACGCCGATCTGGGCTCGAACGGAGGCGGGGTCGAGAGTGCTGATGTCCTGGCCGTCGATGAGGATGAGACCGGAGGCGGGTTCATAAAGTCGCATCAGCAGGTCCATCGTGGTGGTCTTGCCGGCGCCGGAGCCACCGACGAGGGCGGTGACACAGCCGGGGGATAGCGTAAAGGAGATCCCTTTCAATACTTCCCGTTCGGGAGTATAACTGAAACGGACATTGCGGAATTCGATCCGCCCTTCGGTTAGCTTCAGGCGGTGACCTTCTTTTTCTTCTTCGCCGTTGTCGAGCAGCCGGAATGCGCGGGCGAGGGAAGCGACATTTTGCTGGAGCTCTACCCAAAGGCTGGCCAGCGCGTCGATCGGGCCATAGAGCCGGTCGAGGTAGGCTACGAACATGACCACATCGCCCGGCGTCAGCCGGTTCTCGAGGGTCAGGTAACCGCCGTAACCGAATACCAGTGCGGTTGAGAGATGTGATAGCATGGTCTCCCAGAAGACGTATTTATTGGAAAGCTGCGCCCGTAGGATGTAATCCTTATAGGCCGTACCCGCCGCGGTCCGGAGACGGTCGACCTCACGTTCTTCGGAACCCGAGAGCTTGACGGTCTTGATACCGGTAAGCCCGTCCTGGATACGGGAGGAGACTTCTTCCCAGCGGGAATAGTAATCGGCAAGACCAGATTCCAGCTTCTTCGACGAATGCCAGGCGATCAGCGCGTAAACAGGCATCGTAATCAGGGCTACCGCCGTAAGGGCGACATTTTGCCAGAACATGATCGCCAGGATGCCGGCCAGGCTGATCAGTTCGGGTAGGATCTGTTGAGAGAACCCATTGACGACGCCGGTCACTTCTTCGGATTGGTCGATCTGTTTGGCAATGGCTGCGCTGGGTCTACGGCTGAAGAACGAAAGGGGCAGCCGCAGAACATGGGCGAAAGTGTTTTGAATGAACCGTTGTTCGATCAAACAGGAAAGCCGGGTATTGGTGTTCTCGGCGAGACGCCAGAAAAGCGTAGCAACGAGATTGATCACGAATAGCCAGACGACGGCCCACAATAGGGTATCGAGGGCCTGGCTGGGAGATCGCGCGGCGACATGACTTTGCGTATGGGGCTCGGGTGGTTTGACCGCCGGGCTTACAGGAGCGGTGGCGGCGGAATCAGGGACTTCCGACCGGATCATCGACTGGAGGCTGTCGGCTTCGCCCGGATCGACCCCAAGGTCTTTCTGTGCGTTCACCCTTGCCTGGCCGACAAACAGGCCCGCTACGTCATTGATGGCCGTGCGGTAGATCAGCGGCTCGACGAGGCTTGCGCCCGTACTAAGCAATCCCAGTGTAACGACCCACAGGAATTTCTTCCGATAGGGAACGATCAGCCGGAAGATATTCGCCCAAACAGTCTTTTTCAGCGCCTTGTTCATGGTAGCATGGGCGTGCAAGATCGGGAAAATATTTTTGTTGAGGGGGCCAAAAAAAATTACATTCGTCGAGGACATCACGTTAGTTTCTCCAAAGAACCGGACGGCGAAAAATTATTTTTCCAAGAATTTTTTTGACAAAATCTTTTCACAAAACTGTCGATCATGAGGCAATCCCGCAGAACGTTCCTGAAAAATTCCGCGCTGGCGATCTCGGCTGCCAGCTTTTTGCCCGGCGAGACCTGGGCCGCATTTAAAAAGAAAGGTGTAGTTGGCGTACAGTTGTATTCGGTCCGGGAGGCCATGGGTAAAGACCCGGCAGGATCGTTGAAGAAACTGGCCGATATGGGCTATGTCTATGTCGAGCATGCCAACTATGTCGGCGGCAAATTCTATGGCTATGCCCCAAAGGACTTCAAGGCTTTGCTGGATAGCCTGGGCCTGAAGATGCACAGCGGACATACGGCTTTCGGTCCGGCAGGATGGGACGCCGATAAAAAAGATTTTACCGACGTATGGAAACAAACGGTGGAAGACGCCGCGGTCGTTGGCCAGCACTATGTCATCAGCCCATGGCTGGATCAGAGCTGGCGCACCACCTATGACCAGTTGCTGGGTACGCTCGAGATCTTCAACAAGAACGGCGAGCTGTGCAAAGCGCATGGAATGAAGTTCGGTTATCACAATCACGATTTCGAGTTCAGTCAGGTGCTGAACGGCCAGAAGGTCTACGATATCATTATGCAGCATACCGATCCGGCGCTGGTGGTTCAGCAGCTGGATATGGGCAATCTTTACAACGGCGGCGCCGTCGCGGCCGGCATCATGAAAGAATATTCCAACAGGTACGAGCTCTTGCATGTCAAAGATGAGATCAAGGCTACCTCGGGGAATGAGAAATATGAAAGCACGACCCTCGGTGACGGGATCGTCGGCACCAAAGAGATCTGCGATCTAGGTAAGAAAGGGGGTACTCAATATTTCATCATCGAACAGGAGTCGTATCAGGGCAAAGATCCGTTCGATTGCTGCAAGGCCGACCTGGAAACGATGAAGAAATGGGGTTATTGATAGCTAAAGGTTGACGTTTTATCCCCGATCATAACGTCGAAGTCTCCGGGCTCCGTTACGGGATGTAATCCGGCGTTGACAAAGGCCAGGTCATTCTTATCCAGTGTAAAGGTTACGGTCTGCGATTCTCCCGCCTTCAGCATGATCTTCCTGAATGCCCGCAGCCGCCGCATATTTGGCGTAATACTGGCGTAATGTTCATGGGTGTATAGCTCGACGGTGTTTTTACCGTCGCGGCTGCCGGTATTTTTGACGGTAATGCTGACGGTGAGCTTGCCCGTGGCCGTTAGTTTATCGCTGCTCAGGCGCAGGTCGCTATATTCAAACCGGGTATAGCTCAGCCCCCAGCCAAAAGGGTAGAGCGGGTCATATCCTGCGCCGCGATCGTCATTGAACACTTCCCGGACGTCTTCTGTCGGCTTGCGGTCATAGAGCACAATTTCGCCCATACTTTTCGGATAGCTGAAGGGGAGCAGGCCATCGGGGTTGTAGTCGCCGGCGAGGACGTCACTGATCGCTTCCGCCGTCTTGCGGCCGCTCCAGTAGGCCATCACGATCCCTTTCATCAGCGGGGCGATGGAAGTGATAAAACGAGGTCTTCCTTCCGTCAGTACGAGGATGACGGGTTTGCCGGTGGAGGCTGCCGCACGGGCGAGGGCAAGTTGATCATCGGGCAAAGCCAGATCGCGGATATTGCCGGGGCTTTCGGCATAGGCATTCTCACCAAGGCAGAGGACGATTACGTCTGCTGCTGCAGCAGCGGCCCTGAGCGCGGAAGTATCGTAATTGGCGGGGCTGTCGAATCCCTTCACAGCGGTGGTCATGACATTGTCCGCGCCAAATTTGTCCTGCAGTGCGTCCACGATCGTCTTGCTGCCGGCCGGGTACCAGCGTTCGTCGCTGCCTTGCCACGTATAGCTCCAGCATCCGTTGAGTGCGCTGATGCTCCGGGCTGAAGGGCCTGCGACGAGGATCTTTGTGGTATGGGCGAGCGGCAGAAAGTTACCGTCGTTCTTCAGCAGGGTAATGGCCTCGTGGGCCGCCTGTAAGGCCAGGGCCTGGTATTCGGGACGGCCGAAATTAGCGGCGGCCGCATCTTCGGGATAGGGATAATCGAAGAGGCCCAGCTTCTCTTTTAACATGAGGATGCGTCTGACGGCGTCGTCGATCCGGCTCATCGGGACTTCTCCTTTTTGAACGGCCTCTTTCAGCAGGTCGAAGAAGGAAAAATCGTTTGGTACCATGCTCATGTCGATGCCGGCATTGATAGCCATTGCGACGGCGGCGCGGGGAGTGGCGGCTACGTCGTGGCGGGTATGGAGGCGAATAATATCTTCCCAATCGCTGACGATCACACCTTTGAAGCCCAACTCTTTTCGCAGCACGTCGGTCAGCAGGTATTTGCTGGCGTGGACGGGAGTGCCGTTGATCTCGGAAGAGTTGACCATAAGGGTGGAAGCGCCGGCCCGGACGGCAGCGCGGAATTGCGGCAAATAATATTCCCGCATTTCTATTTCCGGCATGTAGATGGGAGTCCGGTCCTTACCGGTGCGGGAAGCGGAGTAGCCAAGATAGTGCTTCATGCAGCTGGCGACGGCTGTAGGTGATCTCAGTCCATCTTCTTCATATGCTTTGATGGCGGTGGTTCCCATCGTCGTTCCGATATAGACGTCTTCGCCATATGTCTCCGGGAACCGCGACCACAGAGGTTGACGGCCGCAATCCAGCACGGGCGCGAAGTTCCAGCGCACGCCGGATGCACGAAGCTCCTTTGCGGCCACTTTGGTGATAGCGGCTGTGAGCTCAGGGTCGCGGGTGGCGGCCATCGCGATATTCTGGGGGAAGAGGGTGGAATTCAGCGTATAGGTTTGTCCGTGAATTCCGTCGAGGCCATAGATCACCGGGATCTTCAGCCGGCTCTTTGCGGCTTCATCCTGGATCCGGGTGATCACCTTCCGCCATTGGTCGACGGTCAGAGCATGGTTGGTCACGTTGATAATAGAGCCGACCTTATATCTCTCTATGGCGACGGCGAGTTTGGCTGTGTCGAGAACGCCATCCTCGGGAGCCGATACCACCCCCAGCGTCACCTGGGTCATCTGACCGATCTTTTCGTCGAGGGTCATTTTGTTCAGGAGAGCTTCAACTTTCGGAGAGGATTGGGTATGGCCGGAGTGGGGTAGTAATGCGGTGAATAGGAGCAGGCCGGCGAGCTTTTTCATATATGTGCTAAAACGTTATTGTTAAAGATAGGCCCTTTCTTTTAGATACCCATATCATCTGCTCTATTTTTCAATCGATTAGGGAGATCTTAGCCCATGCGCCCGCATACTGGCATGCTATTTACTATTATTAGGTATAAAATGCTATGCTATGAGTGAACAATCTTACTTACACGACAAGCAAGCTATTCGCAAGCTGCAGGATCTCGCAACTGAGATCAATATTTGTCTGTTCTGCTCGGGCGTGATATCCGAAGAGCGGGAGGGTTGCCGGCCGATGTCGACGAGCGGAGTGGATGAGGAAGGGTCGATCTGGTTTATGAGCGACCGCAAAAGTGCAAAGAACCGGGAGATTACAATGGATCCGCATGTCAAATTATATTATTCGCATCCGGGCAAGAGCAGTTTCCTGGTTGTAGTGGGAACAGCCGATATCGTATATGACCGGGAAAAGATCAGGGAGCTATGGACGCCGCTCGACAGGTCCTGGTTTAGTGACGGTGAGAATGATCCGGCCATTTCGCTGATCCGCGTGCGACCACAGCATGCGCATTATTGGGATGCGAGAGGGAACCGGATGGTGAATTTCTTTAGTCTGGTAGCAAAAGTAGCGACCGGAAAAGCGCTGGTGGAGGGTGAAGAAGGAGATCTGATGATCAGTCGAGGCCTTTGAGGTTTCGGAGGAAATCGTATTGCAGGTCTTCGTGGAGGCTGGCAATAACGGCGCGGATCTTTTTCAATTGCTGCCGGTAGAGGTTATTGAGTACCGGGCTGTCCTGAATGGGGATCTTTGTATCGCGGACCTTTCGGCAAAAGTAGGTGAGGAGCTCAGCCTCTGCCTGGGGAGAAGCCATGTAGCGGATTTGTTTGATGGTAATGCGTAAGATCCTGCGAAGGGTCTTTTTGGTTAGATATAGGTTAGGTTTGGGCAGGTCGGTGAAACCTTCGTCCATTTCCTTTTGGACGGCGGCGATAAAAGAGGTTTCATCGGCGGCTTCGAAGAGAAGATAGGTGAGTAGCTCCTTATTGTCTTTTTTAAATTTGGCGAGGCGGAGGCAGAGCTCGATGAGCTGGGAAGAGGGGAGGCTTTTTAATTCGGTCTTGATCTCCTGGATGGTGGCGGAACGCATGGGCGCAAATATATTTTTATATTTGCGGATAAATTCTAAAACCAAAGTATGAATAAGGAAGTCGTCATTGTTGCGGCGGTTCGGACGCCGATCGGGAGTTTTGGCGGGGCGCTCAAGGACCTGCCGGCTACCCGGCTGGGGGCGGTGGCTATCGAAGGGGCTTTGAAGAGAGCGGGGGTGGATCCCGGGCAGGTGCAGGAGGTTTTGATGGGTTGTGTTTTGCAGGGCAACCTGGGACAGGCGCCGGCCCGGCAGGCGGCGAAAGGGGCGGGATTACCCGATGGGGTGATCTGTACCACGGTCAATAAGGTTTGCGCCAGCGGGATGAAGGCGGTGGCGCAGGCGGCGCAGAGCATTATGCTGGGGGACGCGGAGATCGTCGTTGCGGGAGGGATGGAAAGCATGAGTAATGTTCCCTTTTACGCGGCTCAGATGCGTTGGGGAAATAAATATGGTAACACGACGCTGATCGATGGATTGGCGAAGGACGGGTTGACGGATGCGTATGATGGGAAGGCGATGGGAAATGCGGCGGAACTATGCGCGGCGACGTGCGGTATCAGCCGGGAAGATCAGGATGCGTTTGCGGTCGGGAGCTATCAACGTTCGCAGGCTGCGTGGGCAGAGGGCAAATTTGGCGACGAGGTCGTGCCGGTGCCTTTGCCGCAGCGTAAGGGCGATCCGGTCATGATCGCAAAGGATGAAGAGCCTTATAATGTCAAGTTCGAGAAGATCCCGGAGTTGAAGCCTTCGTTTCAGCAGGATGGAACGGTAACGGCGGCCAATGCTTCAACGCTCAATGACGGGGCGGCGGCGCTTGTGCTGATGAGCCGGGAAAAGGCAAAGGAACTGGGACTTCGTCCGTTGGCAAGGATCGTCTCGTTTGCGGACGCCGAGCAGGCGCCGGAGTGGTTCACGACTACGCCGTCGCTGGCCGTGCCGAAGGCGGTGGCAAAAGCGGGGCTTCAAATGAAAGATATCGGGTACTGGGAGCTCAATGAAGCGTTCGCGGTAGTGGGAATCGAGAATACGCGGAGGATGCAGCTCGATCCGGCGCGGGTCAATGTAAATGGCGGCGCGGTGTCGATCGGCCATCCGCTGGGCGCTAGCGGCGCACGGATACTGGTGACGCTGATCCACGTCCTTCTGCAAAATAAGGCAAGATATGGCGCCGCAGGTATCTGCAATGGCGGCGGCGGGGCATCGGCGATGGTGATAGAAAACTTAATGGTCCGCTCCTGACCGATCGTTATTCGGTCCTGGAAGGCGGGCGTTGAGCTGTTCGATCTTCTGTTGCATGTCCCTGATCTCCTGGAGGACATAGGACATGGCGTTTCCAGACTCTTCTACTTTAGGCAGTTCCTTATCGCTGGGAATATAGGGCCTGGAAGGGCGGGAGACGGGGGCCTGCGCTTCGGAAAGGTCAATTTTCAATAAAGTGTCGACAGGGATATCAAAAAAATTGCTAATTATGAGCAGTTCGTTCAGGCTGGGCTCACTGATCCCATTCTCCCAGTTCCCAATGGTAGTCTGACCTTTTTGGATGAGAGATGCAATCTCCGACTGAGTTCTGGAGGATTGCTTTCTGAGATGCCGGAGGTTTTTTCCTAAAAAATGCATGATTTCAAAAAAGTGCCAAAGAATGTTAGTATCTTTTTTATTGGGGTCTTTAGCAAATTTGTAGATTTGGTGTTATGGCAAAGGTAGCCAAATATCTTGGTAGTTTCAAATTTCTTGTCATGGCCTATTAAAAAATTGCTTGTTAAAGACCTAATACTATGAACTCTTCATTAGCGCATTTGACGCCGGTTCAGCGGCGGGAATTAGATACGGCAAAAAGGATAATCGTGCAGGCGGTCCGGCCGGAAAAGATCATTCTTTTTGGCATTTTCAGTGTGGAAGCGGAGGCGCGGCTTTTTTCGGAGCGGCTTCCTCCGGGCATCGGGGCATACGATCTGTTGGTTGTGACGAGCCAGGGGGACCGGCGTTCCGATTACGAATTGCAGGATATTATCGAGAACCGCTGCCGGGAAGAGGTGTCGGTAACCGCGCTGGTGCATGATATCGGTTATGTCAACCGGCGGATTGCGGAGGGGCAATGTTTCTTTACACATATTCGCCGCGAGTCGATCTTATTATATGACGCCGGCAGGACGCCGTTGGCAAAGGCGGTGGATTGCGATCCGGCTCAGGTCCGGTTGATGGCGGAGCGGGATTTTGACCGGTGGCGGCATCAGTCCGTGGCTTTTTTCCGGAGTGCGGAATTCAATCTTGTCTCGGGTGAGTGGAAGCTCGTTCTATTTATGCTGCATCAGGCGGCGGAGCAGATCTATCAGGCGATCTTACTGGCTTTTACCGGTTATAAGCCCACCACTCACAATCTGGATAAGCTCAGGCGGTATACGAATCGGTTCTCGGTGGAACTGGCGTTGCTTTTTCCGCGAAACAGCGAGGAGGAGGACCGGTTGTTCAAGGTACTGTTGTCGGGATATGTGGATGCCCGTTATAAAGACGATTGTGTGGTTACGGAGGAGGATGCGCGGCTGTTGACGGAACGGGTGAAGCAGCTGCTGGAGATCGCGGACAGGATTTGCGGGAACCGGCTGTTGAGCCTGGGGAAGCAAGCGGCGCAGTCCTGAGGGGTGGGGGGTGCAGGGTGGAGGTGAGATGGTAAGGGGGATGGGGTAGAGGGGACGGCAGGGGTGCAGGAGTGAGGGGATCAGCCCCGGGCCAGATCGGCGATGGTTTTCTTCTCGAGGATCTTCAGGTTGGCATCGCGGACCTGAGACATGACGCTGTGGAGACCGCAGTTCTTTTCATCGCAATTCTTGCACCGTTCGTAGAAGTAAAGGGACACGCAAGGCAGAAGGGAGATAGGGCCGTCGAGGAGGCGCATGACGGTGGCGAGAGGAACGTCTTTGGGATTTTTGGCAAAGAAATATCCGCCGCCTTTTCCTTTTTTACTGTCGAGGATATGAGCGTTCTTTAATTCCAGCAGGATATTCTCAAGGAATTTCAGCGGGATCTTCTTCTTTTTTGCGATCTCGGCGATGAGCACCGGTTCGTCATTGTCTTTTTCGGCCAGGTACATCAGCGCCTGGAAAGCATATTGGGTCTTTTTGGAAAGCATTTTTTATCTCCTGTGTTGTTGTTAGAATCCTAATACGTCGTTCATCTGATAAATCCCCTTTTTCCCCTGGAGGAATTCAGCGGCCAGAACTGCTCCCATCGCGAATCCGCGGCGATTGTGGGCGGTATGGATGATCTCGATCGTGTCGATAGCTGAGTAATATTCGATCCGGTGAGTACCGGGGGCGGGATCGGTCCGCTCGCTCAGGATCTCCAATTCATCTAAGTTATCACTAATGTGGTTGACCCATCCTTTTTTCCGGGGAATTTTTTCGAGGATCTGATCAGCCAGGGAGATTGCTGTTCCGCTGGGTGCGTCCTTCTTTTCGGTATGGTGGATCTCCGTGATCCGGACCTCGTATTCCGGATGTGACGCCATTAAAGCCGCCAGCCGCCGGTTGACCTCGAAGAAGATATTGACGCCGACGCTGAAATTGCTGGCGTACAGAAAGGCCCCATTCCGCGAGTGGCAATAACTGCGGACCTCTTCCAGCCGGTCCAGCCAACCGGTCGAGCCCGATACGACAGGCACGCCGGCGTCGAGGCAGCGAAGGATATTATCATAGGCACTGTGGGGGCCCGTGAATTCGATGGCGACGCCGGCTTTTTGAATATTGGAAACCGTATTGTCTTCCACATTCTCGATCGAGACTTTAAGGACGATCTCATGTCCTCTTGCCCGGGCGATCTCTTCGATCGCGTGGCCCATTTTGCCATAGCCGATGAGGGCGATCTTCATGCAAGGGTAATTTTAGCGGCAAACGTACAATTATTTTTCGATTGGCGGGGTTGAGGAAGATTCGCGGAGTGGCAGGAGATGCCGATGGTCATTGGAAAGAGAGCGGCCGGAAACGGGGCTTATGAAGTTCGAAGACGAGGCTGAGACCAACGGTTCCGCTGCCGGGGATCATGAATCCCGGTGAAGGTTGCTGCAGGTGCATGCTGAGCTGGTCGCTGACGTCAAAGTTCATCAAATGGGCGTCCACGGTGGCATCGACGACGTTCAGGCCCCAGAACAACAGGAAGAAAAGGACGGAATAATCTTCATCTTTCCGGTACTCATTCCGATAGGTGCGAAGGGCATTCTCCTGATTAAACCCGTTCACCACCAGGACCTGAATTTTCCCAGGCAATTTGTTGACCACTGAATCAGGAACGGAGGTGTTGCCCAGTTGTGCATAGTAGTCGACGATGGAAATAGCCTGCTGGAAATTACGATACCACGTGCGGTTGTACAAATATGTCCCGACAGGGATGCCGACGGCGGCGTATACGATGGGAAGCTTCCAATATTTATGGTTGTAGATCTGGCCCCAGCCGGGGATGATGGCGGAGCGAATGGTGGCCTTGCGGGGATCGTGCTTTTTCCGGGCGAGCGAATCAACGGCATAAGGAGACGCCTTATGACTGCCGGGGTGAAGGGTATCGGAGGGGGGGGCGGTTTTGGAAAGCGGGATGGGCTGCTGCCCCTGGCATACCAGCTGCACGGTGAGAAAACCAATAAAGATCAATAAGTATCGAACCCGATGCATAATGGATGCTTAGTTGACGGCGACGCCCAGCTGATCCAGCAATTTGTTCAACTCCTGGAGCGAGTAATACTCGATCGAAATACTGCCTTCACCTTTCTTGTTATGACTGAGTTTTACCCGGGTGCTGAAATGCGATGCTAAGTTATCCTCTATTCGTTTGAAAGCTTCGGGGAGAGCAGGCTTTACGGAATTTTTAACAGCGGAATTCTCTTTATAGAGCTGTCGAACGAGCTCTTCGGTCTGCCGGACGGAAAGGCCTTTATTCTTTATCTCGGTGAAAAGGTAGAGCTGTTTGTCCACCGTATCCACGTTGATCAGTGCCCGGGCATGGCCCATCGACAGCTGATTGTTGCGGACGGCAACCTGGATATCGGGTGGAAGCTTCAGGAGCCGGATATAATTGGCGACGGTGCTTCTTTCCTTTCCCATCCGTTCCGCTACCTGTTCCTGGGTGTAGTTGAGCTCTTCCATCATCCGCTTGTAGCTGAGTGCGATCTCCATAGCGTTGAGGTCTTCGCGTTGGAGATTCTCGAGCAAGGCCAATTCGAGAAGCTGTTGGTCGTCGGCCTGCCGGATGTAGGCAGGAATATCTTTCAATTCGGCGATCTTCGCGGCCCGGTAGCGGCGTTCACCGGAGATAAGCCGGTATTTTCCGGTGGGCAGCTTTGATACCGTCACCGGCTGGATGATGTCGTGCAGCCGGATGGACTGTGCGAGCTCCTGTAACCCCTGTTCGCCGAAGTCATGCCGGGGCTGCCGCGGATTCGCCTCGATCTGGTCGAGGGGGATGCGGAGCATATTGGTGACGGCTTCAAGGACGGAGGATTTGAGCTCGCCGGATGTCGTCTTCAGGTCAGCGTCGATGCTTTGCAGGAGGGATCTGATACCCTTTCCAAGCGCTTCTTTATCTTTTTTATGAGGAGTTGTCATGTTTTGTCGATGTTATTCCAGGATCCGCTCTTCCTGTCTGATGCGGGTCATGTTGTTCTTTTGCAGGATCTCTTTCGCCAGGTTCAGGTAATTGACGGAGCCCTTGCTAAGCGCATCATATAAGATCACCGGCTTCCCAACGCTGGGGGCTTCGCTGATCTTCGTATTCCGGTGGATGATCGTATCGAAGACGATCTCGTCGAAATGTTTCCTCACTTCGCTGACCACCTGGTTGCATAGGCGCAACCGGCCATCATACATGGTCATCAGGATACCTTCGATGGCCAGTTGGGGATTGAGGCGGCTTTGAACGATCTTGACGGTATTGAGCAGCTTACCCAGCCCTTCGAGGGCAAAGAATTCGGTTTGGACGGGAACGATGACCGAATCTGAGGCGGTTAGGGCATTGACGGTGATCAGGCCCAGGGATGGCGAGCAGTCGATGATGATAAAATCATAGTCGGCTTTCACGGGTTCGAGGATCCCTTTAAGGACGCTTTCGCGGTTTGGGAAGTTGATCATTTCGATCTCGTATCCCACCAGGTCGATATGGGAAGGCACAACGTCGAGGTGGGGGATCTCCGATTTCAGGACGACGTCTTTTACGGGAACGTGGTTGACCATGCAGTCGTAGAGACTTTGGGTGACATTATGCAGGTCGAACCCCACTCCGGTGGTGCTGTTGGCCTGGGGGTCGGCGTCTACCAGCAAGGTCCTGAACTCCAATACGGCAAAGCTGGCCGCCAGATTGATTGCGGAAGTAGTTTTGCCCACCCCTCCTTTTTGATTTGCAACACCGATAGTTTTTGCCATATTACGTATATATCTCCCCCCTGGGAGCGTGTCAAAATTGTCCCCAATCAGGTAGATGACAAAATTTAGTTTTGCCCACCGGGGATAATTCCGAACTTTGCCCGCCTGAGTTTCCGGAAAAAATCCAGGCAGGAGGACAAATGTAAGACCTCCATATATATTATGGGACATAAATTTCTTACGAATGCGTAGCTGGCGGTATGTTTGGATCGTGCCTATTGTGGTGCTGGTGCTTGATCTGTATGTCTTCCAGGCGATAAAGACCGTATCCCAGGCGGCTTCCCCCCGGACGCGGTCGATGATCTATACAAGCTATTGGGCGGTTTCGATCCTGGCGGTTCTGATCATTTGTTTTCTTCCCTATTTGCACCGGCGGTTTACCTGGATACAGGGATATACTTTTTTTATCCTGATCGGCTTTTACCTGGCGAAAGTCCTGGTTGCCCTATTTCTTCTCCTCGATGACGTCCGGCGGGTTTTCCAGTGGATCGCCGGACGGCTGCTGGCGGGTTCGGGCCCGGCGCCGGTGGCGCCGACGGACGGAATATCCCGTTCCGTCTTTATGAGCTGGCTGGGACTTGGCCTGGGGGCTGGATTATATACCTCACTGCTGTATGGTTTTAGCAATAAGTACAAGTACCGGGTTCGCCGGTTACAGCTGGCCTTTGATAACCTGCCTGCTTCATTCAAAGGGTTTAAGATTGTGCAACTGTCTGATATTCACTCTGGTAGCTTGGCCAACCCGGAGGCGGTGCGCCGGGGCGTCGATATGGTCATGGCGGAGAAACCCGATCTGATCCTGTTCACGGGGGACCTGGTAAATGATATTGCGCCCGAGGTGGGAGAATACCAGGGAATTTTCGGCTGTTTGACTGCGCCGATGGGGGTCTATTCCACTTTAGGCAACCACGATTATGGGGATTATGCGTGGTGGGAGAATGCAGAGGCGAAGAAGGCCAATCTCGACCACCTGATGCGGATCCAGTCGGAGATGGGATGGCGGCTGCTGATGAATGAGCATGTCGTGCTTGAGCGCGGCGGTGAGCAGATCGCTCTCATCGGGATCGAGAATTGGAGCGCCAAATCGCGGTTCCCGAAATATGGCAAGTTGGATGAGGCCTATGCGGGCGCGCAGAAATATCCTTTCAAGATCCTGATGAGTCACGACCCGAGCCATTGGGATGCGCAGGTTCGCCCGGAGTATCCGGATATCGATCTTATGTTGTCGGGACATACGCATGGGATGCAATTCGGGCTGGACTTGCCTGGATTCAAGTGGAGCCCGGTCCAATATGTATACAAGGAGTGGGCGGGGTTATATGAGGAGGGCAAACAAAAATTATATGTCAACAGGGGGTTTGGGTTTATCGGGTATCCGGGGCGGGTGGGGATCATGCCGGAAATAACGGTGATCGAGTTGGGGTAGGGCGAGAGGCGAGAGAATGATCAACTTGGGGTAACGCGACAATTTTAACAAACCGATAGAATAATCAGCCATATTTTTACCAATTAAAACTGAAACATCAACAATGAAATCCAAACTAACTTTCGCTACCCTGCTTGTGTTAACACTGACTGCGACACATTCATTTGCTCAAAAGTCCATGGAATGGGGTCTGACGGCCGGTGGCAACTATTTTAAGGTGGGGGGCAGGTCCTGGGATCAATCTTATCGGTTAAGCTTTAGCGGCGGAGCCTATGCGGAGATCAACTACACCAATAAATTCACGATACAGCCGGAGATCTTATTCAATCAGGTACTGGCAAAGACGTCTTCCGACTTCAACCAGATATACAGCAACTATGGCGGCGTCAGCTTTCAGCTTGTGAGTGTGGATTATATCGCTATTCCGATCCTGCTGGTCTATAAGCCCATTCCGCTTGTGTCGATCCTTATAGGGCCGCAGTATAGTTACGCAGTCGCGCAGACTACGGGCTTGTTGCAGACATCCAACAAGAATGCCTTTTCCCACAGCGATTTCTCGCTGGTCTTTGGGGGGCAGCTCAATTTGGGCAAGGTAAAGGCAGGTCTGCGGTATCAGGAGGGGTTGGTCAATGTCAACGCCATCAATTCGACGGATGCATGGCGGACCTATGGTCTGCAGCTGTACGTCGGGTTCCAGTTAAAAGATCGCAAATTGAAATAAACTTTTGGCCGGAGATCCGGTCTATTTGAAGAGAGGGATTTAATCTGTTTAAAATACGGCATATAAGTTGAAATACTACATGCAATCAATTCACTCATCAAATCACATCCATTATGAGGAACGCATTAGTATTGTCAATACTCCTGGTGATAGCCGGCTTGCAATCGCAGGCGCAAGGCTTTCATCTGGGCGTTAAAGCCGGCGCCAATCTTTTCAAGGTCGACGGGGAGTCTTTTAACCAGGAATTTCAGTTCGGGTTCATGGCGGGTGCATTCACGCAGCTCTATTTTACAAAAAGCTGGGGTATCCAGCCTGAATTCAACTTCAATCAGACCAATTATCGTACGGGCAACAATTTCTCCGCGGTGGTGCCGGATGGCGTCAACGACGTGAAGGGGAAGCTGGACTGGCTGACGATCCCGGTGCTGCTCAGCTACAGGCCGGCGCCAATCTTAAGCCTGCTGGCAGGTCCGCAGTTTGGCATCCTGCTCAACCAGGATGAGCATCTGATCAACAATGCCGGCGACGCCTTTAAAAAAGGCGACATTTCGCTGGTTGGCGGTGTACAGCTAAATCTCGGGCCGGTAATGGCAGGTGCGCGGTATGTGGTGGGACTGACCAATCTCAATGACGTCACAAATCAGTCGACGTGGAGGAATGAAGGCTGGCAGCTGTATGCAGGCTTCCGCATCTTTTGATCGCGGAGCGATTTGAACGTATTATATATTTGGTCTAAAAAACAGTAGGAATTTTCCCTTACTCGTGGTATTTTGTCCCTGATATGAAAGAGACTTTATTCATGCGTGCCGAAGATGATCTGGATTTCATGCCCATCATACCCTTGAATGAATCCGATAATGAGGGGTTGAACGATATAGAGATCCCGAAGGAGTTGCCGGTCCTTCCGTTGCGGAACACGGTTTTGTTCCCGGGTGTGGTTCTACCCATCACAGTTGGGCGGGATAAGAGCATCAAGGCGGTCAATGACGCCTACAAGGTGGATAAGCTTATCGGGGTCCTGGCTCAGAAGGATAGTAGTATCGAAGACCCGGGCGTAGAGGATCTGGAGGATGTGGGTACGGTTGCACGGATCATCAAGCTGATCAAAATGCCTGACGGCGGAACGACGGTAATCCTTCAGGGAAAGCGGCGGTTCAAGGTCGGGGCGGTCACAGCGGAAGATCCTTACTTCAAGGCGCAGGTGGTCCTGTTGCAGGAGGAAGAAGCGCCAAAGGAACAAGATTTCGAGGCATATGTTTCCAATATCAAAGACCTGGCCTCACAGATCATCCAGCTGTCGCCAAATATTCCTTCCGAAGCCAGTATCATTCTAAAGAACATCGAGAACCCTTCTTTCCTCATCCATTTTATTTCAAGCAATCTGAATACGGAGTTGCAGGAGAAACAGCAGCTGCTGGAAATTCATCACATCAAGTCACGCGCGGACCTGCTGATGCAGCTGTTGCAACGGGAACTCCAATTCGCCGAGCTGAAGAATAAGCTGACCAACCGGACAAAGACGGAGCTCGACAAGCAGCAGCGGGAATATTTCCTGCAACAGCAACTGAAGAGCATCAAGGATGAGCTTGGCGGGGACAGCAACGAACGCGAGGTAAAGGAGATGCAGAAGAAGGCTGAAACAAAGAAATGGCCGGCAACGGCGAAGGACCTGTTCCGCAAGGGGGTCGAGCGGCTGGAGCGGATGCATCCAAGCACTCCGGACTATTCCGTTGTCTTCAATCATCTCGACCTGATGCTGGAATTGCCGTGGGGCGAATATTCGGCAGACTCATATGATCTAAGAAAAGCGAAGAAGATCCTGGATCACGACCATTATGGGATGGACCGGGTGAAGGAGCGGATCCTGGAATATCTTGCCGTGCTGAAGCTGAAGGGGGACATGAAGAGCCCGATATTGTGTTTCGTAGGCCCTCCGGGGATCGGGAAGACTTCATTGGGCCGTAGCATTGCGGGCGCGATCGGCCGTAAATATGTTCGCATCAGTCTTGGGGGCCTGCATGATGAAAGCGAGATCAGAGGGCACCGTAAAACCTATATCGGTGCAATGCCCGGCCGGATACTACAGTCGCTTCGAAAGGTCAAGTCCTCCAATCCTGTCATGATCCTGGATGAGATCGATAAGACCGGCAGCGATTTCCGGGGTGACCCTTCGTCGGCGCTGCTGGAGGTCCTGGACCCGGAGCAAAACCATACCTTCTACGACAACTATCTGGAGCTGGAATATGATCTGAGCAAAGTGTTATTCATCGCCACGGCAAACGATATCAACGCCATCCCGCCGGCACTTCGTGACAGGTTGGAAATCATTGATTTAAATGGGTATGCGGTAGAGGAGAAGGTCGAGATCGCAAGGCGGCATCTCGTGCCCAAGCAAAAGGAGGCGCATGGGCTGGCGGCGATGAACTTCCGGATCGGGGATGCGGTGCTGGAGCGGGTCATCCAAGAGTACACGCGG
The DNA here is from genome assembly GCA_035695565.1 of Puia sp. Classification (GTDB taxonomy): domain Bacteria; phylum Bacteroidota; class Bacteroidia; order Chitinophagales; family Chitinophagaceae; genus Puia. The sequence goes on along the minus strand of DASRRX010000012.1, from coordinate 231,987 downwards.
GAAAGCGGCGTGCGGGAACTGGACCGGCAACTGGCGTCGCTGATGCGTTATCAGGCGAAGGAATATGCCATGAAGGGAAAGCTGAAGGCTTCGCTGACGCTTGCCGATGTCGAGAAGGTGCTGGGCAAACCGCGGTACAGCAACGATCTGTATAAGGTGGCCAATATGCCGGGCGTGGCGGTGGGACTGGCCTGGACCTATGTGGGCGGCGACATTCTCTTTGTCGAAACGTCAATGAGCGATGGAAAAGGGGAATTGAAGCTGACCGGCAACCTGGGGAATGTCATGAAAGAAAGCGCTTTCACGGCGTTCACGTATCTCCAGTCCAATGCGCGGAAATACGATATCGATCCGGAGATCTTTAACAAGAAGACGCTCCACGTGCATGTCCCTGAGGGGGCGGTGCCCAAAGACGGGCCCAGCGCGGGGGTGACGATGATGAGCTCCATGGCGTCCGCTTTTACCGGGAAGCGGGTCAAACCTTATCTGGCGATGACAGGGGAGATCACCTTACGAGGTCAGGTGCTGCCTGTCGGGGGGATCAAGGAAAAGGTATTGGCGGCAAAACGTGCGGGGCTAAAAGAGATCATTCTCTGCTGGCAGAATGAGAAAGACATCCGCGAGATCGATTCCACCTTTATCAAGGGGCTAAAGTTCAATTTCGTCAAAACGATGCAACAGGTGCTGGAGCTGGCGTTGGTCTAAAAGGCGGAATTTATAAGTGTAATCCCTTGCTTTTTCTAAGTACTCGCCGCGTGAACTTCGGGGAAACTGGGTAATCGGTTCCCAATTTTTGTGTTTTACTTTTTTATTATTTCTGAAACATTTATTTTGGAACCGGCCAACAAACCTTCCATGATTAAGCTAATTATCGTCGACGATCATTTCCATGTACGCCAGGCGTGGAGCTGGGTACTCAGCCAGGTCCCACGGCTGAATGTCATTGCGGAATGCACCAATGGGCAGGAAGCCATAGAAGCTGCAAAGACCTTGCAGCCGGATGTGATCCTGATGGATATTAACATGAAACCGGTGAACGGGATCGAAGCTACCCGATCGATCCGGGAGTTTGCCCCGGATATGAAGATCATCGGGGTCAGTGTGCAGGCGGAACGTTCCTATGTGAATGAGATGTTGCGCAACGGGGCCAATGGTTATGTCACAAAGAACTCACCCAGCACGGAGATGGTAATAGCGATCGATGAAGTGCTGGCGGGCAATACTTATATCTGTGAGGAGATCCGGCATCCGAACGCTCATGCGGGGATCGCGCGATGATGGTCCTCTTCTTCTTTAAACGCGATCCGCGGGCGTAATCCCAATAATTCGAACATCAGATTATCCTCTTCAAAAGACGGGTTTGGCGTGGTAAGCAGCTTATCACCGGCGAAGATAGAATTGGCGCCAGCCAGGAAGCAAAGGGCCTGCTCGGCCTGGCTCATTTCGGCGCGGCCGGCGCTAAGCCTGACCATGGTAGCGGGCATCAGGATACGCGCAGTGGCGATCATCCGGATCATATCCCAGACATCTACCCTGGCGTTCCCTGCCAGCGGGGTCCCTTTTACGCGGACCAGGGCATTGATGGGAACGCTTTCCGGGTGTTGGGCCATGGTTGAAAGGGTGTGGAGCATGCCGGTCCGGTCTTCGTGGGTTTCCCCAAGGCCAATGATGCCACCGCAGCAAACGGTAACGCCTGCCTTACGGACGTTGTCGAGCGTGTTCAGGCGGTCCTCATAGGAGCGGGTGCTGATGATCTCGGAATAAAATTCGGCAGAAGTATCCAAATTGTGATTATAGGCGTGAAGGCCGGCGTCAGCCAACCGTTTTGCCTGATCTTCGTTCAACATCCCCAGCGTGCAGCAGACCTCCATTCCCATGTCGTTCACTCCTTTCACCATTTCAAGGACACGATCGAAGTCTTTGTTGTCACGGACCTCCCGCCATGCGGCGCCCATGCAAAAGCGGGTGGAACCGGCAGCTTTGGCCTTTGCGGCATATTCCAGCACTTCCTCCTTTTTCATAAGGGCCTGAACATTCACGCCGGTGTTGTAGCGGGCTGCCTGGGGACAATAAGCGCAGTCTTCGGGGCAGCCGCCGGTCTTGATGGAAAGGAGCGTACAGACCTGAACTTCGCCGGTGTCGTTGTATTGTTTATGAACGGATGCCGCTCTATAGATGAGGTCCAGCAGCGGGGTATTATAGATATCCCTGATCTCTTCCAATGTCCAGTCGTGACGGATCATATCCTTCAGAATTTGATTGACGGCAAAATTATTTCTTATCTTTTACATTTGCGATGGAATCTTTTAACATGGGAAGGTTTTGCCCGAACAGGGTATTGAGAACGGCCCGGAATTGATTTACGCCGGAAATGCTGTCATATAAGAGATGATAATCCCTGCCGGGAAAATACACCGCGTTTTGGTTTTGTACGAATGATAGCGGGTTATATCCCAGCCGGTCGTGGAAGCGAAGCCCATGGTCCCCCATGAGAACGATGACGGCCTGGCCGCGGGTGTTTGTAAGGATGGTATCGATTATTCCTTCCGCTCTTTTATTGGTGTAATTCAGATAGTCGAGATAGTCCTGTACGTTATCCTCGTCGGTCGCCCGGTAGGGAGCCCGGACCTTCCGGCGGTTGCCCAGCTTATCGAAATAGTACGGCGGATGGGGGATATTGAAGTGGCCATAGATGAACCGGGGATGAGGCGCCGGGGTAGCGCTGGCAGCTTCCAGCCGCGCGATCAGCTTATTGTCATTGTTGAGGCTAAGATCGATCTCCCTTGTGGAAAGGGGGTTGACGGTGAACTGGTAAAAATTCCAGCCGACGTCGCGAGAGAAGCGCGAGTATAGCGTTTGATCGGTGATCAGTCTTGTTTGCAGCGGGAGGAGGGATTCGGTTATCGGCGAAGGACAGCCGCGAAGGTCAAAGATCGAGCAGTTGACGATATCGTAGCCGGTGCTGCGCAGCCAGGAGATGAGGTCGTTATCTTTTATGAGATCGCTGAGGTAATAGTATTCCGCTACGGGGCCGCCCCGGACATCCTTGAGTTTGTCGAGATAACCCATGTTGAGGATGGAAGGCATGGAAAGAATGGTGTATTTGTAGTTGCTCCGGCTTGCATACTGGATATGGAAACCTTTGCCGGTAAGGAACCGGTCGAAATCGCCGTTGTCATAGCGGTATTGCTCCTTTAACGCCATGGAGCTCGAATAGGCGTCGAAGATCAGGAAGTAGATGTCGGGCCGGGCGGCTCCGGTGAATGGTTTGAAGCGGGGCGGGTCGTTCGAGGCAATGATCTGATGACGGTCGCGGTTTTGACCGGAGGCAAAGAGGATCGAGACTCCGTCGACGACAATGTATAGGATAAAAAGAATATTCAGGTAGAAAAGCCACTGACGGAATGGCCGCCGGGTGCGGCGAAGAAAGATGATCCATGCGATGGCGGCGGCGCCGGCTACGGGGACGATGATGATGTAGCGGTAGAGCGGGTGGAGGTGCGCTTTTAGAAAGTCCTGCAGGGCGCCGAAGAAAAAATAAAAGCCCAGAAGGAAACCGGCGGCCAGCGCGGCTTTTGTGGAGTTGCGATAATACGCGAGAGCCCCGCCAAATACGATGGCGGACCCGATGAGATAGACGCCGGCCAGGACGAGGGCTTCACCGGGATGGATATAACCGAGGTTCTCGTGATAGCCGTGCAGCACAAAGAAGAGGGGTAAGAGGAAGATGAAAAAAGGAATGGTTTGAAGCTTTTTTCTCATGCGGTCAGCGTTTGGTCATGAGATAGAGAAGCCGGTCCGTGCCGGTTATCGGGTCTCTCTTGTCGATCCGGAAGGATTCGCCAAAGGCCATCTCGAATTGCCGGTTATCATAGGTGGGAGCCGGGACCTCCTTGCGCGCTATCAGCTCTCCTGCCTTTTCGTCGGATAGGGGAATGAATTCGATGATGAGGCGTCTTTTCGTGAGCTGGCTGAAATATCCGGCGATCAGGTTTAAGGGAATGTTGTTACCCAGTGCGAGGTGGTGAACCAGGGCGAGGGCGATGACCAGATCGGAGGCGGCGCGTTCGGTAAAGGCGGCTCGTTCGGCGTTGGCGAACCCGGATGCGGGAGTTGGATTGGCGAGATCGATGCAAAGGGGATGGATACCGGGTGTATTGCTGCGATAGAGGTTGCTGATGCTGGGCCAATCGGAATCGACGGCGATGACCGGAGCGCCGGTTTCGGCGAGTATTTTTGAGAAGAGGCCGTCGTTGCAGCCCAGGTCAAGGGCGTCGGAAAATTCGATTGCCTGGAGGTATTGGCGGAACAGTTGCTGTTTCTTTTCGAGATAAGTTTTCCCGGGGATGGTCTTGCTGTAATAGTTGCTCCAGGCGGAAGGTCTTTGGGGACGGGGGGTGGAACGGTTAATAAGGGACTGCAGGTGTTCGGTTATGCTCGTGAGTTTCGCCTTTGAAAATTGAATATGTTGTTCAGCGGTTGCGCGTTTGCGGGAGCCGACCTGGTTTTGAAGGAAGACATGGAGCCACGCGCCGGCGTTCAGGCGGCTGCTGAATGGCAACAGGCGGGCGGTGGCGCTTGCGGGAATGCCATCCGGCCAGGCGGCTGAGATCTTGTGGGTCCCGATCTGCGCATAGCGATGAATGTAGAGTGGGAAGAGGAAGCTCTCGCAGAACTGCCGGTAGGCGATCCAGGGTTTGGCGGGGTCATACTTATCGAAAGAAAGGGTGTCGATAAAGAGGGGCTTACCGTTATCGAACTGGATGTTGAAGGGGGTGGCGTCTTTGAGGGTCATGCCGTGATCCATGGCCAGTTGTTGGATGGTCAACGTCAGGAGGGCGGCGTCCCGCAACTGCTCCGGGCACCATTCGGCGGCATAGGAGAGCCGGGAAAGCTGGCGGGGAAGAAGGGTTTTGTAAGGGGCGGGGGTTTGGGAGACGTTCGGTACTTTGATAGGGCGGGTGTTCGGCGCTTCGGCATGTACGATGTCCGGTACTTCGGTATGGGGGATGAGGAGCGCTTCTTTTGTCAGGTGGTCATAGAGGCCGGACCTCATCAGGGTATCGTACTGGGCGGAATAGGATTGGTTGACCTGCCGGTAATGGACTCCCCCTGTGGTGAAGACAAAGCCGGCGGGATCCCGGTAGGAAGCGGGGTGGGTCGTGATCTCACTCATGGCTCCTTTTTTCCCCGGGTAAAAATGGATCTTATCCTCCGCCAAAATTTCTTTATCCAGAAGGCGCCTCCCAGTACGGCGGCGATGATCACCTGGACCAGATAGCTTCCACTCCCGGGATCGATATAGAGGAAAAGAGTGGTCATTACAGGTATCGAAGATTGGTTTTTGGTGTCAGTGCCAGCAGGGTCTCGTACATGAGGCGGATGGTCTGCTGGATATCGTTGCGGTGGAGCATTTCGACCGTCGTGTGCATATAGCGAAGAGGGATAGAGATGAGCACGGAGGGGCAGCCGTCGTTGGCATAGGCAAATGAATCCGTATCGGTGCCGGTGCTGCGGGAAACGGCGCGCATCTGGACGGGGATCTTGTTGGTTTCTGCGGTTCCCTGGACGATATCGAGCAGCTTATTGTGTACCGCGGGGCCATAGGCGAGCGATGGGCCTTTTCCGCATGCGATATCCCCTTCTATCAATTTGTTGATCATGGGGGTAGTGGTGTCGTGCGTGACGTCGGTGATGATGGCGATATTCGGGCGAAGGCGCCGGGCGATCATCTCTGCGCCGCGAAGCCCAACTTCTTCCTGTACGGCATTGACGATATAGAGCCCATAGGGGAGCTGCTTTTTATTTTCCTTCAGCAGGCGGGCTACTTCGGCGATCATGAAGCCGCCGATGCGGTTGTCGAAGGCCCGGCCGATGAGATAATCGTAGGCGAGCTCGGTATAGCCGTCCTGGTAGGTGACGACCGAGCCGATATGGATGCCGAGGTCTTCCACTTCCTTCTTATTGCGGGCGCCGCAGTCGAGAAAGAGGCTGTCCACCTTTGGCTGGGGCTCTTTTGCATCAGGGTTGCTGTGGCGGGTGTGGATGGCCGGCCAGCCGAAAACCGCGGGCACACGGCCCTTTTTGCCCTGGATGTAGACGCGCATCCCCGGGGCGATCTGATGGTCGACGCCCCCGTTCCGTTTGAGATAGATGAGGCCCTCGTTGTTGATATAGTTGACGAACCAGCTGATCTCATCGGCGTGAGCCTCGATGACGACCTTGAAGGGGGAGTCGGGGTTGATGACGCCGACGGCGGTTCCATAGGGGTCGGTAAAATGGGTATCGACATAGGGGTTAAGATAATCAAGCCAGAGTTTCTGGCCGCTGCTTTCAAAGCCTACGGGCGAAGCATTATCGATATATCGTTTGAGGAAATCCCAGGATTTCGTTGTCAATAGGGAGGGAGTAGATGCTTTGGAGCGAGCGGATGCCTTGGAGCGGGCAGGTGCCTTGAAGGGAGTAGATGCTTTTTTGATTGTCGACGCACTTTTTGCCATTAATTTTTCCTTTTTGATCGGTGAAGGTACTAAATCCTAAAGATTAACATCAGTAGCCCTGAAAGCATGACGATCCCGTCCAGAGCGACATAGTAGAGATAGTCGGAATAGTTGCGTTTCGTTTCGGGGTAGAGGGCTGCCAGGATGGCGCCGGGGATCAGCAGCAGGATGAGGTAAAATGCGGCGTAATGATACCAGGAAAGTGCGATGCTGGTAAAGAAGAAAAGGATCATGGAAATAATGAACAGCCGGTCGATCCCCCGTTCGTTCACCAGGGTCACGATGCTAACGATGCCTGCGGTGCGGTCGTCTTCGCGGTCCCGGAAGTCGAAGACAAGACAGACGCCATATATCAGGAAGAAACGGCTCGCGATATACCAGTAGAACGAGGGATTCCAGGAGGAGGCGGATACGATGACCGGCAGTACGGCGGTGACATAGGTCCAGACGGCGGCAAGGAAGAGGGTCTTGCCGATGGCGACGGAACGGAGGCGGCGAAAGATGCGCTGGGGGAGTTTGGGAGCCGAATAGAGAAAGGTCAGCAGGGCGGCGAACCCGATGGCCAGGGTAAATCTCTTCAGGTAGAGATAGAAGAAGATCGCGCCGATCGCGCCGGTCGCATAAAGGATTAGATGCAGCGTCCTGTGGCGGTGGGTCCAATGGACACGGCGTGAAGGATTGGCGGAGCGGGGGGTAAGGTACCAATGAAAGTTATAGCTGCACATGGTGGCAAAGAACACGAATCCAAGCAAATGAAAGGGGGATGGGGCGCCGAGCAGCAGGCGGCTGGTCTGCCAGATCATCAACACGGCGCATATGGCAACATAAAGGCTGCTGAATACAATGAAATCGACAATTTTTCTCAACACAATTTTTTCCGGTTATGGTGCGGGTAAGGTGCGGATCGGTTAAGTTGCGGGTACGATGCGGATCGGTTACGAAGCCTGACTATTGGTAAAGGACGACGATAGCTTTTGTAGTGATCGTATCGCTGGTCGTACTGTCGACGGCGTTTTGAACATAGAATTTAAAGATATCCGAATCGTTCTCGGTGGCGGTTTCGTTGAGATAGCCCTGCCAGGGAAGGGATAGATAAATCTCGCCGCTACCGCCGGAAAAGGAGGGCAATTGAAAATAGACGGTATCGCCGCCGGATGGATTGGTGGCCGGAAGCTGGTTGATGCGGTTGCGAAGGGACCACAAAAGGCCGTTAGTGATGGATCCCCCGCCGGTGAATTTGAAGCGGATGCGTAATGAGTCGTTGACCTGAACGGGGTTGCTGATGGATTCCAGGGAGAGGGTAGGCTTGCCGTTATTGCTCTTTTTGCAGCTGATCACTATCAGCGTAGTGGTGATCAATGCAAGCAGTACAGCGGGTATCAGAAAGGAGCCATGCTTCATGAAACTGATTTGATGATTACAAACCTACCTAATTTATACGAAAAGGACTTAATTTTGGTTGGGCCGATAGGACTTTTTTAACAAATTTTGGCCCTGGAGATCAAACGGTAAATGACCGCAATACCTACTTTTCCACTTACTGAGCTTTTTACGATTTCGGCGGATGACCTTATTCCCCGGGCGCTTGAAATTTTCCGATTCCAGTATGATCGGAACCTGCTGTACCGCGATTTTACGGACCGGCTGGGGGTCCAGCCGGGATCGGTGAGGCGGATCGAGGATATCCCTTTTCTGCCAGTCAGTTTCTTCAAGACGCATGCTGTGCGGACGGGTGACTTCGTACCGGAGATCACCTTTGAAAGCAGTGGTACGACGGGAATGGTCACGAGCAGGCATGGCGTCAGGGACGTTGAGTTGTACGACCGGAGCTATATGGCTGCCTTTGAGCAATTTTATGGTCCGGTCCGTGACTGGGTCGTCATTGGGTTGTTACCGGCCTATCTCGAGCGATCCCATTCTTCGCTGGTGTATATGGTAAACGGGCTGATCGGCGGCAGCGGCCATGCGGACAGTGGGTTTTATCTCTATGAGCATGAGGCTTTATACGGGCTGTTACAGCGGCTTGAGGCGGCGGGGCAGCGGACAATGTTGATCGGGGTGACGTTTGCCCTGCTGGATTTTGCGGAGCGGTATTCGCTTTCGCTGGAGCATACGGTCGTCATGGAGACGGGGGGGATGAAAGGCCGGCGGCGGGAGATCACGCGGGAGGAGCTGCACGGCATTCTGCGGGACCGGTTGGGCGTGAAGGTGGTGCATGCGGAATACGGGATGACGGAGCTATTGTCGCAGGCCTACTCGGCCGGCGGAGGGGTATTCCGGTGTCCGAATTGGATGAAGGTGCTGGTGCGGGGTGAGGATGATCCGTTGGAGATCCGGCGGCAGGGGGAGGGGTTGATCAATGTCATCGATCTTGCCAATATCTGGTCCTGTTGCTTCCTGGCGACGGATGACGTTGGGATAATCCGCGGCGACGGTGGTTTTATCGTGGCGGGGCGGGTCGATCACAGTGATATCAGAGGTTGCAGTTTGTTGGTGCCATCATAGGTCCTACAGGTGATGGATCACGTACTGGAGGGATTTCCAGAGGGTGTTGCAACTGGTGAGGATCACGAGCGAGCCGACGGCGATGAACATGGTACGCGGGGGCAGTTTGCCTGCAAGGCGGGCGGAGATGGGTGCGGCGATGATCCCACCGGCGATAAGCCCGGCGATGTCGAGAAGGGGGATGCTGCGGAGCAGGATGAAAAAGGTGATGGCGCTGGCGAGAACGACAAAGAATTCGGCCAGGCAAACGGATCCGATAACGTACCGGGGATTCTTTCTTTTTGAGATCAGGGTGCTGGTGACGAGAGTGCCCCAGCCGCCGCCGGCAAAGGCGTCCATGAGACCGCCGATGGAAGCAAGCCAGCCTGCCCGCCGCACCTTATCGCCTGCTTTCCTGCGGGCGAACGCTTTCCGGACGATATAATAGCCAAGGTAGATGGTATAGAAGGAAAGGGGGACGCGGACATAATTGGAATATTCTTTTCCAAAATAGGCCAGGGTGGCGCCGAGGATTGCGCCGATCACGCCGGGGATGACGATCGCCCGAAAGAGTTTCTTATTGATATTGCCAAAGCGGTGATGGCTGTAACCGGAGACGCCGCTGGAGAAGACCCGCGCGGAATGCACCCGGCTGCTGACGATAGCGGGGCTGACGCCATAGGCGAGTAAGAAGGTCGTGGAGATGGTGCCATAGCCGAGACCCATCGAGCCGTCGACAAATTGAGCAAGGAAGCCGGCCAATGTCATAATACCGAAGGTGCGGGCATCGAATTGTTCGGGGAGGGTACGCAGGAATTCGGCGAATCCGCCGAGCGGGAGATATGAAAGGATGGCGTGGCCGAGGATCATGAATATAAAGGCGAAGAGACACCATTTGACCACGGCCTGCCAGGTGCGGCGGCGGCGGCCGGGTAGTAAGGCCTGCTTCTCCTGCTTGACCGTTCTAACGGCGGTAAGGTCGTCGTATGGTCTTGCCAGTACGCTTGTAAGCTCGTTGAGTTGGCGGACCTTTTCCGCGAAGTCCCCGTTGAGCCGCGTGCGGATCGTTTGCATATCGTCGAGGACGGCATCCATTTCGTCAGGGATCATGTTCCCGATCTCTTCTTTTAGTCTTTTGGCGATGGTCGGGGATTTGCCGTTTGTTGAAATGGCGATCTTCAGGTCGCCCCGCCGTACGACCGAGCCCAGATAGAAATCGCAAAGATCGGGGGTGTCGGCGACATTGACGAGGATGCCGCGGTTGCGGGCGTCGCGGGCGACGGTTTCACTGACGGTCCGGTCATCGACGGCTACGATGGCGATATCGGCATTTTCAAGGTCCCGGGAATCGTAAGGACGCTCCAGCAGCCGGATGTTGGGATGCTGGTCAGCCAGCTCGCGGATCGCCGGAATGATCCCGGGCGCGACAAGAGTTACCGGTGTGGAGGGGGAATTCTGGATGACTGTCTGTAATTTCTCCAGACCGACGTTACCGCCACCGACGATGAGCAATTTCAACTCTTCGAGTTTCACGAAGATCGGGAAAAGACTGTTGCCGGTTCCTGTATTGAGTATGGTCGGTTTGCTATCCATTATCTTGTCTGATGTTTGACCTGCGTGACGGCCTCCGGCCGGCTTGCATAAAAATACGATATTTCTACCAAACCGGTAGACTGGTTAAGAATTAAAAGGCCAGCTGCAGCTGCGCTTCGAACAGGTTGTTGTTGATCGCCGGACCTTCCTGGTTGCGCACCGAATAGTAGACCTGTACTTTTGTCCATACGTTAAAGAAGTAATTCAATCCAAAGTCATAATAGCTGCTGTTGACCTGCGTTTTGGCTGCGTTGGGATCATACCAATCATAGCGGAACACGCCCTGCAGGTGTCGCGGAAGGATGAAGTATCCCACCTGGCCGTACCAGCCTTCGTGTTTAGTGGCTACGGCGCCGGTCTTCCCATTGGCGCTTCCCTCCTGGCCGTGGATATATTCACCTTTTATGGAAAGATTTGTCCATTCGAGGTTGGCTTCGACGCCCCATCGGGTACGGAGCTGGTCCTTCGTCGTGGAGCCGGTGAAACGGTCGAATCCATCGTAGTATGAACCGCCGAGACTGAGGAAGCGAAGGGGGTGGAGGACGAGGCGGGCGTCGATGTCTTTGGACTGATTGTTATCCAGGGTATTGATCCCGGCGCCATCCAGCAGTTGAACATAATAATCGATGAGATGCCGGCCTTCGATCCTTACAAGGCTTCCATTGAGCTGAATGCCGATATCCCGGCCGTTCTGGTTGCCGAGGGAGTCGACGAGACCGTTCGCTGCATCGCCTTTGCGGGCAACCAGTGCGTTGACGACCTGGCTGCGTTCGATCAGGTCCAGGTTACGGTCCTGGGTGATATTCTCCTGGGAGAATTCCACGATCATCTGACCGGCTTTGACGTTGAGCCAGGTAAATGGTTTGTAGGTGATATAAGCCTCCACCAGGAAGGGCGAGATCTGCTGGCCGCCGGTAGGAGCTGTGCCGTTGGCGCCGCTCTGGCCGACGAAGTCCACGAGCACCCGGTAATCGAAACGGGATGAAAAACGTCCCTGGAAATCGAGACGGGCGCGTTTGATGGTGAATCCATCGGCATATTTTCCGGCGAGCGGGTGCTCGAAGTTCTGATAGACCACCTGGGAATAGCCGCTAAGGCTTAGCGACCGGCCTAACCGGAGCGGGAAGGAATCGGCGGTAGCTTCGCTTATCCGCTGACGTGCGGTCGATTCGCGGCGAATGGAGTCGGCTTCTTTTTCGGTGATGGTGCCTTTTTTAGTCAGGATGTTCAGGATGTCATCCGAGGTTTGGGCCTGTGCGGTCGTTATCCAAAGCAGCGGGCTCAGCATTAAAGCGGCGATAAGGGTTCTCTTTCTCATTAGTCTATTAATTTAGTGGAGTAAAGAAACGAAAAAAAACCGATCAGATCCACTGATCGGGATGAATTATTAAAATTATTGTTTGAACCACCGCTGACGAAAGGCGAAATCGCCGAATCGTTCGCCGGTGATGCGTTCTTTTTTATACAGCCAGAAAAGAGTGTCGAGTTCTTTGAGGATACCGGCCTCGTCGAGGCTCTCCTTATAGAGCCGGTTGAGCCTGGTCCCTTCGTAATCGCCGGCCAGATAAAGATTGTAGCGGCCCAGCGCAGTACCGACAAGACCGATCTCCGCAGCATAAGGGCGCCCGCAGCCATTAGGGCAGCCGGTCATCCGGATGATGATCGCTTCCTTGCCGAGATCATAGCCGGTCAGCAGCCGTTCGATATGGCTGATCAGCGCCGGCAGGTAACGTTGCGATTCCGCGAGGGCCAGCCCGCAGGTAGGCAGCGCTACGCAAGCGATCGAGTTCTTCCGGATCGCGGAAGCGTTTTCCGTATGTCCGATGATCCGGTACTTTTCCAGGATCCCGTGGATAAGCGGCTTGTCTTTTTTCCGGACGTCGGCCACGATGATCTTTTGATTGACGGTGAATCGAAAATTGGCCTTGCCTGTTTTGGCCACCTCGAAGAGGGCGGATTTGAGGGCCACGTTCTCATCGTCCGCGACCCGGCCGTTCTCCACGAACAGGGTATAGTGCCAGCGGCCTTTATGATCCTGTTGCCAGCCAAAGCGTTCCGTGCGATCATCAAATTCAAAAGGCCGCGGTTCTTCCAGCCGGAAGCCGGTCCGCTTTTCCAGCTCTTGCCGGTACCAGTCGATCCCGTATTTATCGACGGTATATTTCAGCCGGGCAAGTTTCCGATCGCTGCGGTTGCCATAGTCGCGTTGGATGGTGACGACCTCATAAATTGCCTTGAAAAGTCGTTCGTCCGCGGGCACGAAACCGATCACGGTCGCCAGTCGCGGATACGTCTCGGCATTGCCATGAGTGGCGCCGAGGCCGCCGCCGATAGCAAGATTGAAGCCTTTTAGCTCGCCTGCTTCGATGATGGCGATGAGGCCAAGGTCGTTTGTGAGGACGTCTACATCGTTATTGGGCGGGATGGCGATGCCGATCTTGAACTTCCGGGGAAGATAGCGGTCCTGGTAAAGCGGGTCCTCTTCCTGCTTCTTGTCGGTCAGCTGTTCCTGATCCAGCCAGATCTCATAGTAGGCGTGGGTCTTTGGCAGCAGCAGCCGGCTGATCTTAGCCGCAAAGGCGTGGACCTGCTCGTGGATGGGGGATTGCAGCGGATTTGCCGTACAGGTCACGTTGCGGTTGACGTCGCCGCAGGCGGCGATGGAATCCAGCGCTACGGCATTGAATGCGGAGATCGTCGGCTTCACGCGACTTTTAAGGATCCCATGCAGCTGGATGGTCTGACGGGTCGTGATCTTGATGACGCCGGTGGAATTCTCGCCCGCGATATGATGGGTGGCGATCCATTGTTCGGGTGTATAGAACCCGCCCGGAACGCGAAGCCGGATCATAAAGGAATAGAGACGTTCGAGCTTCTTCTCCGCGCGTTCTTCGCGGCGGTCGCGGTCGTCCTGCTGGTACATGCCGTGGAATTTCACGAGGGACTGGTCGTCGTCGCTGACGGCGCCGCTGATCTCACCTTTCAACCCTTCGGCGAGAGTGCCGCGGAGGGAGTCACTGGCTTGTTTGATCCGTTCAACCGCCGATAAATTCTTTGTTTCGCTCATATTCAGGTTTGCACTATATTTTAATAAACGTCTTTGAGATACCGGCCTGATTCCTTCAGTTCATTGAGAAAGGATTCGGCCTGAGCCGCGCTCCGATCCCCTTGCTGGCGGATAATGGAAAGCAGGGTGTCTTCGACATCCACGCTCATGGGCTCTTTTGCTCCGCAGACATAGACGTGGGCGCCGGATTCGAGCCACCGGAATAGTTCCGTCGCATGTTTCCGCATCTTATGCTGGACATAGACCTTCTGCTCCTGGTCACGGGAAAAAGCGGTATTGATCCGCGTTAGTACGCCGGTCCGCGCCCAGTCCTGGATCTCGGACTGGTACAGGAAGTCGGTCGTGAAATGCTGATCGCCGAAGAACAGCCAGTTCTTTCCCGGGGCTCCGGTGCTGTCTCTTTCCGCCAGGAAGGCGCGGAAGGGAGCGATGCCCGTTCCGGGGCCGATCATGATGATATCTTTATCCGGCGCCGGCAGCCGGAACTGTGAGTTGTGGTGGATATGGAACTCGACGGTCTGGCCCGGAGCGAGCTGGGAAAGCACGTCGGAGCAAAGTCCATATTTCAGTTCGTCATTGACCGAGAAGATATCCCGGGCTACGGTCAGATGGATCTCGCCGGGGTGAGCGTCAGGCGAGGAGGAAATGGAGTACAGCCGGGGAGCGGTGGGCTCCAGAATAGAAATGACCTCAAGGAATTGCCGGCTATCTTTTACCGGATAGATCTTTAGCAGGTCCAGCAGTCCGATCCGGGTCTGCGGGATATCCTGCCGGACGATAGCGGCGTATTTTTTTACGACCCGTTCGGGGAGGTAGACGATATTGAGCTTCTTTCTCAGCAGGTCGGCGACGGACCAGTCCTCTGTCTTATAGAAATGCCGGTGGCCAGGGTCGATGCGGGTAAGCGTGGTGATAGCCTGGATGATTCCCGCGGGATTTTCGGGGACGATACCGATGGAGTCGCCGGGTTGGTAATCCACGCCTTCGGCGGCGATCTCGAGGTGGTGGGTGTGTTTTGCCGAGCCGCGGTCGTTGAGATCGATGTTCGTAAGGATAGTGCCGGAATAGATCTTTCGACCCGCGGCCCGCGGAGTTACCGCCGCCGGTGCGGGTGCGGGCTTCGCTATGCCGGGGCTGTTGAGCTGTTGGAGGATCTCATCGAACCAATGGCCGGCGTCGGCCTCGTAGTCGGTATCGCATTTGAGCAGTGACGCAATGCGCTGGCCGCCGATCTTATGGAGTTGCTGGTCGACGTCTTCGCCGGCTTTGCAGAACAGGGGGTAGGCGGTGTCGCCGAGGGCCAGCACGCTAAATTTCAGTCTGTCGAGCCGGAGGTCGCCTTGATGGATGTGATCGTAGAACTTCTTAGCGGCGGCGGGTGGTTCCCCATCGCCCTGGGTACTGATGACCGTGAGGAAGTATTCTTCTTTGGAGAGATCGGCGAGGCGGTATTGTTCGAGGCCGACGAGCTTGGCCTGGATACCTTTCTTTTTGGCTTTGGCGGCGAAGTCGGTAGCGAGTTTTTTCGAATTTCCCGTTTCCGTGCCATAGGCGATCGTGATGCGGCTGACCGCGGGAGCGGCCGGAACGGGAGGCTCGACGGGTGCAGGCGCTGGCGCCAAAGCATTCTCCGCGGGGCGTTGTGCTACTATGCCGGCCAGGTAGCCGCTCAACCAGATCAGTTCTTCCCGGGATGCGCCGGTGATCAATTCCTGGACTAAGGTCAATTTGGGTGAGTTCAGCATAGTAAAGTCTTTTTTGATATTACAGGCTCGATGGGCGGAAAATATGGTGTTGACGACAGGGTATCGGATAACCATGAAAAGCTTTGCTGCAAGGCGCCTACCTTACCGATAATGATCAGGGAAGGAGATTGCCACGAGCGGCCGGCGGCGGCTTGCGGATATTCGTGGATAGGGAAACCGGAGACACATTGTTTGGGTGTGGTGGCTTGTTCGATCACGGTGATCCAGCGGTCTTCGGGGATACCGTTTGCCAGCAGGCGGCCGACCAGCTGGTCGGCGGGAGCTGAGGACATATAGAAGACCAGGGTATCTTCTGTCTGCGCGAGGTCATGCCAATAATGGTCATCCAGCAAATCTTCGCGGTAAGCGGTGAGCAGGCGGACGGCGGTGGAATATCCACGGGCGGTAAGGGGGATACCGGCATAGGCGGCTGCGCCGATGGCGGCGGTGATGCCGGGTACAAGTTCGTAACCGATATCGTTTGCGACGAGAGTTTGGAGCTCGTCGAGAATATTGGAAAAGATGGAGACGTCGCCGCCTTTCAGGCGAACGACCACCTGGCCGGCTTTGGCATGCGCCACAAGCAGCTCGTTGATCGCCGGCTGGGCCGTGCTGCCGTTGCTCCCGCCTTGCTTCCCGGCGTGGATGACGGTCGCCGATACGGTGGTGTAATGGCTCAGGATCTCGGGGCTTACAAGGCGGTCCGCGATGATCACGTCGGCGCGTTGCAGCCAGCGAAGGGCCTTTACCGTTAGTAGCTCGGGATCGCCGGGACCCGCGCCGATGAAGATGACCTTTCCCGGGGTGGGAGTGGAGGCGGGGGTGATATGTCCGTCAGGTGTGCTCATGTGGTTTGTAACAGGCATGCGCCAACGGTGACATGGCTTGTTTCATCGATGAGGATCGCGCCGCCGTTGGCGGGCAGATCGGTATAGGCGTCGAAGGGCAGGGGAGCGGCGGTACGGATGGTGACTTTGACGATATCGTTGAGCCCGACCTGGCCGGGTGAAAGCTGCCGTTCCAGGGTATTGACGTCGAGCCGGTATCCGATATCCCTGACGAGACCGCGGACGGTCCGGCTACCCAGCTGGAGAAGGTATTTGTTACCGGCGCTAAGGGGCTTGGCGTCCATCCAGCAGACCAGCGCATCGAATTCCTGGGCGAGGTAGGGCGGGCGCTCGCCGTTCACGAGGAGGTCGCCACGGCTGATATCGATGTCTTCTTCCAATTGAAGGATGACGCTTTGCGGGGCCACAGCGGTTTCGACTTCCTTCCCGGCGGACGAGATCTCGCGGATGCGGCTGCTCAGACCGGAAGGTAAAACGGTGATGAGGTCCCCTTTTCGCCAGGTGCCGCTGCTGATCTTGCCGGCATAGCCGCGGTAGTCATGAAGCGCTTCGGTTTGCGGGCGGATGACATATTGAACGGACAGGCGGCCGCGGGAGCGATCGATATCCTTTTGCGTTTCGGTCTGCTCCAGCATCTCCAGCAGGGCCGGACCGTCATACCAGGGCAGGTTGGCCGACCGGTCGACGATATTGTCGCCTTTCAGCGCGCTGATCGGCAGGTAAAGGACGTCCTTCAACCTGAGTGTCCGCGCGATCTCCGCATAATCGATAACGATATCGTTGTAGCGGTCCCGGGAATAATCGACGAGGTCCATCTTGTTGATCGCGACGATGACATGGGGGATATTCAGCAGGGAGGCGATGATGGAGTGGCGGCGCGTTTGCTCGACAATGCCGTTGCGGGCGTCGATAAGGATGATGATGAGGCTGGCGTTGGAAGCGCCGGTAACCATGTTGCGGGTATACTGGATATGACCCGGGGCGTCGGCGATGATGAACTTCCGCCTGGGCGTGGAAAAATACTTATAGGCGACGTCGATGGTGATGCCCTGCTCGCGTTCAGCACGCAGGCCATCCGTAAGGAGGGCCAGATCGATCTCGCCGTCTTCCTTGTTGCGGCTTTGCCGTTCGAGGGCTTCCAACTGGTCGGTCAGGATGTTTTTGCTATCATAAAGCAGACGGCCGATCAGGGTGCTTTTCCCGTCGTCAACGCTGCCTGCCGTGATGAATCTTAGTAAGTCCATAGTTTTGATTAAAAGTATCCATTCCTTTTTCGGTCTTCCATCGCTGCTTCGGAAACCCTGTCATCGATGCGGGTCTCACCGCGTTCGCTGGTCCGGGTCGCCGTGATCTCCCTGATAATATCGTCGATGCCTGCGGCGGCGGATTCCACTGCGGCGGTACAGGTCATGTCCCCGACGGTACGGTATCTCACCTGGCGGCGTTCCACGCGGTCTTCGGCATCCAGCCGGATGAAGGGGGAAATTGCCACCCATTGTCCCTGATACTGGATCACTTCCCGTTCATGGGCGAAGTAAATGGATGGCAGTGCGATCTTTTCGCGGCGGATATAGTTCCAGACATCCAATTCCGTCCAATTGCTGATGGGGAAGACGCGGACGTTCTCTCCTTTGCTGATCCGGCCGTTGTAGGTATTCCACAATTCGGGGCGCTGACGTTTAGGGTCCCAGCCGCCGAATTCATCGCGGACCGAGAAGATGCGCTCTTTTGCCCGGGCTTTTTCTTCGTCGCGGCGGGCGCCGCCGATGCATGCGTCGAAACCGAATTCTTCGATAGTATCCAGCAAGGTGAAGGTCTGAAGGGCGTTGCGGCTGGCGAACTTGCCGCCCGGTTCGGTGAGACGCCGTTTTTTGATGGTGTCCCCGACATTGCGGACGATCAGCCGTTCGCCGATATGGGTGGCCAGTTCATCCCGGAAAGCCAGCGCTTCGGGGAAATTGTGGCCGGTATCGATGTGCACGAGCGGAAACGGGAACTTGCCGGGGCGAAAAGCCTTCATGGCCAGGTGGACTAGAGTGATCGAGTCTTTACCACCGCTGAAAAGCAGGGCAGGTCGTTCGAACTGGCCGGCTACCTCGCGAAAGATGTGGATCGCTTCGGATTCAAGTTGGTCCAGATAATCCAGCGCCGGTATGGGTGTTGTGTTCATGCGTTATTTTTTTCGATTACATGCAAGCCGCATTCTTTCTTACTGCCGTCTTCCCACCACCATCTTCCGGCCCGGAAATCCTCACCCGGACGGATGGCTCGGGTGCAAGGGGCGCAGCCGATGCTGACGAAACCTTTATCGTGTAAAGGGTTATAAGGAATATTGTGCCGGTCGATATATGCCCTGACGGCTGCGCTATCCCAGTGCAGCAGCGGGTTGTATTTGATGACGCCGTTGGCGTCGTCGCGTTCCAGAATTTGATGATCCTGTCTTTGCGGGGAATGTTCCGCGCGCATTCCGGTGATCCAGACGGCCTGGCCCCGCAATGCCCTTTTCAGCGGTTCGACCTTACGGATATGGCAGCAGGCCTTGCGTTGGGCTACCGACTCATAGAAGGCGTTGGGGCCGTTGGCTTGCAGCCAGGGCTCAAGCAAGGTCCTGTCGGGGTAGTATGCGGTGATCTTTGTATGGTAGCGTTCATTGGTGGCGCTCCAGGTGGAATAGGTCTCGGCGAAAAGCCGCCCGGTATCCAGCGTGAAAATGGAGATGGGAAGACCGGCGGACAGGATATGATGGGCAATTACCTGGTCTTCCAGGCTAAAGGACGTCGAGAAGGTAACCTGGCCGGGAAAGCGGGCTGACAAGGCCGCCAGGGCGTCTTCGATCCGCGCGTTCGCGGATAATCCACCAATTTGATCGAGTATTTGAGTATTCGGCGATATCGTGTTATTGTCCATCTTAAGTGATAATGATTGGGTTTGAGAGAAGCTGTCTGTGACTGGAGAAAGACAGGATCAACAGCAACAACAGCAGGGGTCGTTGCAGATGGACGGGGAAGGCATCAGATGGGAAGTGGACCTGATCATATTAATGTCTACCATTATGATAGACAAAGATAGGGTGGAGGGGTGATATATCAAAAAAAAAGGCCGGATCACTCAAACAAAAGTAAATCCGGCCTCCCTTCTATTTGAGCGGCGCCGCAGCAGGTGCAGGCGGGGCGCCTTTGGAATACTGTTTTTCCCATTGGGTGACCTGAACGAGCAGCTGGTAGGTAGACAGGATGTCCTGGGGGAATTCCATCTGCCGTTCGCTCAGGTTACCGCCTTTATTCTGCAGTAGCATCTGGGCGTTGACGGCCAGCTGTTCATCGGTCAGATTTTCACCGAGGGATTTATAGTACCGCATTTGCTGCTCGAGATCCTTCTTCAGCGATGCATCCACCTTCTTCGCCAGGTTCCAGTCTTCGGCCGCGTAACAGGCTTCGAGGAACCGGTAGGTGAAATAGTCGTGGAGGTTGTTCCGGTTGGAGGTCATCCCGTAGGGGAAATTGGATTCCAGGACATTCTGGTCAAAATGCTCCAGTACCTTGCGCGCAGAATCCTTCCTGCCGGCTTCGGCAAGGCTTTCTGCCAGTTGGGCGGAAGCATATTTGATCGTATTGAGGTGACGCCGGTTCTCTTCGTCATAGTAGACGCCTCGGGCGCCGGCATTACCATAGGAAAATTTATTCATTATCGTCTCATAGGCGGCATCGTTATCGACTGCTTCAGTATTGCGGCCGTTGGGATTTTCCACAGGGACGAGCTGGTAGGCGAGGCCGCGCAGGCGGGTGTATTTAGCCAGGCCGAGGGTTGTCAATTCCTGCGGCGAAGTGAAGCAGATGGGGCGCTGCCATTTGCTGGTCGCGATGACGGCGAGCATGGCAAGGTCGCTCTTGATCAGGTATGGTTTGTCGGCCGGGATATCGAGGTGCACTTCGCTGACGACGCTGTCGCCGGGATGCACGGTGCCATTGCTGCGGACGGTATTGATATCCACAGGCACCGAAAAGTGCCGGGTCGGGACCATATTGATCTCCGATCCGTTCTGCGACGTCTGGGTATATTTAGGTTCGTCGCTGCCGACCACATTCTTCAGGATATCGTACAGGTCATAATATCTCTTGGGATCAAAGCCGGGCATTTTTTCATTGAAATAGGACACGTTTCGTTTTTCGCCCATGATCTGCTCCGGCGTGAAGATGACGTCGAACGGTGCGCTCTCGTTGATCTTGTAGCGCATCTGGTTCATGTACCAGTCGCTGCTCAGCAGGGTATTGACCATGACGCGAACGTCGGGACGAATGCCTTCCACTTCCTGGGCATACCACAGCGGATACGTATCGTTGTCGCCAAAGGAGAAAAGGATGGCGTTCTTTGGGCAGCTTTCGAGATAGTCCTTTGCGAGGTCGCGGGCAAGGGTCTTCTTGCTGCGGTCATGGTCGTCCCATTCCTGGTTGCACATCAGCACGGGAACGGCCAGGAAGCAAAGCCCCGCGGAGACGTAATTCGAGACGTCGATCCGGCCTTTGAAGACATGTTTTGCCAGCAGCTCCTGGATCCAGATCACGCCCAGCCCGATCCATACGGCAAAGGCGTAGCAGGCCCCCGCATAGGCGTAGTCCCGTTCGCGAGGCTGAAGCCCGGCCTGGTTGAGGTAGATAACGATAGCCCAACCGGTGAAAAAGAAGAGCAGCATGACGACCCAAAAATCGTTCCGATGGCGGATGAACTGGAAGACCAGGCCGATGATGCCCAGGATGAGGGGCAGCATATACAGCCGGTTGTAGGATTTATTATTGATATGGATGCTGTCGGGCATCTTGCTTTGGTCGCCAAGCCGGGCGTTGTCGAAGAAGGGGATGCCCGTGATCCAGTTACCGTCGCGGGGATTGCCAAAGCCTTCAAGGTCGTTCTGTTTACCGGCGTAGCTCCACATAAAATAACGGATGAACATCCAATCGGTCTGGTAATTCCAGAAATACTCGAAGTTGTTGGCCATCGTAGGCGGGTCGTCGTCTTCAATATGACCGAACCGTTTATAGGTTTCGATCTCCTGGCGTTCGTTGGAGTTGTTCCACATCCTCGGAAAGAGGTGGGCGCCATCCGCGCTGCCCCAATCCTGGACGGGATTCTTGCCCGCGACCTCGTATTTGTCCTTTCCTTTTACGAAGAGGTCGCTTCCTTCTACGGTCGGGGTTTGCGCGGTATAGTCGGGACCGTAAAGGAGGGGCCAGTCGCCGTACTGATCACGGCCGAGATACGCTTCAAGGCTTACCGGATTGTCGACATTGAACATATCGACGCCGGGGTCGGCGTTGCTGCGGATCATGGTAGTGAAGTAAGTAGAGTAGCCAAGGAGCATGAACCCGATGCACCACACGGCCATTTTGAGATAAAAGTATTTTTTCCGCACCGCCCAGCGGTTGACGAAGATCAGGGCGGCGGTGAGCAGTGCAAAGAAAAAGCCGAAGCCGGTAAAGAAGGGCAGGTTCAGCTTATTGACAAAGAAGATGTCAAAGGCCCCGGCGCCCTTGATCGTATATTGGATCACAAATTTCAGGACGACGCCGGTGAGGGCGCAGCCGATCAGAAAAGCGATGATGGTTCCCAGGGTAGTAGGCTTGTACCTTCTGAAGTAATACACCATTACGATCGCGGGAATGGTCAGCAGGTTGAGGAGGTGGACGCCGATGGAAAGCCCCATCATATAAAAGATAAAGATGATCCACCGGTCGGCGTGCGGCTTGTCGGCCTGTTCTTCCCATTTGAGGATCGCCCAGAATACAAGGGCCGTAAAAAATGCCGAGGATGCATACACTTCACCTTCCACCGCGCTATACCAGAAGGAGTCGCAGAAGGTATAGGCGAGGGCGCCGATGACGCCGGCGGCCATGATCGAAAAGACCTGGTTACGGTTGGGTTGGGCGGTGGGATCGCCTTTCCGGACGATACGGCGGGCGAAGTGGGTGATAGACCAGAACAGGAACAGAATGGACAGGCCGCTGGCGATCGCGCTCATGAAGTTGACGCCGCGGGCGGCGGTATGCGGGCTGTTGCCGAACAGGATGATAAAGAAGCGGCCAAGCAGGATGAACAAAGGGGCGCCCGGCGGGTGGGGGATCTGCAGTTTGAAGCAGCTTGAAACGAACTCTCCGCAGTCCCAAAAGCTGCCGGTAGGCTCCATGGTCATTACAAATACGGTGCAGGCGATCAATCCCACGATCCAGCCCACGACATTGTTCACTCTGTTGAAATTCATTGGTATAACTATTTTTTGGGGTCCCCGGCTGACGGGGCGGGGAGGGCAAATATCATCCCTTAATCAGCCGCAGTCGAGGGGAGGGCAAATATAAGGAGCTTCCTGCTATGCCGCCGCGCTATTTAACAAAAACCTTTTGTACCTGACGGCCCGTATCGGTATCGACCACAACGAGATAGATACCCCGGGCAAGGTTTCGGACGGAGACGGTTTGCAGATACCCCTGCACGTCTTCATTAAGGATGAGCTGGCCGAGCACATCCGTGATCCGGAGATGTCTGCAGTTGACGGTGCTGCTGATATAGAGGGTTCCGTCGGTAACGGGGTTGGGGAAGATGGTAATGACACCGCCTTGTGCGGAATCTATGACCGAACGGACGGGTGAAAAGCTGACATTGCCGTTGAGATCGACAAGGCGTAGCCGGTACCACGTGGTGCCCGGCGTCAACGTATGGTCGGTATATTGGTAGGAATGGACGGGATTCCGGTCGTTGAGCGGCGGCACTGAATCGAGGTCGTTGAAGTGGATACTGTCGGCGCTCTTTTCGACGACATATCGCTGCAGGGATTGGTCATGGCTGGCGCTCCACTGGAGCAGGGCGGCGTCACCCGACTTCATGGCGGTGAAGGACAAGAGACCGGGAATGGACGAAGCAGGTTGGACGGGCGCCTGATCACAGATCCAGAATTCGGAGAACCCGCCTACCGAGTATTCCGCATAGTACCCGTTGTCATTGGGAATAATGCTCACCTGTCCGTGTGGCGCATGGAACTGCCAGAGGCCGCTCGTGTCGTTGGCCAGGGTGCTGTCCTCTTGTGCGGCGATCGGACTGCTGTATTGTGCTACGCCTGACTGGTAGGCGTCGCTGATCGTCGTACAGGACGTGCAACCGGTGGCTCCGATCAGGTTACCGGCTTCACTGTCGAGGAAATAGAAGCGAACGGAGACGCTGTCGGAAGGCGGATTCGACGGTTGGATCACGATGTTCCGGCCGAGATAATACTGAAGGCTGTCATGGCGGACGCTACCGGTGTTGAAGAAGACTTTTACATTGGTGAGGCCGAGATCCTGGCCGTTGGGGTTGATCGCCGCGATCTGGCCGCCGCCGACGCTGAAATTGATCCAGCTATTGCCGCTTACCGGTTGAGCGAGACCGCTGACGACATCGGGCCCGGAATAGACGGGAGCGGCGTCGAAGATATGGATGTCGTCGATGCCCACGCCTTCATAGGTTGTCGCGGGGTCGCTGCTCATGACGATGCGGAACCGCACGCGGGTTGAGTTGACCGGGATATTGAAGCTCGATACATGCCATTTGGGATCGGACCTTTGCCATGCCTGACGGACCGCGTTATCATACCAGTTGGTGCCGCTGCCGACGGTCCCAAGCCTGAACCAGTTGACGCCGTCGGTGCTGTACTCCGCCCAATGATAGTCACAGTCGCAGTCGTCTTCGGTCTGGAAGATATGGCTGAAGGACAGCTCGGGCTGGTGGAGGCTGCTGAGATCGAAGCAGGGTGAATACAGATAGGATAGCTCGTTATTGTTGTAGTCCCCGCTCAGGCTGGTCACCCAGCAATTGTTGCCATTGGCGGCTCTGTTGATGATCGTCTTATGCGGGGCTCCCCATTGCCAGCTGCTGTTGAAGCCCCCGGTATACCAGTAGCCGTTGTTGTTCTCGAAGCCTTCGAGGTAGGGGAAGGTAGAGATAAGCGGCGTGGTCTGGAAGTTGACCGGAGGAAGGGTATCGTTTGCGGAGTAGGTATCGCCGGGATAGTGGACCCAGGCGCGGATGCTGTAGGCCTGATATGCGGAAAGGTTGGCTGTTTGAGTAAAAGTATAGATGATCGAGTCGCCGGCATTGATGGCGGGGATCGACTCCGTGACGGTCGTCCCGTTGACCGAATAGGTGATGGGGATATTGCTGGCCGTGCTGTTGCTGTAATTTCGCACCTTGACGCTGATTGTCTCGGCATTGGAGAGTGAACACAGGTTCGACGTGTCGGGCGTCACAAGGGCTATCGTGCCGACATCATTGGTGGCGTGGGTAAGCGTAATATCATCGAAGGAGTAGCCGTTGTTCAGGTTGCCGTCGGGGATAACGTCGGTGGTCGATGTATAGCCTTCTTCGCCAAATTTGATCTGGAAACTGCTACCGGGGGTCTGCGCCGGAGAGGCGGACTGCAGCAGGCTGGTGATATTGATATGTGGCGAAGGCTGATAGATGCCGATATTGGCGGCGTTGGAATCCAGCGTACAGACGGGGATCCAGGCGGCCTGGTCATTGCCTCTGATCCAGACCCGGTTGCCCGGGAGGCTAAAGGTGATCCCCTGGTTTTGATAATAAAAGTCGAGCCAGAGCTGGTCGGCGGTGGAATAGCTGGAAAGATTGAAAGTGGTGATCAGGCTGTCGGACGTCGCGACCGCGCTATAGTGTACGGCATCCAGCGTAGCACAGCGGTTGCCCGTGCGGGCAAAGCCGGTATTGATGAACGTGGTGGCTCTTCCATTGCCGGTATTCGCGCGGAAGTCGGCGCGGTCGAGGCCGATAAGACCGAGGGCCGGGGAGGCGTAGGATGCGGCGGCGGCGGTCTCGAACCCTTCGGTATAAGCGGGATTCAGGGTCAGCGGATCGTTGCTGAGCTGGCGGACCGAGGAATAGAGCGTATCGTTGCCGGTCTGAGGGTCGCCGGGATAGGAGACCCAGACCTGAAGATCATAGGAGCCGGGAGTTGAAAAGTCATAGGGAGTGGCGAAAGTATAGTTGTAGACGCCGTTGGCGGCGACGGTTGCGTTGCTGGTCTCGGTGACGGTGGCGCCGCCATTGACCTGGTAGTTCATGGTAAAAGAAGTCCCGGATGGGATCGTACCGAGGTTCCTGAGCTCGACGCTGATGTTACTGTTGTTGCCGAGTTGGGTGGAGGTGTATTGCCGCCCGGTACGCGGCCCGATCAAAGAGTCGACGGTATAGTCGTTGTTGAGTGCGGTAAGCGCGCAGGCGCCGCCGGAAGGAATGATATTCGCGGCTATGGCCCGTCGGCCGGGATTGGCGCCATTTACGGCGCGGACCGAGAACCAGTAGCTGCTGTCGCGGTTGAGGTTACCCTGGAGCCAGGCGGTACCGGTCGTGCCTGCGATCTTAACCATGCTGTCTCCTTTTAGCTGCATGACGTCATAACCGGTCGCGGAGGGGACGGCGGTCCAGGTCAGTTGCGCATAGCCGTGGCAGGGGTTGGTGACGGCCAGCGTGGGCTGGCCGAGGACGGTGATGGGGTAGTGCGTTTGATCGGCATAAGCAGTGGTATTGGCGGTGACGCGGATAAGGGCGCCGTTGGTGACGGTGGCAGGCACCGTCCAGGGATATACGCCGTTTGCGGTGGCGGGGACGGAATTGCTGATCGTCGTCCAGGCGCCGCCGTTATCGGTGGAATAACCGATGGTAAAGGTATTGGCGCCCGTCCCGTAAGCATTCCATCTTATGTTCTCGGTGCTGCCGGGGACCCAGGTCTCGTTTCCATAAGGATACAGCAGTTGGACGGAAGGCTGGATGACTTGCCAGGTGATGGCATAGCCCTGCGGTCCTTGCGGGACCCCGGCGCCGTTCACGGTGATCGTGAAAGCTCCGCCGGAAGGGTTGTTGATGACAACCTGTTCGATATTATTGAGCGTATCGATCCCCTCGACGGCCACATCACCGACATGGGCCGGGTCCGGGTTGAGGATGAGCGGATGGTGAACGACTGCGCCGGGGTCCGTGACGGTAAGGTCAAGGTTGTTGACGAGGGCGGTGGCGGCATACGGCGCCGCGGGATAGTCGGTCCAGCATAGCATGACGCGAACCTGCCGGCTGCCGGCGGGTACGTTGATGACGGAGGTGCTGTTGCCGCCGTCGGCAAGCTGGCCGGTGGCATACTGGTTGTTCTCCATAACCGCGTCGGCGGCCAGGGCGTTGAGGGAACCAAAGCCGAAGATAAAGTCGGGGCCGGGGTTGCCAAGGTCTGTCGCGGTATTGCAGATCAGCGCCTTCAGCAAGGCGGAAGAAGGATCTGATCCGGCATGCAGCTGGCGGTAGCGCTGGACGAGGAGGGCCAGGGTGCCGGCGACAGACGGTGAGGCCATGCTGGTGCCGGTTGCGGAAATATAGTTATTGTTCGGCCAGGTGGAATAGATATTGGTGCCGCCCGCAACAATCTCCGGTTTGATCCGGCCGTCGCCGTCAGGACCGCTGCTGGAGGCGTTGTTGATCGTATAGTCGCCGTTGTAGATATCGCCGACCGTCAGGATATTCTTGGCGGACTGGAAGCCTGATTTTATGGTGGCGTATTGCAGCGGAAAGGGGGTGCAGGTGAAGTCGCCATCGTTCCCGGCGGCAAAACTATGCAACAGCGCAGGGTATGTCCAGGCCTGGGCGTCGGTATAATTGGCCAGGTAATCGTACTGGCCGTCATAGATACAGCCGTAGTCGTAGTCGGTATAGGAGTTGGATGTCAGCGTCATGCCATAGTCGCCGATATAGACCGGCGCTTCCAGCAGGATATCGCTGAAATACTGGCTGATGAGCGTGGCATGCGGAGCCATGCCTTGCAAATAAGGATTGAGGATCCCGCCGCCTGCGGCAGTCCCGGAAGTATGGACGCCGTGACCGGTGCCTGGCGGGGCGGAGAACCGGTCGATCTCGCGACCGCTGAAATCGATATGGGTATAGGGATCGGTGTCATCGCCAACCCCGATGACGACGCCGTCGCCGCGCAGATTGAGGCCGGAGGGTGCGGCCAGGGCATCGGCGCCGTGGGCAGCCCGGTTATTGTAATTGAGGGCTTTAGGCGTCATCGGCTGGGGAGCCAGGTAGCTGACAAAGGGCAGGGCGCTGATCTTTTGCAGGACAGCGGGAGAGGACGCATGGATAAAGAAGGTATGGGCAGGGCGGATGCGTGTCGGGACGATGACGGCGCCGGTAGCGGCGATCTGGCGGGCAACTTCCAGGGAGTCCAGGCTGCCAAACCAACTCACGGCGATAAGGGCGTCGGGTTGATGCAGGAATTCGTCGGGATTTTGTATCAGGCGGCGGGATATCTTAAAAGCGACGGGAAGAGGAGCCAGGCTATTTACGGTATAGCGGGAGAGGTCGGCGGGAGAAAAGCCGGTATCGACCTCGGCCAGGTAGCTATGTTGCGGGATATAGTCGAAAAGCCGGATATGGAGATCGGCAAGCTCTTTCTTCTGTTGCGGACCGGGGAGGCGGTCGAACTGCAGGACGACGTAGTATTTGCCGCGGTAATGGGTTGAGCGGAGAGTATCCTTTGAAAACCGGCCGGTGCCGATATTGAGGTTGCCCCGGAGGCTGCCTTCTTTGAAGCGGGTGGTAACTGGCGCATGCTGGGCTCTGGCGCCTGGGACAAAGGACAGAAGGGAAACCGCGCCTGCCAGGATCAGCTTATATAAAGTTTTGGTTTTCAAGCGTGATGGAAAGGGATTTAAAGGGACGATATCACCACTTTTATAACGGCAAGATAGGTTAAATATTGGTGCGGTTTTGATTATTTTCGCTATATTCCGCTCTTTAATTAATTGTCTATGAGTGAATCAACCCCTGTTGCATCCAACCGGTCCCTGGCGCTAGACGTCTTTCGGGGAATGACCGTTTGCTTCATGATCATTGTAAATACACCGGGCGGCGAGCCCACTTTTTCCCAGCTAGAGCACTCGCGCTGGCATGGTTTTACGCCGACGGACCTGGTTTTTCCGTCCTTTTTGTTTGCCGTGGGCAATGCGTTGAGCTTTGGAATGAAGAAATTCGAGACGATGAGCCAGGGAGCGGTCGTCTGGAAGATACTCAAAAGGACGGCGATCATCTTCCTGATCGGTTATTTGTTGTACTGGTTCCCTTTTTTCCATACCGGGGATGACGGTCATCTGGCGCTGAATCCCATTTCCCATACGCGGATCTTTGGAGTGCTGGAACGGATCGCGCTTTGTTACGGCATTGCCGCATTGCTCATCTATTACTGTTCCACCCGGACGGTATATATCATTTCGGGGTTGCTTTTGATCGGGTATTGGGCCCTGCTTCTGCTCTTTCCGGCGCCTGGCGGCGATCCATTCGGGATGGTGACGAATGCGGGATACCGGCTGGACAAATGGGTCATGGGCGAGAATCATATGTATCATGGGGAGGGGGTTGCTTTCGACCCGGAGGGGATCCTCAGCACGTTGCCGGCGGTCGTCAACGTTGTCATCGGTTATTATACCGGCGTCTTTATCAGTAAACATGGAAAGACCTATGAAGGGTTGACGAAACTTCTATTATGGGGATGCGGGTTTTTGGCGCTGGCCTGGTTGTGGAACCTGGTCTTTCCGGTCAACAAGAAGATCTGGACAAGCTCATTTGTATGTCTCACGGTCGGGCTGGATATGGTCCTTTTATCTTTTCTGACCTATATTACCGAATTCAGGCATAAGGTAAAGTGGACATCGTTCTTTGCGGTCTTTGGAAAAAATCCGCTGTTCGTATATATGGTGTCGGAGCTGTTGATCGTGATCCTGCTGACAATTCCGGTCGGGAAGGATGGGAATGTGGCGGAATGGGCAGGTGCCGGGATCATGAGCGTAATACCGGGCGCGTTTGGCTCTTTGTTGTTCGCATTGATCTATATGATGATCTGCTGGAGTGTAGGGAAATTTCTGGATAGCAGGAAAATTTATATCCGGGTGTAAGGTTTGTCGTTTAAATTGCGCGGAAAATAAGCCAGGCAGGTTATGTATAAAGCTGTATTTCTCGACATGGACGGCACGTTGCTCAGGAGCGATCATTCTGTCAGTGAAGCGACCGCGTTGACGATCCGAACGCTGACGGGCAGAGGGATTCCGGTCATTCTTGTCAGTGCGCGGCCGATAAATGCCGTCCTGCCTACGTTCCATGAGATCGGAATTCCCGGGCACCTGCCGATTATTACGTTGAATGGCAGCTATATCGTGGAGAAAGACCAGCCTGTTTTCGATGTCCGGATCGATCTCGAGACCGTGGTCGGGGTAGCCGGTCAGGTGCGGCCATTCAAGGCGACAATTGCGTATTACCTGCAACGGGAATGGTATTCCGAGGTCAATGACGCCTGGACGGATCATGAGCAGAAGATCATGGATGTGAAGATCAAGGTCGGGCCGCTGGCAGAATTGGTCGAAGATTGGGCGGCGCGGAAGATCGCACCCAACAAAATGATGGTTATGAGCGAGCCGCCGGCGATCCTGGAGATCCAGAAGCATCTCCGGTCGATCTATGACGGGCAGTTGAACATTTATCCTTCCAAGGCGACATATCTTGAGGTGATGAACAAAGCGGGTTCCAAGGAGAATGCCGTGAAGTTTGTGAGCGGGCGGATGGGGCTAGCGCCGGAGGAGATCATTGCCATGGGGGATAATTACAATGATATCGAGATGATCCGGTTTGCGGGAATGGGGGTTGCGATGGGGAATGCCCCGGATGATATAAAGGGGTACGCGAAATATGTCACTGACACCAATAATAATGATGGGGTCAGAAAGGCGTTGGAGAAATTCTTTCAGTTGGAGCCGGCGCATGAGGGGGACGCCGGGACAACGCGCTAAATGATCTCGTACAACCGCGCCAGGTTGATGAGCTCCACGGTATTGGAGATCTTCAGTTTATCGAGGATGCGGGTCTTGTGGGTGCCGACAGTGGACTTGTGAAGGCTGAGGGTGTTGGCTATTTCGGATACCGAGCTCCCTTTCAACATTTGCAAAACGACTTCGAACTCGCGGTCCGAGAGGTCTTCGAACGGGTTATCCTTCTTCTTGCGGGTAAGCTCACCGGAAAGGATCTCTGCCAGGTTATCGCTGATATAGCGCTTCCCGCCCAGTACTTTCTGGATCGCGTATTTTATCTCCGCTTCTTTTGAATATTTGTTGAGGTAGCCATGGGCGCCGATCTTGAGGAATCGCTTGGCAAAGAACACTTCCTGGTTCATCGTGAAGATGATGATCTTTAAACCGGGATATTCCTTTAGCAGGTAGGCGGTCAGGCTAAAGGATTCCGTATGCGGCATATTGATATCGAGTATCAGCAGATCGAATGAGGCGGATTTCATCTTTTTGATCACTGCTTCCCCGTCTTCGGCCTCGTCGATCGATACATCCCGGATCGAGCTATTGATCAGGAGTTTCAAGCCTGCTCTTACGATGGAATGATCATCCGCGATAAGAATGTTCTGCATTTGGTTGGTTTGAAGGGGGACAGGGTCAAATATAAACGGTTTTGATTATATTGTAATGCAGGACAATTTTTTTTCTGGCGATTCCACCGATGGGAAGAACCAGCTACATTATTTTATCGTCCAGATCTCATTCCTGGCTTTTGCGGCGACGATCCCATGACGGTATTTGCGAACGGTTTCGACCAGCTTCCGGTAGCGGGGGATGAACGTGTGGATGAGAAGGATATCAAAGGAGATGATCAGAAAGACAAGGAGCAGCCATTTGGACCAATCCCGTTGAAGGAAGGTGTCAAAGAGAGCAGGGTTAGCCCGGTTCATCCATTGTTCAAAGAAAACAAGCACGGTAAATGCAAGGATGGCGGAGACGAGCTTGAAAGAAGCGATATACTTGTCCAGGATGATCTCCAGCTTTCCCAGGAAGGGGACGAGCGGCAAGCCGAGTAAGGTCGGGTAATCGGCAAAAAGGAGGAGCCGGAGGTGAAAAAATAATGCATAGGAGAGCAGAAGGAAGAAAGCGGCATATAAATAAATATCCTTCCGGTCTCCCAGCCATTGGGCCCGCAGCAGCCAGCCGTCGGCCAGCCAGAGCAGGGCAAAAGCGATGATTCGGGCAACAAGTCTTCTTTGGAGGTAAAAAGCGTCCGACAAGGGGTTGCTGACAACCATCTTTTCGAGATCAGAGGACAGCACAGGCCGTTCTTCAAGGGAAACCTCCGGGAAGCTGTTCCATTTCTGGTGCAGCTTGTCTAGCTCCATATCAATTTTTCCTTTAAGTAGGGAATAAAGTGGACGGGGCCGGTATGCTGAGGCGCCGTGCGGTTGACGGAGCCGAACAGGTCGTCGGAGTCGATCTTTTCGAAATCGATAAAGAGCATGAACTTGTCATAGTCGCCGGAATTGCCGATCGAATCACTGAATTCTGCCATAGACCGTTGGTAGTCAGGAGACTTGAACTTTATTTCCCGATCGGGGGCCAGTTCCATGGTAGAAGTGATGGAATGCAGGGCCGCCATATTGATACAGGCGCGCCACAGCATGGTCTGCTTTGACACGTCGCCGGATTTGCGGAACCGGATATTTTGTGAGGCGGCGGCAAGGATGTTCATAAAAAGGCGCTGATGTTCCTTGTACGAGCGGGCAAACAGGCGGCAGATGGAATAAACAGTCTTATGCTGTTGTTTGAGGAGGGAGCGCAGATCGGTATCGGCGCAGCTTTTGGTAGAGTTGTTCATTGGGTTTCGGATTTAGGTAATACACAGGAAACGGATAACGGTGTAAAATTTTCAATAAATTGACAATTTCGATACTCAAATGCTGTTTTTATATATCGAGGAAAGACAAGGTCAAATTGAAAGATAAGGGTTTGTACGGAACAATTATAGTACAAAAACTACGTTCATTTCATTTGGTTGCTACATTATTCCGAACCCCTTATTAATACCTTGTCGGTGAATCAAAAAAAACAGCAGAATAACAGGCGAATAAATTTTACTCCATAATGAGCTATGTATCTCTTGAAAATTCAGAATCGTTTCTGAAATGTTTTGAGGTGATTGCAGAGGACAAGACTTGTATAGTATCTGATTCGGTGTTGTATCTTTCGGGGAAGACCGGTAAAGGCTTCGTGACGGTGACCGGGCTGGCTGCGGGGATCGAAGTGCTGGCCGTGAACGTGTCTATGCTGACCGAGGAACTGGTCTTTAATTTCCTGCCTTCGCGTGGAGAATCCACGTATATATTGTGTTTCGATGAGATCGATCCCGCGGTCAGGACGGAGCAGGAAGGCGCGGCGGCTCCTGCGGGCGGTTCGGCCGAAGCCACGCAATCCACGGTATCCATCAGCGATGTGGCTTATGGGAAAGTGGTCACTTATCCAAAGGACAAGACCATCCGTTCGCTGATCGTACGGGTCCGAAAGTCGGGGCTGGAGCACCTGATCCAGGACTTCGATGCGGGAACTATTCAATCCATCCTGGATTCTACCGGTAACGAACATTCGCTGAGCTGGCCCATCACCTTCAAATACCGGCTGCTGCTGGAGGATTTCATGACGGAGATCGTTCAGCATCCTTTCAGGGAGCTGTTCACGATCCGCAATATCTCTATCCTGGTCGAATATCTGCTGCAGCAGTTCTTTGTGATGGACAAGCTAAGCCGGGACGGCAATGGTCTGAGCATCCAGGATATGCACAGTCTCTCGCGTGTCGAGCAGTACCTTTGTCTGCAATACAAAAAGGAATTCCCGGGGATCGAAAAATTGTCCCGGATCTCGGCGATGAGCCCCACCAGTCTGAAGACCAAGTTCAAGAAATATTACGGCGAAACTTTATTCGGATATTACCAGAAGAACAAGCTGGAGCATGCCCGGAAGCTGCTGGACAGCAAAGTACCGGTGAAAGTCGTGGCGACGGAGATCGGGTATTCCAACCCATCGCATTTCACGCTGGCTTTCAAGAAGGAATATGGCTTTTCCCCCTGGCATTATCTGAATCCGCATTAGTTCTGTCCGCCGTCCGGCAGAAAGGAAATTGCCTAAACTCTAACCCGCAGTTATTTACTATGAAACTCCAAGATCCTGTTCCGCAAGAGACCGACCCGGCGCCGCATTGGCATATGGTGCAATTGCCGGTAGGCCTGAAAGTAGCTACAGTAAAAGACCCTGTTACACAACTGGAACTGGCTTTGCCGGAAGCCGGCGAAAAGGGGCTCACCCTGACCTTTATTCATTATAAAGGGGAGCTGCTGGTCCATCCGGCCAACCGGCCCGATCAGGAAGGACAGCCTGCCAGTCCCGGGATGGGGCTTTTGTCGATGTCGTCGCGGCCGCTGTTATTCCGGTCCAAAGCGCCCATACAGTTCATCGCGCTATCCATTTTTCTTCCCGATCCCTGGCTCCGGCTTTTTCTCGCGGGCAATGACCAGTTCAGCACGATCGAGCAACTGCTGGAGGCGGATGACAATGTCATTACCAGCCGGTTGGGCAGGCGGCAGATGTCGCTGCTGACTTCGGCGCTGGCGGTGACGGGCGGAGGCCGCGGCGATCTGTTGAGGATGCAGAACGATACGCTCGGCCTGCTTGAATATTTCCTTGCCAACCGGCATCGGGGCCTTCTTGGAATGAGCCCGGTGTCGGATATCGAGAATGAAGATGATCTAAGTCTGATCAGGGAGGTGGAATCCTATATTTCCGAGTACTATTGCTCCGATACGTTCACGGTGGACTCCATTCTGAAAAAGACATATACGAGCTATCACCGGCTCAATTTTCTCTTTAAATCGATCCATGGCATGACCATTTCGGAATATATCCGGAATAAGCGCATCGAAAAATCAAAGGAAATGATTGCGGACAATGCGAAGTCCATCAGCCAGATCGCGTATGAGATCGGCTACTCCAGCATCAGCAATTATATCCTGGCGTTTAAAAAGGTCTACCGGATCACACCCGGGAAGTACAAGAAACAGATGGGGGCTTAGGGGGCGCCACCGGGCAGAAGCAGGGTTACCCTTGTCCCTTTATTCTCTTCACTTTCAACGGACAGCACGCCATTGAGGCGACGCGTCAGGTCGAAGATGAACTTATGCCCCAGCTGGCTGCCGCTGTTGACATTATCCAGATCGTCCTCGCCAAGGAAGGCGGCGATCTGACGGGGGGTCATTCCCTGTCCGGTGTCGGAGATGGAGATCAGCACATTGGATCCCTGGCGCGTTGCGGTGAGGCGGATTAAACCCTGGCTGGTGTACTTGTTGGCATTGTCGACGAGGTTGCGGATAATGGTGATCAGTACATGCGGATCGGAATAGACCCGAAGGTCTTCCTCCGCTTCAGCGGACAGCTGATTTCCCCGTTGCTGGACCTGTTCGCTGAAGAAATCGGTGATCTCCTGCAACAGCGGCCGGATCGGGAACAACCGGCTGCTGATCCTGAAATTATCTTTCTGGCTGGTGATCCAGAGCAGAAAATCGTCGGAAAAATTATAGATATCCAGCGCTCCTTTTTTGACCAGATAGGCGCGTTCCCTGATCTCCGCGGGCGAGAGTGCGGCCTGGTTGTCGTGCAGGTCGCCGGCGAGCATGGTCAGGAAGCGAAGGGGGGACCGGAGGTCATGGATGACCAGCGAGATCAGTTTTTCGCGTTGGGCGCTGGTCATCAACAGCGCCTGTTCGGATTCCTGCAACCTGGCGACGGTATCTTTGAGCTGGGTAACGGTCTCGCTCAGGGTCTCCTGCTTGAGGCGGACTTCCTTCTTCTTTTCGGCGAGCTTGAGCCGGCTCCTGACGTACAGGATCAGAAAGATCAGGGCGATCACCATTACTCCGGCCAGGAATGTGGTCGTTTTATAAAACAGCGGTGGGACGATGATGGTCCAGTTGCGGTATTGATAATTGTCTTTACCGAAGCCATTCACTTTCCGGACCCGGAGGAGGTAGGTTCCGGGCGCAAGACGGCTGAGACTGACGACGCCATCCGCAGGAACTTCCTTCCATTCTTCGTTGAGTCCTTTAAGATTATATTCCAGGTAAAGATTATTGCGGTCCCCGAGGTAGGGGCAGGAGATCTCTGCTGTCAGGTTGTTGTAGCCTGCCGCGGGAGTAATGGTATCGGATCGTTCGACCGCCTGATTGTCGATCTCGAGATGGGTCATATCGATGGTGCCGTGCGGAAAGTCCGTTTGAAGGGAATCGGTATAGAAGCAGACCGTTCCTTTCATTGAAAGGAGACTGACAAAACCCTCCGGGGTGATCACGCCGCAGGAATTGAAGCCGCCGTTGAACTCATTGGTCAGCAGTCCGTCCTGGCGGCCATAATAGTAGTAATAAACCTGGGTCGTGGCGCCGGACGCGAAGGCGTCTATGTCGGCTTTGGGCACCTTGAAGAGGCCTTTATTGCTGGAGATCCAGATCATGGAATGGCGGTCTTCCAAAAAGCAGTGCGCGGTGACCAGAAAGTCACTTTTATCGGCGGGCATCTGAAGCCAGCGGCCATGATAGCAATAGTAATAGCCCTGGCCGTATGTACCCACCAGGATGGAGCCGTCGCGGCAGATATGGATGGCACGGGTCTGTTTGTTGCTCAATTCCGGAACCGGGCCGGCACTGCCCGAGATCTCGTCATAGAGAAGCAATCCGGTGTTCGACGCCAGCCAGAACCGATGAAAGCCTGCGGGCGCAAAGGCCGTGTAGTCGGACCCGTCGGGGGGCTGGGTGTAGAGCCGGTGAAACCCATCCGGTTCCAGTCGCCAAAGCGATCGTTCGGTCAGGCAATAAAGCCGGCCTGCGCTGTCTTCCTGGTAGGCGATAATATTGGCGTCGAGAGCGGGCAGAAGGGCTGCGGTATTGAGATCGGCGGTCAGCCTGCGGGGCAGGTTGTTGAGTGCGCCCCATAATTGGTTGTGTCTGTCGATGTAAAGACAACGCTGCCAGAAAGCGCTGGTGTCTTTCGCCCGTTGAAACCAGCCGTCGGCGCGGAAGGCAAACCAATCCGTAACGATCTCGTTATCTCCTTTTAACACCAGGGGACCAAAAGGATGTCCCGCAAGGGCTTGTCTCAGGCCGGCAGACCAGCCGCTGATGGTAAAATTGTTCCGCCGCAGAAAGTAGAATCCTTCGGTGGGAGTTGCGATAAGCAGCAGATCAAGTCCGGGGTTGTACTCCACAGCGGAGATCATCGGAATAAAATCCAGGTTGGCAATACTATCCGCCTGCAGTCTGCCATTTTCCGCCGGCCGGATCCGGTATAACCGGTGGTTGGCCAGCAGATGTGTCATGTTACCGCGGGAAAAAAGCGTATAGGCCGGAGAAAGCCCGCGCCAGTTGCCAATGATGGGGCTGTTCCCCGCGGTCCGGAGGCCGTTCTCATATACTGCGGCTACGTTATAGCCTTCCAGCAAATATAACTTCCTGTCGAACTGAAGATATTTTGTATCCGGGCCGGCGCGGCCGGTCAGTGGCAACAGATCCTTACCGTTGTAAAAGAAGAGGCTGTCCTTGTAAACAAGGTACACCCGACCGGATCCTGCTACGTAAAAGTCTTCGTTGTGGTCGAAAAGATGCTGGAAGATCTGTTTGCGGCGGTCCGCCTCGGGACCGGTGACGTTGCGGAGAAAAGCGGTAAAGTCAAAGAATTGGCGACGGGCATTGATCAGGAAGGACTTCTTTAGTGTAGCGGTATTGACGGCCTTGACGAGATGACTGATATTTCCGTCATAGCGGTACAGGTTATGGTCATCGGTTTGAAAATAGATCGCACCTTGGTCGTCGGTTGCGAGATAGGTGATATTGGACTCCATCGCCGGTTTGTCGTCGGGGTAGTACAGATCGAAGGTATTGCCGTTGAAGCGGACGAGGCCTACCTGGGAGGCGAGCCATAAATATCCGTTCGAGTCGAAAAGGAGGTCGTTAATACTGTTTTGCGGCAGTCCATTCTCATCTGTAAAGTGTTGAATGGCATAGCCATTAGCCAGTTCGGGCTGGGGGAAGGCGGAAGTTGCAGTCAGCAGCAGTACAAATGGAGTGAGAATGATAAACTTGGTTATCATGCCTTAACCTTGAAGACTAAAAGTAGTAGAAAAAAAACGAATGGGCCAGACAGAGAAGAAATTTTTTATATGTTGGTTTTGTTAAATATGTAATGGGGGTCGAAGCAGGTTATAAAGCTCTGATTGTCGCTTTGCGGTGGTTTTTTACGATTATGAGCAGACGAGGTCGGCACGTAGGGGTAATTTTACAGCAATCAAAGAAGTATTCTATGAATCAAATTTACCCCCTGCTCTCGTTGGATCATTTCCGGTTTAATTCATGATCGGTCGTTTTCAAAGGTTTCCGACGCTGATGACGCGGCGGTTTTGTTCATTAAACGAAATGCTATGCCGGATTTTGATCTTTCCATAGACATCTATGTACTGGCCGCTTTGATGGTATTGGCCATGCTGGCGGGTTTCCTGATGCGGGGCCGTCAATTGGCTAAAAAGAAACGCCGGATCGCCGAGATGGAGCACGAGGTGATGGATGCGAATGCCGAGCTGCTGGAGATGCAAAAGGACTATTGTGAGTTGGAATCAAAGGTAAAAGAGGTGGATAGCCCGGTTATTCCGATCAAGAAGAAGCACGATGGGATGTCTGAAGCAGGAAAAAGCGAGAATTTTTAATCAAAGCCGGCCGGAGGCCGGCTAGCCTGAGCTGTCGCTCCCAGCCTTCGCGTCGCCCGCCACCGAAGGACGCCACTTGTTAGGGCAGACATTAGCTACTAAACCGAAGGTTGCGCATATTTCCTGCAATTTGTCGTTATATATTATGCCTCCGGGTGTGCCCGGGCGATAAATCTGTTGAAAAACTGTAAATCCAAATATCCTATTATAAAATCCAAGACCGATGAGATTCCTAACCAACCTTATGTACAAGGTTACCGTATCTACTATGGTACTCACAGCTCCGGCGATGATCGAGGGCCATGCCGGGGGTATGTTGCTGGATAGGGAGGCTGAACTGCCTTATGCTTCCGCAACGGTGATCAAAAATTATATTGACCATCTGAAGATCTGGCCGGTGCATGCGTATGTGGACCGTACAACCAAGGTATCGTCTTTCCCGTATATCAATAGCGTCCCGGTCGTGAGGCCGGTGATGGTGGAGAAGGTTGCACCGGTGGTGACTGTGAAAGAAGAGGTTGCACCGGTGGTTGCGGTCAAAGAGGCGGTTGCGCCGATGATGGCGGCTAAGGCGTCAAAGGTTGCCGAGGTCAGGCGGGTCACCGTTGAATCAGCCTATATCTATGCCTCGATGGGGCTGCAAAAAGAAGGGTTGAGCGAAACGGCTTTCGAATATGCATGGCGTGGATATCATAATTTGGTAAAAAGAGGCAGTATCCGAAAAAGAAGTATCCTTTCCATTGCGGATTTTAGTCAGTCTTCTTCCGAAAAGCGGATGTATGTTATCGACATCCGTCACCGGCGGTTGCTTTATCGTACTTATGTTGCGCACGGGCAAGGCTCGGGTTCCGAATTTGCGGAGGAATTTTCCAATGAGCCTGAATCGTTTAAGAGCAGTTTAGGCTTCTATGTCACCAGGACGACCTACATCGGCAAGAACGGGCTTTCGCTTCGGCTGGATGGGGTCGACAATGGGTATAACGACGAGGCGATGCGACGGAATATTGTGCTGCATGGATGTTCGTACGTCGGGGATCAATACCTGGAGAATTTTGGAATGACCGGTACAAGCCTGGGCTGTCCCGCTCTTCCCGCGGCGGTCAGCGCGAAGATCATCCATGCCGTAAAGGGCGGAAGCTGTTTGTTCATCTTCCATCCGACACAGGAGTATCTTGACCATTCGTCGGTTATCAACGAATAGATTACGCTGATCCGGCTGCCTTTATCTTTTTCGCTTTATCTTCTCAGTACTCCTTCCCATCTTTTAAATTGACGTAAATTGGCGAATAATCATGATGCTCACGCATGAATCCGTCGCCGATCTTGCAAAGCGCCGTTTCGGAGCAGCTCGAACAGGCTGTCGCGCTTAATCACCAGGAACTGTTCCGGCAGGAGGCGATCGCTCTTGGCGGCCAGATCATCTTGTCGGAAGGGCTCTTCTACACTACAGGTACGCCGCTCAGTGCGTCGATGATCGCCTTTCCCGATCTGGCGCCCGAAAATGCCGGGCGGCAGCTGGATGAACTGATCTCGTACTACCTGCTTCATCCGCCGGGCGGGGCGGGATGCTGGTCGCTTGATCCTTCGCGGCCGGATGATCTGGGGGTGTATCTGCTGGCAAGGGGATTTCATCCGGGCTGGAGGCCCCATTGGATGGCGCTCGACCTTCAGGAGGTGCGGACGCATCATCTTTTTCCCAAAGGTCTGACGATCGTTCGCGACAATGACCGGTCGTTGACGGCGGTGCGGGACTTGCCCTATTCGCGGGTGGTAGTGCCAAGGGCCGCCGATGCGGCTTTCCCGGGACAGTGGGCGCGGTTCGTCGCTTCGATCCGGGGCAAGGTGGTAGGCCAGAGCGTGGTTTTCCTAACGACCGGTGAATGGGGAGTGGCGGGGATCTATCATGTAGGAGTTGTGCCGGCTGCCCGCAACAAGGGGATTGGCAAGGCGGTGACGCTGGCGGCTTGCCTCTATGCCCGGGAGCAGGGCTATCGTTATGCCGTATTGAATTCGACCGATATCGGCAGGCACACTTACGGGCAGTTGGGTTTCCGGACTGTAGGAGACGGCTGGACGTGGTGGTTGACGATCGAGCGGTTGCTGGCTCAGCCGCCCGGGCGGGTGGAAGTTCGGCTGGCCGAAGCCGTTGGCCGGGGTGATGTGGCGGAGCTGGAGACGTTGCGGGCGGATCATCCGGCGCATGATCTTAACCGTGTCCTGACAAACGGAATGAGCCCGGTCCAGCTGGCGGTGCACTGCCACCGGCCGCATGCCGCCGCCTGGTTGGTGGAAGAAGGGTCCGGTTATACCGCGCTTGACGCCTGGGACCTGGGTTGGAAGGAACGGGCCCGGCAGTTGCTGTCGTCGGACCGGCGGCAGATCCAGCAGCTATATGGAA
The DNA here is from genome assembly GCA_035695565.1 of Puia sp. GTDB lineage: Bacteria > Bacteroidota > Bacteroidia > Chitinophagales > Chitinophagaceae > Puia. The sequence goes on along the minus strand of DASRRX010000012.1, from coordinate 191,722 downwards.
AGGAGGAGAAGAGCCTGCTGCATATCGCGGCGGAGCGCAATGATGCGGAGCTTGCGGAACTGGCCTTATCGGCGGGATCGGACCCTCATTGGCGGGATAATACGTGGAAGGCGACGCCGCTGGAATGGGCAAACCATTTTGGCTATACGACGATCGCGCAGTTGATCCGGGAGAGGAGAGGCTAGCCGAAGGGAAAAAGTTGATGGGCGGTAGGGTATGCGCGGCAATATATCGTACTTTCCATTTTCAACTACTACTACATGAGAAAACTGCCTCAACACCATGCAAATTGGATCGCCGGGGGCATGCTGGCGCTTTGCTGCTGGCTTACGGGCGAGCCTGCTTTTTCCCAGGATACGGCTTTATTCGGTGATCTTCGCTGGCGGATGATCGGTCCGCATCGCGGTGGCCGAACGGTTGGGGGCTGTGGGGTGCCGCAGCAGCCAAATATCTTCTATATCGGCGTCAACAATGGCGGGGTATGGAAGACGACCGATTTCGGGCGGACGTGGGATCCTATTTTTGACGATCAGCCGACGGGGTCGGTCGGGGATGTAGCCGTAGCGCCTTCCAATCCGGATATTGTCTATGTCGCAAGCGGGGAGGGTATCCAGCGGCCCGATCTTTCAGTAGGTAATGGGGTCTACCGGTCTTCGGACGGCGGCAAGACCTGGGCTCATCTCGGGCTGGCGGAAGGACAGCAGATCGGCGGTCTGGCAATCGATCCCCGTGATCCGGACAGGGTCTTCGCGGCGGTATTGGGTCATCCATACGGCCCTAACCCCGAGCGGGGAGTGTATCGCAGCACCGATGGAGGCAAAAACTGGGAAAAGGTTTTGTATAAAGACGAGAACACGGGGGCGGTGCAGGTGACGATCGATCCGGTCAATCCGCAGGTCGTGTATGCCGATCTCTGGGCGGGGCGTCAGGGACCCTGGGAGAATGGCGCGTGGAACGGTCCGAACAGCGGGTTGTTCAAGTCCACGGATGGAGGGACGACGTGGCGGCAGCTCAAGCAGGGGCTTCCCGATCCGGGCCAGGGGTTATCAAGGATCGGCTTTTGTATCGCGCCATCCGATCCGACGCGGCTTTACGCTACCGTTGCCGCCGATGCTAAATATGGCGGCATTTACCGCTCTGATGATGCAGGGGAAAGCTGGAAAAAACTGAACAGCGATCAGCGATTCTGGGGCAGGGGAGATGATTTTGCCGAGGTCAGGGCTGATCCGAAAAATAAGGATGTCGTCTATACGGCGGATGTAGTCGTCTGGAAATCGACGGATGGCGGGATGTCCTGGAACGCATTCAAGGGCGCTCCGGGCGGGGATGACTATCATCGTATCTGGATCAACCCGGATCATCCGGACATCATGCTGATCGCCTGCGATCAGGGCGCGATCGTGACAGTCAATGGCGGGCATACCTTTTCTTCCTGGTACAACCAGCCGACGGCGCAGTTCTATCATGTCAGTACGGATAATGCTTTTCCATACAATGTATATGGCGGACAGCAGGAGAGCGGGTCGATCGGGATCGCGTCGAGGGGTAACGATGGAGAGATCACCTTCCGCGAATGGCATCCGGTCGGCGTGGAAGAATATGGATATGTGGCGCCCGACCCGCTTGATCCGAATATTATTTATGGCGGGAAGATAACGCGGTATGATAAGCGGACGGGACAGGTGCAGAATATTGCTCCCGAAGCGATCGGCAGCGGGAAATATCGCTTCCTGCGTACGGCCCCGGTGCTGTTCTCGCCGACGGACCCGCATACGCTTTATTTTGCCGGCAATGTGTTATTCAAGACCCGGGACGGCGGGCACTCATGGCAGGTGATCAGCCCCGATCTCAGTCGTGAAACCTGGACCATCCCGCCAAGCGTGGGGATCTACAATACCGATAATTTGAAGCAGATGCCGCGCCGGGGGGTCATTTATACGGTAGCGCCGTCGCCGGTCGACGGATCAACTATCTGGGCCGGGACGGATGACGGATTGGTACATGTTACGCATGACGGCGGTGCGACATGGAAAAAGGTAACTCCGCCGGGCGTCGCCGATTGGGCGAAGATCTCGCTGATCGATGCGGGTCATTTCGACGTGAACACCGCGTATGTGGCGGTCAACGGGATCCGCCTTGACGATATGCATCCGCATATTTACCGGACGCACGACGGCGGGGTGACGTGGTCGGAGATCGTGGGCGGGCTTCCGGATGATCCGATAAATGTCGTGCGGGAGGACCCGAGCCGGAAAGGGCTGCTATTGGCCGGTTCGGAACGGGCCGTCTATATATCGTTCGATGACGGGGCGCGCTGGCAGCCGCTGCGGCTGAATATGCCGGCCACTTCGATCCGCGATCTCGTCTTCAAGGATGCTGATGTGGTGGTGGGGACGCATGGCCGTTCCTTCTGGATACTCGATGCTATCGCCTCTTTGCGTCAAATGGGCCCGCAAACCGCGCAACAGGACGCCGTATTGTACAAGCCGTCGCCGGCGGTAAGGGTGCGTTGGGACATGTGGCCCGATACGCCGCTGCCAGGTGATGAGCCTGCGGGGCAGAATCCGCCCGATGGAGCGGTGATCGACTATTATCTGAAGGCGGATGCGACGGAGCCGGTATCGCTTGAGATCATGGATGCGGCCGGGAAAGTCGTCAGGCATTATTCCAGCACCGATACGCTATATGATATCCCGGATGTGAACATCCCGCTTTATTGGGTCCGGCCGCAGCAGATCCTTTCGGGGAAGGCGGGGCCGCACCGGTTCGTGTGGGATCTTCACTACCAGCCTTTGAACGTGCCGGCCTCTTATCCGATCAGCGCCGTCGTCGGCAATACCGCGCCGACGCCGACATCCCCATGGGTGACGCCGGGGAATTATACGGTCAGGCTGAAAGCTAACGGCAAGACCTATACGCAGTCGTTGGCGGTAAAAATGGATCCCCGCGTGAAGACGCCGGCTGCGGACCTGCGGCTGCAGCATGACCTGGCCGTGAGGGCCTACCGGGGTTGGGACAGCGCGCTTGCGGCGTATGGCCAGGTCCGGGGACTTCGGGCGCAACTGGCGCAGCGGCTCGCGGGGCGGGGTGACGACACCGTGACCAGGGCGTTGCATAACCTGGACGGAAGACTGGCGACGCTGGAAGGCGCGGGCCGGAGAGGTGGCAGGGCAAGACAGGGCGCGGCATCGGGGAGCGTGTCATTCTCACAGCTGCAGGGGCAGTATTCCACGATCATGTCGATCCTGGAGGAAGCCGATCTGCCGCCTACCGCGCAGGCGATAGCGGGCTTGCAGGCTACGACGGAAGCGGCGAAGAAGACCTGGGAGGAATGGGTGACAATTCAACGTGAAATAACAGCTTATATAAAATGAGATCTCTACTATTCATCCTTTTGATCATGGCCCTGGCGGGCGGGGACGTCCTGGCGCAAAAAAAGGCGGCAGCCGCCGATCCCGCCGATTCGATCTATTTCTCCGCGTTGAAGTTCAGGCTGGTGGGGCCCTTCCGCGGCGGCCGGGCGGACGCCGTCTCGGGGAGTCTAACGGACAGGAATACGTTCTATTTCGGCGCTACCGGCGGCGGCTTATGGAAGACGACGGACGGGGGCAGCAACTGGAAGAATGTCAGCGACGGCTTTTTCGGCGGCGGGGTCGGTGCGGTGGCGGTGGCGCCGGGCGACGGAAGCATCGTGTATGCCGGGGAAGGGGAGAGCACGCTGAGGAACAACGTCTCGGAGAACCTGGGCGGGATCTGGCGCAGCGATAACGGCGGGCGCAGCTGGCGTAACCTGGGGCTGAAGGACAGCCGCCATATTGCGCGGATCGTGGTCCATCCAAAGGACCCGGATATCGTGTGGGTGGCTGCGATGGGACATCTTTTCGGTCCCAATACGGAGAGAGGCGTTTATAAGACGACCGATGGCGGTAAGAGCTGGCGGCGGGTGTTGTATGTGAATGAACAAACGGCCGCTTCGGAGGTGGTGATGGAGCCGGGCAATCCGCAGGTACTTTATGCGGGGATGTGGCGGGTGGGGCGTACGCCTTACAGCATGGAGAGCGGCGGAGAGGGTAGCGGCCTGTACAAGAGCACTGACGGCGGCGAGACCTGGGTCAATATTTCGAAGCATCGGGGGCTGCCGCGGGGGGTCTGGGGGAATGTCAATATCGCGGTGTCGGCTTCGGATCCGGATAAGGTATTTGCGATGATCGAGAATGCAGCCGGCGGATTGTATCTCAGCAAGGATAGGGGCGATACCTGGACAAAGCTCAACAGTGATAACGACATCAAGCAGCGTGCCTGGTACTTCAACCGCGTCTATGTGGATCCGAAGAACGACAATATAATCTATTGCTTGAATGTCGAGCTGATGCGCAGCCTGGATGGCGGCAAGACGTTCACGGTCCTGCAATCGCCGCATAGCGATCACCACGATCTGTGGATCGATCCGGCGGACGGTCACCGGCTGATCCTCGCGGATGACGGCGGCGCACAGATCAGCTTCAACGGCGGCATGGACTGGAGCACGGTGGACAATCAGCCGACGGCGCAGATCTACCGGGTGACGACGGACAACGCTTTTCCGTATCATATCCTGGGCGCGCAACAGGACAACACGAGCGTGCGCATCCGAAGCCGGTCGGCCGGTCCGGCGATCACGGCAAGGGACTGGGAGCCGACGGCGGGTTTCGAATCCGGGTACATCGTCGCCGATCCGTTGAATCCGGATATCGTTTACGGCGGAAACTATGATGGTTATCTTGGCCGGCTCAACCACCGGACGGGGGAGAACCGGGCGATCGACGTCTGGCCGGATAACCCGATGGGTTCGGGTGACGACTCGATGAAGTACCGGTTTCAGTGGAACTATCCGATCTTTTTTTCGCCGAACAATCCGCACCGGTTGTATGCGGCGGGCAACTGTCTTTTTGCAACCGACAATGAGGGGCAAAGCTGGACGGCTATCAGCCCTGATCTGACAACCAATGACAAATCGAGGCAGGGACCAAGCGGCGGTCCGATCACCAAAGACAATTCGTCCGCCGAATATTACTGTACGATCTATACCGCGACGGAATCCCCGCTGGAGAGAGGGTTGTTGTGGACGGGCAGCGATGACGGCCTGGTCTATGTTTCAAAGGACAGCGGAACGCATTGGGATAATGTGACGCCGCCAGGCGCGGGTAAGTGGACCCTGTGGAATTCCATCGAGCCCGATCCGTTCAAAAAGGGGGCCGCCTATATCGTCGGGATGCGGTTCAGGCTGGACGACTATACGCCCTATATCTTCAGGACCGAAGATTATGGCAAGACCTGGAAGCTGATCACGGGCGGGATCGATCCCATGCATTTTGCGCGGGTCGTGCGGGCGGACAAAAAGCGGCCCGGTCTGCTGTATGCGGGAACGGAATACGGGATGTATGTAAGCTTTGACGATGGGGGGCATTGGAAGCCCATGCAGCTCAACCTGCCGGTCGTGCCGGTGACCGATCTGACGATAAAGGATAATGGGCTGGTCGTTGCGACGCAGGGCAGGGCCTTCTGGGTCCTGGATGATCTGAGCCTCCTGCAGGAGCTCAACGCCGATTCGCTGCGGCCGAAGTTGCATATATTCGGAGTGGACGACGCATGGCGCTTCTCCGGTGGCGGCGGTCGCCGAAACCGTGACCGGGTGATCGCCAATGCCGGTCAGAACCCGCCTTCGGGTGTGGTTATCCGTTACTGGCTGAAAGATGCGCCGGATACGCCGCGGGTGACCATCACCATATTCGATAAAAAGCATGCCCCGATCCGGACCTTTAGTACGCATGCAAAGGACGCCGATATGAAGCTGGAGTGTCGCAACGGGATCAATACGTTCACCTGGGATATGATGTATCCGCCCGCCGTCAAGGTGCCGGGGGTGTTGTTGTGGAGCGGAGGCGCGGGCACGCCGATGGCGGCTCCGGGCAGGTATACGGTGAGGGTACGGTACGACCATGATTCCGCTGAAGCCCCGTTTGTGATCAAGGCCGATCCCAACTACTCCATGACTGAAGCGGATTATGACGCCCAGGTGGGGTTCCTGTTGGAGGTCCGGAATAAATATGATTCGGTACAGCGGGCGATACTGCAGGTCAGGAGCATCCGGGCGCAACTGCAGGCGTTGAACGGGCGGCTCGATAGTAATGCGGCGCCCGTGCGCAAACTATCCGATAGCATCATCCGGCAGCTGACCGCTGTGGAAGAGGCGTTGTATCAAACCAAATCCAAGAGCGGGGAAGACATGTTGAATTACCCGATCCGGATCAACGATAAGCTGTCGGGGGTGTATGGTACTGCGGCTAATGGCTATGCCGTTCCCAGCAAGCAGGTACGGGAAGTCTTTGCTGAGCTCAGCGCGAAGGCGGATGTCCAGCTTGACCGGCTGAAAGCTATAATCCGCGACCAGCTGGCCGCGTTGAACAAGCTGGTCTATGAGCGCCAGGTGCCGGTTATCAGCACAAAAGTGGAAGATGACGGGGGGAAAAATAAAGTGGATGAAGAGGGAGAAAAATAATGGACTGGCTTGATCTTTCGTCGACATTGGGGCTGATCGCCACGGCCGTATTGAGCTTTAACTTACTGCTGGGCATCCTGCTGAGTACGGCTTACCGGCGGTCGCCGCTGTGGAAGCGGATGCCGGCGCCGGTGAAAAAGGTTAGTCTGGATGACCTGCATAACTGGACGGCATATGTAGCGCTGGCATTGGCGCTGGCCCACCCCGTGGTCCTGCTGGCCGACAAGACGTTGCGTTATCGCGTGACGGATATTGTGCTGCCCGTGTCGGCTCCGCACCAGCCGGTGTGGACTGTGCTGGGCTCGGTGGCGCTTTATGCTTTGATCGTGGTGATCGTGACCACGCAGAAAGTGGTCAAGCGAAGGCTGGGCTTTCGCGCGTGGAAGAATATTCATTTGATCTCCTATGGCACGGCGGTACTTTTCGTGGTTCATGGTATATTTATGGATCCCGAGCTCAAGGACCGGCCGGTAGATTGGCTGGATGGAGAGAAATTGATATCCGAGATCTGCGGGCTGCTGCTGATCGCGGCTACTTTCGTTCGGTGGAGGCACTATATGAGAAAAACCGGCGCCATATCGATCCTTGCTATCCTGTTCTATACTCAGGCGGGATATTACGGCCAGTTCGTCATTCAGCAATGGGTGCTGAAGGAGGAGGCCCGTGAGGCCTGGATCGGCGCCCTGCCGGACCGATGCTTCTTCCGGGTCCGGCTGACCGATGTCAATGCCGCCGGACATTGGGAAGAGGAAGGGAAAGAATGCTGGTACAACAATCATTTGTATGACGTGGTCCGCCGGAAGACCATAGGTGGCACGGTGTGGCTGTATTGTATGGATGATGTGCGGGAGGCAAATCTGATAAGGCAGTCGGGCGAGATGACGCATGCCAACCAGGGCCAGCCGGATAAAAAAGCCGGCCATTCGCTGTCCCTGCAGATCGGGGACTGGCTGGCGCAGACGATATCGTTTAGGCTGGACAGGCCGCCTGTGCCTGCCGGCTATCATCAGGGATACCGGGCGCAGTCCCTTTCCGTGGGCTATCCCGACCTTGTAATTCCTCCCCCCAAAGCCTGACGTGGCGCGCGATCATCCCGGATGATCGGCGGTTCCTGCTTCGGTACGTGAAGGGGCCATTCCTGCTGCCCCTGCATTTTCTTACCAAAACTTTTATCATGTTCAAATCAGTCTGCATACTACTGGTGTCGCTGCCGATCGTACTTCCGGCAGTTGCGCAGCATTTGTTGAAAGGCAGCGTCATCGACGCCCAGACGCATCAGCCCGTACCCGGCGCTACGGTGACGGACGGCAGCCGCCGGTCCGTTGTGGCCGACGATAACGGGAACTTCGATTGGACGGCGGGGGGCGGTACGATCAAGATCACAGTAACCAGCGTCGGTTATCTGCCGAAGACCGTCATCATCAAAGGAAGCACCGGCAACCTGTTGATCTTCCTGGAATCTTCCAACCATGACCTGAATGCCGCCCAGGTCACCGGCTGGTCAACGGGGAAAAAGGACAACCAGTTGAAGATCGCCCAGTCTGTCGGCGTAGTCACGACGGAAGACTTTCACCGCAACAGCGGTCTTTCGCTGGAAAATTCACTCAACCTGCTGCCGGGGGTCGATATGCAATCGCGGACGAGTTTCGGCGGTCAGCGCATTATGATCAGGGGTTACGGCAATAATACCAATTTCAACGGCCAGGGCGTCATGCTGCTGCTCAACAATATCCCTATTACCGACGCCGCCGGCACCACGATCATGGACGATATAGATTTCGCCACGCTCGGCAAGGTGGAGGTGATCAAGGGGCCGGCGTCCAGCCTTTACGGGAGCGGGTTTGCCGGCGTCGTCAACCTGTATACGCTAAAGCCGCAGCCCAACCAGACGCGCGTAGTGGAGGAAAATACGGCGGGCAGCTATGGCTTGTACCGTAACAATACCAGGATCGAGACGGCCAACAGCAGTTCGGCGCTGCTTTTCAACTATGGTCACCAGGAAGAAGAGGGCTGGCGCGCGAACAGCGCTTCGCGGAAGGACTATGCGCAGTTCAGCGGCGATTTCTTTGTCAGTGACAGGAGCACCATCTCCGCTTATTTCGCGTATGCGCATAGCCTGGAACAGCTGGCGGGGGAGATGACCGATAGCATCTTTTATCGCAGGATGAAATGGAGCGATCCCGCTTACCTTGTCAACGGCAGTAAAACTGTTATTGAAAGCTTTCGGGCGGGCGTCACCGATAATTATAAGATCGACCGTCATTTCAGCAACCAGACGACGGTCTATACCGGCAGCTATACGCTCAACCAGCCTTTTGCGCACGGGCTTACGGACAACGAGGCCTTTACCTTCGGCAGCCGGACCGGTTTCGTGTATGCTTCGGATACGGGGACGGTAGCGGTCCACGGGATATTCGGCGCGCAGTTCCAGAAAACGATCGCTTTTAATAAGTCCTACAACCTCACGAATGACGTTCCGGGCGCTATCAAGGGTGATCTGCAGAATGAGTCGCAGAGCTATAATATCTTTACGGAATGGAAATTCAGCCTGCCGGCGCAGCTTATCCTGACGGCCGGCGGCAGCCTCAACTTTACGGAATTCGCCATCCAGGACATGCTGGCCAATTCGGCTAATCCCACGCATGCGAACGGGTCGGGGGACAAGAGCTTTTCGCCTTATTTTGCGCCCCGCGTCTCACTGCTGAAGCTGCTCAACGATCATCTGTCGGTGTATGCGGACGTCAGCAGCGGTTATACGCCGCCGCCAACTTCCGAAGTGATCAATGCCGTGCTGGGGAGCGTCAACAAGGATCTCCGACCGGAGTCCGGCGTCCAGTATGAGATCGGAACCAAGGGCGATCTTTTCAACCGCAAGCTGTCCTATCAGCTGGCGTTGTTCGACCAGGATATCCGCAACAAGATCGTAACGGAACAGGTCCCGGCCACGGCAACCGAACCGACCTATTCCACTTATGTCAATGCAGGCCGCCAGCAGGATCTTGGATTGGAGCTGTCGCTGACCTGGTTGCTGATCGACGACAAAAACGCCGCCATTTCGCTGCTGCGGCCGTTCCTGACGTATGCGTATTCCGATTTCGAATACAGGGACTTCTACAGCAACAACAATCACAACGCAGCTACCGTCAATTATTCCAATGACAAGGTAGCCGGTGTAGCGCCGAATGTGGTAAATGCGGGGATCGATCTGCAAACGCGCGATGGATTCTATCTGTACCTGACCTACCGGCATGCCGACGCGGCGCCTTATACGTTCGACAACCTGAACTATGCACGCGCCTTCAATTTGCTCAACGGCAAGATCGGCTACCGCAGTACCCTGGGCAACCATATTTCGCTGGACGTCTATGCCGGCGGGGACAACCTGACCAATACGACGTATTATTCGTTCCTCTTCTTTAGCGGCAACCTGGCGGGTACGACCGACCCGCATTTCCTGCCGATGCCTTATAATGCGGCGTATTACGGCGGGGTAAAGCTGGCTTATATCTTCTAATACAAACGATGACTATGCGAAATATTTTTGTAATAGCTGCTGCCGCCATACTCGGGACCGGTTGCGCGCGGTTCGGCGGCAAAGGGAATGACAAGCGGGGGATGCGGATCGTCAGCGTCAGCAAGCAGCTTACCGAGATCATCTTTGCCGTAGGGGGAGACACGGCGTTGGTGGGCGTGGATATCAGCAGCACGTGGCCGCCGGCTGCAAAACAGATCACCGCGGTTGGCTATCACCGCGCGCTGAACCCGGAAGGGATCATCTCGCTGCATCCCACTGCCGTATGGAATGACGGCAACTGGGGGCCGGCGGCGACGATCGAACAGCTGAAGAAAGTGGGCGTTCCGTTGCGTACCTTCGACGGCGGGTCGACGATCGAAAGCACTGAGGCGCTGATCCGGCGGATCGCGATGGAATTCCATAACCCGCGGGCGGGCGACTCGATCTGCGGGCGGCTCGATCAGGACATGGCCCGGGCCGATTCCCTGCGCAGGGCCTGCAAGGATACGCCGCGGGTGATGATCATCCATTTCGGCCAGGCGGCCAACCAGTATTTTGTGCTAAACCACCGGGGTGCGCAGCAACAGATGCTTGACTGGGCCGGCGCCGTCAATGTGGCCGATACGGCTCAGAAGTGGAAGAACCTGAGCCCGGAGATCATTGCCAAAGAGCAGCCCGATGTGATCCTGGCGACGGACTATGGCTTCGACCTGCAGGGGAGTGTCGAAAAGTTCAAGCGACTGCCGGGTGTGGCGCTGTCGCCGGCTGCAATGAACAATCGCATCTATCGCGTCGAAGAGCATGATCTGGTTTACCTGGGGCCGCGGACGGGGCAAAATGTGATCGATCTTATCCGGCTGATCCACCGGCCGGGAGTCGAACATTAGTCAGCAAGTATTAGTCAGCAAGTATTAGTCAATGAAAGAGATCTCATTTAAGGCATACTATATCGGGCTGGGTTTATTGTTTGTCCTGACCCTGTTCGTCTCCTGCCGGGTGGGGGCGGTAACGATATCTTATCATGATATCGCAGGCTTCATCCGCGATGCGTTGGGGTGGGGCGGCGTCCCCGCGGCCGACCGGCTCACGGAGCAGCTCTTCTGGCAGATCCGGTTGCCGCGGGTGGTCCTGTGTGCGTTGACAGGCGCATCGTTGTCGGTATCCGGAGCATTGATGCAGGGGCTTTTTCGCAACCCGATCGTCGAGCCGGGGTTGGTGGGAACTTCTTCGGGGGCCGCATTCGGCGCGGCCTTCGTCTTCGTGATGGGAAGAAGCATTACGGGGCCATGGGCCGATGCGCTTGGGCCGTGGCTGCTGCCGCTGTTTGCTTTTGCCGGCGGGATGGGCGCGACGGTGCTGGTCTACCGGCTGTCCAACGTGTTCGGGAAGGTGAATGTCAATACCCTGCTGCTGGCGGGGATTGCCGTCAATGCGCTTGCGGCGGGCGGGACGGGATTCCTGTCCTATATCGCCCGCGATCCGCAGGCTCGTAGTATCGTCTTCTGGAACCTGGGAACCCTGTCGGGCGCAGACTGGTCGAATACCTCGATGGTCGCCTGCTCCACTATAGCGGGGATCGCCTTGTCGCTGCGATACAGCAAGGCGCTGAATGCGCTGATGCTGGGCGAGTCGGAAGCGGGATATCTTGGCGTCAGGACGTCCCGGCTCAAGACGCGGGTTCTCGTGATCAATACGGTGCTGGTGGCTGTCGCCACGTCCGTGGTCGGCGTCATCGCTTTCGTCGGCCTGATCGTTCCGCATATCCTGCGGCTGCTGAAGAGCTCGGATAACCGCTTCCTGATCATCGGCTCGGCGTTGCTTGGCGGCATTCTTCTCAATGCGGCGGATATGCTTTCCCGGGTGATCGTGGCGCCGTCGGAATTTCCGATCGGGGTGATCACGGCATTTGCGGGGGCGCCGGTTTTCCTGTTCCTGCTCATCCGCGCGGGGCGGCAGCAGCAAAAAGGAGGCTTCTATGCTTAGGATCGAAAACCTGGTCTGCCGCGCCGGTGGCCGGGTGATCGTGGATGATATAACCGCCGGCTTCCCGGCAGGGATGATGCACGTCATCGTAGGTCCCAACGGATCGGGCAAATCCACTTTTCTCAAGGCTTTCAGCGGAGACCGGGCGCCCGATTCGGGCAGGGTGCTGTATGATGGCGTAGCTGCCGCGCATTTGGACAAGGCCGGGCTGGCGCGGCGGCGGGCGGTGATGAGTCAGCTGCCGGAGCTGCACTTCCCGTTGCGGGTGGACGATATCGTTATGATGGGGCGTTATCCGCATTTCGCCTGGCGTCCGGCTGCCAGGGACCGGGAGGTATGCCGGATGGCGATGGAGCAGCTAGGGATCTCCGGCTTTGCGGACAGGGACTATCTGACCTTATCGGGCGGTGAACGGCAGCGGGTGCAGTTTGCGCGGGCCCTTGCTCAGATAGCGGATCAGCCGGCGGCGGGAAGCCGGTATTTTTTTCTCGATGAGCCGGTCTCCAGTCTGGATATCCGCTATCAGCATCAGCTGCTGCAGACGGCCCGTTCACTGGTCAGCGACACGATGGTGCTGATCGTCATTCTGCATGACCTCAACCTGGCGCTGCAGTATGCCGACCGGATCGTTTTTATGAAGGAGGGGCGGATAGTGGCGGCGGGTGATTCGCCGGGTATCGTCACCTCCGGGCTGGTGCGGGAGGTATTTGACGTGTCCGCTCACCTGCTGGACGATCCTTATAGCGGCGCCAGGGTGATCGTCTATGGATAGGATGCGGCGGGTTCATCTTGCTTAGTCTTGCATAAACTCCCAGGCGCTCTGCCAGGCGTTATGCCGTTCGGCATATTCGATAAATCCGCCATAGAAGGGAGTTTGAGCCAGGGTTGCGCTGTCGCCGATCACCACCAGCTTTTTGCGGGCGCGGGTCATGGCCACGTTCATCCGGCGGATCTCGGAAAGGAAGCCGATCCGGCTGTCGGGGTTACTGCGGGTCAGTCCGATATAGACGATATCACGTTCCTGGCCCTGGAAGCTGTCGATGGTGTTGATGGTGATCTTATGGGCATAGCGCAAAAGCGACGGGTTATGCGGCATCAGTTCATTGAGGAGGTGGACCTGCTGACGATAGGGGGAGATGATGGCGATCGTCGGGAAATTTCCCTCGGCGTAGCGGGTTTCGAGGGCGGACACCAGGCCGGCGAGATGCCGGAGCAGAAAGGCCGCTTCTTCGGGGTTGCCGAGGCCGGCGTCGTTCCGCTTTTCTTCAAAGCCGCAGCCGGCGGTATCGATAAAAGTTAGCGGCTTGTCTTCTTCGAAGAGGCGCCAGGCGGCTACGGAGGCGTGGGCGTCAAGACGGTTGCCGTAAAACATTTTAGCGGAATAACCCATGATCAGCTCGTGCATCCGGTATTGTTGCGCGAGGAGGGTGACGGCTTCGGGGTGAAGGAGTACGTTCTTTTCCAGCAGGGTGATGCTCAGACCCCCTTCGGCCGCCACGGCGGACTTAACGGTTGGGGGTAGCTGACAATGGTCGCCGGCGAGGATCAGGCGTTTTGTCTTCAGAATAGGGATCCAGCAAGCCGGTTCAAGGGCCTGGCCGGCTTCGTCGATCACTGCCGTATCGAAGTGAAGGTTGCGGATGGTGGGGTGGTTTGCGCCGACCAGGGTGGCGGTGATCACCTGGGCCCGCGAGAGGAGATCGGTGAGGATATCGCCCTCGATGCGATCCACGTCCTTCATCAGGTTGCGGGCTTCGTCGAAAAGCGCCTTCCGTTGGTGGCGTTCGGCGGGACCAAAATTCCGTTTGTATTTGTGGGCCATTTCGCGGAATTCGCCGGCCTTTCGTTTCAGCTTCTTTATTTCCTTCGCGCCGGGGTGTTCGGCGATGCGGCTGTCCAGGGTGAGCGTCTGCTGGCGTTCGGAGACGCGGGCGGGGTTGCCGATCCGCAGGACGTTCAGCCCCTGGTCGGACAGCTTCTCGCTAAGCAGGTCCACGGCGGTATTGCTGGGTGCGGTAACGAGGATCTGTGCGCCGTCACGATGGAGAAGGGCAAGGATCGCCTGTACAAGGGTCGTTGTCTTGCCGGTGCCGGGCGGGCCATGTACGATGGCCAGATCTTCAGCGGCAAGGATGTTGTTGACGGCCGCGGTTTGCGTGTCGTTCAGCGTGGGGAAGGCGACGGGCTCATGGCGAAGATTGAAAGCAGGTGGTTGCTGCCCTGTAAGGATACGGATGAGGCGGCCCTCGGCGGGCCGGTCTGTCAGGGCTGCCGCTTTTTTGAGCGCGCCGAACATCTCCGTATAGCTGTTATCGTCAAAAAGCAGGTCGATGCCTAATTTGCCCTGCCGGGCCCACTCGGGCAGTTCATCGGTGGGGAGGATGATCCGGAGCCGGTGACCGCCGACAAAGCTGATGGTCCCTTCAACCCGGTCGGTAGCGGCGTCGTGATTGGAAAAGAAAGCGGCCGGCGCACCGGCACGCAGCTGGTGGAAAACATCGAGGTGGGTAGTCCTTTCAACCTCCACGGTCAGGTAGTCGCCCCGGCCCGGTTCGGTATCGCGGATCGCGACAGGGTACCAGGCGAGGCCATCGGCCCGGCGTTCGGCAAGCGATGACGTCTGCGCCAATTCCTGATAGGATCTGCGGTCTTCATCGCGTTCGGTCTTTAACAGGTCGGTGAGCGCCTTGAAATAATCCATCGCGCAAAGATAAGCCACGGATGGAAGGGGCATTGAATTCAAGTATCTTTGTGGAACAATCCAACCACAAGGCATATGAGGATCGGGGTAGCTCAAACCAGGCCCTTCAAAGGGGATATCCTGCGGAATATCGAAGCGCATCTGCGGCTCATCGAGCTGGCCGGCAGGGCGCAGGCGGACACGATCGTCTTCCCCGAACTTTCCATTACAGGCTATGAGCCGGAACTGGCGGCGGGGTTGGCGACTACGATTGCGGATGTCCGGCTGGATGTCTTTCAGACGCTGAGTGAGCGGTATTCGATGGCGATCGGAGTGGGGATACCGACGACGGACGGCGCCGGCGTTCGGATCACAGAGTTGATCTTTCAACCGGGACAGGCGCGGCAGGCTTATCACAAACGGTATTTACATGCGGATGAGGAGCCCTGGTTTATCTGCGGCACCGATGCCGGATCGTTGAAAGGCGAGAAGATCGCGCTGGCGATCTGCTATGAGCTGTCGGTTCCCGCGCATTCGGAAGAGGCGCACCGGAAAGGTGCGGAGATCTACCTGGTAAGCGTGGCCAAATCGAAAGCGGGGATGGAGCGGGCGGCGAAAACGCTGGCGGATATTGCCCGCCGTTATTCCATGACGGTATTGATCTCGAATTGTGTCGGCCATTGCGATAATTTCGATTGCGGCGGCAGGTCGGCGGTTTGGAACCGGGAAGGGATATTGCTTGCGCAGCTCGATGAGACGGAAGAAGGGGTGCTGGTGCTGGATACCGAAACCGGGGAAGTCGTCAAACAGGAATTGGATCAAATTGCCTATGAGGGTTAGTAAGGCGATATCCCGGATGGTGATCCGGTGAACGTATGGGGCGGATCAGACCAGGCTTTCCAGTACAGGCTTGTATTCGCCTTTCCTGGCCAGGGTATTCAGCAGCATGCGTTCATAGAGGATATGCTGCGCTTCTTTTGTGTTCTCTTCTTTTCCTTTCCAATAATGAAGCTCGGGATCCTGGATCGCACGGGAGAACGAAAAGGTCAGCGCCCAGGGGAGGAGATCGCCGTACAGGGAATGCATGGCGTTGAGGTGCCCGGTAGCGGCCTCGGGGGATTGGCCGCCGGACAAGAAAGCGATTCCGGGGACGGTCTCGGGGACGGTGCTCAGCAGGCAGGTTACGGTCGCCTTGGCCACAGCTTCCACGCTCACCTGCCGGACCGATTCTTTGCCGGGCAGGACCATATTCGGCTTAAGGATGAGACCGCGGAGGTCGACGCGTTGATCGTTCAGCTCGATGAAAAGCTGCGTCAGCACATTTTTTGTAACCGCAAAGCACAATTCGATGTCATGGCGGCCATCCATGAGGACTTCCGGCTCTACGATCGGCACCAGGCCGGCCTCCTGGCAAAGGGCGGCGTAGCGGGCAAGCGCATGCATATTTGCATGGATGCAACCCATGGTGGGAATATCGGGGCCGATGGTGATGACGGCGCGCCATTTTGCAAATCGCAGCCGCATGTCGTGGTAGACGGCCAGGCGTTGGCGCAGATGGTCGAGGCCAAGGGTGATCTTTTCACCGGGAAAACCGGCGAGGTCGGTCGTTCCTTCGTCAACCTTGATGCCGGGAATGACGCCGGCTCGTTCCAGCACCGTTATAAAGGGGACCCCATCCTTTGTGGATTGGTGGACGGTCTCGTCGAACAGGATGGCGCCGCTCAGGCACTCGCCGATACCGGGTGTGGTCACGATGAGCTCCCGATAGGCCCGACGATTTTCTTCTGTATTGGCAATGCCTTCTTTTTCAAAACGTTGGCTGATGGTGGACATGCTTTCATCCATGGCCAGCAGGCCCTTGCCTTCGGCCATCAGGCCGTTGGCGGTTTCAATTAGTTGCTGGGTGTTCATAAAAAGGAATTGTTGCGCCGGAGTGGTTGTTCGTCATTCGGGGAAACAGTCTGAAGACAGCGTTGTTCAGGATGTGGGTAAAAAAAAGCGCCCCGCGTAAAGCGGGGCGTCAAAAATCTTTTTTGTCAGGGTCTCACTACTAAATAGTCTTTAAAGGGTTGGATTTGGGTTTTTCAGGATGTCGAATCTTATCTTAGGTCTTTCGTGGAATTGGCGGTTTTTGCGGAGGATTTGGATTATCAGTTTGGTTCTCAAGGGTCTTGGATCTCTTTCGTTGCTGATACAAAGGTGTAAAAAACTTCCGCCAACCTGAAACTTATTCGACCGGCATATGCTTTCACCCGACGAACGCCGGATTTGCCCGACGAACGGTCGTTGGGCGAGGCAGCTTACATGGCGGTTAACCCGATATCGTCGAGGTGCTCCCGGTTATAGGCCTCTCCGGCCAGGGGCACCATATCCCGCGAGTGGCCTTTTATAATGTACTTATTTAAGAATTCTTTTTTGGAATCCTTGTACCAGGCGACCATCCGGAGCTTGCTGAGGGTATAGATATAGACCCAGGCGAGGTCGAGCTGCTTCGGAAGGAAACCGCACCGGGCGCTACCGGGATAGAGGTGATGATTGTTGTGCCATTCGCCGGCCAGCAGACCTGGCCGGGATTGATTGATCGAGAGGTTACTGCGGTCGAAGTCGATGCCGTCGCGATGTTTCACATTTCCGCCGCCGTGGCCGGTATAGTTAAAGGCCCGGATCAGCGCAAACCAAAGCATAGCGGCCGAGAAAAGGGCGCAGGCGAGCGCGGGCCCGCCGATCAGGGAAAAGATCAGATACCAGAAGCTCCAGTTTAGCGCCCAAATGGCCACGGTATACACAGGGCAGGCGAGGGATCCCCATTTTTGATACCGCTGGTAGGAATTCAGCCGGACGCCGGTATGTTTCATGAAGTGCACGGCTTTATTGTAGTCCGTTTCGCTTAGATCGAGCGAGACGCGTTGATGGTTGAATTCTGCGAGCATGCAGTACCAAAAGCCTGCCTGGGCGTTATAGGGGTCGCCCGGTTCGTCCGATTTGCAGTGATGGACGTGATGGGAGACGACATAGATCTCTTCGGGGACGGTCTTTATGACGAGGTTCTGGGTAATGATGCGCCAAAGCGGATGGCTAAAAGCATAGGACTTATGGGTGCAATACCGGTGAAGCCAGATCGTGCCGTGCGTGCCCATGATGACCATGCTGTAAACGACGATGGCGATCACCAGATACCAGGAAAAATACCGGAACAGGAAAAGAACAAAAAAGGGCAGCATGGCGGTCAGCATGAGAAAGCTGACAAAGGAGATCCAGTTCCGGCGGCTTTTGAAGATATTCATCCGGGAAAAGGCTTCGGACCAGAGTTGTTTGGAAGTTGGAACGATCAGGGCGCCATCGTTATCTTTCCAACCATATGAAGGGGCATAGAGGAGGTCGTCGATAAAAGATTTCTTCGGCATTAGACGGTTGACATTTAGAGGTCCAGGGAAAAAATAGCTTGACGGCTGAATGTAGGGTAAGGTGTTGGAAAGGATTGGGTTTAGTCGATGCGAGGCGTTGTAATACGATGAAGATAGGGGAATTATTGCTTGTGTCGTGTTAAGATTTTTGGGTTATTTTTTTCTTTATTTTGCCGTCATGAAGAAAATAGCCGTTTCGCTGATCGGTTTCCTTTTTGCCTGTTCCCTCCAAGCCCAGACAAAGGTCTTCAAGGAGGTCGGTGAAGACATGTCGACCGGGATCAGAGCGATTACCCAGGACAATACCATGGTCGGGTATGTAGCGTTCACCCGGTTGGAAAAAGCCGATGCGGATTCCTTCAATTACCGGTTAACCATTATGGATGAGAACCTCAATGATATCGGCACCGTAAATTTTCGTCAGGAGAACCTTGATCTCCAGGCGGTGTCTTTTGAGCAAAACGTCTTATGTCTGGGGTATGTCCAAAGTCCGCTGGCAAGCGTGGAATCGGTCAGGAACCGGAAGGATTACAAGAATGCGAAAGGTGCGGCGGCGTCCAGGAAGTCGATCTGACGATGGCAACGGTTGCGAATGGCGGCGCTTTTTCGACGATGAAATTGATCGGATACCTGAAATCCGGGATGCAGATCCGGAACATTCCGAACGGCGGGTTTGCTATTTTCTACGGTGATGAGTTGAAGCAGGACTTGCTGCGGTTCGATACCCGGGGATATCTGACCCAGGAGCAGGAGGTTTCAGCCGCTGCCGATCATTATTACATCCGGGCTTCGGCAACGGATCTTTACCTGCTTGCAAAGAGTAACACGTATGCTCCGGAAGGCGGGTACAAGCTTTACGTCTACTCGGCAAAGGACCTGAGCGCGGAGAATAACTTCGATCTGAGGGATGCCAATGGAGACTGGCTGACGGTGCTGACTTTCGACAACGACCCTGCTACCGGAGATGCTTTTATTGCGGGTTGTATCATCAACCCACAGATGCAATATCATTTCTTAACCCCCAACGACTATGTCAACGATCCCTACCTGGGGCTGTTCACGCTCGATCTCGGCAGCCCGGCCAGGGATATGTATGCCAATTGCAGTTATTGGTCGGATCAAAAAACTCCCGGCATTTCCGGGGGTCTCTTTGTCGATAAAGACTTTTATGTGAAATATGCCACGGCGTTCAGGGACTATAAGGGCAATACCATTTTTGCCGGTACGGCGATCGTAGGGAAGGCGACAGGCGCCGACAAATACAAATTAGCGGACGGGGTCTTTGTCCGGCAGGATTCAACCGGGAAGGTCGTACTGGACAATAACATCCCGTGCGATGAAACAAAATATTTCGCTCCCAACGGCATGCTGTATACGCTTGACAAAAAGAATTTTTACCGCGTCGTCAATCCGGACACGCGAACGAACTATATGATCATCGACGATGAGCAGAATATCTACATCTACAATGCAAACATCAGGAAAGTGATGCGGACCATCCAGCATAAGGACGGCAATGTGAAGATCAATGTCTTCCCGGCCAAAGAAGGGTCCATAATGGTGGCCGAATACAACCGGAAAGAGAAGTTTACCCGGTTTTCGATCGAGGCGCTTTAGGGGGATATGGTTTTTCAAATTATTTACTATCTTGTCGGCAATAATTATTGCCATGAACCCCAATCTAAACCTCAGACGAGCGGTATTGCTTGTCTTGTCTTACCTGTGTTGTATACCTTTTAGCTACGGCCAATTCAAACTTACCGATACCATACCTGTTGATCCGGCGGTGAGGATGGGCGTCTTACCAAATGGGCTTCACTATTATGTCCGGGAGAATCACGACTTTCGAAATGTCCAATTGAGGCTTGTCGTCAACGCCGGATCTGTGCTGGAGGATAATGACCAGCTCGGGCTGGCGCATTTTATGGAGCACATGAACTTCAACGGGCTCAAGCACTTCCCGAAAAATGAACTGGTGACCTATCTCCAGTCCATCGGTCTTTCGGTGGGCGCCGATCTCAATGCCAACACGGGATATGATGCGACCAATTACATCCTTTGGCTGACGACGGGCGACGAGAAGAAAATAGAAAAAGGCTTTACCATTCTTTCCGACTGGTCGCACAACGCGTTGCTGGATCCCACCGAAATAGACAAGGAAAGAGGAGTGGTCCTTGAAGAATCCCGGCTGCATAAGACCGCCGGCGACCGGATGCGGCTTGCCTACCTGCCTGTCATGCTCAACGGATCCAGATACTCCGAACGGGTTCCTATCGGAAAGGATTCCATAATCCAGCATTTCCAGCCGGAGACGTTGCGCCGGTTCTACGATACCTGGTACCGGCCCGATCTGCAAGCCGTCGTCGTGGTTGGGGATATCGACGCCAACGACATTGAGCGACGGATAATTAAACATTTCAGCAATTTCACCAACCCGGCCAATGAAACGCCCCGGCCGGCGATCATTCCGATCCCGTTGCGCACAAAGCCTGCAGGTCTGGTGGTGACGGACAAGGAATTCCAGAGCACGCTGTTCGAGCTGTACAATTATATCGAGCTTCGGCCGAAATATGCTACCTGGGGAGATTACCGGCAAAAGATAATCGAGCGGCTTTTTAATTCAATGCTTGATGAACGGCTGGTTGGGATCACCCAACAGGCGAATCCGCCATTCTTTTCAGGTCATGCTTCATTTCAAGACTTTTTCTCCGGCTACCGGACGTTCAGCGCGGTGGTGGCGACCGGCGATAAGCCGCTTCAGCCCGCCATCGATTCATTGATGCTTGCGCTCGGCTCGATCCGGCAATATGGATTTCTGGACGCCGAGCTGGAAAGGGCCAAAAGCACGCTTCTCCGGAAGGCGAGCAGCGCTTATGAGGAAAGCGGCAAGACCCCAACGGCACAGTTCGTCAATGAATACGTAAATAACTACTTATCCGGCGAGCCGATCATTTCAGAGACCGACCAGTATCAATTCGTTCAGCAGGTCTTGCCGACCATCACCCGCGATGATATGGTTGCTTTGGAGAAGAAGCTGGACATCGGGCCGGGCAGTTTCGCGCTCCTCCTTTCGTCGGACAAACCGGCCGGGGTATTGCCGTCCGGGGATGGTCTCATTGCGGGCCTCAACCAGGCCAGACAGCTACCGATCGCCGTATACCGGGAAAAGGAGATCGGTCACTCGCTGATGAGCCAGTTGCCGGAGGCGGGAACGATTGCCCGGCAGAGCGAGGACAAGCTATTAGGGACGATCAATCTTACACTCAGCAACGGGATTTCCGTAACCCTGAAACCGACCAATTTCAAGAACGACGACGTCCGGATGGACGCCTGGCGATGGGGTGGATTTCATAAATACCCGGTAGCCGATAAGTACAATGGCATGACTGCCGGGCCCATCGTTATGGCCATGGGTATTGAAGGTTTCACAAAAACCGAGCTGGACAAATTCCTGGCCGGAAAGACCGTTCACGTCCAGCCGTATCTGAATGCATATGAGGATGGGGTGGAAGGCACTTGTGGCGCCGCCGACCTGGAGACTTTCCTCCAGTTGATCAACCTGTATCTTACCAGGCCGGGCCTGGATAAATCCGCCTTCAATTCCTTTATCGACCGGCAGGCGGGACTTGTGCAGAATTTGAAGGCAAATCCGATGGCCTTCTATGCGGATACGCTGGAAAAGATCGAATATCACGGCAACCCCTGGGCCGATGGGATCCCCTCGTCATCGGATTATTCAGGCATCGATTTGCAGCGGGCGATGCAAATTTATAAAGAGACGTTCAGCAACTGTTATGGAATGCATTTCACGTTCGTCGGAAGTTTCGATCCCGATGCCATGCTGCCGTTGCTGCAGAAATACCTGGGGAGCCTTCCGGGCGCGCAAATGGAAAACAAGTATACGGATGAAGGGATGCGGCCGGTAACGGGCGTAGTGGAAACAACGGTAAAGAAAGGCGTGGCGAGCCAGGGGCAGGTCAATATCATTTTTACCGGCGAAGGTCCGTACAGCAGAGAAGATATCCTGAAGCTCAATCTTTTGGTAGGGATACTGAATGTCCAGATCTTCCAGCAATTGCGCGAGGCGATGGGCGGCACTTACAATGCCAGCATGGCGGCGGTCTTTAATAAGCGGCCTTATGAGCATTATTCGGTTACCGCCCGGATCCCATGTGCGCCCGAAAATGCTGACCGGATGAGCGCCGCGCTGTTCGGTATTATCAATACTATCCGGGAAAAGGGTGTGGACAAGGATCTGATGAACAAGCTCAAGCAAAATATGATGAATCATCATTCCGGGCAAATGAAGACCAATGAGTACTGGCTTTCGAGTTTGAGCAGCAGTTGGATCGACGGCGATGATCCCGTGTGGATGAATGATTTTTATAAGATGGTGGAGAATATTTCGGCGCGGGATCTGAGAGAGACGGCAAATAAGTATCTGAATACGTCGAATTATTTAAAGGTTCAGTTGTTGCCGGAGTGAATATCGTAAGGGCCATCGATCCGATGACCTATGGATCGATCTTGTTGAAAAGCTCCGTGCCCAGCAGCAGCACGCTTTTCACCTGGCCCAGGCTATCGGTGACGATATGCAGCGGGTACGACTGCTGCGCATTATAGAAAAAACTGTTCGTCAGCGGGTCAAAACCGATCTCTTTCTTATCCCAAAGTTGCCGGAGCACCAGGCCGGAGGCTGTGGCTATCAACTGGATCTGATTATCCGGATCGGTCGCCGATTGGTATTTGCCTTCATAAGACTTGAAATGTGCGGGATCGATGTTGTGCGCAGTTATTCTGATCCAGGGTTCCTGCTCATTTATAAGGAATTGGCTCACCTGACCGTTCGGGTCCGATGAAAAGGTAAGCGTGAAAGTGGTGTTTTCCACTTTGAAATATTTCAACTCGCTCTCGGGCACCAAATTATCGATCACATTCCCATCCCACATGCGGTGGATCGTAAGCGTATTGCTATCGACGCCGAGCCGGATATAAAGGGTGGTATCTCTTTTCATCTGATATAATCCGATGAATTTTTGCAATTGGTCCGGGGTATGCGCTATCTGCTTTTTGACATGCGGGGTATAATTGGCCACCCTGACCCAAATGCCGCTGGAGGCCACCTTCACCTGGTTGACAGCCCCGGTGGCATCGCGAACGAACGAGACACGAATGGGGTTGCCCTCTACCGGCTCTTTGCTGACGAAACTTAGCCCGGTATCCGGCAGCAGGTGGAGCTTACCATTGTTCCACAGCAGGTTCACCACCAGCACACTGTCCCGGGCGGTGAACCGAACAACCTGCTCTTTATTGGCTGTAAATTGAAAATAGCCTTCCAGCTCATGCCATTTTTGTTGCTGGCCAAAGGTTGAAACGGCAGACATGCCCATCGCCAGTAAAAAGAGAATATTTTTCATCCGATTATTTTATCCAGATCTTATAGATCAGCCAAACGATCACCAAACCGAACGCCGCCACGATGAGCCCCGCGGTCCGCCGTCTTTTCAGGAACAGGATCAGGATCATCCCCGTCAGGGAGACCATGGTCAGCAGGATCGCCGAGATGTCAATAAAGACAGACCATGGATGACCCGTATCCCGGCCCTTGTGCAGATCATTGATAAGACCTACGAAGCCTGCGCTTGTTTCCGTCAGATCATATTTGCCGGTTGGCCGGCTGACGAAAGCATCAGCTTCATAGCCAGGGCCTTTGAAGGATATCCCGATCTGGTCGTCCTCGATCCGAAAATCGGAAAGGGCGGAATGGATATGGTGGGTTTCCCGCAGATATTCGACGATCCGCATCTTATCGATCCTTGTCGTATCTTTTGCCTTTACCCATTCGCTATCCAGCTGACCTTTCTCCTGCACCGATCTCACCTGGTCGTTGAATTTCTCCGCGTGGTTTAGCGTCAGCCCGGTTACCGCAAAGAAGAAAACGACGGCGAAGCTGAGCATCGAAAGATAGATATGCAGCCAGCGGACCAGCATGGCCGTCTTCCTTTTCCAGAGGAGGTTGCCGTTAGTTGCCATTCTTGGTCTTCCTGTAGTCCAGAGATGCGGCCACCTCGATGTTTGCGCCAATATTGATCTGTTTGGGCGTATCGTCGCAATCGATCTCCTGGCGCATCAACTGATAGGTGCCATGTTCGCGGGCAGCCTCTATTTTGATCACATATTTTCCAGGTTTTACGGGTTTACCCTGGTCGTCCTTTCCATCCCATTTCAGCGTATATTTTCCGGCGGACCGGGTTGCGCTGGTGCTGGAACTGGAAAAGTTCGGATCGGACTTGTATAGGTCGCGATATTTCAGATACCAGGACTTCAGTTCCGGCAAATAGCGGTCGCTGCCGTGCCAGACCGAAATGGTGCGTACCGGCGCATGGTTCTCGTCCTCGACCCAGACCGCTATATAGGGTCGTTTGATCTTCCCCTCGTTCTGCAAGTTGACCTGCAGATTGATCAAGACCTCGAATTCACCTTCCGCGGGGAGCCGGGGCTCAGCAGGTGATGATATTTCCAGTCCTTTCCAGCCGGGGCTGGTGATTCGCTCGCCGGCTGCGGTGATGATCAGATATTCGGCGCCGGGAACGGTAGTAGCGAGGCGGACGCTCTCGTCGGTATTCAGCACATTGAAAGCCGTCGCCAGTGCGCCGGCATCCGTAGCGTTCGGCGCTACCACCGTCGCGCTAAGAACATGACCGGCCGGCTGGCCGGTTCGCGGGTCGACGATATGGGAATACCAGTGGCCGCCGATCTGTTCGCCGCGACGATAATTGCCGCTGGTGGCGACGGCGCGGTCACTAATACTAAGGCGGTCGATGGGATCCGCATTCTCAGCATCGTCTTTCGGGTCACTGATCAGGACCGTCTCCTGAACATGTCCGGAGATAACCATGTCGCCGCCGATATTGACAATGATGGCGTCGACGTTGCCGGCGGCGCGTCCGGCGTCCGCGGCGTGACGGATGATATAGCTTTTGGCGAATGAGTTCAGCATTAGCGGCGCGTCGCTCAGATGAGTAGCGGTATGGTTCACGCTATCCAGCCGCCAATGGGGCTGTCGTACCATCGCAACGGCGCTGTCGAGCTCGGTGGAAGAAGGGATCCGGCCTTTTGCGGCGGCTTGTCGCCACAGTTTGGTAATCACTTCCGCGGATGCGTCGAGCGCACCGCCCGTCCGCTGTCGCCACTGATCGAAAAGACCGAGCACTTCGAACAGTTCCGGTGAGATCTTTTCCGGGATTTGCCGGGTGCGCATCCAGCGGCTGAATTCGCTGTTGGGATCGTAGCCACTGAGGATGCCGGACAAGCGGTTGATCTCCTGTAATACGGCTTGCTCTGCCTTTTCAGATCGCGATGGTAAGGCAGCTGAGATCTTCAATTCCATGGAAGTGCCGAGTACGTTCTCATAGTGGGAGATATAAAACCGGGGACCTTTGGGCGGAGCTGCACTGCAAAGTGAGACGAACAACGTGGCGGTTAACAGACCAGTCAGAAGTTTCATCGAACGCAGGGTTTTGATTCTAAATGTAATTCAATCTCATTGATCACTTTGCAGATTTAACTTTTTAATAGCATCCAAAAACAACGCTTAAGTTAAGTGGAAATTGATAATTTTACTTTGACTGGCAAAACGAATGAAAGCATAAACAGAATTTGCCCAGAATTAGTTGGGCAGCAACCTTATGCAAACATTGATCGTATCCACTATAGACTGAAAATATGACGAAAGCACTAATCGGCCTGTTGTTTACCGCCTTACTCGCCACAGACGGCTGGCATTACAATCTCGATGAAGCCCGGCAGTTGGCACGGGACCAGCACAAGCATATCCTGCTGAATTTTTCCGGAAGCGACTGGTGCGGCCCATGTATTCAGTTGCGTAAACAGATCCTCGATAACCCGGATTTCTTGCAAATGGCAGATACCATGCTTATCCTGGTCAATGCGGATTTTCCGCGCAGCAAAAAGAATCAGCTTAGCACTCAGCAGCAGGCGCTCAACAATGCGGCCGCTGACAAATACAATCCGCAGGGGAAATTCCCATACACCCTGCTGCTGGATGCGGACGGCAAAATCCTGAAGACCTGGGAAGGGTTGCCAGACGAGAAACCAGCGGATTTTGTGATGGAAGTCCGCAATGCGATCTATACTCATCCATGAACGCCGATACCACGATAGAAACGACCGTCCGGAAGGCCTTTCGAAAGACCTTACCGCTGATGGGCAACCGGTTCGAGCTGACAGTGATCGCGCACGACGAGACCTGGGCCATGGATCGGATCGATGCCGGCGTCGCCGAGATCATGCGGATCGAGAAGCTGCTCACGACTTTTAAGGAAGATAGCGAGACCAGTCTCATCAACCGGAATGCGGGAATAGCACCGGTCGAAGTCAGCCGCGAAACATTCGACCTCATCGAGCGTTCGGTCCGCATCTCCCGCCTGACGCAAGGCGCCTTCGATATAACTTACGGCTCGATCGACAAGCGGCTATGGAACTTCGACGTGACGATGACCGCCTTGCCCGACATGGATACGGCAAAGCGAATGGTCCGGCTGATCAATTACCGGAACATCCTGTTGGACCGGGAACAGTGTACCGTATTCCTCAAAGAGAAAGGAATGCGGATCGGGTTCGGCGGGATCGGCAAGGGCTATGCCGCGGAGCAGGCCAAGAGCATCATGATGGCCATGGGCGTCGACAGCGGGATCGTCAATGCATCGGGAGACCTGGCTGTCTGGGGATATCAGCCCGACGGCAGTCCCTGGACGATCGGCATCGTCGACCCCAACGTACGCGGGCAGATCTTTTCTTATCTGAACGTCACGAATCTGGCGGTGGCGACGTCCGGCAACTATGAAAAGTATATTCTGGTCAACGGAAAGAAATACAGCCACACGATCAATCCCCGCACGGGACTACCGGTTACGGGGATCAAAAGCGTCACGATCCTTTGTCCCAATGCCGAGTTTGCAGATGCGATCGCAACGCCGGTCATGATCATGGGTATCCGGGCTGGGATCGATATGATCAACCAAATGAAGGATGTGGAGGCGATCCTGATCGACGACCATGACAATATCCATCATTCTGCGAATCTCCGGTTCACTTAAACTATACACATGAAAAGAAGAACGTCATATTTGCTCGTTCTGGCTGTGATCGCACTGTATAATCTGCCTTCCTGCCAGCCGGTCAAGGAATACCAGAAAAACAGGCTCAATGATTCCGAAATGACGCTGGGCAACCGAAAGATCGAAAAGGAAGAGCTGAACTTTCAGAGCTACCGCGAAGGCTCTTCCGGCGCTAACGGCGGCAAGACCGGCGGAGGCTGCGGATGTAATTAAATTCATCACGACTAGCGAACACACATGAGAAGAGTCTGCCTTACTATCACCGGCCTGGTCATTGGGATCCTTGCCGCCCATTCGCAAAATACCCCCGCCGATACCTCGGGCTTCAAAGCCCGCAAACTGAAGATCGACGAGGTGAATATCCTTTCCAGTTACTATTTTCAGACCGCCGACAAGTCTGCCGTTTCGGGCGGCGATCCGGGGCCGCGAGGGATCGGGAATGTCACCGACCTTTCCAATGGCCTCGAGATCAAAATGGTTGGTTGGGATCCCAGGGGCCGGAAAAACTCCCTCACCGGCGGGATCGGAATGGATAACCATACCGCGGCTTCGCAGGCCTATGTCGATTCGAGCGGACGCGGTAAAAAGACGGGTACCCGCATCTATCCGACCCTGGACTGGACGATAGAGAACGAGCAGCGGGGTACTTCCTTCGGTCTCGGCGCCTACTATTCCGCCGAGCACAGCTACTACCATTCGATCGGGCTCAATACTTCTTTCTCCGCGAAGACCAAACACAACGGCGAGTTCAGCGCCAAGCTGACCGGTTATTTCGACCGGATCGTCATGATCATGCCGTCCGAGCTGATCCCGGTCGATTCTTCAAATGTCACCACCACCCCTACGACCGACAGCGTCGTGTATATCACTACCGCCAGCGGCCGGACGGAAGCGTTGAACTACAGTACCGGGCAAGTGCTCAGCAAGGGGGGGCGTGTCCAAATCCCTTCCAGCAGCCGCGATTCCTATTCGGCTTCCTTTTCTTTTACGCAGATCATCAATCAGCGGATGCAGGGCGCCATCCTGGTCGACTTTGCTTACCAAACCGGATACCTCGGGCTGCCTTTCCATCGGGTCTATTTCGCCGACAGTACCAAAGCCGTAGTGGAGAAGCTGCCTTCGCAGCGGGTGAAGCTCCCCGTTGGGTTGCGATTGAGCTATTTCCTCGGCGACAACGTGATCCTGCGGGCGTATTACCGGTACTATATCGACAACTGGGGGATCCGATCGCATACGGCGAGCCTGGAAGTTCCGATCAAGCTCACGCCATTCTTTTCCATCAGCCCCTTCTACCGCTATTATATCCAGTCGGCAGCCAATTATTTCGCGCCGTTCAAGGTGCATACGGCGGCGGATGAATATTACACCAGCAACTATGCGCTTTCCGCCTTCAGCGGTCAGTATTTCGGCACGGGCGTCCGGCTCGCGCCGCCCGGAGGTATCGGGAGCAAACACCTGAGCGTAGTGGAGATCCGGTATGGGCATTATAGCGAGACGACAAATCTGGTATCGAATCTTATCGCATTGAATCTGACGTTCAAATAGCCGCTGCTTAGCCTTTGTAGATCCCGAATAGCTTTCTATTTGGCGGCGACCAGGGTGCTGAAATATTCGTCGAGGTTTTTCCATGCGGCTTCAGTGCCTTCCTTGAAGCCTCCGGTTGCCATCAACTCGAGGGTGGCAAGGTCATCGAATGTCTTTTCCACGTAAACCGTCGTTATGTCCGTCCCTGCCTTGAATGAATTTTTCACCAGGGAAAACGCGTTGCCTTTTTGGTTGCCGTTCTCATCGGCAAAACAATTTCTCGTGGAGAAACTGGTCTTGGGGTGGATTTCGATAAATTCGACCAGCGAATAGTGGGCGGCGTTCTCGGGGGAGACCATGGCATACAGCCAGCGTCCGCCTTCACGGAAATCCATTTCTTTCGTGCGAAGTGTGTATGGTTTTGGAGCTTGCCACTGGTCGAGTATTTCCGCTTTTGTAAAAGCATCCCAGACGAGATCGATGTCGGCGGCAAATTCACGGGTAATGTAAATTGTCTTTGTGGCTTTGTCTACGGTGAAATCAAATAGCAGGTTCATTTTTTCTTATTTTTTATGGTGAACAATACTTCATCGAGTCGTTGGAACCTTTCTT
Organism: Puia sp.; assembly: GCA_035695565.1. GTDB lineage: Bacteria > Bacteroidota > Bacteroidia > Chitinophagales > Chitinophagaceae > Puia. The sequence goes on along the minus strand of DASRRX010000012.1, from coordinate 162,327 downwards.
CCACAAGCTTCCGGAACTGGTCTAGCCAGATATCGATCTCTTTCATTTTATCGAGTTTCAGTTCATAAAAGATCTCCCTGCCTTCATGCTTTTTTGCCAGGAGGTCGCATTCGGACAGGATGCGTAAATGTTTGGATATGGACTGGCGGGTGATGTCGAAGTGCTCCGCAATGGCGTTGGGGGTCATTGCCTGCACCGCGATCAGGACGAGGATCGCTCGCCGGGTGGGGTCCGCAATAGCTTGAAAAATGTCGCGTCTCATAAATATCAATTAAGAAGCCGATTGGCTGCAAATATACGAAACCGATTGGCTTCGCAAAATTTATTTTAATTAGCTTTGTATCGTCAGTAAAAATTTAAAATAATTGTAAAAACGTTTTATGAAACGAGTATTAAAAGGATCCAAAGTCTCAAAACAGGTATTAATTATTGCGATGCTTTTTTTTGCGGTATTTCAGTCGAACGGGCAAAAACCTGCCGCCAGCGGCTACGCACCGGTTAACGGCATTAAAGTTTATTACGAGGTTTATGGTGAAGGCAGGCCTATTGTACTGCTGCATGGCGCTTTCTATACCATTGGGATGAATTGGGGGCAATTGATACCCGAATTGTCGAAAACAAGGAAAGTAATCGCCATTGAGATGCAGGGACATGGGCACACGCCGTATTCAGACAGAAAATTAGACTTTGCAACCCTGGCAAGTGATGTGGAAGGAGTAATGGATTACTTAAAAATTGACAGCGCGGATGTTGCAGGATACAGCATGGGCGGCTCCGTGGCTTACCAGCTGACCATACAAAGCCCTAAACGGGTGAGAAAATTGGTGATCATTTCTTCAACTTATAAGAGTAGCGGTTGGCTGCCCGTGGTAGCTAATGCGTTTAAAAATATGAAGCCCGAATTTTTCGCGAATTCCCCGATGAAAACGGCATACGATGCAGTAGCGCCTGATAAAACAAACTGGACAAAGTTCCTGGAACAGATGTTCGCTTTTGCCGCGACGCAATTCGACATGGGTGACGCCAATATCGCGAAAATTACTTCGCCGGTATTACTGATCTCGGGCGACAATGACGGCCTGGATAAAATAGAGTTGATGAAAACGTATCAACTACTGGGCGGTGGAGTAAGCGCTGATCTGGGGCCGATGCCAAAATCGCAACTGGCCGTCGTTCCTTCGCAGGGGCATGTCAGTCTGATGATGCAGACGAAAACGATATTAGGTTACCTGGATGGCTTTTTGAAGTAACCGGTAAGTGCTGCAACAAAGTCTGCGGTTAACTTGTAATTCAAAATACAACAAATCATCAATCATGGAAAAATTAGCATTGTTGGCCAGATTAGAGGCAAAACCGGGTAAGGAAAAGGTAGTGGCAGATTTTATCAAAAGCGCATTGGCGCTGGCGGAACAGGAAACGGAAACAATTCGCTGGTATGCCCTTCAGATCGGACCGTCGACATTTGGCATCTTTGATACTTTTGCTTCAGAAGATGGAAGAAATGCCCATCTTGGCGGTGAGATCGCCAAGGCATTAATGGCCAATGCCGCTGAATTACTGGCGACAGCCCCGGTTATTGAAAAGGTAGATCTGCTGGCCATTAAATAAGAAGGTCCTGTAATTTACAATTAAACGCGTTGCTCCTTCACGAAAGGGGCGATGCGTTTTTTGAGGCGGTCACATTGCGCGATGTCCCGACGCGCGTTTAGCCATTGCTTCGTAATTTGGCTTGAGTTTTTCATCCAGTTGCAGCGGATCCTCGAAATTCAGCTTTCTGTTTTTCAACATTCTTTCACCGCCCATAATAACATCAATTTCCTTGTTGACCAAACCTTCGACCGCACGACTGGCTACCAGTTCCGGAGTGTCCATTCCGGTAGCGTTGGCTGTTTTCATCATCGGGGTGTCGGTCGCGGTCGGATAAACCGTCATCACGTGGATACCCTGACCGGTAAGCTCCCTGCGAAGCGCTTCGGAAAATTGACGCAGGGCAGCTTTTGTAGCGGCGTATGGCGCATAAAAAGCCATACCTATTAAACCCAACCCGGATGAAATATTCATGATCGCGGCGTCAGGGCTCCGCTTCAATAGCGGCAGAGCGTGTTTCGTCAATAGGATGGGACCGGTAACGTTTATATTTTGTTGGGCAATGATGTCGTCGTCGCTTATCTCTTCCAACGCACCGGCACTTACGACACCCGCATTATTGATCAGGATATCCAACCCACCCCATTCTTTTCGGAGTTCGCCTATTACTTTTCCGATCACTTCCGGTTTGGCGACATCGCCGGGCAGGTAAAGGAATTTAGCCTCCGGAAATTCACTGCCCAGGGCTTGCATTTTTTTTAGATCTCTGCCTATGACCGCGAACTGACGCGCCCCACGGCGGTAAAGTTCCGAGATAATCGCTTTTCCGATACCGCTCGAGCCCCCGGTTATCAGAATTTTTTTGTTTTCAAAGCTCATGTGTACTTGTGTTTAGTCGGTTAGTCTGATCTTGATAAAGCTAGGAAAGCGCCTTCAATTTCCGGTTAAGATGCCCTCTCTTCCATCGATATCCATAAGCGCTTTTCCTTACTCCTCTGATTACGGCTGAGATCGCCGTCCAATGGCCGTCGACCGCCTTACCGGCGTCTTGCAGGCAGATATAGTGGCCGACCGGATTGCCTTTTTTGTCGTATTGCGTTACCCGGGTCCCTCTCTTTTCCCTGTATCCTTGCCGGCGGCCGGCGAGAAAAGCTTTGACATCAAAGGTCTTGTCCTTCCCATATTTCCAGAAGTATCCGGCGGCCGTCGGCTCCAGTTCGTTGACGACATGGCTGATGCGGGACGCATTGATCCCGAATGCCCGTGCTGCATCAGAGATACTGGGAAAAGTCGTGATCCTCTTTCCCTTTTCGTCGTATTGCGAGACCTGTCGACCGGTGACGGCGAGGGAGGCGATGAGCCCTTTCCGGCGAAAATGCTCTTGACGAAATATGCTGACCATCCGCTTTCTTGCATAGATCCGCTTGGTGTTGTCAAGCCGGAGCAGCATTTCCAGGTTGTCCGGGGAGATGTCCAGCCCGTTGCCTTTGGAAGAGACAATACAGACGGATAGATCGTCCAGCGGGAAAGGTTTCACAAAGCAATAATAGACCAGCCGCCGGATGGCCAGGTGATATTTCCTGCCTTCCAGGCGCAGATGTGCATGTAGCTGAAACACGTAATCCCTCACATGCTTGTTAAAGGACTTGGCCACTTTCGGCAGGATGATCTTATCGGGTAGCTTTATGATGGCTCCATTGGGATATATTACTTCCCGTTGATTTCGCTTGATCCGGCCATAACTCGATATCTGGAAATATCCTTCGAGGCCGGGAATGTCCTTCCACCGCTCCGATGGCCGGTCGACCAATTGCGTATCCTTGTACGCCGGAACTTTTCTGGTTGGCTTGCTTTTCCCTTTCATAAATTTTACGCGTGCGTCAGCTATCCACGGCCAACGATGGACAAAGAGATGCCATCATGCGGTTTGATGCCAACAGTTTGGATGATGGTGGATGTGACATTGGGCGTGTCCGCAAGTGTTTTGTTGAAACGCTGAACGCCGTTCAAAAAATCATCCTTCGTATTCTCATCCATAACCATGCCCTCACGAATAACATTGTCTGCAATGATGAGGGTGCCTGGCCTGGAGAGTTCAAGAACCTTTAGGAAATAATCCGCATACGGAGGCTTATCAGCATCAATGAAAATGAGGTCAAAGGGGTATTCGTTCTCCAGTTTCAGATCTTCAAGTATGTTTATGGCCTTCCCTATGCGGAACTCAACCTTGTCCGACAAACCAGCCCTTTCAACATTTCTTTTTGCGATTGTTGCATGCGCGGTCTCCAACTCGACTGTGATCAGTTTCCCGTCTTGTGGAAGGGATTTTGCAAGCCAAATAGTGCTGTATCCCCCAAGGGTCCCGAGTTCCAATATTTTTTTTGCATTACAAGCCAGAGCCATGATATACAAAAATTTCCCTTGATTGGGCGAAATTGAGCTAAAGGGCAGCCCGGCGTCCTTCATGGTTTGGGCAATTGATAATTGGACCTCATCTTCATGGATCATCAAGTCGCTGATGTAGGAGTCGACCTCATGGAATATACTGTTTCCCATATTATTCAAAAGTAACACAACATTGTTACCCGAAATTTATCATTTACGGCATTCGCCGAATCAATTTTTGGCGGACTTGCGGTTGGTCTTCGAGTTAAGTAATTGATTTTTTAAGGTTTAGGTTGGCCGCATATTTTTGGAAGAAAGGGGGTTGAAAGCTAAGGACTTGGAGCCCTTAATTGGATCGAAAGGCCATGTGTCATCTATCCTCTCTGGACGAAGAGAGTTGACCTTGAAAATGGCTCAGAAACTGAAAGATTATTTTCAGTTACCGGCAGATATATTCATGCACACGGCCTAATTTAAAGCAATGAAAACAGGGGCGACGTTCATATCGGCGAGACCAGGGATTTTGGAGCCGTAGAATTACGGAGCATAGGTTGGTTTGTTGAAAGAAGAAATAGACGCCCAGGATTTTCGAGAGATCAAGCGGGAAAATGAGAAAAAGATGATATACGCGCTGGATAAGGGTTTCAGCCAAAAAGAACAGGACAAGCCAAAGAAGTTTTTGATTTGTCCTGTTTGGTGCCCAGAACAGGAATCGAACCTGCACACCCTTGCGAGTACCAGATTTTGAGCCCCCAAAAGGACCTAATCTGCATAAACTCGGGTTTATTCGATTTAACTGTAAGGTGTTTAGAATCAAAATGTTACAAACTTTTTACTAATTTCGCTGTTGTGCTTTAGGCGGGCCTTTAATCCGCTTTTAGCTGGCAAATTGCTGGCAAATTTTTGAGATCGGAATGGCATTGTGAACCCGAAAAAATCTCAATCATGGCAATAACAGCGTCCATTACACTAGATGCAAGGCGCATCAAAAAGACAGGCAAATATCCTGTCAAATTATTGGTAACCTGCAATAGCGAACCGCGTCGCTACCAAACAGTGTTTGACCTCAGCCAGGATGACTACGATAAGCTATCCGGGCGCAGGCTAAACCCCGAGTTACAGGCAATCAAAGACAAATTAGCCGAAATCCTCAGAACGGCCAAGAATGCCATTAAGGAACTCCAACCTTTCGGTTTTGCCGAATTTGAATCTGAATACCTCCGGAATAATCCCATGTTCCGGGAGCGGAAATATCGTGCCCCAGGCGCTCCGGACCAACATGCGGATTTTGACTTTTCCCCTTTTTATAAGAAGTTTCCCATCCTGAATGCGGATACGTCCAATCTGGATTTAATTTCGGCAACCTTTGTTCCCTATGTGAAAAGGTTACTGGAGCAGGGGCGGATCGGGAGCGCCGAGAACTACCAGGATACCTACAATTCACTGATTAAGTTTAAAGGCAATGTCCGGTTCATCGATATCACTGTAAATTATCTGTATCGGTATGAACAATGGATGATAAGCCGGGGCAGGTCTAAAACAACGGTAGGGATTAAGCTCCGGGCACTCCGAGCCGTCTTCAATGAAGCAATTGAGCGCGACATTATCAACCGGCGATATTATCCTTTTGGCCGGCGGCGGTATTTATGCCCTACGTCCCGGAACGTCAAGAAATCGCTGGACATCTCTACTATTGCCAAGATCTATTATTCTCAACCCACAGAAGAAGATGATTGTAAGGCCAAGGACTATTGGCTATTTTGCTACTTCGGAAATGGTATGAATCCCAAAGACCTCGCTCACTTAAAATTCAAAAATTTGCAAGGCGAATATCTCCACTTCGAGCGGGCAAAAACCATCAATACGACCAGGGGCCATACAAAATTGATCACGGCCTATGTTACTGACGATATGAGGAGGATTATTGAAAGACGGGCCAATATGGACCAATCACCCAATAATTTTATCTTCCCCATTTTGGCGGCTGGCGGTTCTCCCTTGGACCAGCACTATGCCGTTAAGTCGTTTATTGTTTTCATCAATAAGGGTATGGCGCACATCGCGACGGCACTGGGAATAGATCGGAAAGTAAGCACTATCGTAACCCGGCATACGTTTTCCACGCTGATGAAAAGATCGGGGGCCAGCACGGAATTTATCCAGGAGGCGCTTGGGCATATGGATAAAAAGACAACGGAGAATTATCTGGATAGCTTTGAAAACGAGGTTAAGAAAGAGTATTCGGAAGTTCTAACGTCGTTTAAGCTGTCCGCCGTTGTTTCGAAAATTGCATAAACCCGCATCGCTGTTATTGATCTAAGTGTGCGGCTTTATAGGTCGGTCCGCTGCGGTCACCAAATAGGAAATAGCTTGGAAGGTTGATGTAACGCAGTGTATATTGAGATTGAGGGCTGGCAGCTATAGTCGAAGATAATTCCTGTAGCGTATCACCTTCGAAAATGATTGTTGATTCGCTGACCGCTAAGGAGGATTGACCTTCGACGGATAGATGTGGTGGTACGGGTCCTAATTCCTTCTTGGGTACGGCAACAAAAGGGTTACCCCATGTGCCTGATTTTGGATGGAAGGTAATGGTCTTCTTCGCTGTGTCGATCTGGTAAGCGGGGCCGGATGTATGGTCAGGTGTCGATGCTGGATGGGATGCTATGACCTGTGTGATCTGGGTGATTTTATAATAGTTCAGCGCCGTTACGCCCCCCGTTTGGCCAAAGGATACGACGGTGGGGCCGGAATTACCGGCGACGACATTGTTACTGTCTCCAGTGACGGCTACATTGGAGCCCTTAGTGCTGGTTTGGCTAACGGAAGGGCTCGCGTGGGCGTGGTCGGTAGAGTAACGGACGCCCATGTAAGTTATTAGGCCGACTATGATTAAGGCAACGGCTCCGATAAGAGCTTTTTTCATATGCAGAGTTTTAGGTTATCGAACGAGGTATGTTTTATCCGCCTTCCAACCGTAGCGGGTATAAGTACATTTAGTTTGAAAATCCGTATTAAATACTTCCCACCCTTGTTCCGGGTTCTGGAGGGCCTTCATTTCTTGGGTGGTCACATTAAGCAAACGCGAAGGTCGCTGATATACAGAAAAGCCATGAACCGCGTCAAGCCGGGCGCTCACTACGGAATTGATTTCAAACGATATGACTGCCGGTTGGCCTTCTTCGCCGTCCGATACGTTGAAGGTGAGGTTATGCCCTGCCCCTTCCATTACAAATGAACCAGGGGGACGGGCTGGATCAGCACTGAAGGCGGAGACTGTATATAACTTGTTGGCATAGGACCCGGTCTGTAGGGTGAGCGTCGTATTTGCATTAGGGTCGGCGCTGGCGTTAGTCAATAGTATGCCGGTACCGTATCGGTCGGCCGAGGACACGGCAGCCTGAAATCCCGCAGGCAAGGACAAGGTCGTTCCAGGTTGGTCGGAGACAAAGAACCTAGTGGTCGTGATATATCCGCTGTCGACAAGGTTTGCGCGCGTGAATACGTTCTGGGCGCTAAGGGTCAAGGTTCCTTGCGAATTTCCAAGCCAACCGACTATGCCTTTGACTGAATCGGTGGTGCTGATGCCGAATAGAGTTCCATCGCCTACGTTAATGCTGATAGCACCGTTTCGATTGTTCGGGAATGCTTGAGAGGCGGTCCAGATGGATAGGGAAGTCATTCCTTGGGCCGAGTCGGTAATGCCCGCGCGCAGCCAGGCGTTGAGAGTGCCGGAGTTTGTCGGGTTGTATGCGATCAAGCTGTCTACTTCAAATTGTTGCGAGATAGTAGAGCGCGATCCAGTGGGGTTCATTATGGAAGCGGGTTGTACGCTGGAAACAGTAAAGCAGTTCAGGCAGTTGATCGTTTGGCCGGTCAATGGAATTCCGGTTTGGGCTTGGCTTAGTAAGGTGTCGTTTTTAATCCAGGATGCTTGGGCTGCCGATGAGATGCTGACCGAATATCCACTGGAAGGTTGGTTGGCAAAGCCGGAAGCGTTGTAACAGGTCAAGAGGTTGTTTGCTTGACTGGCCAGCGACCCAATTTGTAAAAATCGATTATCTGCGGCGTCGCCTTTGCCCCAGGATGCCAACCCTTCGGAGTTTGTACTTAGGTAAGAGCCATCGGGTTGGCTTTTAAAAAAAATGTTGCTGAAGCTGCCCTCATTAGTGGATGCATCTTCCCTTGGTTTTTCGAGATATACGGTATCACCTTGGCTCAGATAAGCAATGCGGCCATCAGGTACCTGAAAAAAAGTTAAAAGTTGGTTGGATTGGGGTTCGGTTCCGGAGGCTGCGATTTTGATGCCGGTACCATAGTCGTTTAAGGCGAAAGAGTTTTGAGCCCGGACCGAAGCAGTTCCAAGCAAAGTAAGCAGTAGCAAATATATTTTCATCGTTTTAATTTGTGTTTTAAAGACAACCAGCAAAGATCGGAAAAATTTGCAATATGTTCGTAATCGCCGGTCGCCAAAAGCTTAGGATGGGAGCGGATCGGCGTGATCAGGAATTTAATTTGAATTTTCTGTAAATTACTATAGAGCTCGATAAAGCCCATCCCATGAATTTTAAGCAAAAGCTGTTTTCCAACATGTTTCTGCGGAATATGCTCGCCAGCTTCGGGAGCCGATCCGCCTACACAAAAGACCCCGGATCGTTTGTCCGGTATTTTCAATATAAGATCGGTCCTTACCAATCGGACCAATATTTATACTTTCCCAAGGAACCGTATGCGCTCAGGTATAAGAACGAGATTTTCAATAAACTTCATGAATATACCGGGTACGACATTATCCGCTATTTGGAGTTCCATTGTGACACTTACCCGGATACGGCGGATTTTTTGCGATTCTTAAAATATGAGATCGGGGAACGGTTAAGGGTGCAACCCAGGGACCGGGCGCTCCTGTCTGCCCAGGCATGGGTCGTTGAAAAACTAGAGGAATTGAAAAAATCCCAACAGGAGCAGATCAGGCAGGATATCGAGCAGGTGGTTCAGGGAATTGTTAATAGACAGCCGATCGCGTCCCCTCAGGACGTTGAACACTACGTATCTGTTTTGGTACAAAAGTTCACAGATCATATGGAACGGGTTACTTCCGAGACGGAGCAGGGGATAAAGGGGCTCACCGGCTCTTTTGTCACCGGAAATATTGAGCTCAATAACCGGAATCATGAAGGGAGATTGATGCAGGTATTCATGATTCTTCAAGAGCTAACGGAAACTTCCAAGGCCTCGAAGGCGGAGCAGTTGTTTAAGCGGTTTACCGATACCGACCTTGCCGCCATGTTACATTTGCATTTTGAGGCGTTTAAAAGCAAGAAGATCACGACCGTACAACGAGAGATAGGCGGTTTCCGCCCAAAGATAAAAGAAGGTTCTCCGAAGATAAAAAAGCTCAATGATGCACTTGAACAGTTTTTCTTCTGATTTACGCCCACTTTACCTACTATAATGTCCTACAATTCAGCCTTGTAAAATACACGGGGCATCCGTCATTGCGGAATTTGCGAGCTTATCCGATTTTGTGTCCCTAAATTTTTTTTTATGGACACGTTGTATATTCCTAATGAAAACGACTTCCGCAGATGGATTAAAGAGGCTGTCCAAGAGAGCCTCGAAAAGCAAGCCGGTAAAAGCCTATCCACCCCACCTACAGAAGAAGAACCGCTTCTAAGCCGCAAAGAGGTAGCGGCCATTTTCCGCATTTCCTTAGTTACTCTACATGACTGGATGAACCGAGGTTTACCCTGCCACAAGCAGCGGGGCCGGGTGTACTTTATCCGGTCTGAGGTCATGGATTACGTCAAACAGCACCGCCGGAAAGCCTCCTGAGTTGGCGGTTACAAACGCTATCATTCTCTTTTCACCCGCAATTTAAATTTATGGAAAAGCTATTATGCGCGCAGGCGAAGGAGCTGGACCTAGTGGATTATCTAGCCACATTAGGATACGAACCGGCTAAAGTGAGGAATCAGAATTATTGGTATCGGTCACCTTTTAGGGACGAGAAAACACCATCGTTTAAAGTGAGCCGGGACCTAAATGTGTGGTATGATCATGGGTCCGGTCAAGGTGGTGACCTGATTGACTTCGGAACCCTTTATTATAAATGCACGGTCCGGGAACTGTTGAACCGGCTTTCAGAATACAGACCCGGCATCAACCCTTCTTTTCAACAGTCTTCCCCTTCTCAGCTTTTTGGGGCGGGTGAAAAAAAAGATTCCTCCGACAGCAAAATCGTGATCCTGAATACCCGTTCTTTAACGGATCGGGTCCTAATCGAATACCTGGAAAAGCGAGGTATCCCGCTGGACATTGCACAACGATCCTGCCAGGAGGTTGATTTTCGGCTGTATGGCAAACAGCAAACCGTCATCGGATTTCCTAATCGATCCGGCGGGTACGAGCTGCGGAGCGAACACTTCAAAGGAAGCAGTGCCCCCAAAGACATATCCTTTATTGACAATCGTACGGAACAGATCGCCGTCTTTGAAGGCTTCTTTAATTACCTGTCGTTCCACACAATTAACAAGAATCAACAAGCTCCCCTGACAAATTGCCTTGTCCTTAATTCCCTTTCCTTTCTGGAAAAAAGTCGTGCGTTGATGGAGCAATACAGTCGCGTGCATCTAATGCTAGACCGTGATGCTGCCGGCAGGACCTGCACAGCCAAAGCCCTGCAATGGCATCGGGACAAATACATCGACCGCAGTGATTTTTATCAGGGCCGCAAGGACCTAAACGAGTGGCTTATCCAACGGGAACACAGCCTGGAAGTCAGCCGGAGGATAGGAAGGCGGCTTTGAAGCTCGGGTAGCCAGCTATGTTTCGGTATAACCGAAACGCTGGCCCCCTCATGCTACGCATTCGGGGGACCCCATTTTTTATCATGCTATCGCATTCAAAAAAATAAGAGGAGCAAGATATGGAGCAGCAAAGAACACTTACCCGGAACAAGGGAGGCCGCCCCAAAAAGGCCGTTAAGAAGGACCAGATACTGGCCGTCAAATGCAGCTTATTTGAACGCCGGGCCATTGAGGCCAGAGCCAAAAGCACCAACCTCACGGTGTCGGAATATCTGCGAGAAATAGCGTTGACCGGAAAAATTGACAGACGACTAAAAGTCTTCCCCAAAGAGGTTTTAGCCCTTAGTGGGACCTTCAACCACATCGCCGCCAACCTCAATCAGATCGCCAAAAAGCGAAACAGCGGGGAAGAACTGAATGCCCTCGAACGGGCAGATTTGAAAGTACAATCGGGTGTATTGAAAGGCCTCGCTGTAGAAATCAAAAGCTATTTACAATGATCGGCCACGTTTCCAAAGGCGCTTCTTTTTTCCATTGTATCAGTTATTGCCTGGAAGATAAAATTAAACTGACGGAAGAAATGAAACAGCGGCTTGCCCTGGCGGACCACCTGCAGCACAAAGACCGGGCGGAGGTCCTCGAATATAATTTATGTTTTGGCGATAAATACGAGCTGGCCGAGCAATTCCGGGATGTTATGAAACTCAGTAAGCAGGTTGAAAAACCTGTTTTACACCTGTCCCTGCGCCTGGCTCCCGGAGACAGCCTTACCCGCGAACAATGGCTGGAAATAGGCCGGGAAGCCGCCAAGGAATTTGGTGTTGCCGATCACCAATATATCTGTGTACTTCACAAAGACACAAAGGAGCAGCATATTCATATTGCCGCTAACCGTGTTGGATTCGATGGGAAGGTCGCAAGCGATAGTAACAGCTATAAAAGAATGGCAGCCCTTTGCCGGAGATTTGAGAAGCAATATAACCTTAAGCAGGTGCTCAGCCCACGAGCTTTTCTTTCTCCGGAAGAAAGGCGCTTGCCCCGCCATGACCAGCGGAAGGAGAAACTTAAGGAAGATATCCGTAAGACCTTAAAGGAGGTGAGCCTTTTCTCAGAATTTCAAAAAAGAATGGAGGGCTTGGGTTACCAAGTGATCAAAGGGCGCGGAATCTCGTTTATTGACGACAAGAAGGTAAAGATAAAGGGAAGCGAGGTCGGCTTTTCCCTAGACAAGATTGAAAAAATACTGGCCCTCAAGCAAGAGCTGGCGGCGAGGCAAAAACTGAAATTGCCCACGTCGCCGCATGAAAAGGGAGACCGGGTAAAAAGTCCTGATCATCGGTTTCCCATCAATCCGGGCCAGAGGTCGGAACCGAAAGCCGCGCCGGAGATCCGGACGGAAACAATGATCGTGTCCCTCTTGTCCAGGCTATTGGAACCGGAAAAGGAAATGGGTGGGGGAGTGCCCTATGAGCTAACCGAAGAGTATTTGAAGCGGAAAAGGAAAAAGCCAAGAATTTCTCATTAACCTGATAAACTAGAATTTTATGGATACCACAAAAAAGCTGGATGAAGCAGAAAAACAGACCATCCAATTGGTTTTAGAAGAACATACCCAGGAACAGGTGAACAACACCAAAGCAGTGAATGACCTGATTTCCGCCGTCAACATATTAACCGGACGGGTTAATGACTTCGACGCAAAGCTCGACAAACCGAAACCTACAATTGTTTCAGCCGATACCCGGCCCGTTCAGGAAATTGTGAAAAAAGGGGTAACCGATATAAAATTCATCGTTGGCACCAAGCCCGTTCCGGTTGTCAAGAAATTCCAAATCCTGCTGTTTCCGGAGCAGGATGCGAAGTTGTTCTACAAGATTGTTTTCGGGCGGTGGTTCCTTTTCCTGGTCCTGATGCTTTTGATGACCGACCTATACAAATTTTCCGTTCATTGGAGCGACAACCAAAAGGAGGTCCAGCGGGAGGAATTGGAAAACGACCGGATCAATAAGGCATGGTATTATCAATATACACGGGAAGGGAAGACCGGAAGGCGGTTAATGGATAGCGCCTACATAAAAGCAAATCAGCCCTAGTATAAACCTTTCCTTGTTAACATTTCCGGAAAAGCGTATTTATTTATATTTTTAGGAAGATTGAGCAACTATGACCCAATTTAATATCGGCACAAAAAAACTCACTGTATGCGAGTATTGCGATTTGACTAATTTTTGTCAACACTTGGCATTACGATATTTTTTCTCCGGAAGGGGTTTGAATGATTTTAAGGAAATAGTGGAATCCAAGATAAAAGGGATTTCTCCCTTTATTGTAATAAATCAATGGGATATTTCCATTAACCAAATCGAAACTATTAAGAGGGTCATAACACCTGAATATAACGGTGATTTTAAGGCGGAGGGAAAGGATAAAACAAGTTTTGCTGGCGTTCTGCTAGATCAAGACCGAATTTGTCGATTCTTAGCCTTTAAGTTGCTTCTTCTAAAAAGAAGTTATGAGGAATACGAAACGCTATACTATAAAATTAAAAATCCTCACACTCAGTCATACATAAAATACGAATGGGACAATTTAAGAAATAGTGTCGATTCCTTTTTAAAAACTGGAAAATCCTCTCATTTCGACGAGATATTGATAATATCAGAAGTTGTTGACGGCTATGTTTCTAGCAACGCGCATAAGAACGAAGTAGAGATAGTGAATCTCATTGATTCGCTCACGATACTTGATACTCAGATTGATAGTAGGCTATTGAAAAGGAAGAACTTTCGTAAGAATTGCTTCATAAAAGGTATGGCCGTTAAATCGCCTTTACCCTTTATATATGCGAATGGGCTTTTCTTTGCTAAGATATTTTTGCGGCTAGTTCTTTCTGCATTATTTGTAGGATGCCTCTATGAGGTGCCCAATAACTATTATCAGTTAGTCAAATTCACGGCATTTGTGTTCTTTATTGGGATAGGCTATGCAGATTTTAAGAGAAAAAATTACGTTCCGGTATTTCTATCCGCTACGGGGGCAATTTTTTTTAATCCGTTTTATAAAGTAACGTTTGAACAAGATGAATGGGTAGAAATTGATCAATACGTCATTTGTGTATTAATGACGTGGACGATATTGGAAATAGTTATATTCCTTATTAGGAGAAAAAAGCCAAGGCTCGCGCAAGACAGGGGCCAAAACAACCCGGTTTAATAAATAAATATTTAAGCCTATGTACTTTAAATTTGAGTATAAGAAGTTTAATTTTTATCCCCCTTCCCTTCCAAGCATCAACATTTACAATGAATCTAAGCGGATTCTTTTGGCCGATTCACATGCGAGAATGCTATCGCCGCCATTTTATCGTAAGTTCTGGGATTCAATGAAAGGATATATAATAGGGATCGCAGTTTGTTTTGGCATCGGGTTTGGATGTTTGATCATTTCTGAAGATGGCATTGTCGGCGGGATTGCAGCCATATTCATTGTATCAGCCGGATTCGGTTTCATATTTACTTTTATCCCATCATTCATAAATTTTGTTGCATTTTCATTTCAAAGAAAACAATACTATAGAATGTTGAAACGGCTTATTCTTAAGTCCACCAGCTACGAGGAATTTATTTTGGACATGAGGTTATGGATTAACAAAGAATATGAAGCATTTAAGGAAGCCTGAAATGTGAGAATAATGAGCCGCCTATTTCCAAAGTAACCTATCCGTATAACGGGGAAAATTTTCGTCCTTTGTGATGATGGTCAGATTTTCCACCAACCCCTGGGCAATAATAATCCTATCAAATGGGTCCCGGTGGTGCAGATCCAGGGTTGCCACTTGGATCAGGTGATCAAATCCAATCTGAAGAACTTCGATATCATTGTCTGCGAGGTAACTGGCGAACTTGACGAACGGGAATTTTATAGTGAGCTTCCCCAGGTTGATTTTGATAGCGACCTCCCATAAGCTGGCAATGCTTACATAACAACTGTTTTCGATGTTGGTGATCTCATTGGCAACCGTCTCAGGCAGCTGAGGATCATCTTGAAGAAACCATAATAGGGTATGAGTATCTAGCAGGTACCTCATTACATATAATCTTTAAAGTCCTCCAATGGTTCGTCAAAATCGGGAGACATTAATATCAACCCCTTGGCGGCGCCCAATTGACGTTTCTTTAACCGGGCCTTCGGCTTTGCCTTCTGCTTTAAAAACTCTACGAAATCCGAAACCTCTTTTTTAAGGTCAGCGGGTAAGGAGGATATTTGCGTATATAATTGTAAGTCTGTCATTAGTCA
Source organism: Puia sp. (assembly GCA_035695565.1). GTDB lineage: Bacteria > Bacteroidota > Bacteroidia > Chitinophagales > Chitinophagaceae > Puia. Next base: position 147,250 of record DASRRX010000012.1, on the reverse strand, counting down.
AAATTTATTTTTTCCCTTCATTAATCTTTTTTTCAAGGATCTGTACCTTTTCCTTTTCACTAGCAAGCAAGCGCTCATAAAGCTCCATGACCTTATCCAACGGGTTAAAAGTACATTGGTAGTTGAACCCTGAATGGTCATAGAAAGTATTGAAGAAATGGTTAGCCGCTTCTTCACTGAAGCTCCTGATAGCCTCGGGGTTTACTTTTAAAATCTTCGCCACCTGGTCCAATATTTCCGGTTCAATGGATTCCTTTTGTTCCAATAGGGAAATTTTCTTTTGGGACCAGTCATCGCCCAGGCCGGCGGCCAGAGCCTCCTGCTTTACACCCAACATTTCCCTAAAACGCTTAACGTTCCGGCCTTCGTGTACCTTTGGCATATCGGCATTTGTCATAATGCAAATTTAATTTTTTATCGCTTGGTAATATAGTCAGATTTTCGGATAAACTATGGGTAAAATATCCCTTAGCCAGTCAAAGATAGTCATTTAAAGGATTGATTATGCCCTAGTTATTAAGCTATTTGCATCCATACTCATTACAGTTATGGAGCAGGCTGTCCAACCAATCGAACAAAAACCGAATACCCCGCCTTTCAATGAAGAAGCCTGGATAAAACTGATTTTCCTACTCAGTGATACCCAGGACTGGCTCAACGAATTGGCAAACGGGGCGCTCATGCAGGTGCCCATGAAGAACCGTAAACGCCTAATGAGGAAAACATACTATCTACCGCTTTCCTCTCTCGCCCATATCCTGGAACGGCATCATATAAAGATTCCCCGTCATCCTGGAACAGGCAAGTTTACCATTCCGGTCCCGGAAATACTTTCCTACCTACGTGATATCTCTACCGAGCCTGTAATCCCGCTGGCCGGTTCCCTAGATTTTAGGCGCACGGTTAACGTGGGAAAGGTAATTGGGTTTGATCAGGACCAGCTCCCCACGACCTACATAACGGTTCTCACTGATCCCGGTGGTCGGATTCTGACCGCTTTTCCCGGCATCCATTTTACGCTACAAAACGAAGATGACCAATAACAATTCAAAAGCGCATATATGAAACAGCAACCTGAATACCTTGCAACCTCCCTATGGTACAAGGAGGAAATAACCGATCCCTATCAAACCATTGCGGAATTTTTCTCCGCTGCGGATGTGGTATCTCACAAAAAGACTATCAAAGCCGCAATAAGTGCCGCATGGTCCGACCGCATTTGGAGAAAAAAGAATCCGGGAGATTTACTTTATGACTTCAAATTGCTGGAATCGGTGATCAACGCCGCATATCTATTAAACAAAGAAAAAAAGAAAAGCCCGCTCAGGATCGGCACAGATAATGCTTTTAACCCTAACCTGTATTGCGGATGGCATTCCGGCCTAACGGAATGGGATTATTTCCCACGTATGTTATCGCTCAAAGAGTATACTGACCCCTATCTGGTTTTTAAGCGATTTTTCAAACTCCTGGCCCTCGCCGATTGGAAACGCGAATTGAATGATATACTTGAATATGCTCTTGTCAAGACCAGCTTTTCGGATATCGGACTTGAATTTAATACTCTGTCCATATTTACACACCTCACCAAACTGGTTGAGGCCGTTCACCTGATCGACGTAAGAGAAATAAACCATGTCGGCGGCAACATTAAGAACAGGCAAAAGGATAGACAACGAAATTAACGACCCTGGTTTTACTTTGCGGAATCTAATCAGAACGAAGTAAATTCGAACCGCTGCTACCGAATTGCCTTAAAGACGGGACAATACTGTTTCCACATCTTTTTTCATTTCGACCGTCTAAGAGCTTCTTCCCGTAAGACTTGGTTTTTTATCTGTTCCATCTTCTTCGGGGTCATTCTTTCGTTGGGATGAGCTTTGCCATAATCGAAGGTCGCCTTCACAATCTTTTGATGAATCTCATAGTAATCGTCGTCGGTAAGAGGAGCAATCGGAGGGTTCAATTCTAGGAGATAGTTGATATCACTATATGGATTTGCTGCAATCTGTTTGGTTGTTGGAACTTTGCAATGAGTGGTCCCGTAGAGAGCCATGACAGGCATAATGTCCTCTTGCATCTCCCGGCATGCAAGTTCCCTTTCCTTATCATTTGTCTTAGCATAGTCGGCCATTCGGTTCGCCAACCGGTGGCTAAATAAGGTTATGTACCAACTCACCGGTTTATTGATTAACCTGCCGCTAAGTCCACCGACAAATCCTATAACGCCAATGACAACAATTCCAGCCCACCAATGAGCGACGAAACCAATTACAATTGCGGCCATGAAAATTATAGTGTTGACAAATGGGATGTTGCTAGGCCAACCGTCCACTAACGCCGCCTGTCTTATCTTCAGCAGTTGTTTGGCATTCGACATTTCTTCAATTCCTTCCGGCATTGTGATTTTCGCCAGCCACAGGCTGGTATCTAGAATGCCATCTGCATAGGGTTTTACGATGCTGAAGATGATGGCTAAGCTAATCGCAATCCAAGTGAGCATTTTAAACGGTTTTAATGGTTTAGGGATCGTTTTATTCCCTCGGTTTTATTTGTAAGTTGGGGTATGGAAAGATAACAAAAGTTTGGAATTCAAAATACCCCGACTATTTCGTAAAATTCTATTCCCAAACCTCGCCAGCAGTCGGAAACGGTTATTGGTGTTGGCCCTAAAATTTGTATCTTACAGTAAAATTAAAAGCCATGAGAACAGTTGTCTTAAATAATAATGGGAATGCCTATCCCGAAAGGCAAATAATTCCAAATTACGCTGGTAATGTACTGTCTAACGTGCGAGAAATGCGCCTGAGCAATTTTGAAAGAGGCAGAGACAAGGAGCCTATTTGGGTCCTCATTCAATTCTTCGATGAAAATAGAAATTCATCGGACTTTGTATCATTAGATCACACATTTTTTGACCGATTCAATGAATTGAAACTACAAATAAAGACACAATATTCCTCGTATGCCATCATCCTAAATGTCAATGATGGAGAAAAAGAGGTAATTTTTGATTTAGATCTTATAACCGAAAATTGAATTGCAAACTGTGCTCTTGTGTATCTACGTTAAGTTCAAGTTGTCCCTAATAAGAGGCCAGTCTCCAATTCTCCCAAGCACTTTTCTTCAGTATAGCCAGCCTCGCACATGACACTGTTAAAACCAATAAGGGGAGGAAGTTCTTAAGGGAGACGGTTAGAAACAAATGCGTTAAATTTGGTAAACAAAAGCTCTTTAAATTATCCATTTCGCTCAAAGCAAAGCGGTTTGAGTATACTCATTTCCGTTTTACTGGCAAATTGCTGGCAAATTTTGAAAAAGAAAAAAGGCCGCTGTTTTGCGACCTTTGTAACTGCTTGAATTTCAAGTGCCCAGAACAGGAATCGAACCTGCACATTGTTGCCAATACCAGATTTTGAGTCTGACGCGTCTACCAGTTCCGCCATCTGGGCTAACAGCTGATGCCCCGGCAAAAAAAACCGGGACGCAATATTACGGATAAAGCGCCGCCCCGCCAAAAAGGGATAAAAATTCTATCTTTAGCGCGACTCGTGCCACGATGATCCGCCCGTTGGTGGAACGGGCGACAAGATCAAGATAAGAAGCGCCTGGGGGACGGGCTAAATCTGAATGGAATGATAACGATCGGCTTAATTCGTGAAAGCAAAGTACCCGCAGACAACCGTGTGGCGTTGACGCCCGCGCAGTGCAAATGGATACAAAGGAACGTACCTGAGCTCCGGGTGCTGGTGCAGGCCTCACCCGACCGGTGTTATTCGGATAAGGAGTACCGCTCCGCTGGCGTGGAGGTCCGTGACGAGATGGGGGACTGCGATATCATCTTTGGCATCAAGGAAGTGCCGGTTAAAGACCTGTTGCCCGGCAAGACCTATCTCTTCTTTTCCCATACCAAAAAAAAGCAGCCTTACAATCAGGGGATGTTCCGCGCCATCGTGGAGCGGCAGATCACGCTGATCGACTACGAGTGCCTCGAGCATGATGACGGTCAGCGGATCCTGGGCTTCGGGTTCTTTGCGGGCGTGGTCGGCGCGCACAATGGGATCATGGCCTATGGGCTTCGCACAGGCCGCTATACCCTTGGCCGGGTGCTCCGGCAGCAGAGCTTTCGGGAACTGATCCATACGTATTTCGGACTGCGGCTACCGGAGATAAAGGTGGTCGTCACCGGCTCGGGCAGGGTGGCGCATGGGGCGCTGGAGGTCATGAACCTGCTGGAGATCGTGGAAGTGGAGCCGGATGAATTCCTGGAACGCGGGTTCACCTATCCCGTCTTTACGCAACTGAAGGGTAACGATCTGTATGCGCATATCCGTTCCGGTGGTTATCAGCGGGAGGACTTCCATTTACATCCGCAGGACTACCGGTGCAAGTTCCTGCCTTACACGGCAACGGCCGATATCCTGATCAATGGGGTTTATTGGGACCGGAATATGCCACGGCTTTTTGAATGGGAGGACCTGGCCGGCGACGGGTTTCGCATCCGGACGATCGCCGATATCACCGATGACCGGGAAGGGTCGGTGCCGTGCAACCTGGGGGACGCATCGATGGACGAACCGGTGTATGGTGTGGACCGGGTTTCGCGGGAGCGGACGGCGGCGTATCTGCCGGGCTCCATCGACATAATGGCCGTGGGCAATCTCCCCAATGAGTTGCCGCGGGACGCATCGCGATATTTTGGCGAGCAATTGATCAAACATGTGCTGAGCGATCTGTTGCAGGGAGGATCGAAGGTCATCGACCGCGCGACGATGGTGAGGCGGGGAGAGATCACAGAATTCTACCGGTATCTGGAGGGGTATGCGAAGGGGGAGTGAACGCCTTGCTACCCGAAGGGAAATTGAGATAATAATCCTGCATCAATTCAATAAAATCTTCCGTATACGCCCCGGTCTCATCCTGGATGGTGAGCTCTGTAGTGGGGACAAAATTGTCTCTGTGACGCGAGAGATACAGGATGCTGCGAAAGAAGTCATGACGGGGCGTTTGTCTGACCAGCAGCTTTTCTCTGAGGGTAAAACCGTGTCCGGTCGCCGCCTGCTCCTCAAACCATGCCGTGCGGTGATAGGGGAGGAGAACGCCAAACGATCCCTTATGGGATAGGTTGGCATCGATGGCTTCCAGCAGCTCCGAAAGGGTCAGTTCCTTACTGTGCCGGGCCAGATTGGCGGCTGCCGACGAAGCGGGAAGGTCATTCTCAAAGAACGGCGGATTGCTGATGATGAAATCGAATTTGTCAGGAAAGGTGAACGAGCGGACGTCGCCGGGATATACCTTTAGCGATTGCCGCCAGGGGCTTCCGCCAATGTTCTCTTTGAGCTGATGGAAGGCGTCCAGGTCGATCTCGATCCCATGAACGGTACCCTTATGCTTCTGGGCCAGCATGAGCATGAGCAGGCCCGTGCCGCTACCGATATCGAGCACCCGCGCATAGGCCGGCGTTTTGTCGGCAAACCAGGCGCCGAGGATACAGGCGTCGGTGCAAACCTTCATGGCGCACTGGTTCTGATGGACGGTGAATTGTTTGAACTGAAAGTAGCCGTTACGCATTGGATTAAGATTCATTTACCATTCCGCTCTCGCGCTGGCGGATACCGACAGAGGAGCAAAGTCGCCGGCCAGGTATTTATAATAACCGGTAATGGCGATCATGGCGGCGTTGTCCGTACAGTATTCAAAAGGCGGGATAAAGGTATTCCATCCTTCTTCGAGCCCGGTCTCAGCGAAGGCGGAACGTAGCCCGCTGTTAGCCGAGACGCCGCCGGCAATGCAGCACTCTTTGACGCCGGTCCGACGGGCGGCTTTCTTCAGCTTGTTCAACAGGATCGAAACGATGCGCGCCTGGATGGATGCGCAAATATCGTTCAGGTTGCTCCGGATGAAGTCCGGATCTTTGGCGGTATTATCCTGCAGGAAGTAAAGAATCGCGGTTTTGAGGCCGCTAAAGCTGAAGTTCAGCCCGGGGATCTGCGGCTCGGGGAAGGAAAAACGGGTCGGGTTGCCGTTGCGGGCATGTTTATCGATGAGCGGGCCGCCGGGGTAGGGCAGGCCAAGGAGCTTGGCCGATTTGTCAAAGGCTTCGCCGGCCGCATCGTCGAGGGTTTCGCCGATCACTTCCATGTCGAGCGGGGAATTGCAGCGGACGATCTGCGTATGGCCTCCGCTGACGGTGAGACAAAGAAAAGGAAAGGAGGGAACGCGGCGCGCCGGGGTGGAAAGGGCGGCGGGAGAAGAGGTCGTCTCATTTGGAATGAGGTTGGCCAGCACGTGCGCCTGCATGTGATGGACGGCCAGCAGGGGAATATCCAGAGCCAGGGCAAGCGATTTTGCGAATTCCGACCCCACCAGCAGGGAGCCGATCAAACCGGGAGACTGTGTGAAGGCGACAGCCGTCAGGTCTTTCACTTCACAGCCTGCTTTCTTCAATGCGGCGTCGACGACGGGAACGATGTGTTGAATATGGGCGCGGCTGGCGAGTTCGGGGACTACGCCGCCGTATTGCTGGTGGATGGTCTGATTAGCGATGATATTGGAAAGGATCGATCCGTCCTTGCTGATCGCGCAACTCGTTTCGTCACAGGAAGATTCGATGGCCAGGATTGTCACGGGCGTGTTCATGGGATGCAAAATTAGCTATTTTGACCGGATGGCTACGACGGGGTCCATACGGGCGGCGATGAAGGCCGGGATGATGCCGGCGAGGACTCCGGTGAACAGGCACATGACAATCGCGAGGATGATGATATTCAGGGGAATGCCAACATGGAAGTCAAGCATCGAGGAGAAGACGAGCGTCAGCACGAAGACGGCAGCCATGCCGATCAGACCGCCGATGATGCAAAGGAAGGCGGATTCAAGCAGGAATTCCATGAGGATTGAACCCTTTTTGGCGCCGATGGCTTTCTTCAGGCCGATCTGGGGCGTCCGTTCGCGGACGGTGACGAACATGATATTCGCCACGCCAAACATGCCGACGACGAGGGAAAGCGCGGCGATAGCCCAGCCACCGATATTCATCCCGGCGAAGATGGGCTCGAGGAATTTGCTGAGGTTGTCGATATTATTGACCGCAAAATTGTCCTCTTGTGTCGGGCTTAGTTTGCGGATGGACCGCATGGCGCCACGGAGCTCTTCCGTCAGCGCTTCGGAAGTAATGATCGAATCACCCTGCGCAAGGATCTTGGGATTGCTGTATTCCTCCCGGAAGATCTGCCGCATAAAATTATATGTGAGCAGGATGCTGTTATCGAAATCCCATGCGTTGATCAGGCTTTGACCCTGTTTCCCGATCACGCCGATGACGATGGCCAACTTGCCATCCTTGAGTTTGACCGCCTTACCGACGGCCCTTTCGGGGTTGTCGAAGAGACGCTGTGCGATCCGGAACCCTATGACGATATAGGGCGTCCCACGGTCGAAATCGGCTTGTTGAAAATATCGTCCCCAGCCAATGGCGACCTGTTCGATCTTATCGAAGTCTTCGGTGTTGCCGTAATACTGTACGCCGGTTAGGGAGTTGTCGCCATAGTCGACATTGCCCGAATTGTCGATCGCGAAATCGATGTGTTCCGCGTCGGGCACTTTCAATCGCAACAGCCGGGCTTCTTCGATCTTTGGAACGGGGCGTTTTATGTATTTCCACCAGGGGAAGTCGGGACCGCCGGAGTATTGCCACTTGTCGATATAGATCGTTTTGGTGCCGAACGACTTCAGGTCGTTGTTGACCGCCGACTGCATGCTGCTTATGGTGGAAAGCACGCTGATAATACAAAAGATGCCGAAGGTTATCCCCAGCAATGACAGGAATGTCCGGAGTTTGTTGCTGCGGAATTCCTGTAGAGCCATCTTGAAACTGGTCCAGACGATCTCCAGGTGACGAAACATAGGCCGAATGTACTAATTTCGGGCAAAATACAGGCCATGTTCACGATCGAAAATCAGGAGCTAAAAGTCAGCATTGACCCGAAAGGTGCGGAATTACAGAATCTCTATAGTAAGAACTATGAGCTGGAATACATGTGGGACGGGGATCCGGCCTTCTGGGGCAAACATTCGCCGTTGCTGTTCCCCATCGTCGGGACGCTGAAGGGAAATACTTATTATTATCAGGGGAAGGCATATTCGCTGCCCAGACATGGTTTTGCCCGCGACCGGGAGTTCAGCGTAGAGTCGCAACGGGGGGATTCGATCACGTTTTTACTGCGGAGCGATGAGCAGACGCGGGCGGTATATCCTTTCGAATTCGAATTGCGGGTTGGCTACCGGCTGGTGTCCAACAAGGTTGCGACTACCTACCAGATCAGGAATCCCTCGGTTGAACCGATGTATTTTTCCATTGGCGGTCATCCGGCGTTCCGGGTGCCGCTGGTTCCGGGCACGGATTATGGCGACTACTACCTGGAGTTCGATGGAGTTGAGGAGACGCCCCGGTGGCCGATCTCGAAAGACGGGCTGATCGAGCTTGAACCGGAACCGCTGTTACAGGATACGGCGGTCCTTCAGCTTCGAAAGGAGCTTTTTGCCAAAGATGCGCTGGTGCTGAAGCATCCGATCTCGGCGGGAGTTACGCTTCGTTCAGGCCGGACGGACCGGCGGTTGCGGATGGATTTCCCGGGATTCCCGTTCCTGGGGATCTGGGCGGCGCCCAATGCGGATTTTGTTTGTATCGAGCCCTGGTGCGGAATCGCCGATCACGTCGACAGTAACCAGCAGTGGGTGGAGAAGTTTGGGATCAACCAGCTCGAAGGCGGCGGGGTGTTCCAACGGACGTGGACGGTGAGCCTGCTATGATTGCGAGCCGAGCCCGCTCTAAAATTCAAACTCCCTTACGGTGTCGTCCCGCAGTACTTCGTGGATACAATGCCGGTGGTTGCGTTCGGAGCCCTGGACGACCCACTCGCCGGTAATCATATTCTCCGCCGATTTTCGCTGGCTGCTCCGCCTGAACTTGAGATGATGGCATTTGAACAACTCTTCATACCGGTGGAGGGGTTCGTTCTCGAATTGACAGACGATCTTATAGACCCTGACCTGGTTGACCCGATCGATCCAGCCTTCCAACAACATGAATGTGAACAACACCAGCAGAACGAGGCCCGTCGCGCAGAGGGCGACCAGCAGGTAGCCTGCGCCGATGGCCATGCCCAGGCCGGCCGTTACCCAGATCATGGCGGCGGTGGTTATGCCGCTGACCTTGCTGCCGGAACCATCCCCTTTAAAGATTACGCCTGCGCCGACGAAACCGATGCCGGTGACGATGTTGGAGGCGATCCGGTCGGGGTTGGCGGAGTTGCCCAGGTTGCCGATGAGCCCGGAGAAGATGGTGAAGATCGTTGAGCCCAGGCAGATGAGGGTCAGCGTCCGAAAACCGGCGGATTTGCTGCGATATTCGCGTTCGGCGCCGAGCACCCCGCCGATGAGGATGGCCAGGGCGAGTTTAATGACGATATTCGATAACAGTTCAGGGTGCATGGCTAGCCGCGTTTTTGGCCGGGCTGGTTGAAAAATCCCGCTTTATATTCTTTAAAGTAAGCGTTATAGTCTTTCTTCACCTGTGCGGCGTAGGCGGTCGAATAATCGATCAGCGGCTGTTGCCAGTGGGTATCCGCTCCGAAAGCGATCAACTCATCGGGAAGGGCGGCTCCCTGGCGGCCCGCGCTGCGCAGCATCGCGCTTGCGGTGAGGAAGGCCATGTCTTCTACCACGCAGGCGATGTCTTTATACCGGTCCCGCATGATGAGGAAGTCTATTTTGTCGGCGGTGGGCTGCATTTCCTTGATGACATAGGAGTCGCCGTCGAACTCGGTGACGCTGAGAAGGGCGGGGTTGGTGTTCTGCATCCGGTGCTGGATAGACACGACGCGCTCGGCCTCGGAAGTCCACGCCGGCTGAGGATTTGTCACCCAGGGTTGGAGGGAAGAAGGCGCCGCCTGTTTCATGTCGATCATCAGATGTTTCTTCGGGTCTTTGACATTCCGCAGCAGGAAAACGTACCGGCGTACGCCCAGGCTGCCGGTCCCTGCGATCCGGAAGGCCGCGTCGATCACCTGGAACCGGCCCTGCAGCAGGGGATAGTGATGCAGCAGCGAGCTAACATGGGTCATCAGTCGTTTGCGCAGCGCCTTTTCGAGCGCAAAGAACCGGACATTGTCGATACGGAACTGGAGACTGCCGTTCTTTCCTTCCTCGGTGCGCTGGCGGACCAGCTCTTTCTGCTTCCGTTGGCTGATCTTTTCGAGGAAGATGCGGACGATCCCATTGGCGGTCTCATGTTCCAGGTATTTGGCTTTTCCTATTGCAAGGGTTTCGGAATAGACCCGGAGGAAAAGCTGGGCGGTCTGGGTGGCCTCCTTTTTTTTGATGCTAAGGGAATCTAATCCGGTAAATATGCTGGTGATCATCCGGGCGACCTCCCAGGTTGCAGGGGCGAGGACGCCTTCATCAAAGTCGTTCAGATCAAAATAGACCAACCGGTTCTCGCCTTTGTAGCTGCCGAAGTTCTCGATGTGGAGGTCGCCGCAGATCCAGCTTAGCGGATAGGCGGGTAATGCATTGTTATTATGGAGGTCTTCGTAGAAGAGGTGGCAGGTGCCGCGGTAGAACCGGAAAGGATTTTCCGCCATCGACTGATACTTCATGGCGGTGTAGACCGGCACCCGGTTATTGTTAAATTCCTTTATCCGTTCGGCGATGGTCGGCAAGGGCGTTCTTTTTTAGAAAGGTACTTAATATGGATGAATTGACCGCTTTAGACGAAAATTGGTGGTTTCTTCTGCACAGTTATTGGCCGGTTGTGCACAGTTATACGCCAGGATGCACGCGGGTAACTTTTAGTCACGGCGAATTGAAATAAAGTCTACTTTAATACTGCACTAATTTATTAACTGTTAAACCATTTTTTATGAGAAAGATCTCCATTCTATTGTTTTGCCTTTTCGCCTCCCTTTTTGTTTCCCTTTCAACGTTTGCTCAGAGTTGGTCATTGACCGGAAATGCGGGTACGACCCCGCCGACGAACTTTGTCGGGACTACGGACAATAACCGGCTTGTTTTCAAATCCAATGGCTCCGAGGGGATGACCCTTTTGCCAAGTTTGAATGTCGGTATAGGGACGACCGCTCCGCAGAATTTGTTTCATGTTTATTCGACGACTGCGGACAATCAAGGCGCGTTCAGCGGTACGGATCCCGCCATCCATTTCTTTCAGGGCGCGACCAACGTGTCCGGGTCCGCTTATGGCAGGATCGGGCTTGCGACGGGCGCGAACGCTTTTGTAGCCGGCTCGGCAGCCGGGGATTTCGTCATCCAGCAGTCGGACACGATGAATAGTCTCATTTTTGGGACTAACCAGGCATCCGGCAATGGATTGGAGCGGATGCGGATCAACAAGATCGGCTATGTAGGTATTGCGCAGGCAAGTCCGACTGCCAAGTTCGACGTGAACTGCTCTGCAGTCACAGGCCAGACCAACCCTTCGAACATCCGTTTCGAGAATTTGCAAAGAGGGGCAGGAGCCTACCTGGTCATCGACAGCAACGGTTATGTTTATCGTGATTCCAGCGGCACCGGCGGCGCCATGGCGAAGACCCCGCTGTCCACGGACCTGCAAAATCAGATCGAAGACCTGCAAAACCAGGTGCAGGAACTGCGGTCATTGTTGTCCAGCCGGCTGGCATTAAGCTCTGCCGAGGTAAAGCGCCTGCAAAACGAAAGCGCGGGTTATTTGGGCGATATCCATCCCAATCCCGCGAACAATTCGACCATCATCGACTATTCTCTGCCTTCCGGCGTCGGGGCGGCGACCTGCCAGATCTACGGGCTGGGCGGAAATATCGTAACGACGATCTCGCTCCCGGCGGTGCAGGGCAAAAGCCAGGTACAATTGAATACCAGTCAACTGGCTCAAGGCATGTATATCTATGCCCTGGTGGTTGACGGCAAGGTCCTGGATACCAAAAAGCTGGTCGTCGCCCGATAATTGAAGGGCCGGTTTGATGAGAAGCGCTCACAGGCAAATTAAGCCGGTGGGCGCTTTTTTTTTGCAAATGCCCCTTATCTTGCACATTATGCGTCAATTGTTATCGGTTCGATCAGCCCTGACCGGCATCTGCCTTATGGTTTGGATAGCCGCCTGCCGCCAGCCGGAGCCCGTGGAATATTTTGGATTCACTGATCTGCAGGTAGGCCAGGTCGTGGCCGGGAAGACAAATCTCTCGGCCATCGTTAAGCTATACAATCCGAATACGTATAAGGTAGCCCTGGAACGGGCGGAGGTGGATATCGCCATCAATGGACAGCATTCCGGGCATTCGCTTCTCGATTCGACGATCCGCATCCCAGCGAAAGACACCTTCTATGTACCGGTAACTCTCCAACTCGATCTGAAGGGCTTGTTCAGCAATGCCCTGCAAATGCTGATGGGTAAGCGGGAGGCGACTTTGACGGTGGATGGCCGCGTGAAGATCAAAAAAGGGATGTTCACATTCAACCGAAGCATCCACTATGAGGGGAAACAAGATCTGAGCAGCCTGATGCCTTCGGGGTCCGGCTTTTAACATTATGACCACGATCCGCAAGCAAAGCATTATTTCTTCCGGGGTCGTGTACCTGGGTTTTGGCCTGGGTGCGATCACCAATATAATTCTCATCCGGGAATTCACGCCGGATCAGTACGGGTTGATCAGCGGGATGTTCCTCGCGATCGGCATGGTCCTATACTCATTTGCCAATTTGGGCATGCCCTCTGTGGTCAATAAGTTCTACCCCTATTACCGGGCACACCTCCCGCCAAAAAAAAATGACCTGCTGACATGGGCGCTGCTGCTTTTGCTGACGGGATGTGTCCTGGTCGCTATCGGTGGCATCTTCTTCAGAAGCCAGGTGGTCCATTATTATCAATCGCAGTCGCCCGCCTTCGTCAAATATTATTATTGGATCTTCCCGTTTGCGCTGGGGCTTACCGTGTATACGTTGCTGGAATATTATGCCTGGCAGTTGAAGAAATCCATTCTGACCAATTACTTGCGGGAAGTGCAATTCCGTGTAACGACACTGGTCCTGCTGATCCTATATTTGGGCGGAGTTATCCGCAGCTTCGGCATTGTTATCAAGCTCTATGCGTTCAATTATCTGCTGATTGCCCTGATCCTTATCGTCTATTTGGTCAGATCGGGCGAATTCCACCTGGTGTTCAGCCGCAGCCTCGTAACGAAGAAATTCTCCAGGCGCATGAGAGCATTGGCCTTGTTGTCCTGGAGCGGGGGAGTTGTGTACAACATTGCTTTTTTCTTCGCACAGATTGTCATCGCGGCGGTGGTTCCCGCGGGCCTGACTGCAGTGGGGGTTTTCCAGATGGCGCAGTTTGCGGGAAGCCTGGTCCAGGCGCCACAGCGCGCCCTTGTCGCCGCTTCCACCGGGCCTCTCTCCCAGGCCTGGAAGGACAAGGATCATGGGCGGATCAGCCGCATCTATAGGCGGTCTTCGATCACCCAGCTCATTTTTTCAGTGGGTATGTTCCTGCTCCTGCTGATCAATTTTCGGGATGGGATCATTACCTTCGGCTTTCCCCGGCAATATCTGATGGCGAGGCCGGCATTTATTTTTATCGGGCTGGCTCGAATCGTCGATATGGGAACGGGCGTAAACGGACAGATCATTGCCACCTCGACACGCTGGCGCTTCGATTTCCTATCCGGCCTGGTCCTGGCAGCCCTTACGCTGCCCCTGAACTATGTGCTGGCAAAGCATATGGGACTGTTGGGTCCGGCGGTTGCCGATCTAGGCACGTTCGCAATTTATAACGGCATCCGGTGGGCCTTCCTTTACCGGACATTCAAGCTTCAGCCATTCACGATCCACACGTTATATTCCCTGCTGCTGGGAGGCGCAGGATTCCTGCTCTGTCAATTCGCATTTGGCAACCGACATGGGTTGTTATGGCTCTTCGCGAGAAGCATCAGCTTCCTGACCATCTATGGCGGCGGCGTGGTTGCGCTGAACCTGTCGGAAGATATCGCCCCGGTTTGGGCAACGATCCGAAAACGGATAAAGGCGCTTTTTTCGTAGTTTTGCGGCCCGATGGCAAATAAGTTTAGCACAGAGATCGGCAAAAGGAAGACCTTTGCGATCATTTCTCACCCCGATGCGGGTAAAACGACCCTTACAGAGAAGTTCCTCCTTTTTGGCGGCGCCATTCAGACGGCCGGCGCGGTGAAGAGCAATAAGATCAAGAAGCATGCGACCAGCGACTTTATGGAGATCGAGCGGCAGCGCGGTATCTCGGTAGCGACTTCGGTCATGAGCTTTGAATATCGGGGTAACCTTATCAATTTGCTGGATACGCCCGGTCACAAGGACTTCGCCGAAGATACGTTCCGTACCCTGACGGCGGTGGACAGCGTCATCCTGGTCATCGACAGCGTCAACGGAGTGGAAGCGCAGACCCGGCGGCTGATGGAGGTTTGCCGGATGCGGGATACGCCGGTGATCGTCTTTATCAATAAGATGGACCGGGACGGAAAGAACCGGTTCGACCTGTTGGAGGAGATCGAAAAGGAGCTGGCGATCCGGTTGCATCCGATGACGTGGCCGATCAACAGCGGGAAGGATTTCAAAGGCGTTTATAACCTGTATGATAAGAACCTGATCCTGTTCACGGCCAACACCAAGGCCGCCGATGAGGATGAGGATACGGTAAAGATCGACCGGTTGGACAGTCCGTTACTCGATGAGCGCCTGGGCGAAAAGGATGCGACGGTCCTGCGGGAGGACGTCGAGTTGGTGGATGGGGTCCATGGGCAATTGAATATCGAGGATTATCTGGCCGGGAAAGTGGCGCCTGTTTTTTTCGGCAGCGCGATCAACAATTTCGGGGTGCGGGAAATGCTGGACACTTTTATCCGGGTTGCACCGGGGCCGAGGGGCCGGGAGACGTCGACGCGTTATCTGGATGTGGAGGAGGATAAGTTCAGCGGGTTCGTCTTTAAGATCCATGCCAACCTGGACCCAAAACATCGCGACCGGATCGCGTTCCTCCGGGTATGCAGCGGGAAGTTCGAGCGCAATAAATATTTTCATCATGTCAGACTGGATAAGGATGTGCGCTTCAGCAACCCCTATACTTTCCTGGCCCGCGATAAGGATGTGATCGAGACGGCTTACCCCGGGGACGTGGTGGGGCTTTTCGACACCGGGAATTTCAAGATCGGGGATACGCTGACGGAAGGCGAAGACTTCTATTTTACGGGGATCCCGTCCTTTTCGCCGGAAATTTTCAAGGAAGTGATCAATAAGGACCCGATGAAGACCAAGCAACTGGAAAAAGGATTGCTGCAGCTCACCGATGAAGGGGTGGCGCAGCTGTTCACCCAGTATGGCGGCAATAAAAAGATCATTGGCTGCGTGGGCGAGCTGCAGTTCGAAGTGATCCAGTACCGCTTGCTGCACGAGTATGGCGCTTCGGTCCAATTCAATGCGCTGCCTTTTTATAAAGCCTGTTGGATAACCAGTAAAGACCCCCGAAAGCTGGAAGACTTTACCCGCTTCAAGCATGCCAATATCGCGGCGGACAAGGATGGGTTGCTGGTCTATTTAGCCCAAAGCGAATGGTTCCTCAATACGGAAAGGACGAATAATCCGGAGATCGAGTTTCATTTCACATCCGAGATCCACAAATAATGGCTATCAGGGCACCCGGATCAGCAGGAACGAACCATTAATACCAGAACCCTGTGTGTACATCCATTGTCCGGTCAATGTCCCTGCGGTGCTGTCATACGTGGCCGTAACGGATTGAACTAAGGGGCTGCCGAGGGTCAATAAGCTCAACGTCGCGGTGAAATTCGTACCGCTCAGCTGCCAGGGCCCTGAAGTAGCATCAGAATTGTTGGTATTTCCGATAGCGGTGGCTATCATGTTGCCGTTCGGCTGAATGTCATAGCTGTAATAGAAGGAATCTACATCGCCATTGTTCAAATACTTGCCTATCCAAAGACCAACGATGGGATTCTTCGATGACTTTTCCCAAACCGTATCTTTGATCACGGTCGTGTCCTTGATGATCTTTGTCGTCGTGTCGTAAATGGTGGTAGTACCGTTGTTGGTTTTGGTACAGGAGAAGGCAGAACAAAGGACAATGAATGCGAAGCCGGCGGCAAGTAAGAACTTCATAATATAGGGGTTTTTAATTTTCGTTGATGGCTAAGATAGTAGAAAACAACAAATAACCAAAGGTGGTCAGAAGGCCGGAGGAGATCGGTATCGCCGCCGGCCGTGTAAGATCAGACTATAACTGTGTTAGCCAGGTGAATAACTGTCCGCCCCTGGACTATAACTGTAAAACGACCTGCTGCCAAAAAAAGTTTTATTTTTTTTAGAGTGGCCTGTTCAGGCCAGTGTAGTTGTGGGGAGTGATCGCCTTCAGCTCTTTTTTGACAGCTGCAGTGACTTTTAGCCCATCGATGAAGCGGTGGATGGATTGCCGGTTGATACGGCCTTTGCCCCGGGTCAGTTCTTTCAGGGCTTCATAAGGTTTGGGATAGTTCTCCCGACGGAGAACGGTCTGGATGGCCTCGGCAACTACAGCCCAGTTCTCATCGAGATCCTGGTTGAGCTTCACCCGATTCAACACCAGTTTCTCAATGCCTTTTTCGATCGACTTCAGCGCCAGAATGGTATGAGCGACCGGGACGCCGATATTGCGCAGTACGGTGGAATCGGTAAGGTCCCGCTGAAGCCTGGATACCGGAAGTTTGGCGGAAAAATGGCCCAGCAAGGCGTTGGCGATGCCCAGGTTGCCTTCGGCATTCTCGAAATCGATAGGATTGACCTTATGCGGCATGGCGGAGGAGCCGATCTCGCCCTTCTTTGTCTTTTGGGTAAAATAATCCATGGAAACATAGGTCCAGATATCGCGGCAAAAGTCGATGAGGATAGTATTGATGCGGGCGATCGTATCGAAATGGGCGGCGAGGTTATCGTAGTGCTCGATCTGGGTGGTGTATTGCAGCCGCTGGAGGCCGAGAGTTCCTTCGACGAATTCATCGGCCAGATCGACCCAATCTTCATCCGGAAATGCGACATGGTGGGCATTGAAGTTGCCGGTGGCGCCGCCGAACTTGGCCGAGAATGGGATTTGGATCAGCAACTCCACCTGATTGGCGAGCCGTTCCACATAGACCATCATTTCCTTTCCCAATAGCGTCGGACTTGCAGGCTGACCATGGGTACGGGCAAGCATCGGGATATCTTTCCAGTCCCGCGCCAGGATCTCCAGCTGGCGTTTCAGATTAAGGAGCGTCGGCAGATATTCCGTCTCGATGGCATGCTTCCATAGCAATGGGATCGCCGTATTATTGATATCCTGCGAGGTCAGGCCAAAATGGATCCATTCGCTGATATCGGCCTGGTCGGCGCCCGCCTTGGAGTCAGCGCCCTCTTTGGGATCAACGCCGATCCTGGATTTTAAGAAATACTCGACGGCTTTTACGTCATGATTCGTCTCCTTTTCCTTTTCCTTTATCCACTGCGCGTCTTCGAGGCTGAAATTTTCGGTTATAGCCTGCCATTGGCGGCGGCCGGCCTGGGGAAGGGAAAAGAATTTCTTTTTGGAAAGGAACAGGAAGTACTCTACTTCCACCAATACCCGATAACGGATCAGGGCATATTCCGAAAAATACTCATCCAGGTGCTGGACCTGCTGATGGTAACGTCCGTCGATCGGCGAAAGGGCGGTAAGTGGGTTTAATTCCATAATTTGCGCCAAAATTAACGATAAGGAATTGGACAAAAAAATACGAGTAGGCGCTGTTAGTTATTTGAATACCAAACCCTTGCTCTATGGCATCCAGCGGTCTTCCGTGATGAATGAATTGGAACTGATCATCGACTATCCCGCCCGGATCGGGGATATGCTGTTACGGGATGAGATCGATATGGGCCTGGTACCGGTGGCTGTCATTACCCGGATGCCTGAATATTACATCAATGGGAACTGTGGGATCGGCAGCGATGGACCCGTCGCTTCGGTTGCGCTGTTCAGCGAGGTTCCGATGCCGGAGATCAGGCAGGTGTTGCTGGATTATCAGAGCAGGACTTCCGTGCAACTGGCGCGGCTGTTGTTGGCGCGGTATTGGAAGATAACGCCGGAGCTGGTAAATGCGGGCATTGATTATCAGGAGCAGATCCGGGGAACCACGGCAGGTGTAGTGATCGGAGACCGGGCTTTTAAGCAACGCAAGGTTTCGCCCTATATCTATGACCTCGGAGAAGCGTGGAAAGACATGACGGGGCTGCCTTTTGTTTTCGCGGCCTGGATCAGCAATAAGCCGCTGGATGCGGAATTCATTTCGCGATTTGATGAAGCGAACCGCATGGGGGTATCACAGATCGAGCAGGTAGTGCAGGAAAATCCTTATTCGCTCTTCAACCTGCACGACTATTTTACCCGATACCTTACTTATTTCCTTACCGCCAATCACCGCCTGGGTCTGGAAAAATTCATCGCGGCCCTTAGGGAAGGCCTTAATAAGGAGTATATTGCACAATGAGAAAAGGGCGACTGGCATATGAGTTTGATCCGGGGATCACCTATCCGGCTTATCTGACCAGGAACCGGCTGCTGAAAGGGATTGCGCGGCATGCGCCGACGCTGACCGGACGGTTGCTGGACTTCGGCTGCGGGACAAAGCCCTATCGTTCGTTATTCCGGGTGGATGAATATATCGGGCTTGATTTCGAGAATCCCGGCCATCCCCACGCCAACGAGCAGATAGACGTCTTCTACGACGGCAAGCGCATTCCCTTTGAAGATGCGCATTTTGATTGCGTTTTCAGCAGCGAAGTGTTCGAGCATGTTTTCAATTTGCCGGAGGTCCTGCGGGAGATCAACCGGGTGCTGAAGCCGGGCGGCCTGCTTCTTGCCACTTGTCCTTTCGCGATCTGCGAGCACGAGGTGCCCAATGATTTTGCGCGATATTCTTCCTATGGCCTGCGATATTTGCTAAAGGAGCATGGCCTGGAGATGGTCGCCCAGGATAAGACGGGGAACAGTGTGGAGACGGTCTTTCAGCTATGGATCATGTATGTCCATCAGCATATTTCGCCTGTCCTCCGCCGGATACCGGGGGTAAGGTCCGCTTTCCGGTTTATCACCTATACGAGCCTGAACCTTGGTGCGCTTTTTTGGAGCAAAGTATTACCCGACAGGCGGGACCTTTATCTCAACAATATTATCGTGTGTAAGAAAACCGGGCCTATATCATGAAGATAGCGATCATTTCTATGATCCGGGAGCCCTGGGGGGGCAGTGAAGAGTTGTGGTATGAAATGGCAAAGCATGCGATCGCGGCGGGACATACGGTCATCCATCTTTCTTATGACTTCGGATTCGGGCATCCGCGGTATGCGGAGTTGCGCAGACTGGGTGCGCACCTTTATCAGCGCCCCGGTTACTTCCCGCCGGGGATCAGCGCCCGGCAACGGATGTGGCGGACAGGGATCAATTTCATCCGCAAGAAGCTTCGCAACCCGTTCAAGACGTTATTCGATCTTCAGCCGGATATCGTTCTTTATAACGGTACCTGTTATTCGGTGGCGAGGGAGGGGGCGTTGCTGAAGGCGTTGGCCAAAAGCCCGGCGCGCTTCTATCTGCTGGGTCATTTGAATTCGGACCGGCATCATCCGTTCACCGAATCGGAGCGGTTGGCGATCATCGGGGCCTATGAGCGGGCGAAAGAGGTTTATTTTATTTCAAAACGAAGCCTGGTCACGGCAGAGCGGCAGCTTTGCCATCCTATTCCCAATGCGGCGGTGATCCGGAATCCGGTAAATATGCCCGAGACCGGAAGCATGTCCATTCCCCCGGGTTTGCGGGTTAATCTTGCGCTGGTCGGAAACCTGATCGTTTCCCACAAAGGTCAGGATATCCTGCTGGCGGTCCTGCAAACGTCAAAATGGAGGGACCGGGACTGGACGCTCAATATTTATGGTGACGGCCCGGATAAGGGATATTTGCAGCAGCTCGTGGACTACTACCGGCTGGGGGACCGGGTTGTCTTCCATGGCCGGGTAGGGGATATCCGGCAGGTCTGGCGTGAGAATCACTTGCTGGTCATGCCTTCGCATATGGAGGGCATGCCGCTTGCTATAGTAGAGGCTATGCTTTGCGGCCGGCCTTGTGTGGCTACGGATGTAGGCGGGGTGACGGAGTGGATCGAGGATGGGCTTTCGGGGTTTATCGCGGAGGCGGCTACGGAACATGCGCTGGACCGGTCCCTTGAGCGGGTCTGGGAGGCGAGAGATCGATGGGCGGAGATCGGGGCGCGGGCCCATGAGCGGGCCATGGCACTGTATGATCCGGCGGCGGGACGGACGCTGCTGGATCGGCTCACGAAACAGGATTAGCTCACGAAACAATAGAGCAATCGGACGAATGCAGAAATTGTTATTTATATTCGGAACGAGGCCGGAAGCGATCAAGATGGCGCCGGTCATCATGGCCTGCCGGCAGCATCCGGAGCACCTGCAGGTCAAGGTTTGTCTGACCGGGCAGCATCGCGAGATGCTCGATCAGGTGATGAGGTTCTTTGAGATCTCCGGCGACTATGATCTGGAGCTGATGCAACCGAATCAGACTTTATACGACATTACCGCGCGCTGTCTGACCTTGTTGCAGTCCGTTCTGCAGGAATGGAAGCCGGATCTGGTGCTTGTCCAGGGGGATACGACAAGCGCGTTTGCGGGAGCGCTGGCGGCCTTTTATGCCCGGATCAGCATTGCGCATGTGGAAGCGGGGCTGCGGAGCCATAACAAGTATTCTCCCTTTCCCGAAGAGATCAACCGAAAGCTGATCAGCGCGATGGCCGATCTGCACCTGACGCCTACGTTGCTGGCGACCGAAAATCTCCGGCACGAGCGGGTGAGCGGGACGATCCGGCAGGTAGGCAATACCGTGATCGATGCGCTCTTGTATGGCGTTGAAAAGGTGCGGCGCGCGGCGGAACGGCCTGCGGATGTTCCGGCGCTTCCGGAAGGCAGCCGGTTGATCCTGGTGACAGGGCATCGGAGGGAGAGCTTTGGCCGGCCTTTTGAAGAGATCTGCGATGCGTTGCTGGAGCTGACCCGGGCCTATCCCGATGTCAGTATCATCTATCCGGTACATCTCAACCCCAATATCCGCGATGTGGTCCATGCCCGGCTGGGGAATGTGCCTGCGATCCATCTGATCCCGCCGGTGGACTATGCGACGATGATCTGGCTGCTGGACCACTGCTATATGGTGATCACCGACTCGGGCGGGATCCAGGAAGAGGCCCCTGCGCTTGGCAAGCCGGTGCTGGTGATCCGGGACGTGACGGAGCGGACCGAAGGGATCGAGGCAGGCACGGCCGTGCTGATCGGGACGTCGAAAGAGAAGATCCTGCTGCATGCCCGAAAGCTGCTGGACGATCCGGGCGAGTATGATCGGATGGCCCGGGCGGTCAATCCTTATGGGGATGGAACCAGCGCCAACAAGATTGTCGACATCCTGCTAAATGAACCGGTATGGCAACGCCCCTGATCTCGATCGTCCTGCCGACCTATAACGGCGCCCGCTATCTTCGGCGATCGGTAGACAGCTGTCTGGCGCAGATCTTTGGGGATTTTGAGCTGATCATCGTCGATGACTGCTCTACGGATGATACCGGCGCTATCGCCGACGCCTATGCGCAAGCCGACAACAGGGTGAGGGTGATCCACAATGCATTCAACAAAAAATTGCCGCTGTCGCTGAATACGGGATTCGAACAGGCCAGGGGGAAATACCATACCTGGACGTCGGATGACAACTATTATGCGCCCGAGGCGCTGGGCGTCCTGGCCGGTGAGCTTGGCGCCCGGCCGGAGGTCGACCTGGTGTATACCGATTATTACCTGGTGGATGAGCACGACCAGGTGACGGGGAAACGGATGTTCAACAATATCTATGACAGCTTTACGGACTGGTTGGGCTGCGGCGCTTGTTTCCTTTACAAAAGCGAGATCTTTTACGCCAACAAGGGGTATAACCCCGGCGCTTTTTTGATCGAGGACTACGATTTTTTCATGCGGGCCTTTCTGAAATTCAATTTCAGCTATCTGCCGCGGTATGACCTGTACTATTACCGGGAGCATGGATCTTCGCTGACCTCGACGCAGGGGGATGTGGTCAACGATCTGGCCAAGATCATGATCGAAAGACAGTTGGCTGGGCTGGAGAAGAAGCTGCCGCCGCATCAGCTGATGTTGCTGTACCGAAAATTCGCCGTGTTCAATGCGGTGCGGAAGAACAACACCGGAAAATACCGCTTGTATCTTGGCAAGGTCTGGGAGCGGTCGCGAGGGCAGGCCGTCGTCGTCGTCTTGTATGTTCCGGCGTTGAAGCTGATGCATACGGTGGTTGTCAGTGCAGCGGGTCTCGTGGCCCTGTTGGGCTTCCCTTTTTCAAAAAAGAAGAAAAGCCCTTGATCAAACTTTCCATTGTTATAGTGAATTACCGGACGCCGGAGATGGTCATCGATTGCCTTCGGACGATCTATGCGCAGACCGAAGCGCCGCCCTTTGAGGTGATCGTCGTGGATAATGCTTCGGGTGATGGAAGTGAGGGACGGATACGGGCCGTATTCCCGTTGATCCGATGGATACAGATGGACTATAATTCAGGTTTTGCCCGCGCCAATAACGCGGGGATCCGGCAGTCGGCGGGTGAAGTGGTTCTGCTGATCAATTCCGATACGCTGGTCGAGGACCGGGCGATCGAGGGATGTTATGGGGAATTCGCGGGCTCGGGATATGTGGCTTGCGGGGTACAACTGCTCAATCCGGACCGGACGCCGCAGATCACGGGCAGCTATTTTGTCCGTGGCGGGTTAAACTATCTGTTACCGCTTCCTTATCTCGGCGCGCTGGTCCGAGGGGCAGGGCGCATGTCGGGAGCGAAAGCGCCGAATGTGCCGGATGCCCGTTCGCTGGTGGAAGTGGATTGGATCAACGGCGCGTTCCTGATGGTGAAGAAAGAGGCGATCGCGCTGGCGGGAATGATGGATGAGGATTTCTTCCTTTATGCGGAAGAGATCGAATGGTGCAGCCGGCTGCGGCGGCTGGGCAAGCTGGCGGTATATGGTCAGTTCCATGTGGTGCATATCCAGGGTGCGACGACGAATGAGAGCTTTCAGTCATCGGGAAAAGGGTATTACAATTTATATGACCGGAAGGGATTGCAGATCATGCTGTCCAATTTTGTGCGCATCCGGAAGCAATACGGGGTGGGGTGGTTCCTTGTCCAGTTGTTCTTCTATATCGCCGAGGTGCCGGTCTTCGGTATCGGGATACTGTTATCGCGGATTGTCGGGAAACGTGGCGCCCGATATTCGTTCGCGCAATTTCGTGGCTACTGTCGGAATGTAGGCTTTGTGACCGGCAAAAGCGCTACTATCCTGCGAAATAAACCTTATTTTTATAAGGTGCTATGAAATGGGCTGCTGTTTTTCTTCTCTTACTGGTCCTGCTGACGGGACGAAGCGCTTTCTCCCAGGAGTATAGCTATACGCACTATGACATAACAGAAGGTCTTGCCGGAACGACGGCTTATTGTATTACGCAGGATGCGGACGGATTTATCTGGATTGGGACGGAAACAGGGGTGAGCCGGTTCGACGGGTCCCATTTCAGGAGTTTCACAACCGGTGATGGCCTGCCGGATATTGAAGTTCTGCAGATCTTTGGCGACTCCAGAGACCGGGTATGGATGGCGCCCTTCAAGAGATCAATTTGTTACTATTATCGGGGGAAGATTTATAACCCAGAGAATGACACGCTTTTGAGTAGAATACCCTTAAAAGGAAATGTCGAGGGGTTTGCGGAGGATATCGAGGGGAATGTACTGATAGCGGAACGCCGGGGGCTTCATTTGATATCGACGGACGGACGGGTGAGAAATATCGATTCGATCAATGGATCTTCCATCCAACAATGCACGGCGATTTGTCGTAGCGCCAGCGGTCATTTTCTGGTTCAGGAAGGGCGCAATATTTGGAATTTTGCGGATTCGTTCTCTATTTTCAGATCTATTGAATACTTAGAATTCAGTCCGACCAATATCGCTATGAGCGCCCGTGGGGTGATCGTCCGGCAGAATTATGCCGGCCACTCCTATTTCGAGGATTTCGCTACAGGGAGGAAGCAATACTATTCCATCGACCGTTTGCATTATACTCTGAATACTTTCTCGCTTCTGAATGACCGGTTTATCTATTTTAATGAACTCTGGGGTTCGACCCAAGTCGATCCCGGTAATGGTAACCACCGGTTATTTCTGCCGGGCGTTCAGGTTTCAAGGGCCTTTCGTGATCAAGACGGCAGTCTATGGTTCACGACCCTCGACCATGGGATATATCGGTTGAACTCCGATGAGTTTCGCAGCAAAACCTTTGCCTCCGGGTCTCGGCAGACCCAGTCGGTCTACTCCATATTCTGTCTGGGGGATACGGTTTTGGCGGGAACGGATCAGGACATGGTCTTCGGATTGGTGATGCCTGAATTCACGGTCGCGGACACCGGAAACACACGAGCGTCAAAAGAGAAGATAGTCTTTATCGACACCTGTGGGAAGGGGGTGATCTATTGTTCAGGTTATGGCATATTCCAGGCGACCGACAGGCTAAAATTCATGGGCTCCGACGTGATCCCGACAAAATGGGCCCGGAGGCTCAATCGGGAGGAATTGCTGATTGGCAACAGTTCGGGGGTAATGATTTACAATATCAGGGTGAGTTGGGTCACCGATACGTTATACCGGGAGCGTTCCACAACCGGCTTTGTGGATGGGGATACTATTTATTTCGGAACGATAAACGGCTTGTATAGGGTTAACCCGGACCGGTCGGTGGTCTTTCTCGGCCGGAAGGTTCCGTTCCTGACAAAACGGATATCTTCCATGGCAATGGATCAAAATAGAACGCTTTGGGTGGCCTCTTATGACGACGCGGGAGTTATCGGGTTTCGAAATGATTCGGTTGTGGCGGCTATCACGAAGCGTCAGGGCCTGACAAGTGACATCTGTCGCACCTTGCTGGTAAAAGGCCAGGTTTTGTGGGTAGGGACAGACAAAGGGCTAAATGCGATCCGACTGGACAGGCCCGGGTATCCGGTCATCCGTTATACTTCTAATGATGGCCTGGGATCGGACATGATCAACACATTGTATGCCGATGACTCGATGATCTTTGTGGGTACTCCGGCCGGGCTTAGCTATTTCAATTCTAACAGGGTTCAAACCGGCGAGCCCTGCCGGCTGAGGCTAATGAGATTGATCAACTCGGGCCACGACAGGATTGCAGATACGGGGAATCTCGCACTTTCTTACCGGGCTACAGACATCCGCTTTGAGTTTGTCGGGATCTCCTACAGATCGGTTGGCGGCATACGGTATCGCTACCGAATGCTCGGCCTTGACACTAACTGGCGGGAGACCGGTGAAACTTTTCTTGACTATCCGTCGCTTCCGTCAGGCAAATATGTCTTTCAATTGCAGGCGATCAATAAATTCGACAATCCAAGCTTGATACGCAGCGTGCCCTTCGTCGTTGGGAAACCGTTCTGGGAGCAGTTTTGGTTCATCGGTCTGGAAGTAGCCGTATTAGTCTCTCTCATCTGGCTCTTCGTCCATCTACGGGTACGCTGGGTTCGGCAACAACAGGAAGAGAATTCCCGGCAGAGCCGTCGAATGGCAGAACTGGAGCATTTTGCCTTGCAGGCGCAGATGAACCCCCATTTCATTTTCAATTGTTTGAACTCTATCCAGCAATTCGTTTTCGATAAAGATATGATGGCGACCAACGAATATATTTCAAACTTTGCCCGCCTGATCCGTGCCACGCTCAACCATTCTTCCCGGCAGTTTATTTCAGTGGGGGAGGAGGTGGAGTATCTGAACGATTATCTGTCCCTGGAGAAGATGCGATTCAAGAACAAAATGAATTATTCTGTCGAAGTGGGTACCGATATCGATAAAGAGGCTGTCCTGCTGCCGCCGATGCTGCTGCAGCCTTATGTGGAAAATTGCGTCCGGCATGGCCTCAGGCATAAGACGAACGGGCAGGGGTACATCCGCATCCAGTTTCGGAAACAGGCGGAGAAATTCCTGGTGACCATCCGGGATAACGGGATCGGCAGGAAAAAAGCAATGGAATTCAGGACCGGCGAGCATATCGAATACCAGTCGAAAGGGATGTCGCTGACGTCGTCACGGATCGAAATGATCAATACGCTGTACAAAAGCCAAATCGTGATCAGCGTTGAGGACGTACTGGACGAGAACGGGCAGTCCGACGGTACCCGGATCGCGATCGAATTTCCGGTATTTCGGTAAATTCCTTTATCTTTACTTTGGCCGATTCTTTATCCTTGATAATCAGCTACCTTTGATAAAAGCCATCCTAGTAGACGATGAGATCGACAGTAACAGGATCCTGCAAACGCTCCTGGAGAACTACTGTCCGCTGGTCCGGGTTGCCGGAATGGCCGATGGTGTGGAAACGGCTGTGCGACTTATCCGGGAAGTCGATCCGGACCTGGTATTCATGGACATCGAAATGACGGAAGGGAATGCCTTCGACCTTCTG
Source organism: Puia sp. (assembly GCA_035695565.1). Lineage (GTDB taxonomy): Bacteria > Bacteroidota > Bacteroidia > Chitinophagales > Chitinophagaceae > Puia. The sequence goes on along the minus strand of DASRRX010000012.1, from coordinate 120,593 downwards.
AACCGCCTGCAGCCCATCCAGTTCCATGTCATTTTTGTAACCGCATTCGACAACCATGCGGTTCGGGCCTTCCGGTACAATGCCATCGATTATCTGCTCAAGCCAGTGAATATCCGGGAGTTGTGCGCCGCGGTGGATAAAATACCCGGAAAGCTTGCGGAAACCAATGTACTTGAGCGGGTGCAAAACCTGCTTGAACAGATGCGCGAAACCAACCCGGGTGAAAAGAAGATGGCAGTCCCAACGGCGAATGGGCTTTCCTTTGTCGCCCTTCGCGATATTATCCGGCTGGAAGCCTGCGGATCGTCCACGGTCATCTATCTCGGGGACAAGACAAAGATCAACGCTACGATCTCGATCAAGGAGTATGAGGAGATATTGCCGGAGACGCTCTTCTTCCGCATCCATCATTCGCATATCATCAACCTGAACAAGATCAAATCTTATCAGAAGGGGCGCGGCGGATATGTGACCATGGAAGACGACAGCTTTATCGAGGTGGCGAGCCGTCGCCGCGAGAGCTTTATGCAGCGATTGCTTAAATAAAATAATCTCCCGCACAATTTTATCGGGCCGTATGAAGAGATACATATTCGCATTGTGGCTGATCCGATCGCTGATGCCTGTTGTGGCCCACGCCCAGGAATACAGTTACACCCACTATGATATTACGGAAGGGTTGGCCGGGTCTACGGTGTATGCGCTTGCGCAGGATAAAGACGGTTTTCTTTGGGCGTCTACGGAGACGGGAGTGAGCCGGTTCGACGGAACGCATTTCAGGAATTTCACCGCGGCGGATGGGTTGCCGGATATCGAAGTGCTGCAGCTGTTTGGCGATTCGAAGGGGCGGGTATGGATGGCGCCTTTCAAAAGGTCGGTTTGTTATTATTATCGCGGCCGCATCCATAATCAGGATAATGATTCCATGCTCAGCAGCATCCATCTCGGAAGCACTGTACAAGCTTTTATGGAAGATTCGGCAGGCAATCTCCTGATAGAGGAAAATTCGGCGATCCACGTCGTGACGCCGGATGGAAAGGTGAGGAATTATGACAGTATCGGTGGCCGCCCGATCAATGAATGCGCGGTCGCCTGTCTCGACACCGACGGTCATTTCCTCATTCAGATCGGTGAGCGGGTCGTGAAGCTGACTGATCAAGGTTTCGGGCCAGAGGCGAAGGTCGTGATCGACATGGTACATCCGAATTTCATCGCGTTGAGCCCGAACTACCTGGTCTCAAAGTCGAATGCCAATCACTTCGTGCTGCTGTCGTTAAAGACCGGAAGATCGCGGATACTTCCATTCAAAGACCTGCCCAACCGCACCATCAGCCTGGCTATTTTTGACGATAGCCTGATCTATTTCAATCAGTTGACCGGCAGCATGGAATATAATTTCCATACGGGGAAGTCCGTCCGCTTTCTTCGCGGTAAATCGATCTCGCGGATATTTAGGGACAGGGATGGCAATCTTTGGTTTTCCACGATGGGGCAAGGCATTTACCGGCTAAGCTCCGATGAATTCAGGACAAAGGTCATTTCCACGGCCGACGCTGAGCAGACTTCCGTGCATTCGATCATGAAGATCGGCCCGGAACTGTGGATCGGGAATGACCATAATCAGGTGTATAAGCTCTCTCTTCCCGGTCTGGAGCTCAAGGGGCGCGTGGCGCTTACACCTGACAGTAAGAACAGGATACTGTATATCGATACGCTCGACCGGCGGACGGCTTTTTTTGCCGGCGACAACAACCTGGCTTTTTGCAACCGGGTAACCACGGCGCCTGTTGATGAAGGACCGTTTGGTGTAAAGTCAGTCGTCAGAATGGACCGGCGGCTCCTGATCGCCACCGCTGCCGGAGTGGTTGTGTATGACGAAACTTTGCGAAAAGTAGTCGATACCCTTTGGCGGGAACGGACGACGGTCGCTTATTACTATCAGGATACGATCTATGTCGGGACGGTGCACGGACTGTACCGGCTGAACAGGAAAAGGTCGATCGATTTTCTTGGCGCGAATGTTCCTTATCTGCGGGAACGCATCTCGGCTATCGCCCGGTCGAAGGACGGGATAGTCTGGATCGGATTGTACGGCGAAGGGGTCGTCGGTTACCGGCATGACAGCGTAGTGGCCGTTTTCAACAAGGGCCGGGGGCTGACAAGCGATATCTGCCGGAACCTGTATCTGTATGGGCAGACGTTGTGGGTGGGAACGGATAAAGGGTTGAACCGGATCGCGCTGGACAGACCCGGATACCCGATCACCCGATATACTTTTAATGACGGACTAGGCTCGGATATTATAAATGTAGTATTGCAGGACAGCTCGGTAGTCTATGTCGGAACGCCGGCAGGGCTCAGCTATTTCGACCAGTCGAAGGCGGTGACGCGGGAAGGGTGCCGCCTTTATCTGCTATCGGTACTCAATAACGGTAAAGACCGGACGGCCGATACGGCGGCGCTGGTCGTCCCGTTTGGCGACCGGAATGTCCAGTTCGGATTTGTCGGGATCTCTTACCGGTCGGTGGGTGATATTACCTACCGGTACCGGATGATCGGGCTGGATAGTGTCTGGCGGACGACGAAGCAGACGTTGCTGGAATATCCTGTTCTACCGCCGGGGAATTACGAATTCCAACTGGAAGCGGTCAACAAATTCGGGATCAGCAGCGAGACGCTGCAGCAGCGGTTTATCGTCGTTACTCCTTTCTGGCGAACGATCTGGTTCGAAGTGTTGGTCGTGGCCGTCTTTGCATTTGGGACCTGGGGGATTGCGAACCGGAGGATCCGGACGATCCGGCGACGGCAGCAGGAACGGGAGCGACTCAACAAAAAGATGCTGGAGATCGAGCGGATGGCCTTGCAGGCTCAAATGAATCCGCATTTCATTTTCAACTGTCTGACCTCGGTCCAGCAATATATCGTCGACCAGGATATTCTTTCAGCCAACAAGTACATTACAGGGCTGGCGAGACTGATCCGGCTAACGCTGCACAACTCCTCGCTTGCCTTTATCCGGCTAGCGGATGAGATCGACTACCTCTCGGCCTATATGTCACTTGAGAAGTTGCGGTTCAAGCAGAAGATGGATTATTCGATCGAGATAGACCCGCAGATCCCGCAAAGCGCCTATTATATTCCGCCGATGCTGATCCAACCTTATATAGAGAACAGTATCCGGCATGGGCTTCGCCATCGGAAGGCCGGGATGGGGTATATCCGGCTTCGCATCCGGCAGGATATTTTGTTGGACCGGCGGGGGTTGACGGTCATCGTGGAAGATAACGGAATCGGCCGGGAACGTTCCGCACAATATAAAACGGCGGAACACATTGAATACCAGTCGAAGGGTATGACGATGACGGCTGAGCGCATCCGGATCATCAATGCCACCTATGGTGGAAATATCCAGGTGAAAGTCATCGATCTGAAGGATGCCTCAGGGGAGCCGGCAGGCACGCGTGTCGTTATGCAATTCAGGATATTTGATCATCCAAGTCAAAAAGAAACCTTATGATTCGTACGGTCCTGGTCGATGATGAAACTGACAGCGTCCGCGTGCTGCAAAAATTACTGGAGAGCTATTGTCCTCAGGTCGAGGTGGTAGGCATGGCGGAAGGGGTGGAAACGGCGCTGGCGGTCATTCAAGCCTCGCGTCCCGATCTGTTGATCCTGGACATCGAAATGACGCAGGGCAACGCCTTCGATCTGCTGAACCAACTGCGGCCACTGACATTCCAGGTCATCTTCGTCACGGCGTTCGACAACTATGCGATCCGGGCCTTCAAATATAGCGCGGTGGATTACCTGCTGAAGCCGGTGGACATCGATGAGCTGGTCGCGGCGGTCGACCGGGTGATCGACCGGTCGCAGCAAAAGAATATCATCGATCAGATGCAGGTATTTCTGGACAATATGGGGACCTTCCACCTGGCGCAGCAGAAGATGGCTGTACCGACAATCGAGGGGCTGATCTTTATCAATCTCAAGGAGGTCGTTCGATTCGAGGCAAAGAGCAGCTATACGCAGATCCTGATGGAGAACGGGGACATCGTGATGGCTACGCGGACAATTAAGGATTATGAGGATATCCTGCCGGAGACGATGTTTTGCCGCATCCATAATTCTCATATAATCAATCTTTTTAAAATCGAGAAATATCATAAGGGAAGGGGTGGTTATGTCGTACTGGAAGACGGTAGTACAATTGAGGTAGCGAGCAGGCGGCGGCAGGAATTTCTGCGAAGGTTGCTGAAGTGACGTTCCAAAATCTATTACATTTGACCCGAAATGGCAGGTATGCATCAGACGAGCTTTGAATATGGCCGCGATATCCTCGATATTGGCATTGTCCTGGCGCTCACGAATGGTACATTGCAGGGGTTTCTTTCCTCCCGCGTTATCGAAAAGATCCGATCCGGCGAACAGCGGGTGGCGGACATCGTCGGTCATCCGGCGTCGGTATATGGGATCAACACGGGCTTTGGGATATTGGCGAATACGAAGATCTCCGAGGCGGATACCCGGCTGCTCCAGTACAAGATCCTTCAAAGCCACAGTGTAGGCGTGGGCGATCCGGTGCCGCCGCAGATTGCGCGGATCATGCTGGTCACCAAAGTACATGCGCTGGCGCAAGGCTATTCAGGAGTGCAGCTTACGACCCTCGAGCGGATACTCTGGCATATAGCCGAAGATATCATTCCGGTCGTTCCGGAGAAAGGGTCGGTGGGCGCTTCCGGCGATCTGGCCCCTTTGTCACATCTCTTTCTGCCGCTGATCGGGTTAGGGGAGGTCTATCATCGCGGAGAGCGGCGCGCGACGCGGGCGGTGCTGCAGGAATATGGGCTTTCGCCGGTGGCGCTTGGCCCGAAGGAAGGGCTTGCGCTCATCAATGGCACCCAATTTATTCTTGCCTATGCGGTCAAAGCGGTCGAACGGCTGCATTATTGCCTCGAAGCGGCGGATATCATCGGGGCGATGAGCCTGGAGGCGCTCACGGGGACCAAAGCGCCTTTCGATGAGCGGCTACACCGGCTGCGACCTTTCCCTGGTAACCGGCTGGTGGCGCAGCGGCTCCGGTATCTGTTGAAGGACAGCGCGATCATGAAGAGCCACGTCGACTGCGGGCGGGTGCAAGACCCTTATTCCCTTCGTTGTATGCCGCAGGTCCACGGGGCTTCCCGGAATGCCTGGCTGCATTTGCGGCAGCTCACGGAGATCGAATTGAATGCGGTGACGGATAATCCGATCATCCTGGAAGAGGGGGATGTGATCAGCGGCGGTAATTTCCACGGCCAGCCGCTTGCCTTACCGTTGGACTATGCTTGTTTCGCCGCCGCGGAGGCCGGGAATATTTCGGACCGCCGCTGTTATTTGTTGCTGGAGGGCAAGTGGGGGTTGCCGTTACTGCTCATGAACAATGTAGGGCTCAACAGCGGCTTCATGATCCCGCAGTATACGACGGCGGCGCTGGTCACCGAGAACAAGACCCTTTGCTTTCCTGCCAGCGCGGACAGCATTCCAACCTCGCTGGGCCAGGAAGATCATGTCAGCATGGGCAGTATCAGCGGAAGGAAGGTCAACCAGGTGCTGGACAACCTCGAGTATATTCTGGCGATCGAGCTGATGAGCGCCTGTCAGGCGATCGAATTCCGGCGACCGCTGAAAAGCAGTGCGATCCTGGAGGCGGCGCATGAATATGTACGGCGGTTTGTCGGTTTTGCAAGCGAAGACCGGATCTTTTCGGAGGACATCCGGCAACTGCATGCGATCATCCACGACCATTCCTTCGTGCGCTATTGCAATGAAGTCGCCGCGGGCCTGGAGACCAGGTTGAACACGGGTTTTGAGAATGAATTCTCGATCTAAAAAATACTTGCCATGAGTACGATTTCTTACAAGCGATATGATCCCGTGCGATACAAGACGCCAACCGGGACGGCCATACAATGTAAAGGCTGGATACAGGAAGCGGCGTTGCGAATGCTGCTCAACAATCTCGACCCTGCCGTTGCGGAGAGGCCCGACGAGCTGATCGTATACGGCGGGCGGGGAAAGGCCGCGCGGAACTTCGAGGCGCTGGATCAGATCATCCGGGCCCTGAAGGAACTGGAGAATGATGAGACCCTGCTGATCCAGAGCGGTAAGCCGGTAGGTATCCTGCGGACGCATCCCGATGCGCCGCGGGTATTGTTGTCGAACTCACAGCTGGTTCCGCGGTGGGCCGACTGGGAACATTTCGATGAACTGGAGAAGAAGGGGTTGATGATGTACGGACAGATGACCGCCGGCTCGTGGATCTATATCGGGTCACAAGGTATCGTCCAGGGCACTTATGAGACCTATGCGGCGGCGGCGGCGAAGCATTTCCATGGTACGTTGCGGGGGACGCTGAATGTGACGGCTGGACTTGGCGGGATGGGGGGTGCGCAGCCGCTGGCGATCACGATGAACGAGGGGGTTGCGCTGATCGCCGAAGTGGAAGAATGGCGGATCGACAAACGACTGGAGACGAGATACCTGGATATGAAAATGGAGGATATCAACGCGGCGATCGATCGGGCGCAGGAGGCCCGCCGGAACGGCGAAGTGCTATCGATCGGGGTGCGGTGTAACGCCGTCGACCTGCTGGAGCGGCTGATCGCCCGGAATTGCATCCCCGATACGCTGACCGACCAGACGTCTGCGCATGACCCCTTGATCGGGTACTGGCCGCATGAGCTTTCCTACGAGCAGGCGAAGGTCCTGAGGCAGGACAATCCGAAACAATATATCGAACATGCCTACCGGTCGATGTACCGGCATGTGGAGTGCATGCTTGAGCTACAGCGCCGTGGCGCCGTCACGTTCGACTATGGGAATAATCTCCGGGCGCGGGCGCAGGAAAAAGGCTTGAAGAATGCGTTCGACTTCCCCGGGTTTGTCCCGGCGTATATCCGCCCCTTGTTCTGCGAAGGGAAGGGACCATTCCGGTGGGCGGCCCTTAGCGGCGATCCGGCCGATATCGCGGTGACGGATGCGGTGATCGCGGACCTGTTTCCGCAGAATGCGTCCTTGCAGCGCTGGCTGAAACTGGCGCGTGAAAAGATCGCCTTCCAGGGGCTGCCGGCGCGGATCTGCTGGCTTGGCCAAGGTGAGCGGGAGAAAGCGGGCTTGGCATTCAATGAATTAGTCCGAACCGGAAGGGTAAAGGCGCCCATCGTCATTGGCCGGGACCATCTCGATACGGGCTCGGTGGCTTCCCCCAACCGGGAGACGGAGGCGATGATGGACGGCAGCGATGCGGTTGCCGACTGGCCAATCCTGAATGCGTTGGTGAATACGGCAGGTGGCGCCAGTTGGGTTAGCCTGCATCACGGTGGCGGGGTAGGGATGGGCTATAGTATTCATGCCGGGATGGTCATCGTCGCCGATGGAACGGGTGCGGCGGCGGCGCGGCTTGGCAGAGTATTGCGCAATGACCCCGGAATGGGGGTTATCCGCCATGCTGACGCCGGTTACGAACTGGCCAGGGAGACGGCGCGGGCCCACGGATTGGATCTGGAAAGCCGGTTATAGGTGGATCAATGAGTTTTTTCGAACACGCTTATCTCACACTTTGACACGCTGGTACGCCAAATCAACGCGAGTACCAAGTTTAGTCCGGAGGGATGAAAAAATGAATTATGTTTGATGCAGAACTTATTAATACCGTTTACCTTTTTCTGGCTGGAAAGGTCCCGATCCCGGGGCCTTTTTTGATTTCTGCCAGATAAGCCAGGAACCTGCCCTGCAGGGGCGTAAGTCTCCGGCGATCAACTAAGTGAATGTATCCTGGCCCCATTGTTGAATAGGGTAGGCCAATGGGTCGCTTAATCATCATATCCAGCCGGTTACCTTTTTCTCTGGATAGGGAGGGGGATAAGATCAGTCTTCGTCAAAGCTCGGGTGGACTGGTATCCGCTATAAAAAGTTATTTCGAGAACGCCACGGCGCAACGTGGTGATCTGACGGGGAAGATGTGGATGGGTGTAGCAGATTTTCCACGGGAAGATTGGGAACAGGTCAACCTCTCGCCTGCTGAAAAGCCGGACTTCGAGATCCTGCCGGTCTTCGTAGACAAGGACTTATATGAGAATTTTTATAATGGATTTGCCAATTCGGTGCTATGGCCGTTATTCCATTATTTCTCTACGCTGGCAACCTATGAAAGCCAGTATTTCGACGCCTATGTTCAGGTCAATCAACTTTTCGCGGAGAGGATCGTCCCGTTGCTCGAAGCAGGCGACCAGGTCTGGATCCATGATTACCAGCTGATGCTGCTACCGCATCTGGTCCGGACGAAAAAGCCGGATGCGACGATCGGCTTCTTCCTGCACATTCCCTTCCCATCTTACGAGATCTTCCGGCTCATGCCGACGGAATGGAAGAAAATGTTGCTGCATGGGGTAATGGGAGCGGACCTGATCGGGTTTCACACCTATGATTACGTGCAGCATTTCCTACAGTCGGTGAAGATGATCCTTGGCGTCGAGAACTACTTCCATAACCTGCAATACCAGGACCGGCTGATCCGGATCGATCTGTTCCCTATCGGCATCGACTATGGGAAATTCCATTCCGCGGCTACCGATCCGGAGGTGGAAGAGATCAGGGATAAAGCCCGGAACAACCTGGAAGATAAAAAGATCATTTTTTCGGTTGACCGGCTTGATTATACTAAGGGGTTGATGCAACGGCTCGCGGGATTTGAATATTTCCTCGAGCGGTATCCGGAATGGCGGGAAAAGGTGGTGTTCATTTTAAATATCGTTCCTTCCCGGAGCACGATCCCCGCTTACAGCGATCGGAAGAAGCAGATCGAGGAAAAGATCGGGACGATCAATGGCCGGTTCTCTACGATCAGCTGGCAGCCCGTGCTTTACCGGTATACCCATCTTTCTTTCAATGAGCTGGTGGCCTTATATCAGGCGGCCGACGTCGCATTGATCACCCCGCTGCGGGACGGCATGAACCTCGTAGCAAAGGAATATGTGGCCAGCAGCACGGGCAAGGGGGTATTGATCCTGAGCGAACTTGCAGGCGCCGCCAGCGAGCTCAGCGAGGCGATCCTGGTCAATCCGACGGATACATTCGACGTCGCGTCCTCGATCACCCGGGCGCTTGCCATGCCGCTGTATGAGCAGCGCAACCGGATCGCGCTGATGCAGCGGCGGTTACAGGAATATGATGTCTTCAAATGGGTAAATGATTTTATGGATCAGCTGGTACAGGTTAAGCAGGAGCAGCGGAAACAGACGGTAAAATTGCTGGATGACAAGGCATTTGCCGCGATCTACCGCCATTACTATGGTGCGAAGAACCGGTGTTTGCTGTTGGACTATGACGGAACGCTGGTGCCATTCACCCGTATCCCATCGGAGGCGGCGCCGGATGCATCGGTCCGGGACCTGCTGACCAGGATGTCGGCGGACCCTAAGAATCATGTCGTGATCATCAGCGGCAGGGATATCTCCTCCCTGGAGCGCTTCCTGGGGAACCTCCCCGTTTCCCTCGTGGCGGAGCATGGCGCGAGCTTCAAAACACGAAACGGTACCTGGCAGACGATGGTCTCGGTGTCCGATCTCTGGAAGGACGAGATCCGCCGGATCATGCAGCTCTTTGTCCTGCGGTGCGCAGGTTCATTTGTAGAGGAAAAGGCGAATACGATCGCGTGGCACTATCGGAATACCCAGACGGGGTTGGGGTTTTCCCGGTCGCGGGAACTGCTCAACAACTTGTCGCAGCTGATCCAGAACACGACCCTGCAGGTCATCGACGGGAATAAGGTAGTGGAGGTCCGGATCGCCGGATACGATAAAGGCGCCACGGCGCTGAAGATCATCAATGAACAGGACCCCGATTTTGTGCTGTGCATGGGTGACGATACCACGGATGAAGATATGTTCAAGGCCCTGGAAGGGGAGGCGTATACGATAAAGATCAATAGCGGCGCTTCCGCCGCCCAATATACGATCCTGTCGCAGCAGCGGGTGGTGCCGTTGCTGAATTCCCTCCTGCAACCCCCGGCGCAAAGCGGAGTGGAGAAAGCGGCGTCGCTTGCGAAACAATAAATCGTTCAACGGACAACATGGCGGTTCACAAATACAATATGGGTGTCGTCGGCAACTGCACCTATCTCGCATATATCGACCTTCGGGCGGATGTCAAATGGATGTGCATGCCGCGTTTCGACAGCAGCTTTCTGTTCGGGTCGTTGCTCGATGAGGACAACGGGGGACACTTCTTTGTCCGGCCATCCGGCGAGGATTATCGGACCCGCCAGTACTACATTACCAACACCAACGTGCTTTGTACGGAGTTCACCTGCGGGGATGGTAAATTCGTCGTAAAGGATTTCGCGCCCCGCATCCGCATCTATGAGCGGCAGTTCAGGCCGTTGATGCTGGTGCGCAAGGTGGAGCTGTTGGAAGGCGAGCCGGCTATCACGGTCAGTTGCCGGCCAAGAGGCGACTATGGCAAGGTCATTCCGGATGCGGTGATCGGAAGCAATCACATCCGGTATCTCAACCTGGAGCAACAGGTGCGGCTCACGACGGATATCCCTTTAACCTACATCATGAAGGAAAAATCCTTTATCCTCGATCAGGACCGTTATCTGGTGCTGACCTATGGGGAGCCGTTAGAAGCGCCACTCAAGGCTACGGCGGAGGAATTCCTGCGAAAGACAACGGAAGACTGGCAGTCCTGGGTGAAGAGCTGCTATCTTCCCGATCTCTATCAGGAGGAGATCATCCGCTCGGCGCTGGTGCTGAAGCTGCACCAGTTCGAAGATACGGGCGGGATCATCGCCTCCGGTTCGACCAGCCTGCCCGAGTTCCATGACAGCACGCGCAACTGGGACTATCGGTACTGCTGGTTCCGGGATTCACACTATACGCTTCGGGCCTTTAACCAGATCGGACATTTCGAAGAGCTGGAGAAATACTTCGATTTCCTCTATAATATCCTCAATAATGCCACGGATTCCCTGCAACCCTTGTATTCGGTCTCGGGCGAAAAGAAATTATTCGAGGTAACGCTCGATCTGGCCGGGTATCTGGGGAACAAGCCTGTCCGGGTCGGCAATAAGGCCTATATCCAGTCGCAGCATGACGTTTATGGTCAGCTGCTGGTTAGCCTGCTGCCGTTATATACGGACAAGCGGCTGATCTTCGGGCGGAAGAACAGCTATCACAAGATCGTCCCGTGGCTGCTGGATCAGATCGGCCGGACCCTGTCGTTGCCCGACTCGGGGCTGTGGGAGTTCCGAAAAGAAGTCCAGGTGCATACCTATACCCTGTTGTTCCATTGGGCGGGGGCCAAAGCAGCGTTGAAGATCGCAAGCCGCTTTGGTGACGCGCCGATGATGGTAAAGGCGCGGCAGCTCTCGGCGGCGGCCGATGCGCTGATCGAGAAGGCCTATGATCCTTCGCGCAAGCTCTATACCCAGGCGATCGGGTCGGTCAACCTCGACGCCAGCACTTTGACGATGATCACCATGGACTACCTCGATCATCGTTCCGAGAAGGCCAGGGATCATATTGCCGCGCTGGAAAAGGAGCTGCTGACGGAAAAAGGATTGTTTTATCGCTACAAACATTATGACGATTTTGGCTTTCCGGAGAGTACGTTCCTTGTCTGCGCTTTCTGGTATGTCGATGCGCTGGCTTGCGTGGGCCGGATCGACGACGCGATCCGCCATCTGGATCAGTTGCTGACCTTTGGCAATCATCTGGGCATCTTCAGCGAGGATGCCACGCCTGACGGATCGCAATGGGGAAATTTCCCGCAGACCTATAGTCATGTCGGGCTGATCAATGCGGCCTGCAGGATCGGGAAGAAGCTGGACAAGGCGGATTTCACCGTTTACTGAAATTTACCTACCTTGCCGCCCCCACATTTGCATACATGAAAAGACTTATCGGCCGCTTTCTCACCAGCATCCCTTATATCAGATATGCCTATTTATATAAGCATAATTCAAGTTTTCGGCCGGGTCACTATTATAGTCCGGTGGCGGACGTAGATGAGCTGCGGGAGAGACAGGATGAGATCTGGGCGCCAAAGGCCTTGCCGGGAGTCGATCTGAATGAAGAAGCTCAGAAAGAGCTCCTGACTTACTTGCTGGATAATGAGGCCAGTTTTGACATTCCGCTGAAGGACGAGCCTTCCAAAAGATATTCTGGCAGTAGCCTGTCTTATCCTTACGTCGATGGAGTTGTACTAAAGGCGATGATGGCAAGATATAGCCCGAAGAATGTTTTTGAGGTAGGCTCAGGATCCTCTTCCGGCTGTATGATCGACGTAAGCGAACAACGTGGATTGAAAACCAATTTTACTTTCATTGAACCGGAACCCCAATGGTGCCTGTCGAAAGTGCTGAAACAAGAAGACTATGGGAAACCGGAGATCAGAATTATAACGAAAAGAGTTCAGGAAGTACCGGCTTCGGAGTTCAAGGTCCTCCAACGAAATGATATCCTGTTCATCGATTCGAGCCACGTGTCAAAACCGGGCAGCGACGTCAATTACTTACTGACCGAAGTTCTCCCAATATTGAACAGCGGGGTGATCATCCATTTTCACGATATCTATTACCCCTTCGAATATACCAAGGAGTATCTTCTCGAGTTGAAGTTGCTTTGGAGCGAAGTATACAGCGTGCATAATTTTCTGTTGTTCAACGATAGTTTCAAAATTCTCTTCTTTAGCGACTATATGCGACTGAAATTGACCGGAGATCCTGCTTTTGCCTCCTCATATCCAAAAGCCGCGTCGTCGCAATTCTGCCAAAATTCAACGAGGCCCAAAAACCTTTGGATTCAACGGAGATAGGCCATGTCTTCCCGTCTCATTTACAATATCAAACAATTGGTGAATGTGCGTCGGGGAAGCCGCTTGCTCCGGGGCGCGGAGTTGGCGGAGCTTCCGGGTATCGACGATGCCTGGGTGCGGGTGGAAGGAAGTGAGATCGCGGAATTCGGGACGATGGCGGAATTGCCGCCGGGGTTGAAAGATACCGGTTCGATCGACGCCGCGGGGCGGCTGGTATTGCCGGCCTGGTGCGATAGTCATACGCACCTTGTTTATCCGGGTAGCCGGGAAGGAGAATTCGTGGACAAGATCCGGGGGCTGAGCTATGCGGAGATCGCCGCACGCGGCGGCGGCATTCTGAATTCGGCACGGCAGTTGGCGGCGGCTACGGAAGATCAGCTGTTTGCCGCAGCATGGCGGCGGTTGGAGGAACTTGCCCGGCTGGGGACGGGTGCGATCGAGATAAAAAGCGGCTATGGATTGACGGTAGAGGGAGAACTGAAGATGCTTCGGGTGATCAGGCGGTTGAAGGAGCGGTCCGCGGTCTCGGTCAAAGCGACCTTTCTGGGCGCGCACACCTATCCGCCGGAATATCGCGAAGACCATGCGGGGTACATCCGGCTTATTATCGAAGAGATGCTGCCGGTGATCGCAGCCGAAGGGCTGGCGGACTTTATCGATGTCTTCTGCGAACGGGGCTTCTTCTCCGCGGAAGAGACGGAGCAGATCGTTCGTGCAGGGCTTGGGTATGGGTTGCGGCCGAAGATCCATTCGAATCAGCTGCATTTGTCACAGGGGGTTGAAACGGGGGTTCGCCTGGGCGCGGTGTCCGTCGACCACCTGGAGACCATGGATGCGGCGGCTATCGAGGCCCTGGCCGGTTCGGGCACGATCGGAACATTACTGCCCACGGCAGCCTTTTTCTTGCGGATGCCATTCCAGCCGGCCCGGGAGCTGCTGGATGCCGGTTGTGCGATCGCGCTGGCGTCGGATCATAATCCCGGGTCGTCACCGAGCGGGAACATCAACCTCGTAGTGGCCATGGCCTGTATCCAGATGCGGATGCTGCCGGAAGAGGCGATCAATGCGGCGACGATCAATGGCGCCTATGCTATGGCCCTGGGCGAGGAACTGGGCAGTATTACGCCCGGCAAAAGAGCGAACCTCATTATAACCCGGCCGGTGCCGTCGCTGGCCTATCTTCCTTATGCGTTCGGGTCGAATTTAATAGAGCAGGTAATGATCGGGGGAGAATTCATATGAAAAGAAACAAGCCTGACTTTATCGAGGTGGCCTCGGCGCAAAGCACCGTATTGCCGATCAGCGACAGAGGGGCGGGGCTCGATTTTCTGGTGTCGTTGATTGGTGTGATCCGGCCGGGCCGGGGCCGGTGGAATGCCCGGGCCAACCTCGAACGGGTTACTACAGCCCTTCGGGAGCGCCCGATGCTGCTGCATAATTTTCAAAACGCAGTCCTCTCCCAGTTGGTCCATACCGATCTCTCCTCCGCGTTGATGGAAAGCGGTATCCCGCTGTCACGCGGGTTCTGGCAGGAATTCTTTGGCCGGCTGCGGCATAAGCTTTTGCCGCCGCTACAGGATGAGAATGATTTCCTGTATGTCCTGAACCGCGTCTTTACCCGTAATCATGACTACCGGTGGGTGGAGGATATTCCGCGTCCCGCCTGGATCGCCTTTTTTGGACAGCTCGGGCTTTCATTGCAAATCGCCGACGGGCGCATCCTGCAGCAACTGACCAACGCATTGCGGACCTTGTCGTTCCAGGTCGCGCAACTGGGCCTTGAAAAGGAGGTGCTGCTCTATATTCCTGAAGAAGAAAGGGAAGAAAATCCATTTGTGGAGCAGAATTATGCCATCCATGACCGGGGGTTGCCCGGGATCAAGGTTCTGCTGGAGCGATGCAACCAGTGTATCGCGCATGTGCGGGGCGGACATATACAGCATGGAGCAAGCCTTCATCAGACCTATATGTTATTGTTGCTTTCCAACCGGATAGAGCGGATGTCCATCCTGGTGGATCTGCTGGACGGCGGGCGCACCTTCGATACCGGCAAATTTGTAGAGCTGTTCCGGATGCTGGTCCGTAACGAGAACCGGAAGAACAGTATCCTGGAGTTCATGTCGCAGTCGCTGGGTTATCTGGCCTACCAGATCGCCGAGCACAAAGGCGCCAAAGGAAGCAAGTATATCACGTCCACCCGGGCTGAATACCGGCGGATGCTGGGCAGTGCAATGGGAGGCGGAGGATGGATATGTCTGGTAGTGCTGATCAAGAACCTGCTCATTCGCATTCCGATGGCGATCTTCTGGCATGGCTTTGCCTATAGCGTAAATTATAGTCTGGGGTTTATCCTGATCGAGGAGACGGGCGCGACCCTGGCGACGAAGCAGCCGGCATTTACGGCCAGCGCGGTGGCCAGTTCGCTGGATACCAGAAAGAATACCCATCAACCCAACCTGTATAATCTTGCCCTCACGGTCGCTAAAGTTTCGCGAAGCCAGATCGCGTCCTTCGCGGGCAACCTGATCATTGTCTTTCCGGGCGTCGCACTGCTGGCATGGGGATATGACAAACTGGTGGGGGTCAAATTGGTGTCGGGCGATGCCGCCATGAAGATGTTGCGGGATCAGCATCCGTGGCAAAGTCTATCGTTGTTGTATGCCTGTAATACGGGGGTCTTTCTTTTTTTGAGCGGGATCATCGCCGGATATGTGCAAAACAAGATCGTCTATGGCCGGATCAGCAGGCGATTGCAGACCCATCCTATCCTGCGGCTGTCCATGCCCCGGGAGCGGTTGCGGCGGCTGGCCGACTATGTGGAGAAGCATGCGGGCACGCTGATCGGCAGTATCTCCCTTGGGTTCTTCCTGGGGATGGCGGGATTTATCGGCGAGATCTTCGGGATACGGTTTGATATCCGGCATATTACCATCTCGGCGGGGAATGTTTCATTGGCCGTATATGGGTTGGGATTGCGGAATATCCCGGCGGGGTTCCTAGCGGAAGTGCTGGCTGGAGTAATTGCGATCGGGTTCCTGAATTTCCTCGTGAGCTTTTCGCTTGCTTTTATCGTGGCGGCAAAATCCCGTGGGGTGCGGATCCGCGAATACCCGGAGTTTCTTGGGATACTGGGGCGGTATTTTGTCCGGAATCCGCTGGATTTCATCCGTCCCCGGAGAAGGGAAGAGGAGGTGGATCGCCCGTCCGGCAAGGTGGTGGAAATAGAATAATCAGTACATTGCAACCCTATGTCACCCATCATCGAATGCGTTCCCAATTTTAGTGAAGGGCGGAATTCCGAGATCATCAGGCAGATCACTGACCAGATAGAAAGCATAGCCGGCGTTCGCCTCCTCAATGTCGATCCGGGGAAAGCCACCAACCGTACCGTCGTGACCTTTGTCGGCTCACCCGAGGCGGTAGTCGAAGCGGCATTCCTGGCGATCCGGAAGGCAGGCGAGCTGATCGATATGCGGACGCATAAGGGCGAGCATCCGCGGATGGGCGCGACGGATGTCTGTCCGCTGATCCCCATCGCCGGGATCAGCATGGAAGAGACGGCAGCCTGGGCCCGGCGGCTGGCGGAAAGAGTGGGTGCGGAATTGGAGATCCCTGTCTACCTGTATGAAGCAGCCCAGCCGGACAATCGCCGGAGTAATCTTTCGGTCATCCGGGCCGGTGAGTACGAAGGGTTCTTTAAGAAGATTAAACTTCCGGAGTGGGCGCCGGACTATGGCCCGACCGAATTCGACAACCGTCGCGGCGGAACGGTGATCGGGGCGCGGGACTTCCTGGTGGCATACAATGTAAACCTGAACACGACATCCACCCGCCGGGCCAATGCCATCGCATTCGATGTGCGGGAAGCTGGCCGGACGATAAAAGAAGGCGAAAAATCGGTTGCGGTCCCGGGAACCTTGAAGTCCGTCAAAGCGATCGGCTGGTATATCGAAGAGTACGGGATCGCGCAGATCTCCATGAACCTGACCAATATCCGGGTGACCCCGGTACATGTGGCGTTCGATGAGGTGTGCCGGGCGGCGGCTGAGCGCGGCATCCGGGTCACAGGCAGCGAACTGGTGGGACTGATCCCATTGCAGGCCATGCTGGATGCGGGCAGATACTTCCTTGAAAAGCAGCAGCGGTCTACCGGCGTATCGGAGAAGGAGCTGATCCGGATCGCCATTCTTTCCATGGGGCTGGACGAATTGGGGCCGTTCCGGCCGGAAGAGCGGATAATAGAATATCAGCTTCGCGAAGCCGCTGCCGATAAGCTGGTGCGAATGCCACTGGCCGATTTTGCCGACGAGACGGCCAGCGAAAGCCCTGCTCCCGGTGGCGGGTCGATCTCCGCGTATGTGGGTGCGCTTGGCGCGGCGCTTGGGTCGATGGTGGCGAACCTGTCGTCGCATAAGAAGGGCTGGGATGACCGCTGGAAAGAATTCGGCGACTGGGCGGATAAAGGACAGCGGCATAAGGAAGAGCTGTTGCGGCTGGTGGATGCCGATACCAGGGCGTTCAACGGCATTATGACCGCCTTTGCGCTGCCGAAGGGGAATGACGCCGAGCGGGCTGCCAGGACGCATGCCATCCAGGAGGCGACCCGGTCAGCAATCGAAGTGCCTTTCCGGGTGATGGAAATAGCGCATGCCAGCCTGGAAGTCATCGGGGCCATGGCGGCGACAGGCAACCCGAACTCCGTTTCGGATGCGGGCGTCGGCGCGCTTTGCGCCAGGGCGGCGGTTTTGGGGGCCTTTCTGAACGTCCGGATCAATGCCGCCGGTTATGACGATAAGACCTATGTCGGGGATATCCTGGAAAGAGGTAAAAAGATCGCAGATTCGACGATCTCGATCGAAAAGGATATCCTGGCAATTGTGAATGAGAAGATAGACGGATAAAATTTTTGATCTATGCAACATCTCCACGTCTACCGTAAGCAGGACATTATCAGCCTGACGCGGATCCGCCAATTCGAAACCAAACTGGGAGAACGGGTGCTGGTGGCGGGCGACGCTGCCGCCATCGAACAGACAGCCGCCGAGTATGTGCTGGTCGGCATCCCTGAAGATATCGGCGTTCGGGCGAATGAAGGACGGGGCGGAAGCGGCATGGCGTGGCCTTTCTTTTTAAAAAGCTTTCTCAACCAGCAGAGCAATGATTTCCTGACCGGTGAGAGCGTGCTGGTGCTGGGATATTTTGATTTCAGCGAGCTCGACCGGCTCATCGAGGCCAACGCCTATGACCGCGAAGAAAAGCTCATGGCCTACCGGCATGCTGTGCATACCATCGACGAAGCTGTCGAACCTCTGATCAAGCTCATCACGGCTGCCGGAAAGATCCCGATCGTGATCGGCGGCGGGCATAACAATGCTTATCCCCTGATCAAAGGAGCAGCCAAGGGGTTGCAAAAGGCGGGGCTCATCGCGCTGCCGCAGATCAATGCGGTCAACCTGGACGCCCATTCCGGATTCCGGCCCGTCGAAGGGAGGCACAGCGGAAATGCATTCCGGTATGCGGAAGAGGATGGCTTCCTCGAGAAATACTGTGCGATCGGGGTTCATGAGAATGACCTGCCGCAAAATGTCTGGCTGGATATCACCAACAATCCCTTTGTGGACCTGATCACTTACGAAGATATCCTCGTGCTGGAGAAGAGGAATTTCACGCAGGCGGTGGCGCATGCGACGGGGTTTACGGAAGACAATTATATCGGGCTCGAGCTCGATCTCGACGTCCTTGGGCCGGCCGGGACGGGGATGCCGGCGGCGGGGCTAGGCCCGCTTCAGGCCCGGCAGTATGTGACCTTTGCCGCAAGCGATTCGAGGATCGCATACTTTCATCTTTGCGAGGGGATCTTTTCGATTTGGCATGGTCAGAGCGAGGCCGCGGGGCAGCTGATGGCGACGATCGTCAGTGATTTCCTGAAGGCAAGGGAATAAGATCAGAACGGGATGCCGATATTCACATACCCCAATACGCGCCGCGACTGATCGGAATACATGGCGCTCAGCTCGAGCGGGCCCAGCGGGAACATATAGGTGAAGGTAAGCGCATAACCCGAGAGAAAATCGGGGGTGTGAAAGAATGCGCTTTTTGTGATAAAGTTGTTGAACAGCACATTGGCTCTACCGGTGATGAAGACGTTGTCGAACCACTGATACCGTAAAGCCAGCATCCCCTCGGCGATACTGGAAGAATAGAAGGTCCCTTCGCGAAGCCCGGCGAAGGTCACCTGGTTGTGGAATTGATCGGTCAGCCCGCCGATCGAGAATTCGTTCATGACATTATCCTTATAATTCAGGTTAAGCCCGCCCTGGAGGTGGGTCTGCAAAGTATAGCGGCCGGACAGGGGAATGTACTGATCGTAGTTGAACAGCAACCGTTGGTAGGGAAGGTCGGAAAAGGTAGTATCGCTGTTGCCGGTCTGGAAGCCAAAGTGCTGGACGTCGGGGCTTTGTTGGAAGACGTAACCGGCTTCCGCATTCAGCGCGAAACCGCGTCGCGGATAGACCGGCCGGTCGAGCAGATTGGTACGAAGAAAGAAATAGCTGGAGACGAATTTGTTATTACCCTTGAATTCGAGACTGGAAGTGATAGAGGGGTCGTATTCGATGTATTCGAAGCGGTTGCCCAGGCCGATGGTCAGATCGCGGTTGGTCGAGTAGCCCAAATGGGCGTCCAGCAGGTAGTAGTTCTGGTCATAGAGACCGGCCTCCTTGTATGTGCTGTTGTAGGTAGTGATCTGGAAGTCGTCGAACTGGGTCCCCAGGGTAAAGGCAAAGTTGGCGCGGCGGCCGAAATATTGAAGATGCTCGGCGCGGGCGCGGAAGTTTTGGCCGATATTGACGGTGACGAGGCTACGTGAGGTCGGAGTGAAGAAATCGCGGCTGGTGAGGTTGAGAATGGCGCTGATGCCGCTGAATTGGTTATAGTTTAGCCCGATCTTGGCAAAAGTGAGCGGGTTCTCCTCGACGTTGAAAATGATCCGGTTCGTGCTGTCGGACAAGGGCTGCATCGTAAAAGTGATCCGGTCGTAATACCGGGTGCCAAAGGCGCGGCGGACCATTTTGGAAAGCTGGTCGGCGGTATAGGAATGGCCGGCAATCAGGTTCATGCTTTGGATAAAGAATCCTTCGCTCGTATTCCTGAGGCCGATGACCTTATAGGATGAGATCTTGAGCGCGCGGACGGCGGGCAACCGATTTTTTGCGACCGGTTGGGGACCGTAAAGCGCGTTTAGCGAATCCGCCAGTTTTTTGAAGGTAGGATAGAGCCGCCGCCCTTCATCCACTCCGGCCTGGATGATCTTTGCGGCTTCGCCGAAATTACCCATTCCATATTGCTCGAGGGGCTGGTTCACGTAGATATTACAAAGCGGGATCTGCGTCCGGGTGTCGGCTTCCTCGCGGAAAAAGGCGACCTGCAGGATCACCTGCAGCGCGTTGGTCACCTCGGCAGTCCTGCGGAGCGGACCAGAGACATTGCTGCCGATAACGATGTCGGAGCCCATATCGCGGACGTCCCTTACCGGGAAATTCCGTACGACGCCGCCATCCACGAGCTTCCGGCCATTATCTTCCACGGCGGTAAAAATGGTGGGTATCGCCATGCTGGCCCGCACCGCCGTGACAATATCGCCGGTGTCTAGGACTACGGCGTCACCGGTGGAAATATCGGTGGCGATACATTTGAAGGGAATGGAGAATTTGGAGAAATCCTTGATGCCATAGACGGGCCGGAACAATTCCGAGAATTTCAACCAAAGCTCCTGACCTTCGATGACGCCGGTGGAGAACCGGAACCATTGGTTGACCCAGGGCAGCTCGACATCGTATTTGCCATATTCGGACTTCTCGTCCATGATCATACTACGCATGGAGGACTGATTGGACAGGATCAGGTCCCAGTCGATGTTGCGGGCGATCTTTTCAATGGAGTCGGCGGAATAACCGATGGCATATAGCCCGCCGAGGATACTGCCCATACTGGTGCCGGTGATATAGTCGATCCTGAGCCCCGCCGAATCGATGGCCTTGAGGATGCCGATGTGGGCCAACCCTTTTGCGCCGCCGCCGCTAAGGACCAGGCCGATCTTCGGCCGGGCGCCCGGTGGTTGTTGGCCGGAGGCTGACACGAACAGCAGCAGGCAGAGGATCAATAAGGAATTTCTCATGTTCAAAGCGTCTTCTCTAATTCAACGATCTTCTCGAAGACTTTTTCATACTCGCGATTGGCTTTGCTCAGCTCGTCGCCGGTCTTCTTGTATTCCGATTCCGTCGCTACGAATTTATTTTTATCTGAATACGTGGAGGGGTCGGCGAGAGATGCTTCAAGGTGGTTTTTTTGTTTGGTCAGGGTGGCGATCTTCTGTTCCAGGTCCTGAAAAAGGCGTTGCTGGCGCTGGAGCTCCTTCTTCGCCTCTTTGTTGATGGGGGCGGCGGGTTTTGCCGGGGGTGGGGCCGGCGCGGGCGCCGAAGGAGGTGGCGGGGTCGCGGGCTGGACCGAAGTGGCGAGGCGTCGTTCCTTCCATTCCACCCATTCTTCATAAGTCCCCTTGAATTCGCGGATCTGGCGGTTGTCGATCTCCCAGATCTTGTTTGCGGTCTTTGAGATGAAATAGCGGTCATGGCTGACCAGCAGATAGCTGCCCTCGTATTTGTTGAGGGCTTCGATCAGCAGCTCGCAGGAATGCATATCCAGGTGGTTGGTCGGTTCGTCGAGCAGCAGGAAATTGGCCTTGCTGACGATCGTTTTAGCCAGCGCGACACGGGCTTTTTCCCCGCCGCTCAGGACCTTGATCCTTTTCTCCACGTCGTCGCCGCTGAACAGAAAACAGCCGAGCAGCACGCGGAGCTCGAGGTCGGTCTTCTGAGACCCGCAGAGCTGCATTTCTTCCAGCACCGTGTTATTGACGTCAAGCGCCTCCATCTGGTGCTGTGCGTAAAAGCCTTCTTCGACGTTATGGCCCCAGACACGTTCGCCGGTGAAAGGCTCGGTGCCTGCGATCATCCGCAGCAAGGTGGATTTCCCTTTTCCGTTGGCGCCGATGAGCGCGATCTTGTCGCCGCGCTCGATCTCGGCGGAGGCGTTCTCCACGATGGTCAGCGCGCCGAATTTCTTGGTGGCGTGTTTCAGGGTCGCCAGTACACGGCCGGGGGTCTTATCGATCCGGAAATTGATGCGGATATTGGGCCGCTCGATCTCGACGTCTTCGATGCGTTCGATCTTCTCGAGCCGCTTCATGGCCGACTGGGCGGCGGCAGCCTTTGTCGCCTTGGCCCGGAACCGCTCGATAAAACGCTCCTGTTGCCGGATATATTCCTGCTGGTTCTCGAATGCCCGCTGCTGCAGCTCGACTCGCTGCACCTTTTCGGTCTCATAGAAGCTATAGTTGCCGTTATAGATGTGCAGCTCTTTTTGATAGAGCTCGACGATCTTGGTCACCATCCGGTTGAGGAAGTATTTGTCATGGCTGACGATGATGACGGAACCCTGGTAATGCTGGAGGTATTTCTCCAGCCATTCGATGGAAGGCAGGTCCATGTGGTTGGTCGGTTCGTCGAGCAGAAGCAGGTCGGGTTTCTGCAGGATCATCCGGGCCAGCAGCACGCGCATCCGCCAGCCGCCGCTGAATTCGCGGAACGGCCGGCCCAGGTCGGTATTGGTAAATCCAAGGCCCTGGAGGATCTCCCCGGTGCGGTTTTCAACCGTATAGCCGTCAAGGGTATCCATTTCGTGGAGGGCGTCGGTATATTGATGCAGGAGGGTCTCGTTCTCATGGTCCTTTTCCAGCTGTTTGCCAAGCGCTTCGATCTCTTTCTCGAGCTGCTGGACGCGCTCGAACGCGGTCATCGCCACTTCGAGGATCGAACCATTGGTATCGAAGCTGAGCAGGTCCTGGTGAAGGTAGCCGATGGTCGTGGTCCGGCTTCGTTCGACGGTGCCCGCGGAGGGGAGATATTCGCCGGCGAACAATTTCAAAAGGGTGGATTTGCCGGTGCCGTTATAGCCGATCAGGCCGATGCGCTCGTTGGGTTGGATATGCCAGGTCGCGTCTTTTACGATCACTCTGGCGCCGAATTCGAAGGTAACGTTCTGTAGTCCTGCTAACATGAATTTTTATAAAATGGTATGCAAATTTAGCCCAGTGCAGTACCTTCGGCAAAACTTTCTTTCATGCGGAAATTCATCCTGTTAATTGTCCTTTTCATCGTCGCGGGGCTACTGGCCTACAGGCTGTTGTCGGATAAGAAGAAGAGCCAGGAGTCGCCGCCGGACCAGGCGCTTCGGATAAGCAAGAATTCAGGCGCCTTCGATATGGCGTTCGCAGGTCTGATGAGCGACTATTTTGCGTTAAAGGATGCGTTGGTGGATTGGGATACGCTAAAAGCCGATCAGGCGGCTTACGCAGTGGCCGCGAAGGCGGACAGCCTGCCGGTGCGGCTGATCAAGGCCGACACCCCCATCATCGAGACGGCGAAAAGTCTTGCGGCCAGCATCGTCGGCGAAGCCAAAGGTTTGACGGGCGAGACGGGCATCGACGGGAGACGGCGTTCCTTCAATATGCTGACGAGTGAAATGTATGACCTGATCCGTACCGTACAGTACGATGGGCAGAAGATCTATCATCTCCGGTGTCCGATGGCTTTCGGGGATTCGGCGGAAGGCTTTTGGCTCAGCTATACGCCGGCGATCGTCAATCCTTATATGGGGAATAAGCATCCGGTCTATAAAGCCAAGATGATCGGATGTGGAGAGGTCACGGATTCGCTGGACTTTGAAAAGAAGCAGGCTTATAGATAAACCGGATCGTCGCGGTATTCTGGTCGCTCGAAGACAGGAGCGCCTTATATTTCTCCGAACCTGAGGTCACCATCATCAATGCGGTATTTGGCGGAATATCGCCCATGTTGTCAGCGTACATGACCAGCTCGTAAACGGCGTTGGGGAACGCATTGAAATGAATGGTCAGCGGCCGGTCGGTCAGCATTTGCCGGTATAGCAGCAGCTTATTGTTGATGAGAACCGTTATCGTATCGTGATCGATCTCCGCGTCATCATAAAATTCGATCTTCACATCGGGGGCGGGAAGGGTAATGGTATTGACCAATGTCGGCTGGCGGGCCTGAAGGTGGAGCGTCTTCTGCAGCGCGATCAGGGTGTCCGACTGATCGATATCGACGGGAAAATCAGATTGCGTGGCCCGGGTGAGCCGGATCTTGCCGGGTGGGCACACCAGCCGTTTTTCGGAATAGATCCCTTTCCAGTCCCCGCTTAGCTGCTCCTGTTCCCCATTTTTCGTATAGTTGAGATCGTAGGTCTTGGTACAGGGCTCGCAATCCATCGGGATATCTGCCAGGAGCACTTCATTCTCGATGATGACAAGCCGGTGGGTCTGGGGATTATACCGGCCGGTGAAACTCATTTTGACGAAATGGTCCTTGTCGTAGTAGTCATAGGCTTTTCCACTCAGGCGGTCGCCGCTGAAATTGATCTGCAACTCCAGGAAATACTGCGGATAACAGCCGCCGGGCCCCTGGGTCAGCGTACCTTTCCAGATCCCGTTAAGGTCTTCCCCGCGGACGATGCAGGACAGGATCAGGAGAGTTATCAGCAGGGCGCTACGCATAGAAGTTAGTTTGGCCGCACGTACTTAAAGGTTACGGTGGCGTTCCTTTGCAGACTGGAAGTGATGTTTACCTTATATTCCTTGTCTCCCGCCTTCACGATCATCAGTGACGTGTTGGGCGGGATCGTTCCTTCATTATCCGCCACCATGACGAGCTCGTGATAGTCATTATCCTCGTCCAGATGCAGCGTAAGGACCAATGGCCGGTCGGTCAGCATGGCGTGGTTGATGACCATTTTGTTGTCCAGGTATACGGAGATGGTATCGTTGTCGATGACGCCGTCGTCATAGATGTTCAGGACTACTTCACGGGTATTGACCGTCAGGGATCGGACTAACATGTTTGAGCGATCCAGCAGGATGCGCGGGGTGATGGATGGGAATTTATGGCTCAAACCGGAGCCGCTGTCAAGGGAAGGTCTCATATTGGACCGCTGGGGTACGGTGGCATGGGCGAGGGCCGGCGGGGGCGGCTTTTGAGCGACGGGATGATGGGTCGCGGGCCGGTGTGCGCTTGCGGTGACGTTGCTGTCGGGATGGTGACGGATCACCGGGGGTTTTGTCGCCGGTTTATTCTTCAACTCTTTTTTCCGTTCGACGAGAAATGGCTCTTCATAGAAGTCGGAGGTCACTACTTTCCGTAGAAAGACGGTCCCGTGACCGCAGTTGGTCGAGTCCTTGACATTCATGCTTACGTATTTGCCTTCGAGGAATTCCTCGTCGCCGGATCTCGTATACTGCAAAAAGCAGGTCATGACGCAAACGATGTCCCCGAATTGTTGCCGGACTTCCAGCAATTTGCCTTCCTGCAGGAGCACCTTGCCCGTCTTAGGGTTCACGGTACCTGCCGCAGCCGCCTTGCCGTAGAAGATGGATGAGAGATAGGAATAAGTAACGGCGTCGAAGTTTTTGTCGCGCTGGGCGATCTGCACTTCGAATTTATATCGTTGGCTGGGATTTATGAACGAAGAGCTCGATGTTTCCCCGAAATGTCCCTGCCAGATCCCGGTCAGGTCCTGCGCATGGATCACCAGCGGCACGGCAGTAAGAAGGAGGAAAAAGAATCTTCGCATATCGGACGGTTAACCACCGGCAAATTAAAGAAATAAATTATTGCCGGGTGTACCATTTATAAAAACGGAGTGGAACCCCGCCTTCGTTCTCAGAAGAGTTTGTTAATTTTGCACCCTTATGATCAAGATCACTTTTCCGGACGGCGCCGTCAGAGAATATGAAAGCGGCGTAACTGCATTGGAGATCGCCAAGTCCATCAGTGAAGGATTGGCGAGAAAGGTATTGGCCGCGAATGTCAATGGGCAGGTATGGGATGCGACACGTCCGATCACAACCGACGCCACGCTTAAATTGTTGACCTGGTCGGATGGGGAAGGCAAATCCACTTTCTGGCACTCTTCGGCGCATCTGATGGCGGAGGCGGTGGAATCGTTGTTCCCGGGTGCAAAATTCTGGGTGGGCCCGGCGATCGATACGGGCGGCTTCTATTACGATATGGATCTGGGCGGGCGGCAGGTCACCGATGACGATCTGCGCAAGCTGGAGGTGAAAATGGCGGAGCTGACCAGGGGGAACGAGGCGTACCGGCGCAAGGAGATCAGTAAAGCGGAAGCGGTCCGGTATTTCACCGAAAAAGGAGATGAATATAAGCTCGATCTGCTCGAAAACCTGCAGGACGGCCAGATCACGTTCTATACTCAGGGAAATTTCACCGATCTGTGCCGGGGACCGCATATCCCGAATACGGGTTTCATCAAGGCGGTCCGGCTGACCAATATCGCCGGGGCGTATTGGAAAGGGGATGAGCGGAACAAGCAGCTGACCCGGATCTACGGGGTGTCTTTCCCCTCACAGAAAGAACTGGACGAATATTTGCAGATGCTGGAGGAGGCAAAAAAAAGGGATCATCGGAAACTGGGCAGGGAATTGGGCATTTTCACCTTTGATGAGCAGGTAGGGCCGGGTCTCCCGCTTTGGATGCCAAACGGGACGGTGGTGATCGAACAGCTGGAACGGCTGGCCAAGGATACCGAGGAGAGGGCGGGCTATAAACGGGTCGTCACCCCCAACATCGCCAAGGAAAGCCTGTATATCACCAGTGGGCATCTGCCTTATTATCAGGACAGTATGTTCCCGCCGATGGAACTGGAGGGGGAAAAGTATTACCTGAAGGCCATGAACTGTCCGCATCACCATAAGATCTTTGCCGCCGAGCAGAAGTCATACAAAGATCTGCCATACCGGCTGGCGGAATATGGGACCTGCTACCGGTACGAACAGAGCGGGGAATTGTTCGGCCTGATGCGGGTACGGTGCCTGCACATGAACGATGCGCATATTTATTGCAGTAAAGACCAGTTCTATGACGAGTTCAAGGGGGTCAATGAGATGTACCTGAAATACTTTAAGATCTTCGGGGTCGATAAGTACGTGATGCGTTTCAGCACCCATGAGCCGTCGAAACTGGGCAAAAAGTATATCGATGAGCCGGAACTATGGAAGGAGACCGAGGCCCTGGTACGGGATGTGCTGATCCGAACCAATACGCCGTTTGTCGAAGTGCCGGATGAAGCGGCCTTTTATGGCCCCAAGATCGACGTCCAGATCTGGAGTGCGATCGGCCGGGAGTTCACTTTGGCCACCAATCAGGTAGACTTCGCCCAGGGCAAGCGGTTCAAATTGGAGTACACGACCAGGGAGAACCATGTCGACACTCCACTGATCATCCACCGGGCGCCGCTTGGAACGCATGAACGGTTCATCGGCTTTCTGCTGGAGCATTATGCGGGCAAATTTCCGGTCTGGCTGGCTCCGTTGCAGGTGAAGATCCTGCCGATCACGGATAAGTCGCTGGAATATGCACAAAGTCTTTTGGGTCTGCTGAAAAATGCAGATATTCGTGTAGAGGTGGATGACCGCAGCGAGAAGATCGGAAAGAAGATCCGCGATACTGAACTGGCAAAGGTCCCGTATATGCTGGTGATCGGCGAGAAGGAGATGAATGAACGGAAGGTCGCCGTCCGCCGCCAGGGTAAAGGTGATCTGGGAGTGAAAGATATCGGGGAGTTCATCGCCGAAGTGCAACATGAGATCAAAGAACGCGTCCCTAATCCCTAAGGGCGTGAATAAAAGAAAAACAAAAAAATTTGCGGCTTCCGGCAGGGAAGGAAGCCGGGCTTAAAAACTGTAAATGGCATTTCCACCAAGACCACCAAGACCCCCAAGAGGGAATTTTAATCCACGATTTAGAAAAGAACAACAGCAGGAACACCGTACCAACCATATGATCAGGGTACCGCAGGTGCGGCTGGTAGGCGACAATATAGAAGTTGGCGTATATTCTATCCAGGAGGCCCTGAAAATGGCGCAGGACCAGGCGCTCGACCTTGTCGAGATCTCCCCCAACGCCGATCCCCCGGTCTGTAAGATCATCGACTATAATAAATTCCTATACGAGAAGAAGCGGAAGGAGAAGGAGATGAAGGCCAAGAGCAAGGCCTCTGAGGTGAAGGAGATCAGGTTCACCCCGAATACGGACGACCATGATTTCGACTTTAAGGCTAAGCATGCCGAGAAGTTCCTGAAGGAAGGGAATAAGGTAAAAGCTTATGTCCAGTTCAAAGGCCGGGCGATCCAGTTCAAGGAGCGGGGTGAGCTGCTGCTGCTGAAGTTTGCGGAACGGCTCAATGATTCCGGGGTGCTGGAAGGCATGCCCAAGATGGAAGGCAAGCGAATGCTGGCCATATGGGCGCCCAAACCCCAGAAAAAGAAGGAAAAAGACAAGACCGCCCAATAAAAAATCGAAAAAACCGCCCAAAATGCGGTTTTTTTTATAGCTTTGCACCCCCAAACGGCTCCATAAGTGGTCACCGGTGTGATCCGCCAGCAGGGGAATCAAGCAAAAAGCATTTGAGATGCCAAAGGTTAGAACGAATTCCAGTGCCAAAAAACGCTTCAAAATAACTGGCACGGGGAAAATCACCTTCCAGAAAGCGTTTAAACGTCACATCCTTACTAAAAAATCGAAGAAACGCAAGCGCGTGATGCGTCAGAAAGGCGAAGTACAGCCCGCCAATTTGGATTTCGTCAAGCGGTTGCTGAGACTCAAATAATTTTTAAAATTTTCAAATTAGTAAGATATGCCACGTTCAGTTAACGCCGTTGCCTCCCGGGCTCGCAGGAAGCGCATCCTGAAGGCTGCAAAGGGCTTCTACGGCAAACGTAAAAATGTATATACCGTCGCCAAGAACGTCCTGGAGAAGGGTCTTCAGTATCGTTATGTAGGCCGGAAATTGAAGAAAAGGGAATACCGGACGCTGTGGATAGCCCGGATCAATGCCGCCGTTCGGGCGGAGGGCCTGACCTACTCGGCGTTCATCCATAAGCTCAGCCAGAAGGGGATCGGCCTCGACCGGAAGGTGCTGGCCGACCTGGCGATGAATGAGCCGGAGACTTTCAAAAAGCTGGTCGCTTCGGTAAAATAGATAAACAAAATTTTCTTAAGAACGCCCCCAACAGGGGGCGTTCTTGTTTTTTTATTACTTTTGGTCCCATTATTAACCATTAAATTCAGACCAAACTGGATCAGGCACAGCAGAATAACACGTACACCGACCTGGTGACGCAGACTTTCAACTTCCCGCAAGAAGGGTTCGAGGTTAAGGACAACTATCTTCAATTTAACGGGGTCGATCTGAAGGCGCTGATCGACAAGTACGGCACGCCGATGAAGCTGACGTATCTGCCGAAGATCGGAATGCAGATCAACAAAGCAAAGAAGATGTTTGCCGCAGCGATCAAGAAGCACCGTTATGAAGGGAAATATTTCTATTGCTATTGTACGAAGAGCTCGCATTTTTCCTTTATCGTGGAGGAGGCGCTGAAGAACGATATCCATCTCGAGACGTCCTATGCTTATGATATCGAGATCATCAAGAAGCTGTATGAGCGCAAGAAGATCACGAAGGATACTTATATCATCTGCAACGGGTTCAAGCAAAAGACCTATACGAGCCGGATCGCGTCGCTGTTGAATGCGGGGTTCAAGAATGTGATCCCGATCCTCGACAACAAGGATGAGCTGCAGCAATACAAGCGGTCGGTGAAGGTGCCGTTCAAGCTGGGTATCCGGGTAGCGGCGGAAGAAGAGCCGACATTCCCCTTCTATACTTCCCGCCTGGGTTTCCGCGCGCGTGAAGTCCTTGAATTCTATGTCGACAAGATCGAAGGGAACGAGGACCGGTTTCAGCTCAAGATGCTTCATATCTTTCTCAACAAGGGGATCAAGGACGATATCTATTATTGGAGCGAGCTGAACAAGGTGATCAACCTCTACTGTCAGCTGCGGAAGATCTGCCCGGAGCTGGATTCGATCAATATCGGCGGCGGTTTCCCGATCAAACATTCATTGGGATTCGAGTATGACTACCAGTTCATGATCAATGAGATCGTGCAAAACATCAAGAAGGCCTGCAAGCGCAACAATGTGCCGGTGCCGAATATCTTTACGGAGTTTGGAAGCTATACGGTAGGGGAGAGCATGGCGCATATCTACAGCGTGATCGGCCAGAAGATGCAAAATGACCGGGAGATCTGGTATATGATCGATTCTTCCTTTATCACGACGTTACCGGATACCTGGGGGATCGGGGAGCGGTTTCTGTTGCTGCCGATCAATAAGTGGGATGTGGAATATCAGCGGGTGGTGCTGGGTGGCATCACTTGTGACAGTCATGACTATTATGACTCCGAAGAGCATATCAATGAAGTGTTCCTTCCCAAGATCGTCAACGGTGAGCCGTTGTATGTGGGATTTTTTCATACCGGCGCCTATCAGGATCAGATCAGCGGATATGGCGGCATCAAACACTGTCTTATCCCTTCGCCAAAACATGTGATCGTCGGTCATGACAAGAACGGCAAGCTGACCGATTGGTTGTATGCGAAGGAGCAGACGGCGCAGAGCATGCTGAAGATCCTCGGCTATCTTTAGGCGCAGCCCCTCGATCTGACGTTTAGGGGCTCCTTTAATGTTTCATCCGGTATTTCTTGTTGACCCTCGGGTTGTCGAAGTAAGCATTCAGCTGCTCCTCGGTCATGTTGACCGTCTCTTCCAGCGGGACGTCGATCAGCTGGATCTGGGTCTGCTTCAATTCCGCTTTTAACGCCGCGGTCTTTTTCGTGATGTCGGGGTCTTTCTCGCCTACGAGCGTATTGTCGTGGATCATGTAATCCAGACGTTTGACAGCTGCCCGGACGAGGGTGGCCTGGTTCTGTTCGGCCGTAAGCGGCGGAGCGGCGGTCTCTTTGACGGGGACCATGGCAACGCCTACGCTGGGCAGGATCTCGCCGGTCGTCATGTTGTTGGAGGCGGTGGCGATGGTTCCGCCCAGGCCGGTGGCGGCGGCGGTGATATCAAAGTCCTGGCGGGTGTTTTTGGTATGTTTGACTTTCTTATCCAGCTGGAAGAAGGCATATTTCAGGCGGAGCATGTAGACACGCATGTTAGTCAGCGTCTGGTTATAGTCGTCCTTCGCATAGGGGTAGTTGAGCGCGTCCTTGACATAGATCTTGACGGTGGCGGTATCCCGCTGGAACATCTTATTGGTGCCGACGAAATAAAGGATCAGGAGCTTTGATTTTCCGGAATCGGTCTCTTTTACAAAATCATAGGGGGGTGACCAGGTAAAGAGGTCATCGCATTTTTCCACGATGGTATTGCCCCGGATCGGAACATTGGAATAGAAATTAATCGACTCGATGGGATAGGTGCCGGTCTCGCACTGGACCCGGAAGTTGATGGTATCGCCTTCATCGATGGTGAGGAGGCTGCTGACGGTTGGTTTGACCCGCGAAGGGATGACGTCGGTGGTAAAGAACTGGATGGTAAAGGAGGTGTCGAGGCGTTCTTTCGGGTTATCGAGGTTCTGAACGCCTATTTTAACCTTGTATGGAATGTCATATTTCAGCCGGCCGGAAAGAAAATAGGATCTTTCGGCCCGGAAGGTAAGAAGGCCGTTCTCCCTTATCTTCATGCCGACGGGTGCATCTTTCATAAAGAAGAAATAGCGGTTGGGATCCCGGTTTATCTCCAACTGGTAGTTGAGATTTGAGTCGACGTGGAGGGAAAAATATGGGTTGAGGTTACGGATACGCAGGGTGTCCGCAGGTTTTACAGCGGTGTCCTGCAATTGCAGCGGTGCGCGGAAAGTGGGAATTTGTGCGAACCCCGGCTTGAAAGAAACGATAAGAATCAAAAACAAGAGCCATGGCCTATTGGAAGGTTTCATCATGATCTGATTGGATTACATGCGTTTGGACCACGAAATTAAAACAATCAATCATAAAAAAGTCAAAAAAAGAGGCCGGCTCACCAGCGAGATGAGACCGGCCCCGAGATAAATCCGGATTTGCCTTACTGAACGTTGATCTGCTTGGCAGATTCCTTCACCTGTTCCTTTTTCGGCAACAACAGTTTTAACACTCCATTCTCATATTTAGCCTGGATACCGTTGGTATCGATCCGATCGTCAAGGTTGAAGCTGCGTTTGAAGCTACGGAAAGAGAACTCCTTGCGGATCGTCTTGTAGTCTTCGGTACGGGTTTCTTCTTTCTTTTCGAAGCTGATCGTCAGCTGACCATTGTCGAGCGACAGCTTGAAATCTTCTTTGTTACGGCCGGGAGCGCTGATTTCCAGATGATAAGCATCAGCGGTTTCATGGATGTTGACGGGAGGAAAACCAAAGCTTTCTTCCTTTACCGGGAAACCCTGGAAGAATTCATCGACGAACTGGGAAAGGCCCCGATGCCCGTTGTTGTTGACTTTTACGAGTGTCATAAGATTGTGTATTTGTGTTAGGTAATTTTGTTGAACAGCCGGAAGAGATCAAACGACATACCATCGGGCTAAAATTGCCGGATTAAGGCCGATCTGGCGGACCGGACACGGCTTTGATGACAGAAAAGCAGGTCCTGAGGGACTTGGGTGACAATATTTCACATGGCGGCGAAAAGAACTTTTGTGTTACCTTTGTGTTGTTGTAATCAAAACCTAAAAAAATGTATCCAGAGGAAATAGTATTACCCATGAAGGAGGAGCTGACCGACAACGGTTTTCAGGAATTGCTGACCTCCGAGGAAGTGAATGAGCAGTTGACCAAACCGGGCACGACGCTGGTGATGGTGAATTCGGTTTGTGGCTGTTCGGCGGGCTCCGCCCGGCCGGGAGTGCTGATGGCGGTGGCGAATGGTAAAAAGAAGCCCGATTTTTTGACCACGAGTTTTGCCGGCTTCGATATGGAAGCCGTTGGGGCGATCCGGGAGCATCTGCTGCCTTATCCGCCTTCTTCACCGGCGATCGCTTTATTTAAGGATGGCAAACTGGTGCATATGATCGAGCGGCACCAGATCGAGGGCCGTCCGGCGCCGATCATCGCCCATAATTTGATCGCGGCTTTCGAGGAGTATTGTTAAGATATCGGGATAAGAATAGATCGGGCCGTCGCAAAAGCGATGGCCTTTTTTATGTGAATAACTCTCGGAATTATGCACATTTGGGGATAAGCCATGGGATGCAGACGGGGTGGGAATTTCGGGCGAAAAACGTTCCCCGTGGAACACTAATGTGGAACGGCAATGCCCAATCTTTAGTATAATGTGGAAAATTATTTTTGGCGGAGGTGATGAGAAGGGGGTGCAGAGCGGCGGAATGGCGGCGTACAGCTATTTGTTTAGTTCGGGATTTTTGATGTAGGTTTGCGCAGCACTATAGAACTATGTATCCCAACCTTTATTATGCTTTCTCCGATCTTTTTGGCTGGGCGCCGCACTGGCTGCAGTTTATCAATTCCTTTGGTTTCTTTGTCGCGCTTTCCTTTATTGCGGCTGCGGTCGTCCTGACGAAGGAATTGATCCGGAAAGAAAGGGAAGGGTTGCTGCAAAGCCGGGAAGAGCTCGTCCTGATCGGGAAGCCCGCCAGCCCGGTGGAGTTGATCTTGAATTTCATTTTGGGTTTTATCTTGGGTTTCAAGCTTGTTGGCCTCTTTTTGACCGGTCCCGACCCCAATTTCAAGGTACAGGACTATATATTGAGCGGACAGGGTAACTGGGTGGCCGGTTTGGCGCTTGGGGTATTGTTCGCCGGCCTGAAGTGGTGGGAGAAGAACAAACAAAAGCTGCCCCAGCCGCAGGAGAAGACGATCCGTATCTGGCCGCATGACCGGGTAGGGGACCTGACGATCTTTGCTTTCATCTTTGGTTTCGTGGGCGCGAAGATCTTCAACAGCTTTGAGACCTGGGACGATTTTGTCAGGGATCCGATGGGCTCGCTTTTTTCTTTTAGCGGACTGACCTTCTACGGCGGATTGATCTGCGCGGCGCTGGCGATCTGGTGGTATGCCCGCAAGCATGGGATCGGGTTCTGGCAGTTGAACGATGCGGCGGCGCCCGGGCTGATGCTGGCCTATGCCATTGGCCGGATCGGCTGCCAGGTCGCAGGGGACGGCGATTGGGGGATCCTCAACAGCGCCTATATTACCGATCCCCGAACCGGGAAAGCGATCCTCGCACAACCGGGGGATTTTGAGCGGATAACCCATATTTACCAGACCATTTATGCTCCGGAATTCAAAGGATTGGAGAATATCCCGCATCTGGCGGTGAAAGCCCCCGGCTTTTTGCCTAATTGGCTTTTTGCCTATTCCTATCCTCATAATGTGCTCGGAATGGGGGCCCGGCTGCCGCTTTGCGAGGGGGAGTACTGCTCACAGCTGCCGATCCCGGTCTTCCCGACGCCGGTCTATGAGACGTTGATGTGCCTTGGGTTGTTCTTTATCCTTTGGGCCATCCGCAAACGACTCAGGACTCCGGGGAAACTGTTTGGGATCTATCTGATCCTTAACGGGATCGAACGATTCGTCATCGAGCACATCCGCGTCAATAGCAAATATGATTTCCTGCCGGGTCATCCGACACAGGCGGAAGTGATCTCTTCAGCGCTGGTGCTCTCCGGAGTGGCTATTTTATGGGCGCTCAACCGTCGGGGGCGCTCACCAGGTCAAAATATCTCCCCGGGATCGAATGCATCCTCAGGGGCAAATGCATCGTCGCGAGCAAATGCATCCCCGGGCGCACATGCATCCCCGGGCGCAAATGAAGCGCTCACTTCAGCCGGATAAGCAGTAGCCGTCCTTCCGGATTTCTTTCCATTTATCATTTACGGGTGATTTCGTGTAACTGCCGCCGCCTTTTTGCGTCTGATCACACAAATATCCATGATCAATTGGTCACCGAAACCGGATCATTGGTCAAGTAAACTTCGCGGCGCATCTGCTGAAAAGTAATTTCGAGAAACTTTAATTCACATGAGAGAGCCAGTTATCAGTCGTAACAGCCTTTCAACACAAAGCAATGTTCTATGTAATGCAAAGTAGTAATCTTTGTATTGTAATAACTAAAAAATAGTACTAAGCAAATAAAAGGACTTTATGAGACACCAAATTATTTTGACTGCGATTTTGATAACTGTCGTCGGGTTGTTTGCCCGGGCTCAACCGACCCCTCAAAGGGCCGCCGCGCCAGCTGAGCTTACCGGCGGCAGGATCTCGGGGAACGTCATGGACGACAAAGGCCAGTCCCTGGAAGCGGTCACCATTGCCTTGTTGAAGGCGACCGACTCAAGCCGGGTAAAAGAAACGGTGACCAACAAGGCCGGACATTTCGTTTTCTCCGAGCTACCGGATGGGAAATATCTTCTCCTCGCATCTTTTGTCGGTTACAACCGGTTGTATTCGCAGCCCGTAGAGATCTCGAACCAGAACACCCGGGCTTTGCCGCCAATGGTATTGACCGGAACCAGCAGCAGCCTCGCAGCAGTCGCGGTGGTCGCCAAACGCCCGCCGATCGAGCAAAAGGCCGATCGCACCATTATAAATGTAGACGCTTCTCCCGCTAACGCGGGGAGCACGGCGATGGACGTTCTGGAGAAGTCTCCGGGCGTCACGCTGGATAAGGACGATAATATCAGCCTGAAAGGCAAGCAGGGAGTAATGGTGATGATCGACGGCAAGCCTACGTATTTGTCGGCTACACAATTGGCTGATTATCTGCGTAGTCTGCCAGCTTCAGCGATCGATCAGATCGAACTGATGACCAACCCTTCCGCTAAATATGACGCTGCGGGCAATTCGGGGATCATCAATATCAAAACGAAGAAGAACAAAATGAAGGGCTTCAACGGCAATCTCAATCTGACGCACACCCAGGGCGTATATCCAAAGCCCAGCGGGAGCCTCAACCTGAATTACCGTACGGGGCAGTTCAATTTCTTCCTTAACGCCGGCTATTCCCACTGGGAAGGCTTTCAGGTATTGCAGATCCAGCGCAAATATCTGGATGATGACGCGGCTCGAACCATCAACTCGATCTTCCAGCAGACCACGGTTATGCATTTTATCAACCCGGAAGGCAACGTGAAACTCGGGATGGATTATTATGTAACGCCAAAGACGACGATAGGCTTTGTAGTGAGCGGGTTCCAAAATACAGAACGGGATATTTCAGGAAGCAATATCCAGCTGTTGAACCCCAGTTACGCGGTCGATTCGCTGGTCTATTCGCCCAATACCAACAATTCTAAATGGAAGAACCGCTCGGCCAACCTGAATTTCCGGCATACCTATGATTCGGCCGGACGCGAGCTGACGGCCGACCTGGACTATGTGCGGTATTCCTCCATGAGCAATCAGTATTTCAATAACCAGACCTTCACCCCGGACAAGTCCCTGCTGGATCAGTCGATCCTAACCGGTTATCTGCCCGGCACCATCAACATCTACACCCTCAAAACCGACTATACACGGCCGCTGGCAAAAGGGTATAAGCTGGAGACCGGCGTCAAGCTCAGTTACGTCAATACCAACAATACCGCCAACTACTATGACGTGGTGAACGGCAAGTCGGATGTGGATACGACCAAGACCAATGCGTTCATTTATCGGGAGAACATCAATGCGGCATATGTCACGATGACGAAACAATACGGGAAGAAATGGACCGTCCAGGCCGGGTTGCGGGCGGAGAACACAAACTACTACGGCCATCAGCTGGGTAACGGGCTTACGGTGATCAATAACGACTCTTCGTTCTCCCGGAGCTATGTCAACCTGTTCCCGACGCTCTATCTGACCTATGACGCGAATGCGAAGAACACGTTCACATTGAACTATGGCCGCAGGATCGACCGTCCCGCTTACCAGGACCTGAATCCTTTTCTGTTCTTCCTCGACCAGTATACCTATCAGGCGGGAAACCCTTATCTCCAGCCGCAGTACACGAATAACGTGGAGCTTTCGCATACCTACAAGCACTGGCTGACGACGACGCTGAACTACAGCTATACCGTCAACTTCTTTACGGAGACGTTCGAACAGTCCGGACAGGCGACCATCGTGCGCAACGGCAATATCGGCAGCCGCCAGAACGCCGGGATAGCGGTAAGCGCAATGAGACCGTTTACCAAATGGTGGACGGCGATCCTGTACAGCAACGTCAACTATAATAAGTTCACTGGTCTGCTATACGGCCAGAATATCGATGTAAGCGCCACTACGTTGCTGGTGAATCTCACCAACCAGTTCAATTTCCAGCATGGCTGGTCGGGCGAACTTTCGGGCTTCTACCGCACGAAAGGCGTGGAAGGGCAGGTGATCGTCGATCCGATGGGGCAGGGAACGGTCGCCCTTGCTAAAAAGATCCTGAAGGACAAGGCCAGTCTTAAGCTTTCGGTCCGGGACTTCCTTTATACGAACAGGGTGCATGGGTACATCAATTTCCAGGAAACCGATGCGACGTTCCACAACCGGCGGGACAGCCGCCAGGTGGCTGCAACCTTTACCTGGAATTTCGGGAAGCCGCTCAAGGGAATGGGGAATAACGGCCGCCGGAACGGTGGGGCAGGAGAGGAGGAAAGCCGGGTGAAGAGCGGAGGAAATGGGAATTGATCCAATTCCGCGCATTTGCCTATTTTTGGGAGACAACTCCATCTTATGCCATCTTTTGATATCGTCAGCAAGGTAGACCAGCAGGTCCTCGACAATGCCGTCAACGTCACCAAAAAAGAGATCACCAACCGGTTCGACTTTAAAGACTCGCCCGTCAAGATCGACCTCAACAAAAAAGATATGAAGATCGATCTGGAAGCGGAAAGCGATATGAAGCTGAAACAGATCGTGGACGTCCTCGTCAGCCGGTCTATGAAGCAGGGACTGGATCCGCTGGCATTCGACCTTGGAAAGGAGCCGTATCAGAGCGGCAAAGTGACGCGGCAGGAAGTCCCGGTGCGGAATGGATTGAAACAGGAGGATGCGAAGAAGGTAACGAAACTGATCAAGGATTCAGGGCTCAAGGTCCAATCTCAGATCATGGATGACCTGATCCGGGTCACGGCTAAGAAGATAGATGATCTGCAGGCGGTGATCAAACTGTGCAGCGGCGCCAACCTGGGGATCGCCTTGCAGTATGTGAATATGCGGAGCTAAGGAAGGCTGCCGGGATCGAGGAAAGACCTATTATTATTTGCCCGGAAAGAATATAATGGCTACCTTTGCCAACTCTAAGTAAAAAAGTATCGTACGGCCAAATCCGTACATCCTTCAAACAGAACGAATTATGAAAAAAGATCTCCATCCGAAGAGTTACCGGTTCGTTGTCTTCAAAGATATGAGCAACGGGGTCACTTTCCTGAGCAAATCATCTGCCCAGTCCAGAGAGACCATCAAGTATGAAGACGGCAACGAATATCCCCTGATCAAATTGGAAATTTCCAATACTTCCCATCCTTTCTTCACGGGTAAGAACATGCTGGTGGATACGGCGGGACGGATCGACAAGTTCAAGAAACGCTACGAGAAGAAGACCAAATAGCAACTTCTCACCCAACTTATTCCCTTCCAATCCGGAAGGGATTTTTTTTGCCGGGGGGTGAGGGTTGATAGGAATGTTTTAGTTTTGGTCCTCATGCTGTTATTCGAAGATACTTCCTGCACGGGCGACCTGTTGCCCTTCACCGCGATGCGGCCGGTGCTCGATCTCCGGATGGGTATCCTGACCTTTCGGGAGAAATGGGAGCGGCTGCTGGGAGCGGGTACGTTTTCGGTCGGGCCGTTGACATCCGCGCCGGCATTACCGGCTAACCTGCTGCCTACCCGTGCGCTGGCGGACCTGATCCGTGAAGAGATGAAACGTGGTCCGCTCACCCAGGCTTCCATCGACCGGCTGATCGTCCACGGACGGCTCGTTCGCTATCCATGGCATCTTTTTCAGCACAACAGTGAGGCGATATCCGAAGATGTCGAACTGCTGACAGCGGGGCGGCGCAGCGCCCCGGTCCCGGGATCGGTCCAGGTGGTGGCGCCGGACGGGATCTTTATCGAAGAGGGCGCCAGGCTTTCCCATTGCGTGCTCAACGCCTCCACCGGCCCGATCTATATTGGCCGTCATGCGGAGATCATGGAGGGCGCGCTGATCCGCGGGCCCTTTGCCTGTTGCGAAGGAGCTACCGTCAAGATGGGGACGAAGATCTATGGTGCAACGACCCTCGGGCCGTCGTGTACGGCCGGCGGAGAGATCAAAAATGTCGTTTTCCTTGGCTATTCGAATAAAGGCCATGACGGCTATCTGGGTGATAGCGTGATCGGGGAGTGGTGCAATCTGGGGGCCGGGACGTCGGCGTCGAATGTCAAGAACAATGCCGGCGCCGTTCAGGTCTGGCATCCGGCTTCCGGGGGCTATCTTTCGGCCGGGCTGAAATGCGGGTTGCTGATGGGGGACTATTCCCGGTGCGCGATCAATACTTCTTTTAAT
This sequence comes from Puia sp., assembly GCA_035695565.1. GTDB lineage: Bacteria > Bacteroidota > Bacteroidia > Chitinophagales > Chitinophagaceae > Puia. Next base: position 81,232 of record DASRRX010000012.1, on the reverse strand, counting down.
ACCGGGACGATGACCGGCATCTCCTGTAATATCTTTGGCGATGGCGCCCCGCCAAAATATGTCCCTGATTTTAGCTGGGGGCAGGACGGCCGCGGCCGATACGAGTGGGACAAGGCATTGCGGGATATCGATAATTGGAAGAAACTTAAAGGGCAGGGGATCAGGGCGGACGAGATAAATGCTTTAAAACATATTTTTGACCAATCGAAAAAAACACTCCATTCATGAGACAACAAATTGCCGCTGCTAACTGGAAGATGAACCTGACATATGACAAAGCGCAGGAACTATTGGATACGATCCTCAACGAGGATATCGAACTGGCGGCGCATCAGCGGGCGGTCTTTGCCGTTCCGTTTCCTTACCTCACGATGGCCTATCAGCGGCTGGCTGCAAAAAAGAATTATTTCGCAGCCGCCCAGAATTGTTCCGATAAGAGATCAGGAGCATATACCGGTGAGGTGTCAGCGGAGATCTTGCGGTCGATCGACGTCAAATACTGCGTGGTAGGGCATAGTGAAAGACGGGAATACTTTGGGGAGCAGGACCATACGCTTGCCAAAAAGGTGGAGATCTGCCTTGAGAATGGGATCACGCCGATCTTTTGTTGCGGCGAGCCGCTGTCGATCCGGGAAGTCGGCGCGCAGAACGGTTACGTGGAGACGCAGTTGCGGGAAGCGCTTTTCCATCTGAACGATTCACATCTCCGGCAGATCGTGATCGCCTACGAGCCGATCTGGGCGATCGGCACGGGTAAAACGGCTACTTCCGCCCAGGCGCAGGAGATGCATGCACATATCCGGGCGGTACTGGCCGTCAAATATGGCAAGGCGACGGCCGATGAGATCGCTATCTTGTATGGCGGCAGTGTGAAAGCCGGGAATGCCCGTGAGCTCTTCCACTGCCCCGACGTGGACGGCGGACTGGTAGGAGGCGCATCGCTCCAGGCGGTAGAATTTATGACGATCATCCGGTCGCTGAAATAATGACCGCCGGGAAGCTGATCTTTGACGTGGGGGCCAATGACGGCGCCGATACAGCCTACTATCTCCGGCTGGGATATTCGGTGGCGTCGATCGAGGCCGACCCGCGGCTTGCAGCGCGGCTTGGTGAACGGTTCGCGGACGAGATCCGCGCGGGTGTAGTCCGGGTGATCAATGCGGCGGTCACCGACAAAGACCGGGACGAGGTGGGCTTCTATGTTAGCCGGGACGATACGGAAAGTTCGCTGATCCGGTCCATGGCAGAACGATCGGGTCCGGTGGCGGAGCCGGTCGCGGTACGCGGCCGCAGTCTTTGCTCGCTGTTCAATGAATTCGGGCTTCCCTGGTATTGCAAGATCGATATCGAAGGATATGATGCGACGGCGGTGACGGGAATGACGGGATGCAGCGGACGGCCCGCCTATATCTCCTGTGAGGGCTCGGGTCAGCCGATCGGTGAGATCGGCCGGGATGAGCGGCTTCTCTATGTCGTGCTCGATGCGTTGGCCGCGCAGGGCTACCGGCGCTTCATGCTGGTAGATCAGGAAAGTTTGTCGGTGTTGACCGACGCAGGGTATTATGACCGGCTGCACCGCTGGCCGGTCAGGGTCAGGACGAAGCTGGAGCGGTGGCTGGGCCGGCCTACGCCCCGGTACAATAACCGGCTATGGATGATGCGGCATGGACTGCTCGAGGCTGACGATGTTTCCGGCCCCTTCGGAGAAGACCTGAAGGGAGAGTGGGCCGATTATGACGCTACCAGGCGGCGGTTGGCCCGGCATTTCTCTCACTATTATCAGTATACGAAAAACAAGAAATATATCTTTTGGGTGGATATTCACGGAAAATATTGAACGCTGTCCGATGGATCGATGAGGGGTTGGACGAATCCGACCGGCGGCGTATCGTGCGTGGGACGCTGCATTCCTTTCTGATCCAGGGGGGCTCCGTCGCGCTTGTATTCATCAGCAACCTACTCCTGGTCCGGATTTCCGACGCCGATTCCTATGGGCTATATGTGCACGTCTTCAACTGGGTGAGCATCCTCAGCGTCATAGTGCTGGGAGGCAGGGACGACCTGGTGCTGGCGCAATTGCCGAGGTATACGGTGGAGGGCGGAGGCGGCGCCGGCCCGGGTCAGCATCCGCAACTGGTAGGGTTGGTCCGCGCTGTCAACCGCTGGATAGCGGTGGCGGCATTGGGCGTGGGCGGAGCTTTTATCGCCCTTTTGTATTGGGCGCCGATCGATACCCTGAGCAATCATCAACCGCTGTTCCGGCTCGGGATGATCGCGGTCTATCTGACGGCGGCGCTTGGTCTGAACCAACTGATCCTGCAGGCGTTGAACCATATCCGGCTTAGCCAGGTCGTCGAGAAGCTGGTCAAGCCGCTGCTGCTGATCGCCGGCGCCGGACTGCTGTGGGTGCTGAAGGTTCCGTTGCATGCGCAAACGTTAGTCCTGCTTTCCACTGCGGTATTGGGGATCTGCTGCTGCGGCGTTGCGTGGCTGGTGGCGCAGAATGTGCGCAGGTATGCGGCGCCCCGCGGGGCTGCGGCGACAGAGCAAGGGTTGTCGGAAAAGCGGAGGTTATCGGAAAAGCGGAGGTTATCGGGAATGCAGGGGGAAAGGCTCTCGACAAAGACGTGGTACTTCTTTGTGATCAGTCTGCTGACACTGCTTGGTACCAGGATAACGATGCTCATGCTGCCGGTATACCTGCCGGCGCCAAAAGACGTCGGCATCTTCAACATCAGCTACCGGTTTGCGGACCTGCTGATCTTTCCTTTCTTCCTGATGCATACGGTGCTGCCACAGTTGTTTGCCCGTCACACGGTGACGGGCCGGGCTTATACCCAATCGCTGTACAGCGAAAGCAACAAGCTCATGACTTTGCTCGGCATCCCGCTGTTGTTGATCAATGTGGTGGCAGGACCGGCGCTCCTGCGACTGTTTGGGCCGGAATTTGCGGGCGGGTACCGGGCCATGATCTATATCAGCCTGGCGCAATTCCTGTTCTCGGTCTTTGGTCCGGCCAATACGATCCTGATGATGCAGGACCGCGAAAAGTATTCGGCGGGATGCCTGCTTTTATATGTGGCGATGCTGGCCGGGACCAGCCGGTGGTTGATCCCCGTGGGCGGGATCGATGGCGGAGCGTTGGCGATCCTGATCAGCAGCGCGGTTTATAATATCCTGCTGGCGGTGGTTGTGTACCGCGTTTGCGGGGTAAGGTCGCCGTTTTTGGGATGGCGAAATTGATAATCACTTTGAAATCATTTCCAGAAGGCCTATCTCAGAGGATGTTGAAAAATTAGCAATTTCATCCTTTCTCTGGATAAGAAGGTTGGTGATGTAGATCCTCCTCTGGTTTCCGATTCTCAATAAGATAATTTTCGGCGGGAATCCCCTTACGTTGATAAAATCGATGAAATCTTCATCATTCGTTACAATGACCAAATTATTTTTGCGGGCGAAGTCCCAAATTTCAGAGTCTTTTGGCGGAACGTTTAGTCCAATCGAATCTACATGAAAGCATTCATCGAAGTGTTGCTTGAGCGCAGGCAGCATTCGCCATGAAAGATTTGCGTCTAGTAATAATCTCAACATACGAGGTAACACCTTCAACCGACAAGGATTTTAACCATGGCCTCCCTGTTGGCGGCGAATGCAAGGGCGGCCAGTATATCTTCCTCTTTAATATTGGGATAATCTTCTTCTATTTCTTTGTGCGTCATACCAGATGCCAGCCAGGATAGGATGTCCCCTACGGCAATGCGAGTGCCCGTGATGCAAGGTTTTCCAAACCGTATTTCCGGGTCAATAGATATGCGTTGAAAGGTATTAGCCATAGTGGCGGTTTGATGACAAGTTAGCTTTTTTTCTTTAAACTACAAGTGAGAGGTTTCAATCCCCCATGAATCCTTCAAATACCTTGTTGAAATTCTCCTTCGAAAAGTAAGTGAAACTAGCATGAATCTTTTCACGCAGGGCCGTATATGACGTGGGGTCATCGATAAAACGTCGGATGATTTCCTGCGCTTCTTCATTTGAGCGATAATGGCAAATAGCCGCCGCGAACGCCTCCGGAACTATAAAACCGGCCGGAACAAGGGCCGGGATATTGTTGTGAAGCAGATCGGCCGTCAGCCCGCTGGCGGTAGTTAGGCCATAGATTTCGGGACTGTTGCGGCTGCTCTTTTTGTGAATATTCAGCGGGCTCCAGATCAGGTGAGCGTTAGCCAGCTCCCGTTCATAGGTCGATTGGGGAATATAGCCTGAAAAGTGACGCAGGGTGAGCCGGTCGCCGGTGATGGATTGGAATTCGGTGACGATACGGGCTCCGGCTTCGGTGGCGGAATCGCCAAGCAATACGATCTCGATGGGAACCGTCCGAAGGAAGGTAAGGGCCCGGATGACCTCCGCATAGTTGCGGCGGTTGGGATCGATGGAGCCGGGGATGACAATTTTGAAGGGGAGGATCGCCAGATACGGCCGGTGGGCGGAATAGAAGCGCGAGGGAATAAAGACGGTTACCGAGCCGGGCAGCCGCTTTTGGAACTGCTCCGCCATTGCGGGAAGAAAAAAATGGTAGTGCCTGATCTGCCGGTGGAAGAACTGCTTGGCGATCGTCTCGGTCCAGTCCCGAAGCGACCGGAAAGAATGAAAGAAGTATTCGTTGACCTCATGGACCGTGAGACTGACGTGCACGGGGCCGATAAAGGATAGCCGGAGGGCAAAGACGAAAAGGTTATTATCCAGAGTACAGAGATGCAGATGGGTATAACCATGCCGCCGGATGAAACGAAAAAGCTGCCCGATCCACCGTCGGTTGCCGCAATCGGACGTCTGGATAAAAAAATCCGTTTGTGGCCAGCGCTGTTCCGGTGAGCCCTCACCGGTAAGGTTATGGTATGAAAGCTCTTTCAGAAAGACGGTCACCTGGTTGAACTGCATCTCGCATAGGTCCAGCAAGGCGGGCAGGTTCTCGTGGTGGGTGGTCTCATAAAGGACGATCTTTTTTTCTTTGGAATGCGCGGCGGGCGGGCGGATCCACAACGGAACGACGCCTAAGAGGATCGTCCAGTAGGGTATATGCATCAGCAGCAGGTCGGCGATGACGAATAGGAAGGCCAGAGCGATAAGCAGCCTGTCCAGGCGGCGGGTCACAAACCCTATCATGAAGCTGGCTTCCAGCAATACACCGCCGATATAGATGATCTGGGAAACCGCCGGATGGTCGATGAGCCAGCGATAGACCCGGCAGGTGACCGATGTACAAGCGCCGGTCAGCAGGTCGGTATGATGAAGAAGAAGGATCCGGCTCATCTCCTGGCTGTTGAAGACAGCCCCGCGGGCTACCTTCCAGATAGCGGCGCTTACGAAGACGTATAGAAAATAATACCGGCAAAAGCTCACCAGCGAATAGAAACGGCCCGGACGATCGGTCATCCATGCCAATGCGATCAGTACCAGAAGAATGAAAGGCTCGTAATGCATTTGCCAGAAAATATCGGCAAGCAGCAGGTAGAGCGCCAGGCAGAAGATGAACAAGACGCCGGGCCAGGGTGAGAAAGACCTGTTCCGAAAGTTTTGCCGGATAAGCGGGAGCGGAACGAGAAAGGCGAGGATGTCCGTGACAGCAAACGAAGCCGGATGAGCGATCATCCAGCGGGGAAGGCCGGTAGCGATCAGCCACAGTTCGGTCAGATCCCGGTTATAGTTGAAAAATACGGGCCGGTATTGGAACAACAGCCGGTCATCAAGAAAGAACCCAACCAGCACCGCATAGTAGAATAGAAGATAGGACACCAGCAACAAGTTCCTATCGCGGGTATATTGGTGGCGGGTTACCATTGGCGGTTGATCCAGGAGGTTACTTTCACCAGGATAAATTGGTTGTCTTTATACCGGTACCAGGTTCGGTTGACCTGGAGGGTATGAATGGGCTGACCGATCAGCCGGCTGAGGTAGTTGCGGTACCAATCGGGGAAATCGGTGGCCAGGGTTGGGGAATTGTCGAGGTTGGCGGAGACGCGGGAATATCCCGCAGGGAAGGCGGCCGCAAGCTTTGATTTGTCGAAAGCAAAGTCGTTCGTGGCGGTCTGGCGATCGATGGCGGTTAGCGGCTGCTGGATCATGTCCCAGCGGTAGATGGGGAAACCGTCAGGTTCCAGCGGCCGGCCGTCCACGATGACCGTATAACGGAGCAAGCTGTCCGGGGCGGAAAATGATTCGGAGAACATCCCATAGTGAACAAAGGGAAAGGCGGTGACCGAATGAGCGAGATCGAATGCGATCTGGATCGCGAAGAAGGCGATGATCAGGACGAACGCGCCTCTTGAAAGGCTGGACTTCAATGGTTTCCAATCAGCAGGCATGCCCTGAATTTGTGTGAAAATAAGGAATTTTGAACGCTGGCCAACCAAGGCTTTTGCTTACTTTTGCAGCGAATGAAAAATATACGGAATTTTTGCATTATCGCCCACATTGACCACGGAAAAAGTACATTGGCGGACAGGCTATTGGAAATGACCAACACGATCTCTGCGCGGGATATGCAAGCCCAGGTGCTGGATGACATGGACCTGGAAAGGGAAAAGGGCATTACGATCAAAAGTCATGCGATCCAGATCGATTATTCCTATAAAGGTCAACCGGTTACCCTTAACCTGATCGATACCCCCGGGCATGTCGACTTCAGCTATGAGGTCAGCCGGGCGCTGGCGGCCTGCGAAGGAGCGCTGTTGCTGGTAGATGCTACCCAGGGGATCCAGGCGCAGACGATCTCCAACCTATATCTGGCTATCGAGAACGATCTGGAGATCATCCCGGTCATCAATAAGATCGATATGGACGGAGCCATGATCGAGGAGGTCACGGACCAGATCATCGAACTGATCGGCTGCAAGCCCGGGGATATCCTCCTGGCCAGCGCACGGACAGGGCTGGGCGTACAGGAGATCCTGGATGCGATCGTCGATCGGATCCCCCCGCCCAAAGGTGATCCGGATGCACCCTTGCAGGCGTTGATCTTTGACAGCGTCTTCAATTCCTTCCGCGGGATCATCGTCTATTACCGGATACTGAATGGGAATATTAAAAAAGGTGACAAGGTCAAGTTCGTTTCGACGGGCATGGAGTATGAGGCCGATGAAGTGGGTGTACTCAAGTTGACGCTCGATCCGCGGGCGGAGGTAAAGACGGGCGACGTGGGCTATATCATAACCGGGATCAAAAACGCGAAAGAGGTCAAGGTCGGGGATACCATTACCCTGGCATCGAATCCCAATCCCACAATGGTCCAGGGTTTTCAGGAAGTGAAGCCCATGGTGTTCGCGGGGATCTTCCCGGTCAATACGGATGATTTCGGGGAGCTGAGGGAATGTATGGACAAGCTGCAGCTGAACGATGCGTCGCTGACATACGAACTCGAAACTTCCCAGGCGTTGGGCTTTGGATTCCGGTGCGGATTTCTTGGGATGCTGCACATGGAGATCATCCAGGAACGGCTGGAGCGGGAATTCAATCAGACGGTGATCACGACGGTGCCAAACGTCAGCTTCGTAGCATTTACGAACAAGGGGGAAAAGATCATCGTCAATAATCCGACCGAAATGCCAGATCCGACCCGCATCGACCGGATCGAGGAGCCTTATATCCGCGCCCAGATCATTACCAAGCCCGACTACATCGGCAATATTATGACCCTCTGTCTGGGCAAACGGGGTATCCTCCTCAATCAAAGCTATCTGACCACGACCCGGGTCGAATTGATCTTCGAGATGCCGCTCACCGAGATCGTCTTCGATTTTTATGATAAGCTGAAAAGCCAGACCCGCGGCTATGCTTCCTTCGACTATCATCCGCTCGACCGGCGCGAAAGCGATATCGTCAAAATGGATATCCTCCTCAACGGGGACAAGGTCGATGCGTTGAGCGCCTTGATCCACCGGAGCCGGTCGACGGATTTTGGGCGCAAACTTTGCGAGAAGCTAAAGGAGCTGCTGCCGCGTCAGCAATTCCAGATCGCGATCCAGGCGGCCATCGGGGCCAAGGTGATCGCGCGCGAGACGATCAGCGCTTTGCGGAAGGATGTGACGGCCAAATGTTATGGCGGGGATATCAGCCGGAAACGCAAGCTGCTGGAGAAGCAGAAGGAAGGTAAGAAACGGATGCGACAGATCGGAAATGTGGAAGTGCCACAGGAGGCTTTCCTGGCGGTGCTGAAGCTGGATGAATAGTAAATTTTGACCCATGCGGACGCCTCTTCAGAAAGAAGAAAAGATACTGCTGGTGACTTTCACCAGTTGGACAGTGCTTATAGTCCCGACCCTTGTGGCATTGGCATTGGCGGCCGTAGGAATCGTCATCGTCCTGCAAGTGCCGTCGGTCTGGGGTTGGCTGGGCCCGGTAATAGCCGTTCTTTATTGGTGGCTGCGATATTCCGCCTGGAAGGTGAATATCTGGGTGGTGACGAATTTCCGGGTGATCGACGAAGCCGGACTGGTTACGCATTACGCAAAAGAAAGCCCGCTTGACAAGATCAATAATGTCTCTTATGACCAGACGGTCTGGGGACGGATCTTAAATTTCGGCCATGTCGAGATCCAGACGGCCGCGGAGGCGGGGGCCACCGATTATTATAACGTCAATCATCCCAAACGCTTAAAGGATACGATCACGGCGGCCCAGTCGGATTATAAGAACTGGCAGTTCGGGAACCAGGCTCAACAGATGGCGGCGGCGATCGATTCGAGGAATGCCGTGCATGTTGCGACGGCAAAAGCTGCCGAAGCGCCGGCGATCGCACAGGAACTGGAACGATTGTTTGAGCTGAAAATGAAGGGCGCGCTTTCGGATGAAGAGTATAACCGGGCTAAAGCGCGGCTATTGAATCACTGATGAGGTATGACGACCCGGTTGTTCGAAAGACGATCCGACGAAGACCTTATTGATGGGGCGTGGATTTCTTCTTATTCTTTTCCGACTGAGCCTCCAGTTGGGCCTCATTGGCTTTCCCCTGGTTATTGAGGATCTCCGCTTCACGCGGGAAAGCTCCATCTTTCAATTTTGTGGTGAAAATCCCCTTTTGCATGTGGACCCATTTGCCGTTTTTCCATTGAAAGGCTTCAAAATCCCCATCAGGGACATAGGTGTCCTTTTTCTGCGGCTGGTTGTTCTCCGAGATCAGCTCGTCGAAGACCACAAGGTCCAGCGAAGGGTCATAATTGAAACGGGTGCCCGCTTCTTTTTTGTATTCGATGTTGAAGCGATATTGGGTCGGCTTGCGAACGGAATCTTCCTGGAACGAGAAGAAGGGGCCGCCGAAACGAGGCTCCCCCTGCGGGGTAAAGGTCAGGACCTCCATCCATTTCTTGTTGCTTGTCTCACTGAAGTCATCAAAACCCAATAAGGTATAATAATTCTTCCCCTGCCATGTCTTCTCGATGATCCGGTAGTAGATGGCGCCAATCCAGTTGATGCGCGTCCGGACAGAGTCGAGGGGATTGGCGGTGAACATCGAAGCGTCGAAGAGCGGGAATAGTTTCAGCGAGCCGTCGGGCTGGTTCATCTGGATGGCTCCTTCCTGCAGATAGAGCAGGTTGTCTTTTTTGAACTGCCAGGTGAAGATGCGAAAGCTGCTATCGGGGGCGTATAGCCGCGAGATAGTTTGCAGGGAATCGAAAGGGTAATAGTACGAATATGGCAGCTTCAGGACCTTGACCAGCGACCGGATGAACTGGCTATCCGCGCGAAACCGGGCCTCCGGCGTTACAGCATTGACGATGCTGTCGGCGTATCCTTTGATGCTGTCCTCGCGTTGTTGAAAGATGGTTTCGGCGGCGGAGGATAGATGCGATTGCGCTGACAACCGCGACCCGGCGGCGATCAGGCAGATAAGCAGGACAAAGGACGACCGCACGAATCGGTATTTAAAGGATAGCATATTGGTGCAAAATTACAAATTGATAAACGGGGTCGGAATGGGCAAACGTTAAAGCCGCCCAAAAAATTTCACGCAGGTTGCAAATGTTTCGCAAAATCGTACAGCGAATTGAATGCCAGATCAATGGCAGGGTGGGGAAGGAGTTGCCCGGGATGGGTGGTCCGCAAAAAAACGGTATACATTCCCGCATTCCGGCCAAATTCCATATCGCTAAGGTTATTGCCTACGATCATAGCGCGGTGGAAGTCGATCTCGGGGAAATCGGATTGTGCGGCAAAGGCCATTCCGGGATTGGGTTTGCGGTGGGGATGGTCGTCGTCCAGGGAGTCGGCGTAGTAGATGCGATCGATCCGGCCCCCGGCCAGCACGATCTCTGCGACCATCCGGTCATGGATGATCTCCAGCTCTTCGGCGGTCATCAATCCTCTTCCGACGCCCCGCTGGTTGGTTACAATGACAATGCGGCCGAATACGGAAGCAAAAATACGGAGGGCTTCCTTCACCTGGTCATAGAAGCGAAATTCGCCGAAATGAAAGACATAGCTATCCTCTTTTTCCTCATTAATAACCCCGTCCCGGTCAAGGAAGAGGCTCCAATGGTGATCGATCATGGTCAGGTCGGAATGTTGCATAGTTCAAAGATATTGGCTACAAGCCGGCTCCAGGAGTATTTGTTTTTTTCCTGGCGGAGCGCCGGAATGAAAAAGGAATCGCCGAGGACAAAAAAGCGGAGGATGGCTTCAGCCATGGCGGCAGGGTCGGGCTCGGCTACGAGGCCCACCTGTTCGTGCGGTACCAGCGCTGCCAGGCCGCCCACATTGGAGACGATCATCGGCTTTTCAAAGTGATAGGCCAGGGGTGTGACGCCGCTTTGAGTGGCGGCGCGATAAGGCTGGATCACCGCATCGGCGGCGCATAGGTATTGCCGGACCTCGCTATCGGGGATAAAGTCGGTACGAAGCAGCAGGGAAGAGCCGATATCGAGCTGTGCGATCAGTTCATGGTAGGGAGCGGCGTCTTCATAGAATTCGCCGGCGACGAGCAGCTTGACCCCAAGGTCACGAACCCGCTGATCGGCGATAGCCCGCAGGGCGATATCCAGTCCTTTGTATTTGCGTATGAAGCCAAAGAAGAGCAGGACCTTATCATTATCGCCTACCGCTACTCCTTTTTCCCGCAAAAGGGCCCGGGCCTGATCGCGGGGGATCGGATCGCCAAAATTGTCGTAGAGGGGATGGACAACCTGGCGGGCAGGCCTGGTGGGCTGGAATCGCCGGAGATCGGCCATGACCTTTTCGCTCATGGTGATGAACCCGTCGCAGGACTCGAGAAAATAGCGGGTAAAAGCCCGGTCCCCAGGCCTTTTCTCATGTGGGATGACATTGTCGGTAATGGCAATGATGCGGGTGTGCCGGTTCTTCCGGACGCGCCGGAGGATGGTGCCCAGCGCCGGACCCATCAGTGGCAGCCAATAACGGACGACAACGATATCCGGGCGTTTTTTCCTCAGTTCGCGGCCTACGCTCATCCAATTGAGCGGGTTGATGGAATTGATCCGGGAAAGGATCGTCAGCCCTTCGGGTGGGGGTTCGGTGGAATACTGCGTCGTACCGGGGAATAGAAAATCCGGGTACTGGAGGGAGAACGAATAGATCACACAGTCATAACCTTCGCTGATGAATTCTCTGGCGAGACGCTGGTCGAATGTCGCCAGGCCGCCGCGAAGCGGATGGCCGGGTCCTATGATAACGACTGTGCCTTTCATGGATGGTCAAGGCCAAGTTTTTGTTCGATAAGATAGGAGTTGCGTCCCGGGGAGTTGCGGGAGATCAGTTCGGCGACGAATCCGATAAGAAAAAGCTGCGTGCCCAGGACTACGCAGGTCAGCGCGATATAAAAAGAAGGGCGGTTGGTCAGCGAAAAAGAAGAGCCCCTGTCCAGCTTTTGGACGATCAGGGAGATAGTTTCTCCAAGCCCGATGAGACCGCAGAGGACGCCGACCGGACCAAAGAAATGCATGGGGCGTTTACCGTATTTGCCGACGAAAGTGATGGATGCCAGATCAAGTAATCCTTTGAGCCCGCGGCCCAGGCCGCCGAACTTCGTGGTGCCGTATTTCCGGGCGCGGTGCTGAACCGCTTTTTCGCCAATGCGCCTGAACCCGGACCATTTTGCGATCACCGGGATATAGCGATGCATTTCTCCATAGACCTCGATGCTCTTGATCACCTTATTGCGATAGGCTTTCAGCCCGCAGTTGAAATCGTGCAAGGGGATCTTGCTCACCCGGGCGGTTGTCCAGTTGAAGAACTTCGAAGGCAGCGTTTTTGAGATGGGGTCGTGACGAACCTTCTTCCAGCCGCTGACCATATCGTATTTGTCTTCCAGGATCATCTTGCGTAAGGAAGGGATCTCATCGGGACTATCCTGCATATCGGCGTCCATGGTGATCACGACCTCGCCTTTGGCGGCCTTGAAGCCTTCGTTGAGCGCGGCGGACTTACCGTAGTTCCGCTGGAAGCGGATGCCCTTGATATTTGGGTTGGATCGCCGAAGCTCGTGGATCACTTCCCAGGAGCGGTCGGTGCTGCCGTCATCGACGAGGATGATCTCGTAGGAGATATGATTCTCCCGCACGACGCGTTCGATCCAGCTGCAAAGCTCGGGAAGCGATTCATCTTCATTGTAGACAGGTATGACGATTGAAATGTCCATGTAGGTGATTTAGCTTTCGGGTTTAGGCGCAGGTCCCTTTTTTGATCTAACGGTGACGGCAATCAGAATGGCGATAATGCCGAACATCAGGAGCTGGCGACCTGTTCCCATGATCAGGGCTCCGACGGAGAACTGATTGTTCTTCCGGATGTCGTCCGCGTCGGCGCGGATGATGGCATCGCTTGCGCCCAGCTGCCGGTCCCATTTTTCAGCTTTGGCCATGATGAACGGCACCAGGCGCTGATTGAAGTGCGGGTCGATTACGTTTGGGATCAGCCAGACACAGAGGCTCTCCGCGATAATAGCCATAACCATTACGCCATAAGCGGTGCGAAGGGCCGACCGGAAATCTATTATCCCGCCGTTGGCGCGCTTCCTGACCGTAGCGGCGACCGCCGCGATCAAAATGACGAGACATCTGCCCAGCCAGACCGTTGGGCCGATAAAGGCTTCGGGTCCGGCCAGCCACGTGCCACAGACAAATCCGATTATGCAAAGCGCCGCTATCAGGCCGAACAGAAGAGTTATGGAGATCTTTTTGGCTGGCATGGCTGCTGGTTAATTTAAAATGATCTGATCTCCTTTCAGGATACCGATCACCTGACCTTTGAGGACCTTTCCAAAAAAAGGGCTATTCTTCGATTTGGAACGGGTGGTTTGAGGGCTGGGGCGGGTCTCGCCTTCCGGGTCGAAAAGACTAAGCGAAGCCGGTTGACCTTCGGCGATAGAAGACCGGTCCAGACCGAACAGCTCCCGCGCGTTGCGGCTCAGCAGGTCGATCGTCCTTTCGGCGGATAGTTCCGGCAACTGGGTTCGAAGCGCGGCGTACGTCGTCTCGAGGCTGCTCATTCCTGGTCGGGCGTATTCGAACTCGATGACCTTGCTATCGAACTCATGGGGAAAATGATGGGCGGCGATACAGTCCACCACTCCGTCCAGCACGGCCTGACGCAAGGTCTTTACCGATGCGTCGTCGCGAAGAGGCGGATAGACTTTCAGATTGGTATCGTATTCTACGAGATCGGCGTCGGTAAAGAAAAGATGATAAGGAGTGACGGAGCAGCTAACGGCCAGCCCGGCGTCTTTGGCGCGGCGGATATAGTCGAGTGAACGGGGTGAAGTAACGCCTGTAAAGTGGATCCGTGACCCGGTATAACCGAGCAGCATGATATCCCGGTCGACCATCAGCTCTTCGGCCATCATCGGTTTGCCCGGCAGGCCCAGCCGGGTGGAGACGATGCCTTCATTTATGAGACCGTTGGCGCCTACGGTCTTATCATCTGGGATCTGGATGATGACGCCGTCAAATGCCTTGACATATTGTAACCCTTTCAACAGCAGGCCGGCGGATTGGATGGGTGAGGTCCCATCGCTAAAGGCGATGGCGCCGCTATGGCGCATATCATACATCTCGGCAAGGTCCTTTCCTTCCAATCCACGGGTGACAGCGCCAACCGGATGGATATCTACCGGCAGTGAGGCAGCGACACGGCGGATATATTCTACCTGTGATTTACTGTCGATGGCGGGGCGGGTGTTCGGGATGACGAATACGTCTGTATAGCCGCCGGCGGCTGCGGCGGCTGCCCCGGTCTCCAGCGTCTCCTTATGTTCGTATCCGGGGTCGCAGAAATGGGAGAATATGTCTACCCAGCCCGGGCTTACGTGCAGCCCGGGACGTTGAATAACGGTATCCGCCTGCTGATCGAGGGTAGCTGCGATAGCCACGATACGGCCCTTTTCAATCAAGATATCCCGGACAGTGCCGTTGTGGGGTGAAGAACGGTCGATGATCCGAGCCTGTCGAATAAGTATCTTCATTTCCAAACAATTGGGCAAAAATAACAGATGTTCGCCAATTCCGGCAAACAATTTGAGGCGCGACCCGGCTCCGCCGGGGTGCGGGAGGCTTAAACCTCAGCCAGATATTTATGGACAAAGCTGATCGCCATGGAGCCTTCGCCGACGGCCGACGCTACACGGTTCATCGCGCCGGACCGGACATCGCCGGCTGCAAAGACGCCCGGGCAGCTGGTTTCGAGCAAATAGGGATCGCGGTCCTGCTTCCAGACCTTCTTGAAACTATCATGGGATTTCAGCTCGCGACCGGTCTCGAGGAACCCTTTGTCGTCTTTGATGATATCCATACCGATCCAATCGGTGAAAGGTTTGGCGCCGATAAAAATGAACAGCGCCTCGGCATTCCTCACCAGGGGTTCGTTGTTGTCTGCCTGGGCGATCGTCAACTCCTGGAGGCGGCCTGACCCTCTGGCTTCCGTGATCTCGGCGCGGTTGAGCAGGTGGATGTTGCTGCGGCCGCCGATCTGGTCGATCAAGTAGGCAGACATGGTGCTGGTCAGGCTTTCTTTCCGGATGACGATATAGACGTTGCGGGCGAATTTAGAAAGGTGCATGGCGGCCTGACCGGCGGAGTTGCCGCCGCCGACCACATAGACCTCACAATCGCGGAAGGCCGAGGCTTCGGTCATGGCAGCGCCGTAGTATATCCCGGCGCCGGTGAAATCGGGAACGCCCTTCGTTTCCAATTTCCGATAGTCGACACCGGTAGTGATCACGATGGCGTGACTGTTGATCTCTTCGCCGTTCTCGAGCATCACTTTTTTGTAGCCGTCCTTCTGGCAGATCTCGCGCACTTCGCACGGTACCAGCAATTCTGCGCCAAGCCTTGTCGCCTGAGTGATGGCGCGGCGCGTCAGTTCCGAACCGCTAAGCCCGTTGGGGAAACCCAGGTAGTTCTCGATCCGGGAACTGGTCCCGGCCTGGCCGCCGGGAGAGCGGCGTTCGACCAGCAAGGTTTTGAGACCTTCCGATGCACCATAGACAGAAGCGGCCAAACCTGCGGGGCCGGCGCCGATGATAACGACATCGTAGATGGTATTCTTGACATTGGGGTTGAGGCCGACGGTTGCGGCAACCGCGGAAATAGACGGGGCGGTAAGAAAGTGGCCGTCTTCGAGGAAAAGGACGGGCAAGTCCTTATTTTGAATATTGTTCAGCTTTAGCAGATGCACGGCCTCCGGGCTGCCGGTGACATCCAGCCATTGATAAGGGACAAGGTTGCCCGACAGGAATTCCTTGATCTCATGCGACTGGGGCGAAAACTGATAACCGATCACTTTCAGCCCCTTGAACGGAGGACGATACGTCTCCTGCCAGTCGTCAAGCAATTCGGTCACGATCGGGAAAAGCTTTTCCTCCGGCGGATCCCAGGGTTTCATCAGGTAGTAGTCCAGCTGCACATCGTTGATAGCCTTGATGGCTGCTTCCGTATCCGAGTAGGCCGTCAGCAGGACGCGTTTGGCGTCCGGAAAATACTCCCGGGCTTTTTGCAGGAACTCCACACCTTCCATATCGGGCATCCGCTGATCGGAGATAAAGAGCGCGATAACTTCGGATTTATTCTTCAGGTCAAGCAGGCTGTCGAGCGCTTCCTTGACCGAGGTCGTACTAAGGATGCGATAATCGTTGCGAAAATGCGCCCGCAGATCCCGGGTGATGGCCCGAAGGACCTGGGGATCGTCGTCAATAGAAAATATGATCGGCAGATTCATAATTTAGTTTTGTCCGTTGATCGGGAAACAAACGACAAAGATCGTTTCTCCCGGTTTTGACTGGACCCGGATGGATCCATGGTGTTGTTTGATGATGCGACAGACGACATCCAGACCGAGACCGGTACCTTTTCCGATCTCTTTGGTCGTAAAAAAAGGCTCGAAGATGCGGGATTGGATCTCCGCGGGGATGCCCGGGCCGTCGTCGATTACGGACGTCTTTGCCCAGCCGTTCTCTTTTTCGGTGCGGATCGTCAACTGACCGTGGCCGGCGGGCTCCATCGCATCAAGCGCATTGTCGATAAGGTTGGTCCAGATCTGATTCAATTCACTGACCATCGCATTGATCCGGGGAAGCTTTTCATCGTATTCTTCGACGAGCGTCACATTCCCTTTTCTGAAACGGTAGTTCAGCATCGTCAGCGTGTTGTGGATCCCATCGCGGATATCCGTGAGTTCCTTGCCTTTACCCTGGTCCATATGCGTAAAGTTCTTTACGGACTTTACAAGGTCGGAGATCCGTCGCGACGCTTCGTTGATATCGGCCACCATTTTACGGGTGACCAGGGTAGAGTTGATCCAGTTGAATACAGGCGATAGAAAAGGTACCGGAATATGCGTTTTGAAATCGCGAAGGTCGTCGCAGGTGAAGCCGTCTTCAAGAAAATTCTCGGCTATCTCCGTGGCCCGCTGAACCTGGTGCTCCTCCAGCCAGCCGGAGATCTCGTCCTCCAATTCGGTTCGTTGTATCAGCGTCAGCTTCGGCTTCCCGGCCCGGTCCAGAACTTCCCACAGCTTCTGCTGGACGGCGTCCACTTCCTTTTCATCCATCCGGATAGCCATTATCGCTTTGAACTCTTCCGGTTGTAATTTGAGGTGCTCCAGCAGGGACGCAGAACTTCTAACAATCGCGGCCGCCGGATTGTTCAGTTCGTGGGCAAGGCCTGCGGAAAGCTTACCGAGGGCCATCATTTTTTCATCCTGCTGTTGAAGCGAAGTGAAGTTGCGAACCCGGTTCATCATCACGTGCACGAGGGCCTGGGTCAGCTCGAAATTCCGGCTGGTCATCTCTCTGAATGTCTCTTTCGGGAGGAAAAGCATGCTCGAATCGGCCAGCGCCCGGGCATAGACAGTGATGGTCATCCCCCTGGAAAATGGAAGATAGCCGGAGATATCTTTTGGCTCGAGCGTGGTGACGTCGCGCATTTCCTGGTTGACCAGGTCATAGATGTGGATCTTGCCGCTGATCATGATATAGGCGCCGGCGGCGGGCATCCCCGGGCGGAAAAAGAATTCGCCTTCCTTTATGTGCAGGATCTCGGTCTTGTCGATCAGCCACTGGAGTTGTGCGTCCGGCACGTCTCCCAACTGTTCGACGGTACGCAGCCAATCCACGGAAACGGTTTGCATACCGGCAATGTAAGATATTTTGGGGTAGACGCCAGAATAAAAAAGCCGGCCTTTCGGGCCGGCTTTTTGCTATTGGGAGCGAGGAGCTTAGTAAGGCAGAATAAAGGTGTAAGTCTTGCCGGAAGCAGCGGCAGTCCAGGACAGCTCAAAGTAATAAGTCCCGCTGCCGACGGGGCAACTGGTAGATGTGCCGGTCGAATTCAGCCCATAAGTGATCGTCGTAGTTCCGGCGGTATTGCTAAGCGCGACCTGACCGGCAGTCATTTGCCAGGAGCAGGCTTCCGTGATCACGCGAGGCTGAATGATCGCCACCGTGAACGCGGTACCAAAACGGTCGGCGCCCCATTCGGAGATACCGGAAGTAGTACCATCCGTATGCAGGCCGGTAGTGGTGATGACGTAACCCCCGTTATAGGTGAAGACCCGCTGGCGGGCGACGTTCCAGGTACGTTGAGTCCCGTTATCGAAAGTGATCTGCATGTTACTGCTGGTAATCGTGTGGGTAACGCTTGCGCCCGGATTGTTGGGCAGAGTGATCAGGCTGCCGCCGCTGACGTTCGTATAGGTATGCGTGCCGTTGAGCGTGATGGTCTTATTGTCAAGGAGACGTTTGATGGCCAGTTTGTTGAACTGAACCGTTACGACAGCGCCGGAAGTACTCCAGAGCTGGCCTTCGGGCCAGGTGATCGTAATCGAACCGGTACGGACGCGGTCAAGCGCACAGTTAGCGCCGTTATAGGTGATGGTGATCTGACGGTTGCCGCCGGCGGTATCCAAAGTGATCACCGCGTCGCAGATAGCGGTGGAGTCGGCGCTGCCCGGGCCGTCGGGCACCCGTTGCATGACCTGACGCGCGGTTGCCGCGCCGGTTACGTTGTAGTTGATGGCCATTGCCGTATTAACGTCATCGATGGCGGCGTCGGTCTCCGTGGAAACGCGGGTCTCATCGTCCGAGTTGGTTTGCAGATTGGCGTTGGAAGAAGAATTGTTGTTGTTGGAATTGCTCTTGTTACAGGATGCCAGCATGCCGGTGAAGGCAATGACAAAAAGTAAGCGGGCGAGTGTTGCGGTTTTCATAATGATGCTGATTTAGACGATTTTATAGTTTTCGATAAGATATCGGCTTTTGACTGCCGCTGGAAACCTTAGTTTAACGGCTTATGGAATATATTATTTCCCAAACACCCCTACTTTTGGGTATGGATCGATATATTATTCCTGCACAAACAAGGATTGGTCATGTTCATTTAAAGGTCGGCGACCTGGAGCGGTCACTGGAGTTCTATTGCGGATTGCTTGGCTTTGAACTGATGATGCGTTACGGTACGGATGCGGCATTTATCTCCGCCGGCGGTTATCATCATCATATCGGGCTCAATGTCTGGTATAGTAAAGGGCAGCCACCGGCGCCAGTAGCGTCACCGGGCCTCTTCCATACGGCGATCCTTTATCCGGAACGAAGGGACCTGGCGGTAGCGTTGCGGCGGTTGCTGGATGTGAATTATCCGTTGACGGGGGCTTCCGACCATGGAGTTTCGGAGGCTATCTATCTGGACGATCCGGACAGCAATGGCGTGGAGCTATACTGGGACCGGCCCAGGGAACTGTGGCCGCTCGATGAGGCGGGCAAGCTGACAATGTACACGCGACGGCTGGATATACCCGGACTGCTAAGCGAGATCGGATGATCTCTTGCACCCAACCCGATCTCTCGCACCAAACCCGGATAGCGCTTATAGGCCAGCGGGAGACCGCCGGGAGTTATCCGACACATTGTCAGTGCAATAGTCGGGGTAATGTATAAGTGTTTGCACTTATCAGCGGTTAAAAAGAACAATAATTGCCCCGCCGGGAAAATCTTATCCGCCTTTACGCGTTATATAAGATACATCATTTGTTGCAACGGTCTCGTCGCGATTTGATACGCTCTTAGAACCCCGTAACCTGTATGCGATTTGTTCCAAATGCGAAGATTGCGTTTCAGCGCAAAATAGCATGGCTCCTTTTCTTCTCGTTCTTTTCCCTCTGTTTGGTAGGATGGGTCATATATTTTAACCTTTCGGACCGGCGGTTGGCTTATTTGTTGATCGGGGCCAATATTCTCACCTTCATTTTCATTTCGATTCTGCTCGTCCGGCTCAATGAGGATATCCTTCTCCGTAAGCAGGCGGAAGGACGATTGAAGGAAAATCAGGCCTGGCTCCAGTCGATCCTGGACAACAGCACCTCATTGATGTATATCAAGGACCCCGGGGGGCGGTATATCATGGTGAATCTCCGGTTCAGGGAGATGCTGAATTTGGGTGATACGGATATTATCGGCAGGACGGACCACGAGTTCAGCGATCCGGACGCCGCGGACCACTATAAACTGCTGGATGACGAAGTGATGCGGACGGGGAAATCGTTGGAGATCGAGGAGGTGGTCGAACATCAGGGCAGGCGGGTGCATTTGCTTTCGATCAAATTCCCGCTGCTGGACAACAATGGGCGTCAGATCGGCATCGGCGGGATCGCCACGGATATCACCGAACGGGTCAATTATCAGCAGCAGCTGATCGCCGCCACCCGGGAAGCGCACAAGGCAAAGGAAATGCAGGAGCTCTTCCTCGCCAATATGAGTCATGAGATCCGCACTCCGATGAATGGGATCCAGGGGATGACCGATCTGTTACTGGATACGTCACTGTCCGACCAGCAAAAGGAATTCGCCCGGATCATCAAGCGGTCGGTCAATAATCTGCTGGTCATCATCAACGATATCCTTGATTTTTCAAAGATCAAAGCGGGCAAGCTGACGATCGAGAAGATCGATTTCCGGCTACAGGATGTGCTCGACAACGTAAAGGGGATATTTGATCACCGCGTCAGGAAGAAGGGGCTTATACTGGAGGTGACGACGGAACCGGCGATACCGGACACCCTCCGGGGCGACCCATACCGCTTGAACCAGGTGTTGATCAACCTGATCGGCAATGCCGTGAAGTTCACCGAAACGGGTTCCGTCAAAGTACATGTGGCGCTCCGGGAAAAGACAGCCGACAGGGTGAGTTTGCAATTCTCGGTTACGGATACGGGTATCGGTATTCCCGAAAGCAGCCTTCCATATATCTTCGAGCATTTCTCGCAGGGCGGGATGGACATCTCGCGTCGTTACGGGGGCACGGGTTTAGGGCTGGCGATCAGTCACCGGCTCCTGCAACTGCAGGGTGGGAGTATTTCGGCAAAGAGCGCGGAAGGCGTCGGGTCGGTATTCACCTTTGAGCTGCTATACGAATATGATCCTGCTGAAGAGACGAGCGTACCTGTTGTCACGGCGGCCACGATCCTGGCCGACTACAGTCAATGTCTGGCGGGGAAGCGATTCCTGGTGGCCGAAGACAACGAGGTCAACCAGCAGCTTGTCGAGCACGTGCTGAGAAGGGGCGGAGGCGAGGTCCAACTGGCAGGCAACGGTGAATTGGCGATCCGGTACCTTCAGCAAGGCGGCAAGTACGATCTGATCATAATGGACCTGCAGATGCCCGTCATGGATGGGTATGCAGCCACGCAATATATCCGCAACCAGCTACGGTCGTCCATTCCCATCATTGCCATGACGGCAACCGCGCTTATCGGAGAACAGCTGCGGTGTTTCGAAGTGGGTATGAACGATTATATGACAAAGCCTTTTGAATTCACGGAATTGTATAAGCGGATCGTTACTCTTCTGGAAAACCCCCGATCTTTGCCCGATTATCGCAGCCTTGCACGATCGGGGCCGATCTCATGACATGAATCGTGGCGTTATTCAGTGCGCAGCGAACGGACCGGGTTGGCAAGGGCCGCGCGGATCGTCTGGAAGCTGACGGTTGAAAAGGCGATCAGAATGGCGAGACCCCCTGCGACGACAAAGACGCCGGCGCCCATGTCCACGCGATAGACGAATCCCTGCAGCCACTGATGCATGAAATACCAGGCCAGCGGGAAAGCGACGAGCAGCGCCAATGCCACTAACCCGAGAAATTCTTTTGTGAGCAGCGCAACGATATTGATCTCCGCTGCGCCAAGCACTTTGCGAACTCCGATCTCTCTCGTCCGGCGTTGAGTAGTGAAGGCGGCCAGACCGAATAAGCCTAAGCAGGAGATAAGGATCGCAAGGACCGAGAAGACGCTCAACAGTGAACCCATCCGGGATTCAGCCATATAGAGATGATCGAGATCCTGATCGATGAATCCATAGGAGAACGGCGTATTGCCATATACCTTTTCAAAGCATCGTTGTACTGCTGAGACGGTTTCGCGCATCTGGCCGGCCGTTGCCCGGACGACGGCGTAGTAGCCTGCAGGGTAGGCGCGCATCACCAGGGGCTCGACGGCCTGATGAACCGGGCGGAAGTTAAAATCCCTGACCACACCGATAATTGCGCCCTGCAGCCCACGGACAGCGATGCGACTGCCGACGGCGGTTTCAGGCGATTTACCCATTAAGCGGACGGTGGTCTCGTTGACTACATAATCGTAGATGCTGTCGTTGCCCTGGAATCCCGGGGGATAAAAATGGCCCGCCGCCATTCTCATCCCAAAAGTTTTGAGCGTATTGGCGTCGACATTCATGTAATGGCAAAGCACCATGCTATTGTTGTCCATTCCGGGCCAGCTCAGGGGCCGGGTACCAGCCAGGTCGGTCGGCAGGTCGCTGATGATCGTAAAATGCCCGGTCGTTGATGACTGACTGAGGACCGACCGCAAAGCGCGGGCGTCGTCCTTCCGGTCGCCGATGGAGGGCAGGGGAATGTACAGGAGATCGTTCCGGTCGAAGCCGATATCCCGGTTGTGGAGATAGCGCAACTGGTGACCGACGATGATGGTAGAGATCATAAGGACCACGGAAACCGCAAACTGAAGTATGACCAGGCCGTTCCGCAACCACGAACCGCGACCCGGAAAGAAGGTGTTGCCTTTCAATATCCGGATCGGATCCAGCGACGAAAGATAGAATGCGGGATAGCACCCCGCCAACAGGCCCGCCGCTGTTGTTATGGCCAGCACGCTGATGACCAGCCGCAGATCGAGCAGGTTAAGAGTGATCGACTTGGCGGTTAGTGTATTGAAGAATGGAAGGGCTACGGCAACCAGCGCCAGCGCGATGACCAGCGCCAGGAAAGCCAGCAGTACCGATTCCCCGATGAACTGTCCGGCGAGCTGGTATCGCAATGCGCCTACCGTCTTTCGGAGCCCGACCTCCTTGGCGCGGGTGCCCGCCACGGCGGTAGCCAGGTTGATGAAATTGATGCAGGCGATGATCACGATGAGGATCGCGATCAGGATGAAAATGCGCACATATTGGATATCACCCATCCCGGCCAGGTCAATAGTGAAGCGGGAGCGCAAATGAATGTCGGTAAGCGGCTGGAGCGAGAAGGTTGCCGGAACCGCAGGTGTACCTGCGATGGCCCTGGCCCGCATGTCGTTGAGTTGACGTTGTACCGTCCTGATGACCGTTGGGGTAGGGCTTACAGGACCGGCAAGCTCATAGTAGACATAGCTATCGAAAAAACGCCAGCCATGCGAGGGATCGGTTGCATCGTCCATGTCCTGGATGGGCAATAACATATCGAACTGCAGATGGGAGTTTGCAGGGATATCTTGAAGCACACCCGTGACCTTTGCCGTGACGCTGTCATTATCGATAAAGATCGGGTTGTTCATAGCTTTATCGACGCTGCCAAAATATTTGATGGCCGTCGATGCGGTCAGCACGACGCTGTTGGGTGCGGTCAACGCGGTGGTACGGTCGCCTCGCAGCAACGGGTAATGGAATAGGAGCAGGAAATTAGTGTCGGCGTGGTAGAGATGGCGCTCATCGAATTTGCGGTCGCCGGCGGTGATGATCTTCTGGTCGGCCTGGATGCGGGTGACTCGTCCGATGGCAGGAATGGCGTTGCCGATCCGGCCAAAGGCTGCAGGGTTGGCGGCAGTAGGAATGTCTTTAACCTGCGCCGTAAGCCGGAAGATCTTTGCGGCGTTGGGATTGAACCGGTCATAGCTCAGCTCGTCACGGACCCACAGAAAGATCAGGATGGCGGAAGCAAGCCCGATCGAAAGCCCAAAAATATTCAGCGCGGCGAAAAGCATGTTGCGGCGGATATTGCGGAAGGCGGATCTAAAATAATTGCGGAACATATAGCGAATATAACTAAAAAATTAGTTGTACTGTCAAAAAAAATTCCGGTATATTTAGGATAAACCGGGAAAAATTGACAAAGAAATTATTAGTGGCGATAGCCATGTTGATCCGTCTCACGGCCTGGTCGCAGGAATACGATCGAAAAGAAGTGATGATCCCCATGCGGGACGGGATTCGGTTACATACCGTGATCTGGACGCCCAGGGTGCAAACGGAGGCGCTGCCATTCCTGATGGAGCGGACGCCATATGGCGCCGACAAGTTCTCGAGCCCGGAGAAAAATCCATATTATAGGGACCTTGCCGCCGACGGGTACGTTTTCGTCTACCAGGATATTCGCGGACGTTACGGTTCGGAAGGGCAGTATGTGATGCAGCGGTTCCCGCGGGACAAGAGGGATCCCAAAGCCATCGATGAGAGCACGGACACTTACGATACATTCGATTGGCTGCTGAGCAACATTCCGAACAACAACGGCAAGGGTGGAATGACCGGCGTTTCCTATGACGGATGGACCACGATAATGGGCGCTATCGATCCGCATCCCGCGCTAAAAGCCATTTCCGATCAGGCTTCCCCTGCCGACATGTTCATTGGCGACGATTTCCATCACAATGGGGCATTCCGGCTCAGCTATGCTTTTGAATATGCGTTTATGGAGGAGAGCTCGAAGGTGGATACGCTTTATCCTTTCCCGAGCCACGATACCTATGAATGGTATCTCAAGCTGGGGCCTTTATCCAATGTCAACAAAAAATATTTTTTGAACCGGTTGCCATCCTGGAACAATTTCGTCCTGCATCCGAATTATGATGAGTATTGGAAAAAGCAGGCGCTGGCCCTGTTGCTGGATTCGCCTCGGGTGCCGACGTTGAATGTCGGCGGCTGGTGGGATCAGGAAGATTTCTATGGGCCGGTTAAAGAATACGAGACCTGGAAAAAGCATGATCCGCATCATTATGATCATCTTGTCGTCGGCCCCTGGAATCATGGCGGCTGGGGCTGGGTTGCGGGGGATCATCTGGGCAACATCCCGTTCGGTTCGCCGACATCCGCCTATTTTCGAAAAGAGATCGAAGCGAAATGGTTTGCCTGGTATCTGAAAGGAAAGGGCGACGGGAAGTTTGCGGAGGCGATCACGTTCCAAACCGGGACAAACGTCTGGAAGGAGTATGACAGCTGGCCGCCACGGAATGCAAAATGGAAGAACCTTTATTTTCGCGAGGACGGAAGGCTCTCTTTTGATCCGCCATCCGCGGGAGGGAATATGCCGGCGGGAGGCAATATGCCGGCGGCAGGGAATATGCCGGCGGGAGGCAATTCGTCGGTGACTGGCAATACGTCATACGACAGCTATATCTCAGATCCGGCGCATCCGGTACCATACCGGACACGGCCGGTCGAAGAGACATACGGACCCGGATCGAGATGGTATACCTGGCTGACGGAAGACCAGCGGTTCGTCCGGGACCGGGCGGATGTATTGACCTGGGAGACCGATACCTTAACCGAAGACGTCACGCTGACCGGAGCGATCCGGGCAAGGCTGTTCGCCGCCACCACGGGCAGCGACGCGGATTGGGTTGTGAAGCTCATCGATGTGTACCCCGAAAATTATCCCGGTGATCCCGGTTTGGCAGGTTATGAATTCATGATCGCCAATGATGTGTTCCGGGCGCGGTTTCGCCGCAGCTTTGAAAAGCCGGAGCCGGTCACACCCGGCAAGATCGAAGAATATCCGATCGATCTCCACACGCAGGATCATGTGTTCCGCAAGGGGCATCGGATCATGGTACAGGTTCAAAGCACGTGGTTCCCGATCATCGACCGCAACCCGCAGAAGTTCGTGCCGAATATCTTTGAGGCAAAAGCGGAAGATTTTCAATCAGCAACGCAGAAGATCTATCGATCGGCGGAATACCCTTCGCGTATCGAGCTGATGATAATGTAGGTTAGTGGAGAAGGATCATAAGGTCCTGACGCCACAGGTGACGATCGATGAGCTTAAGCACTGACCGGCCAGCGGGCGGGTCGATCAGGCGATATGGGCCAGCGGGCCGAAGATGGGGTTATGTCGGATAATCCTTAACTTTAATAGGCTCCCCAATGCCTGTTAAACTTATCGCATGAAAGCCCATTCGGACAGATCTCCAATGCCTAACCGGTCGAATGCTGAAACGACCGGAAAGAATGGCTTGGCGCAAATGGAACGCCGGGAGCCAAACAATACGGGGATGCCCGATCAACTGAAGACAGGGATCGAAACCCTCTCGGGCATTGCGATGGATGACGTAAAGGTGCATTATAACTCTTCCAGACCCAGCCAGCTAAGCGCTTTTGCCTTTGCACAGGCTAACGAGATCCACATCGGCCCCGGCCAGGAACGGCATTTGCCCCACGAAGCCTGGCACGTGGTGCAGCAAAAGCAGGATCGGGTGCAGCCTACGGGACAATTGGCCGCGGGAGTACAAATCAATGACGATAAAAGTCTTGAACAGGAAGCAAGCGTCAAAGGAGCTGAGGCGCTCCATGTGATACAACGGCGGGAAGTCCTTGAGGAAAGGAGAGTCAACATGCCGGCCAGCGGGGCCATGGCGCCGATCCAGGGTTTTTTTGACGTTGAGCGGTTGCTGAAAGATCCGGCGAGGCGCGAAAGGCTATTTGCAGCAGGGATCGATATCGATGACCTGGAGGATGTGCAGGAACTGCTGAAAGACAAGGCGTCGGTGAATAAGTACTTGAAAGAGTTGGAATTAGCAATGGAAGCATGGTTCAGGAAAAAAGAGGTTTCGCAATACAAGTATACCCGGGCATTGGATATGGCCCTTTTTGAACAGGAAAAGAAATGGGCGGTCACAACTCCGGAAAGCCAGGCACAAGAAAGAAGCCAGGGGAGTGTGAATAAGATCCCTGCGATTGCAGGTCAGCAACCGACGCTTGAGTTCCTGGCAGGCATCAGATCGGGTAAACCGATAAAAGATGTCGGAGCGGCAGTATCCCACGGCGAGTATGCCCATCGGATCCAGTGGTATGTCATTTCGAGATCGGCGATGGATATCGGGTCGGTCACCCCGGCGTGGTTAAGAGATTTCTATAAGGCGCTGGGAGAGGAGGAATTTATTACGGAGGTCAAGGATATTACGGCTACTGCTTTGCAAAATACCTGGAACCTATGGAACGCCCTTGTCGATGTACCGGGTTCGGTGGTAGATGATAATCCTCAACCCGGAAAAATAGGTGAAGTGGGCATCGCCGCTCCGGTGAAACTAACGGGGGCGTTGTCAGCGGGAACAGAGGACGTGACAGGCGGCGGCCTGCAATACAGCCAGCTCCGGTTGGCGGTATTGAACCGGAGACTAAAACGCTATTTTGAGGAAGCGCCGAAAAGGCCTTCCGACCCCGCCGAAAGAGAAAAAAAGTCCGAAGAGGGCCCCGGCAGGGACAAAACTACGGCTTCCGCCCTTACCCCGGAAGAAGAAACATTCGGCCGGGGAGATAAAGATCTGGCTGGCATGTTAATAAATATTGAGGCAACGATGGGGGATGCCAAATGTCCTCCAAGCCAAATTGGAAGGGTGTTGGAGATCTTAAAAAAGGGTGGCAATTATACCAGCCCGACCAAACATGGGGCCGTTGATTTTTCCTACGATGATTTGAATGCAATTGCCTTGGGGTTATGCGGAATACCATTGAAGGAATAGAACTTTGACAAATTCGTCATATTTTCTTAATACGGCCGGCGCTGGCAAATAACTTTATTGGGTGTACCTTTTTAGGAAAATGACTAATCTTATCATTGCTACCTTCAAGGAGGAAGCAGAAGCAATAGAAGCTTCGCAGAAATTACACGAGCTGGAATCCATCGGGGACATCGCGATCTACGAATCGGTCGTCGTACGGAAAAACGCCGATGGCGAAGCCGTCGTATTACAGGCCGATACCATCGAGGGTGGAGCGACATTATCCGGCATGGCCATCGGTACGTTGATAGGGGCGTTGGCCGGTCCTGTGGGTCTGGTGACCGGCATGCTCGCGGGAACGGTTACCGGAGCGGTAGTCGAAGCGGACCACTATGGGTTTGCCGAAGATTTTGTCTCGGGGGCCGCTGATAAATTGCAACCCGGAACGGCAGCGGTTATTGCCGAGGTCGAAGAAGATGATCCGGTCTTTATCGACAGCTCGCTTACTCCGTTAGGCGCTATGTTGACGAGGTCTGATGTGGATTATGAATATACCAAGCATTCCGACGAGGAAATAGACGAACTGGACGATGAAATTTCCGCCGCAAGGGCAAAATTAAAGTCAGCCGCCGACAAGGATAAAGATAAGATCCGCCGCAAGATCACCAAATTAAAGGAAGAAAGAAAAGAGCGGATCGATGAATTCAAAGAAAAGGTGAAGGATGCGGTAGCGGAGGTCAGGACGTCTGCTAAAGAGAGAAAGATCGGGAAATTGCGCAGTAAGATTGAAAAACATCAGCAGAAGATCGCTGATCTGGAGAAGGAACTGCAAGCCGTTCTCGAAAAGGACAAAGAGGTGATGAAAGGGGCGGAGGCATAGGATCAGGAAGATTTCGCGGCTCGCGGCTCAGGCATATGCCGATATGACCAATTCAAATGGGACCAGCTTGACATCAGCATGTGTGTTGTCCGGATCCCAGGCTATTATTTTACCGGTTTTGTCATCTATACCAAATGCCGCGTACGCGTGATATCCGCTACCTTCCATTGCGGGCGCATTGATAAATGCCCTTTTGCCGGCTTTCAGAATGCCTTTGAGGTCAGCCGCGGAGATCTTCACCATACCATAGACCTTTCCTGTCATTGCAATACCCTCTTCGGTACTGGTCATTTTATCCAGAAGGTCACGATCGTTAACACCAGGTTTCGCAGAACGAAATGCCGCCAGTACACATTCATTATTGTTCTTATTCACAGACTTAGAAGTTACAGCTCCGGCGGGCGGTTTAAAAGATGATGTGGTAATTCTGGGGATACCGCCCAACGGGCCTTTGGGTCCTTCCTTGGCCCTCTTGTCCAAATCCTCCAGGTAACCGGCCACACTAAATGGCTCTGCGCTGGTACGTACGGGGCTTTTGGTTCCTTCGTCATCCGACATAGCTTCCTCCTTCTTTTGCTCCGGCTTTTCCTTGGGTTTTGGCTTTTCTTTGGGTTCCGCACTTTCTTTAGCCGCCGGCTTTTCCCCGGACGCCTCTTCTTTTTTAGCCTGCTGAATGCAAGTTTGAAAAAGGCTTTCATATGTTGAGTCCAAATATTTTACTGCACCCGCCAACGATTCAAAATCCTTAGCAATTCGCAGGGTAACCAGCGGACTATGGTCCATCCAATAAGACAATAGCCCTTTTGCATCAAAAGTTCGCTGCCAGTCCCTGAACCTTGCTTCTAATACCTTATACTCTTCATCGGTAACTCTTTGGATGACGAGGCTTTTCCCGGTGCCCTTTGCGGCCAGGTTATTGGCTACCGCACGGCTTTTTGATTGATCCCCTTTTACAGATTTGGATTCGAATGGCATAATGAATTTTCACCAAAGTGGTGACGTTTGTATCAAAGATAGCAAAAGTTGCTCGCTCCGGAGGCTCACTACGAGCCTGCTTTCAGCAAGGCGACCATCAATTGATTGACAGGCGTGTCAAGCCCGTGTTTGTGGCCGATACGCACTACCGCGCCATTTCTGGCGTCTATTTCCAGCGGCCTTCCCGCCAGCCGGTCGGCGTGTATGGAGTTGACCGCATTCGCAGATACCTGACGGCAGATCGTCAGGATATCCTCTTCAAGCGATTCCGCCAAAGTAGCGCCCTCAGCCCGTCCGACGAGGATACACTCCCGGATCAACGATCGATAGACATCGGCGATCTCTTCATGCTGATGGATATTTATCGATCTCAATAGGATGGCAGAAACGGCGCCGGTGCAGTTAAGCGCAAGTTTGCTCCATGCCCTCGATCGGAAATCGGTAGTCGCGGTGGCCACAAGCCCGGTATGGACAAATAACTCTACAAATTCCTGCCCGTTGGCTCCATCAGGCACGACAAGCTGGCCCGCGCCGCGCTGCCGGATATTGCCCGGCCCGCTGCGTTCGGCCGGAAGGTCGATCACTACCGGAACAAGTGAATCGGGGTTGACAAATGGCGCAAACCGCTCGACGTGTTCCACGCCGTTTTGCAATATGGCCACACGGGTATGCGGACCTATCAGTCGGGGTAACCAGGCAATGGTGCCTGCCACATCATAAGTCTTTGTCGCGATCAGCACCCAGTCGGCTGCCTTTACCTGTTCAGGCGATGTAAAAAGATCCGGAGTTGTTACCAGGCGACCTTGCGGCGTATCCACCGTCAACTGGCTGAATGGGGTGCGTGCGCAGATAGTTATTTCATTCGCCGGATCACGGGCAAGCGAGGCTGCCACGGTGCCGCCAATCGCACCGGGACCTATGATGGTGATGGAGGGCATGGTCGTATTTGACGTTACAATTTAAACACCCATCCCACGTACATGCCCCACACGGAGTTGCGCGTTTGCAGTTTGCCCTGCTGGCTCTGTACCGAGCCAGGTAAGACCCGCACGAGCCCATGCTGATAATCTATTCCAAACAGGAACCCAACCTTGGTTGCAAGCCCAATTGTGAAGGCATAACCAAAGTCGAGCCGTTGGAAATTGTCATTGGATTTACTGCCGATCATGATCGACTGTGAAGAACTGCCCTGGGTCTGGATGGTGCCATTGACCAGCGCGCCGGTATAAAGTCCCAATCCTATCCACGGCCGGCCCCAATCAAATCCGGGACTGTACACGAATTCCACCGGTACATCGACATAGTGAAGCGTATATTTTGTATTGGGCTGGAATCCGTTAGCATTGTAATAATCACCGGTAGGATTCATTTTTCCGCCGGCGCCCACGTATTCGATCCCGGGCCGGATGTAGAACATCTTTCTACCGCTGTCCAGCGGGATATCCACGAACACGCTACCATATACCTGCGTCAACGTGCCGCTGCTCATGGTCGAAATGCCATTGCCGTTGTTGCCCTCCACGGCATTGACCAACCGGGAAAAGTCCACTCCCCCTTTGATACCGATGGAGATCTGAGCATTTGAGGTGAGGGTCAGTAATAGGAACGCACATGAAAGAATAGAGCCAAGGATACGCATAAGTGTTACTTTTGGGCTTGAAAATTAGTGTTTTATCTGGCTTGGCAAAATTTCAGCCCAATTTTAACCTACTATTAATTAGCTGTTGGGTAAAAATCCTAATATTGCTCCCATGCAAAAATCCTGGTATCGACCGCTGATCCCCCATGCCATCGCAGTTGC
The DNA here is from genome assembly GCA_035695565.1 of Puia sp. Lineage (GTDB taxonomy): Bacteria > Bacteroidota > Bacteroidia > Chitinophagales > Chitinophagaceae > Puia. The sequence continues at coordinate 50,099 of DASRRX010000012.1, read as the reverse complement.
GATCTTTCTGGTGGTAGCCCTCATCTACTGCAAACCGATCTTCGACCACAAGACACTTGCACCCAACGACACTGCCGGCTGGAGAGCGATGGCGCAGAATTCCTTTCAATATAAGGCTGAACACGGTCATTTTCCGCTTTGGACGGAGGGTATCTTCAGTGGCATGCCCGCTTACCAAATAGCCATGGAAGGGTCCTACTTTTCGGCTCAATTCCTGGCCGACATCATCCTCACCCTTGGGCTGCCCAATCCGGCGGCACTCTTTTTCCTTGCTTCCATTTGCTTCTATATCCTGGCGCTGGCCCTGGGAGTCAATCCTTATGTAGCTATCGTCGCAGGTCTTGCCTATGCCTATTCTACCTATAACCCCGCCATCCTTGCCGTGGGGCATACGACCAAAATGCAGGCCATTGCCACGATGCCCGCCTTTCTTGCTTCGCTGATCTGGTTATATGAAAAAAGGTATGTGTGGGGAACTGCCGCACTCTCGATCTTCACGGCTGTTTATATCAGTGCCAATCACCCGCAGATCGTTTATTATGGCCTGATCGCCGCAGGCTTCATGACCATCGCTTATCTTATCCGGTGGATCAGGGCGAAAGATTATCGTCATATCGTTAAAGTTGTAATTCTTGGAGCCGTGGCAGGAATCATCGGCATTGCCTGCACCGCCGTGGTTACCCTTACTACTATCGATTATTCGAAGGCGTCCCTTCGTAGTGGCAGCGAGCTTGCGGCTCCCGGCGGCTCGGTGACCAGGACGGGTCTTAGCCCTGAATATGCGCTTAGCTACAGCTCTTATAAGACGGAGACCCTTACCCTGCTCGTCCCTAAAATGTATGGCGGCAGTGACGTCGACCCTGCGATCACGGCAGAAGATTCCAGGACGATGCAAGCGCTTCAGGATATGCCGCAGCAGCTGGGCCAGCAGCTTTCCCAATTCGTTCGCAGCTATTGGGGCGGCATTGGTACCACGGCAGGCCCGGCCTATGCTGGCGCCGTTATATGCCTGTTCGCATTGCTTGGCTTTTTTCTTCTGGATGACCGCCACAAATGGTGGCTTCTCGCAGCAGGTATCTTCACCACGATGATGAGCTGGGGCAGTTATTTCGCCGGCTTCAACGAGTTCCTGCTCAAGGTACTTCCCAGCTACAATAAATTCCGGGCGCCCAGTGTCATAATCGTGATCCCAACTCTCATGCTGGTCATCCTGGCCGCGCTCACCCTCAATAAATTAGTCAACCTTTCAGCCGCTGAACGGACTGCCGCCTGGAAGCAATATAAAAAGGGCCTTTATCTTGTCGGCGGCGTCTTCGTGATCGTCTTCCTGCTTTACCTGAGTTTCGATTACATAGGAGAGGGCGACCGTGGCTTGCAGAAACAGGTTGCCAACGCTCCGGCCCAGATACAGGAATACGTCCGGACTTTTGTCCATGCGATTCGCGAGGACCGGCAAGGCATGTTCATGAGCAGTATCCTTCGCAGCCTCGCGTTTATCGCCATTGCCGCGGCGATCGGGTTTCTGTGGGTCAAAGGCCGGCTGAAATGGGGGATCGCCCTTGGCATCATCGGAGTTTTGTCGTTTGTCGATCTCATCACCATCGATAACCAATATCTGAATAGCGATAAATATACCGACGACGAGGAAGCTCAGACCCCCTTCCAGCCGACCGCTGCCGATCTAAGTGTAATGAAGGATAAATCCTATTATCGGGTCTTCGATATCAGGGAAGGGCTCAGCAATCTTACGAACAACAGCTCTGCGCCGTTCTTTCACCTGGACGTGACCGGTTATAACCCGGCCAAATTAAGCATATACCAGGATCTCATCGAGAACCAGCTCTATAAATACCCCAATTGTCAGCCGGTGCTGAACATGCTCAATGCCAAGTACAGGCTCCAGGTTGACAGTTCCGGCAGAGGGGACACGGCCATCATCAACCGCGGAGTCCTGGGCCCGGTCTGGCTGGTCCGCGGCCTTCGTTACGATTCGGGTGCAAGGGAAGTCATGAACGCCCTTACTACTCTCGACGTCAAAGACAGCGCCGTTCTGTTCACGGCGGATAAGCCTGCCATCCCTGCAACGGCGACTGGCACGCCAAGCCCGGCCGATTCCATTTGGCTGGAAAAGAACGACAATGATGAAATGATCTATCATTCCAAAACCGCTACGCCACGATTTGCCGTATTCAGCGAGGTGTACTACAACCGGGGCTGGCATGCCTATATCGACGATAAGGAAGCTCCTATTGTCCGCACTAACTTCGTGCTTCGCGGCCTGGCGCTTCCGGCCGGCGATCATGCGATCCGCTTCGAATTCCATCCAGCCTCTTATTATGACGCGAAAACCATCCAGATCCTTGCAACCCTTGCCGTAATTGTCCTGGTTGTCTTTGCAGGGGTTGAGGCACGGAAAAAGCCATCTACGCAAAAGGCCCGGAAGAAATGATTCTTTCGAGCCCTTTGACCGTTAATGACTCAATGTTTCAGCGAAAAGATATGGGACACGGGCGCTACTGCTTCCTCAATATATCTTAATACGGGGCGGGAAAGCGGGCAAATCAACCGCGGGCGTCACAGCGGCGATTCATAACTGGTTGCAATGGAGATATGCAACTTATACGTTATTCCCTGCATTTGGGACGGCGGGAGGGGTATTTTGTCTTAAGTTTCCAGCATACTCAGCACCAGTTCCTTGTAGCTTCTGCCGATGGGCAACCGTTTGCCGCCCAGTTCCACTTCAGTTGCGCTGAACGCCTCGATCTTGTCCTTTGCCACAATGAAAGACCGGTGGATGCGGAGGAAATTATTCTCACTCAGTATTCCATCCACCTCGCTCAATTTGAATTTGGTAAGTACGCTCTTGCTTTTCGTGTTCACCCTGATATACTCTTTTATGCTTTCGATGTAGAGTATCTCGTCAAGGAATACTTTTACTTTCTTTTTACCGACGTTAAAGAATAAATAAACCCGTTCGGTTGGCGGGGCGGCAGATCGGGCAGGCAGTATGGTCTCTTTGATCTGCTCGATCTTATTCACGGCCTTTAAGAAGCGGCTGAATTCGATCGGTTTTAGCAGGTAGTCGATTACGTTAAATTCATAACCCTGTAGCGCATATTCCTGGTAGGCGGAGGTGATGATGATCTTCGGTGGCTTTTTAAGGACTTTGATCAGGTCGAGCCCTTTCATTTTTGGCAGATGGATATCCAGGAACATGAGATCGATATCGAATTGCTGCAGGCTTTCCATGGCAAAAAAGGCGTCGCTGCAACAGCATGTCAGTTTTAAGAAGGGCACCTGCCTGATGTAGTCTTGCAGCACTTCCGCGGCCAGCGGCTCATCTTCGATGATTATGCAGTTATAGGTTTGCATATTGTCTTAGATTTATTTTCAGGAACACTTTGAAAATAGTGTCCTCACAGTTTATGAAAAGCTCATGTTCTTTATATAATAACTCCAGCTGTCTTCTGACATTGGTCAATCCGATCTTTTCGTCGTTAAGCTTTTTGCCGTTTTGCTCGTTCGAATTTTCGATACAAAACTCCAGGGACCCGTCACGCAGCGTCATTTCCAGATTAATATAGGACTCGAACCGGCTTTCGCTCGCTCCATGCTTGAATGCATTTTCCAGAAATGGGATCAGGAGAAGCGGCGCTATCCTTTCGTTGTCGTCATCGATCTCCCTGATGAAGCTGATGGTGAGCCGGTCATTGTACCTTAGTTTTTCCAATTCGATATAGTCATCAAGGACTTTGATCTCGTCGCTGATCCGGATCTGCTCGTTCTTTGTCTCGTATAACATAAACCGAAGGAGCTTTGACAGTTTCATTACCACATCCGCGGTTTCATCGGATCTTTTTCTTGCCAGGGCGTAGATATTGTTCAATGTATTAAAAAGAAAATGGGGATTGGTCTGATTCCGCAAAAACTTCAGCTCGGTTTCCAATTTGTCCCGGACCAGGTTCTTTTCCCTTTCTTTATCCGCGAGCTGTAGCCGGAACTGTTTGATCATGATGGCTGCTCCCGATACGAAGCCGATATCCATCATCGATTGCAGAAACCAGCCGGGGCTGAAAATGGTTCCGAATTTTACTACTCCGTTATAGATCACCGGGCTTTGAAAGAATACGGAGATCGTTCTGTACAAACATGTAGATATGACCAGGGTGAGCAGGAGCAGGGCGACGTATTTTTTCCTTTCCTTCTTGTTATTTAAGAGCTTTGGAAGGTTGTAATAAAGTACATAGTAGGCAAAAAGCATTTTTGGGATAAGAGATGTCAGGCTATTTAAACCATCCAGGAATAATTGATAGGCGGTGGAAAGCCCGACAAGGAGGTCCTTATCCCAAAGGTGGATATTTGTTATGTCCTCGACCATATAGGTCAACCAAAATGCAATGTGAAGAGAGGCTCTTTTCAACGTAGCTGTTTTCATTGATTACCTTGGTTAATGACAAATTAAGGTTTTTTTAAGACCGGGTCCCGGGATTTTCCGCCCGCAAAATGCGGATATCCGGCGATTGTAGGTTGTATCCTGCTGTCTATACGGTCAAATCGTCACTTCGTTGAATTCCGGGTAGCTGCGCCGGTTAATGCACTAATTTGATCCATTGGCCGATAGCCGCCACACCAAAACAAAAAGTTATGAAAGATCTGTTTGGAAAAACTCTCCTGGTATTGATCATTACCATTTTCAGCCGGCAAGGATTTTCACAGGGGCCATCCGGTTCTGCGACGGGACCTCAGCACATGTCAGCCGGGAAGCTGGTCAGGGCTTATTATGCGGCTTATGAGAAAAAGGATTGGAATTCGTTGGAGCTGGTTCTTGCCGATGGGTTTACGTTTTCCAGCCCGGTCGATGATCATATCAGTGTAAAGAGCTACAAGGAAAGGTGCTGGCCGAACTGCTATAAGATCAAACGTTTCGATATGGAGAAACTTGTGGTCAACGGCGATGAGGCGTTTGTGACGTATAACGGCTGGACGACAGACGGCAAATTATTTCGCAATACCGAGTATTTCAGATTCAAGGACGGAAAGATCTTGTCGGACGAGTGCTTTTTTGGGAAAGGGATAAGCTATCCGAATTCGGGTAAATAAGAGACCCATTCGCCCATGCTCTCGTGAAAGCCAATAAAATGGCTACGACTTTTTTTGCTATTTTCATAGAAAGTTTCATACCTTCATAACTTCCAGTCACTTTCTGCAGTTTTCTTTATTTCTGTAAGCTCATCCTCAGGCTTGCTGTAGCGGTAGCTTTTTTTTCTTCCTTTTTTTTTCACGGGCGGCCTCCTGCATAAGACCTCAATTGTCCATGGTCTCCTGCGGCCAATTGACCTTGTAATTATAAAACCATCAAAATGAGAACCGATACCGAAACATTGCAGCGAATGCAGCTGCTGCGGGAGAACCTGCTTAGCGTCGAGAAAAAGATAGACGACGAGGTAAAGAAGAATTTCCGAAAAAGAAATTACCGGTTGCTGAAATTTTTGCATAAAGAGCGGGATGTCTGGAACATGGCTATCCTGCAGCTTAAATGGTTCTTGCATGAATTGCCCGTCGACCAGGACCCGGTAGCATGATACTACTCCCAATATCATTGTAGACCTTCTTCAACAATTATTTTGTGAAAAGACAAAGAAAAAAGATCAGCATCATATCCTGGGGCGGGTTAGGGGATGTATTGCTGTCGACCCCTGCTATCGCAGCACTGAGAACCAAATATCCGCAGCATTGGATTGTCGTATTCTGCCGCGGGCGCTCGCACGCGGAGATATACTGGAATAATCCGGACATCGATGAGCTGAGACCCGTTTCTTTTTGGATATTGCTACGGCTCTATGCCATCAGGGCGATGGGTATAGGGCAGGTGTATATCCCTGAATACGGGCATATTTTCCCGAGCCTCTATTACAGGAAATGCGCAAGCGAGATCATCGGGGAAATGATGAATGTCAAGCCCGATAGCAAGAAATTACGGATGTACCTGACGGAGGAAGAGGATAAGGAAGCCAGGAAGGCGCTGGCGGTTTTCAGGAACCCTGTCATCCTTCATATAACCTCCCTTACGTCGCCAAACAATGAGTGGTTCCCGGAAAAATGGGAGTCACTGATTGCAAAGTTGCCCGATTATACCTTTATTCAGGTTGGCGTAGGGCACGAACGCAAGATAAAGGGGGCCATCCATATGCTGGGAAAGACTTCCTTCAGACAAGCGTGCGCGCTCATCAAACATGCCAGGGCTTTTGTCGGGGTGGGTTCTTCCTTCTCTCATGCCTCGGCCGCCTTCGATGTGCCCGGGGTAGTCCTTTTCGGCGCAGCGAGCCCCGTCATCTGGGGACACGACCGAAATATCAACCTTTACAAAGCCGTGCATTGCGCGCCGTGCGTAGACCTCATATACGATAGCGAGTGTCCTTACTCGAAGCAGTGCATGAATAAGATCACCGTTGATGAGGTGAAAGCCGCTCTGCTGCGGCAGCTTGGCTGATCTCTTCAATTATTTCCTGGTTATCTTGTGGTACAGAAATCCTGTTACATACCAGGTGATAAGGAATGCGCCTGTTTCCAGTGTGAAGCTGCCGAATTTGTAAAACATTTCGGCAATGAGCCAGGAGCAAAGGAGGGCCGGAGCTTCGTGGGCAATGAAAGACGGCAGCCCCCGTTGTTTGATTAATGTGTACATGAGATCGAATGGATTTTATGGTTGACGAAATAGAATGGATGCCGGCCAGTTTTTGCGGGATGGATGAACATAGACGGTGATAAGGAACCTTTTTTCCCAGGCGCGGTAAATGAGTTCCTCCACATCCCGCTCTCTCCCATGAAAAGAATGCTCATGTCCTTCCCTGGTTTCCAGAATGAATCCCTCAAAATCCCCGAAACGATCGTACAAAATGCCAGCTACCTTACCTGTATATTCTTCCTCCTTTTCATGTTGCTTTACAAAGCCTGGAGCATTGCCGGCCTGATTGGCGATACCCAGAGAGGACGGTTTGATCCATGATGGATCTCCTCCCATGCCCCTGATCCTATCGGAGACATAACCGATATACCGGATAAGCACCTTATACCATCTGTTTTGGGTCGAGATCAACTGCAATCTCCATTTCAAGATCGCCAGCAGGTTTTCTTCCGGCAGGAGCATCACCGATTCCTTTTGAACCGGTATCCTGATCTGGAAGGTGCCCACGACATATCTCCAGGTGATCTGCCGGTTTACGGCGGCTTCGGCCTGGAACCGGTCAATTTTCTCGTTGACCTGGCCTTTTCCCTGATTGATCCGACGCGTAGTGATCCGTCGCACGATGATGTTAAATTCATTGCCCACCCGGATATGTGAGGGCAGATCCACCGTGAAAAGCCCGGCGAAGTTCTGGCCCGACCCAACCGGAATCGGAATAAAAGTGAGTTCATTCGATACGGTGCATTGCAGGGTATGACTGTCAGATGCGGAAAGTGTTTTGGCTGCATACAGGCTGGCAGCCAGTTGCAGGACTTCCGCGGCATTGACCTGGGGCCAGTAGATACTTACCTGGCTGCCGGCCGGTGTATTACCCCAATCGATCATCAGTTCATCCGGATAATCCAATTGGGCGCCCTTCAAATTCCTGAAGAGTGAAGTAGTTGGCCGGATATCGAAGGTCTGTGGAACGCGGTGTGTCGACGGATAGCCCGGGTTGCCCGATGGCGTGATCGTAAGGTTTCGCTGTGCCAGCTTATCCGAATTTTCCGGATTCTCGATGACTCCGTTAGAATTCTCAATAGGCGTGTTGTCATAGGCGATCTGGGCTACGATACAATGGTGAGTGCCGCCGGCCAGCCAGTGTTGTATCGTCTGGCTGCCCACCAGATTGGTAGGATCGTACACATTCAGAAAGCATCCATAATAGACCCAGATGCCGCCGCCTGCCGGGATGGTAATCATCCGGTTATTCGCGCCATTCGGCTGGAGGTCCGATTGATCCGAAGCGGCAAAGAAAGGGAGGGAGCTGCCATTGATGGTGCCCCCTGTGTTGGTCCCGGGAAGCGGCGTAGCCGGTGTATCCGGGGCATTGGCAGGTGCGCTTGGATAGGTAATATTGGGATCGCCGGGAGAGACCCACTGCAAGGCGTTGATATAATCCGTGTCGTTTGTCTGTGTGCCGAACACCCTGAAAAACACTTTCACGTTCTGGGCCTGGTTGTTGGAGGTGCCTTTCAACCGGACTCTTGCCACCGCAAAGTTGTAATTCATATATGGATGCAGGAGGTCGCCCCAGTTGATAGATGCCGGCGTTACCGACGAATCCCCGTTTAAGGCGCCAAGCTGATCCGGCAAAACCATACTGACGGGATCGAAGGGATCCGTTCCACCGGGGTTACTGTAATTGCCGTTCAGATAACCGAGCAGACCGCGAATATAGGAATAGGCGGCCTCTGTGTCGAGCTGGGTAGGGCTGCCGGTTTGGAAGGTAAAGGGGACATTCCCTATCGGCGTGGCGTTATTGGATTCGGGTGTAATGGCAAAGACCCTCAGGTCACGGCTAAGCCAGAAATCGTTATCGACGGCGGGATTGACATTGGAGAAGTATGGATCTTCTCCGGAGATGAGCTCAAACAGGGTCTCGGCCTGCAGGCTGCCACCCTGGAAGCTGATCGCGGCGCCAAGCGGATAAGGGATCTCTGCCGACCCGGCGCTCGGGAAGGGAGGTATCAATGCGCCCGATGGGAAATTAATATTGTAGGGGAAGAGGATCCGTTGTGGGGTATCCAATTGCGTACTAAGTTCATAGGTAGGAAAGGGAAGCGGTCCATCAGCGGTATTCGGCAAGAGCTGGATGCTGCCGATCTGGTCGAAGCTATTATTAAGGGTGGGGCTGTTCGTGATCCCAAGCGAATTGGGAGAAGCGCCTTCCACCGCGACGTAGAAGTCATTTGGGTAAAAGGGGGTATTGCCTACTTCATCGGCGCCGAAGGTATTCTTATTGGCGATGATAAAGTACATGGAAGGCATGGAAATGGGGGCGCCGTAGATCTGCTCATTGCCGCCTCCCCGCCGGTCTGTCCAGCAGGCGAAAAAGTTGCCCGCGTTGCCGGTCAGCCCGATATAATCTCCATATTGATTTCCACCGTCGTTATTGGCGTTCGCCTCATTGGTCTCCGCCGATGTGATCTTGACGGCCTTCGTCCAGGTATTACCGTTATCTGTGGAGCATTGCATCCAAACGTCTGTGCTCTGACGGTTGGGATCTGCGACCGTATCGTAATATACGATCATGAGGTTGCCATTGGTCTCGTCTACGGCAAGCCGGGGAAAGAACTGGTCGTTCAGGGAGGATGGGTCATTGATCTTGACCGCCGGTTGCCAGGTCGAGCCGCCATTATTGGAAAGGGCAAACCAGATCCGCGTCTTGCAGGTGGAATTGACATTGCTTCCCGGTTCGTCTGACTGCGCATTGCATCCGGAGCCACCCGCCAGATCGGCCCAGCAGGCATAGACCATGTCCACAGCGGCAGTTCGCCAGGCTCCTCCTGAAATATATTTGAGGCAGCCGTCTATCCCGAATGCCGAGCGACTGTCCTGGGCCGGGATCCCCAACAGCACGGGGCCGAATGTAGCGGCGATCTGAATGGGGTTGGCGCCGAGCGCGCCAAAAGATGTCCCTCCATTGGTTGATTTTGCCACCAGCATGGTATTTCCTCCTGCATTCGGCCAGAAGGCAAAGACGTCGCCATTCGCATTTGTCTTGATATCGCTGCCGTCCGAAGTGAAGGTCGTTTCGGAGCCGGATACCTGCAGAGGGGCCGACCATGTTCCTCCGGGACCATTGCGCGCCGAAACGAAGGTTGGCGTACCGTTATGCCAAATGGCATACATATTATCCTGGTGAGAAGAGGTAGAAGAATGGTCGATCCAGAGGGTCGGCTTGTCAGTGGCCGTCTGGCTGCCGGAAACATCCGAATCGTGTGTCCATGTCTTGCCGCCGTCGGTAGATTTGAAACAACGGACAACCAGGTCGGCAAAACTGATTACGCCGATGGTAAGCGCCCAGGCCGTGCCATCCGAGGTCCAGTCAACGCAAGGGTCGCTTTGAAAAATGTCTCCTGATACGGCCGGCAGGCTCGACCGCCCCCAGGTGTTGCCTCCGTCGGATGAATAATATTGTGCCTGGGTGGTACCATTATTGCTGTTGGAGGCGGCAATGATCTGCAGGGGGTTATTTGGGTTGACCCGGATATCGGATTCACTGTATGGGTTACCGGTATCCTGCGTAATAGAGATATTGTTTGGCATGGTCGTTTCTTTTAAAGAACCGAAAGCATTTTGTCCGAAGAGCGATAGGGTTATGCCGGGATGATGCGCAGATCAGGAACCGGGCTTCATGCCTGTGAGGTCCTGGTTACGTAGCATCCGGTGGTAAATTTCTTTTAGCAGTAAGGGGTAGCCTCTGTTGTTGCCGGAGAAATCGATCTCGGGATGGTTTTTTCTGAAATAGACCCTGAGCCAGGGGGGGAAAGGAAGCTTGTCTCCGGCTTCCGATGGATCCAGCATATCGAACTCCTGGTTATTCGTGATGAATTGCTCCAGGGCGCTGCCCCTGATAATTTTGTCTTTTGCCAGTTGTTCCGACAAGGTCGGCCAGCGAGGCGCATTTTTTTTTGCCATGATCGGCCATTTGGGTAATGTTCAATAAAATGCAGAAATCCGATTAAAGTGAGCGGGCGGAATGGATGGTTAGACGGAATGAGCGGATTATAAGGGAACATAATATTGGGAATAATTTCTGATCCCACCAAGGGTGGAGATCAGATCAGGTATTTGTACAAGAAGCAATGCGTACAAGTACCTATGGCGGGCAGAATCGGAAACTTGGGTATATTTATATTAGATCACTTATACCAGTATGCTACAACACGCCGATAAGACAAATGATCAAAGCAGGGCTATAGCCAATAACCTGTCGCGAAACGGGGGCGGACGCAGTATTTCATTGTCACCACCTGCTCAGCGGGTACTGATGCGCAACCCTCAGGGTTCACGCAAAAGGCTTGATATGGAGCGGGGTATTCAGGCAGGGGACGCGATGGTAGCGGGTGACTTCTTATGGGAGAGTACTACGAACCGTTGGTACCGGTATAAAAGCAATAAGTCGGCTACCGAAATATTTATTACAGCTGAGGCGGGGAACCCCGTATATCTATACAATATGGTGAACGGCACGTATAGAGACGTCGATCAGGAAGCCCATGCCGGGATCGTTGCGAAAATGAACGAGATCAATGCCGGTGGCGATGCTAATAGCGGTGTGCATTACCCGTTCAACTATGAGCAGAATCATCATGATCGATGGCAGGCGGATTTTGCCAACGGGTATGCCAATCAGGTCTATTTTCAACGGAATAACCCTTCCGACTGGACGCTCCGGGCGGGACAACGGGCGTCCGTGGCGCTACAGGCCTGGCTGACCGGGCTGACGATTGCGGAATGTGCATCGACCCTCGTAGCTATTCAACTGGATGCGGTACGGCGTACAGTCGGAGATGCCGCCTTTGATACCAAATTTGGTCCTGCCGGAGCCGGCGCAGCGCCAACGGTCCAGCGCCTGCGGATCTGCGGAGATATTTCGCTATGTCTTCCCGAGAATTATTTAGCGGGCGCCGGCACAAACGATGACGGTACCGCCGCGCTTGTCGTAGGAGCAAAATATTTTTTCGGCAATCACTCGAAGTATCCGCTGAAGCATCCGGCAGGGTTTTTTCAGGGTGAAAATTGTGTCTACATCGGTAATGACAGTTGGAGCGGATTCGGGGTAGATTCCTATACTACGGCTCAAATGTATTTGCTGATGCGCGATCAATATAATCGCGCCAGAACAGAAGCAGATTACGAAAGCATTCTCACCACGGGGGAGGGAAACCACAATATCCCGGCGGAAACGCTGGCCGCGGAAAGGCAACAGGGGCGGACTTATGCACAGGTCTATGCCGCTCATCCCGATAATATCAATCCCTATGTGCGCACCGGCACCGAGTTTTTACCGGAAACCATAACCCTTGCGCAGTTAGCGGCCGATGAAAATGCCGGCATTACCAGCCAGGGAATTAAACTGGATGTGCGAGCCCTTTTGGGGATTGCCTGAGCGGCGTTTGCGCCGATGTGGATACATCTCGAATTGGCAAACGATATGCGGCTTTAACGTGGCATGGTGGCTGGGCAACGTATGCCACGATTCCCGCCCAGGATTAAATGCAAAAATTAAACAGGGAGATACAATTTTGGTTCATGGCGCAAATGGTGGAGTAGGTGCGATATTAACTCAATTAGCGCAAATTGCGAAAGCCATGGAATTTGCCGAATCCGGAACAGTCTAAGGGAAAGTTGTTCTCATTCCGCAGACAGCGGATGAAAAGGGGATTCGAACATCTTAATGAATCGAAATTAGCTTGTTAAGCGAAAATTATCTGTATGACCCAAGCTGTCCATATCGCTTTTACATTCGACCAAAACTACCTGGTTCCATTTTATGTCTCAGCTACGTCCATATGCAAAAATAATCCTTTGGATAAGCTGGTATTTCACGTTGTAGCTGCCGGTGTCGGGGAGGGGGATTATCAGGACATGACTCAATACCTGAACTATTTAGGGGCGGAAATATGCTTCTATAAGCTGGATGAAAAGGACGTAGCCCAATTTGAAATACCCAGTCAAACCTATTTCACTAAATCGATCTTTTTCCGACTTATCCTTCCGACCCTTGTGCCACGTGAAATCGGCAGGCTTATCTACCTGGACGCCGATACAATTACAATAGGGCCGATCGACCTTGTTTACAGAAGCAACCTTGGCTCGAAGCCTGTAGGTGCGGTTATGGACAAACAGATGGATTCCCGATCAGATATTGGAATAACAAATAAGGCCGATTATTTTAACTCGGGAGTTCTCCTAATCGACCTAGAAGAATGGCGAACCCAGGAAATTACGTCGAAAACCTGTGCGCTCTTACAGGCGAGGGGCGAAGCCATGCTGTTCCCCGATCAGGATGCACTGAATATCGTGCTGAGAGACAACTGGTTCGAACTGGGTCCAGCCTATAATTTAATGGCTATAGAAGTCGCCCACCTCAACTCCGAGGAGAAAAGGGACTATGTATCGGACAAGGTTATAGTTCATTATAACGATTGGATAAAGCCATGGACCAGAGGGATCAGGCACCCGCTTTCCGATTTATTCGATGAATATTATGCTGCATTTACGGGGTCCCCGATTGCCGCCGGCATAATCGCTAAAAGAATGGACAGTCAACTCATCCATTTGATCAAGAATGAATTGACAATGGAAGAAAACGATCATGACACGAATTTTTTGATTGGGCTTGCTCTACATTTGTGTTGGATCGAGGCAATAGACGAATCATTTCCCGCAAAACAGCGACGCGTCATCCTGAAGGGATATTTTGGCGACAAAGAAATCGAAAGCCGATTAATGGAGTCTGACTTTTCCGACGAATTCGAAGTGAACAAAACAGTTCTTGCCGAAGTCCACGAATGTGTGACGTCTTCTGCAATTTCCGGCGGCGACATCGGGTGGATCGAAACCTGGATGGCAGCTTGTCGCAGCTATGTAGATTGTTGCAGGCAGCGACAGGCGGAAGATGTAGTTGTCGATTGGTCGAATATTGTGCCGGACGCGATTAACCGGGAAATGCGAATTTCGAAACCTCACTTTCTGCTGCTTAGTTATTTCATTTCCAGGCTCTATGACGCCGAGCCTCCGAAGAACACGAACCCTATCAGACCATAATCTTGTTGATGGGTGGTCCCTTAAAGACCACTCAGATGTCTGCATCGCTGACGCGGCATCCAAATCCTGCATTTTTCTTATCTTGGACAAATGGTTATGAACTTTATCCGCCGCGGTAGCCGCATCCACAGAATCCTAAAAAACCTAGGGATGGGCATGTCGCTTGCCTGGACTGCCTCTCCACGTCTTTTGTTACGTTATACCCTACTTGGCATCTTCAATGCTATTATACCACCCATTCTGGTTTATCTCAGCGCCCGGCTGGTGAATGTCATCGCCGGTGCGAGGCTTCATTCTACAAAATTCCAGGATATCTTATTGCTGATAATCGGGCTTTGGATTACCGTCATCATCCAACGCTCTGTCGGTGCATATATAGGCTATGGCCGCAACCTTTTCGTCAGACGAGTCGAATTGGAGGCAGAACGCCGCCTCCTTTCCAAAGCAGCGACTATCGACATGGGCCACTTCGACAGTTCGGATTGGCATGACCGGCTTTCCCGGGCCAAACGAGATGTGAATTGGCGACCGGGGGATCTTACCTGGAGTATTTTGGGGTTGTCGGGGAACATCATTACTATTATTCTCATGGCCGGTCTCCTGGCAACTCTTCACTGGCTCCTGGTCGTACTTGCGTTGTCCGCCTCTATCCTATCCTTGATTATCGAAAGCCGTATTACTTCCAGGCTGTACAAATATTTTTACAAAGAAACTCCGGAAGAACGGGAACGCCAATACATCGGCGATATGTTCACTCTACCGAAGTCGATAAAGGAGATCAGGGCTTTTGTTCTTGGCAACTACCTGCTGGGGCGGCATCTCGATATTTCCAAGGAACTCTTCAGTCAACGCGAGAAGATCTATGCTGCAGGCGGTCGAACCTCAATGATAAGTGGCATTGTCTCCGGCACGATCCTTGGCATCGCCTATGTCTTTGTTGCTTTTCGCGGCATTGCGGGCTCGATCGATCCTGGCGGCGTGGTGCTTGTCATTGGCGCATTCACCGCCGTTTCAGAGACCCTCGGGCAGATCACCAGCACCTTTGTCGCGGTCGATCAGCATACGGCTTTTCTTGATGATTATTTCTCGTTTCTACATATCGGCCCGCTCTTGTCAGTACCGAAACATCCTACTCCTCTTCCATCCGGCAACATCAGGGGTATTACTTTCGAGAAGATTAGTTTTACCTATCCAGGAGGCAAAGTTCCGGCGCTGGATGGTCTCAGCCTGCAGATCCGCTCTGGCGAGCTAATTGCACTAGTGGGAGAAAATGGCGCCGGGAAAAGTACGCTTGCAAAATTACTTCTTCGTTTTTACGATGTGGACAGGGGCGTCATTTTAATTGACGGTATCGATGTGAAGGACATGGACCCTGATGTCTTACGTAGCCGCATCGGCATCCTGTTCCAGGACTATGCAACCTACGAGCTCTCGGTAAGAGAAAATATTGTTTTAGGTTCGCCCTATGCCGAAGTGGATGAAGAGCGTATCGCCAAGTCGCTTAAGGATTCCCGGAGCGAGGAAGTAGTGAGAAGATTGCCAAATGGGCTAAAATCGAAAGTAGGCCGGCTTTTTGAAGGCAGCCATGACCTATCCGGCGGCGAATGGCAAAGACTGGCCTTGGCGCGGATCATGTACCGCAACTCCGACATTTGGGTACTCGACGAGCCCACATCTTCCCTCGACCCTGAGGCAGAGGCCGCTATTTTCGCCGAGCTAAAGGAAAACATCCGGGGCCGCATTGGCATAGTCATTTCTCACCGCTTCTCTACCGTTCGTATGGCCGATCGTATTGCCGTGATCGCCGATGGTCGTGTCACGGAATTGGGCAGCCATGAGGAATTGTTAGCAGTTGGAGGCCGCTATGCGGAACTTTTTGAGCTGCAGGCGGCAAGCTATCGGTAAGCCATCTTCCGGTGCAACTATTCCAATCTCAATGGTTTCGGATTATAATTAGAAATACTTAGTTGAATTACTACCGGATTTTTTTGAGTGAATAAAGTTCCGTCTGTTTTATTTAACTTGTTGTTCAAAGTGTTCCTAAAAATAATTAACCATTAATTACCGGCCACCATGAGATGAATATCAACAGCGAGGCAGCGGTGCTTTGGCATTTTGGAACCTTGTCTGCTTCCAAGCATTTTCCGGGATTGCTTAGTGTTCCCCAACGTTTTAATAGGCAAGATGATTTCCAGGGAGTAATATGACTTGAGGATCTCCGTTAAATTTCAAAAAATATGATTATGCGTTCAGAAAATGAAATCAACGAGCGGATTAATGCCATTCTAGAAAATGTGCATATTCTAATAAAAAAGAGAAATGAGGAAATGGGGAAGCCATTTGGAGAGCGGGACTTCAGATTGTTGGTCTTTATCCAAAGAGAATGTAGTATTTACGATTATTCTCTTTCTCAATTGAGATGGCTGCTTTCAGAATAATTGACAATAAACCTTATTATATGAAACGGAAGACCTTTAGAATTATTGCATTAGGGGGTCTTGGTGATATGCTACTGAGCACGCCAGTTTTCAGTGCGTTAAAGCGGGAATACCCAAATTGCAAGATCATCGTATTATGTTGGAAAGGATGGGGCCGGGAAATTTATATACATAACCCTAATATCGACAAAATCAGGCCTAATTCACTCTTTGCTAATCCGCGTGACTATATAGCATACTATCTGAAATTGGCTAAATTTGACGTTCTCAATTACGGGGCGTTTCATCCCGGATTAACGTACGAAATAAATGCAACGCAAATCATCGGCGATATGTTTGGAGTAAAGCATTGTGGTTCCAAAGTGGAGGTTTATCTAACCGGCAAAGAAGAGGAATGGGGCAGGAGGACGATGGCTGAATTCAGAAACCCTATCGTTATCCATATTACTTCCGCGTCCTCTAAAAACCAAAACTGGCCCCGTCAGAATTGGGAGGAGTTGATCCGCAGCTTGCCGGAATACACATTTATTCAAATTGGATCATCTTTTGAAGAAAAGGTGGAAGGCGCAGTCGATCTCAGGGGGAAAACATCCTTTAGAGAAGGGTTGTCGATTCTCAGGAGCTCGATAAGCTTTGTTGGGGTAGTTTCATCGTTTTCACATGCGACCAGCGCGTTTGGAATACCGGGCGTAGTGCTATTCGGAGCCTCCACGCCCAAGGTTTGGGGGCACCCCAACAATATAAATTTATACAAAAATCTACGATGTGCACCTTGCTTTGACCTATTGTTAGACAGCACCTGCCCCTATGGGAGCCCATGTATGTCGGGGATTACTGTAGAAGAGGTACGAAATGCATTGTTGTCTCAAGTGAACGGATTGAAAAATTAGGTAAGCTGCATGGATTCAGCCTTTCCACTTGTAGGAATTGCCTCTCCCATCGCTTTCCGCTTTTTCAACTTTTTGGTTCTCAACCAGGTAATATAAAGCACAAGAGATCGCAGTGACGATCTTTCGTCTTTCGGTTGGAGTATGTTGAGAGCTGGATTCGAGCGCCATAAAGATGTCAGTGGTCTTTGCATAACCTCCTATATGCCGAAGGAAGTCTTCTACTTTTGGTTTCCAGTAGGTAACACTACATTTATTGCCGTTTGAATCTGTGAAGTCGCTGCCATCGGGAAGGTCATTGTGCTGATCAGCGAAGTGGTGGAAATCCTCAGCACCCTTCGTACCCGCCAGCAAGAATTCCAATTTTTCCGCCGTATCATTTGCCATTTTGTTGTGATGCTGCACCTGGGCAATATGATAGGCGATTTTTTGTCTTAAAAACGTAATAGGATCCAGGTCCAATGGATTGGTCATAGTATAAATGGTTCAATGGTTAGGTCGAAAATCGAATCGTAAAAAAATATCAGTTAAGTAGAAACTCTTAACATATAACGCTTTTATTTTGTCTAAATTTAGTGAAAATTAAATCTTATCCAACTTATGCCCGGGAAAATAACTGTTGATGCTTCACCGCTTCGGGCCGAAAACCCAAGAAATAGGTTCGTTACTTATTCTGCAATGACGATCATCGGGCCCGGGTCGACCAAGGAATTCGACCACGACTATCTGCAGCTCCATAAGATATTTTCAGTGGATACTTTTAAATCAAATTACTTATGTTCAGGAGTTATTTCAAAATTGCGAAGCGACATTTGTTCCGTAATTTATCCTATACATTAATCAACGTTGTAGGTCTGGCAATAGGGGTCGGCGTTTGCCTGTTGATCTTCGTGTACATTCACTTTGAGACGACATTCGATGATTTCCATCCGAATAAGGAGCGCATTTTCCGTGTCGTTACCGAAAACAGGAATTCCGTTGACTCGATCCTTGGCTACTCCAATGAAGTCCCGCTTCCATTACCAAAGATCATTAAGTCGGATATGCCGGAGTTACAACGTTCAGCTGGCGTATACTGTTCTCAAAACGACCAGTTATTCGTACTGAATGAGAGCGGGGAAGTGGAGAAGAAATTTCGAGAGGTGTCTGGATTGTTCTATTTGGAGCCTTCTTTCTTTGATATCTTTAGTTTCAAATGGCTGGCTGGCGGTCCAAATAGTTCGTTGCAACAACCCAATTCAATCGTTTTGAGCAAGGAAACAGCGAACAGGTATTTTGGCGACTGGAGCAAGGCGATGGGCAGGGATATCCGGTTAAATAATGAATTTCTTTTAACAGTGACCGGTATTTTGGAGGATGCACCTGCCAACACTGACTTTCAGCTAAAGGCTGTTGTCCCATTTGGTCTTTCGTGGACGTTGAAATATCCGAATTGGGCTTTTACAAATAGCCGCTTAGGCTGTTTTGTTTTGCTGCCGCCGAATGAACGGACCGGAACCGCCACTGCGCGGCTCAGGGCTCTTTCAAAGAAATACAGTACCGGAACTGGTGGCGATACGAAAGTATTGGTCTTTCAGCCCATAAGCGACATTCACTATTGGCGCGGTCCTATCCAGACGGATAATTTTATCCAACAAGTTGTCACGCGAGGGGAAATAAGGGTGTGGTGGATTGCGGCAATATCCGTTTTGTTTATTGGCTGCATTAACTTCATTAACCTTTCGACCTCACAATTTGGGCGGCGGGGAAGGGAGATCGGCGTTCAGAAAGTATTAGGCAGTAACTCGCCGATGTTGCGGAGGCAATTTCTTGTAGAGACATTTTTAGTCGTAGTGATGGCTGTGGCGCTAGGGGCGATCTTTTCGATATTTGCCATTGGTCCGGTCGGCAAATTGCTAGATGTACCACTTTCTGCTGATTTGCTTATGGAACAAGGGACGATACTGTTTCTTTTTGTGGTGGCAATTTTGACTACGTTGCTGGCTGGCCTTTATCCTTCGGTTGTCTTGTCCCGCTTCAACCCTATTCACGTGCTAAAAAGTAACCAGGGAGCCAGTCCGGGCAAGGTAAAAATACTTCGCCAGGGATTAATCGTTTTTCAGTTTGTGATTACCCAGGTCATTATTATCGGCATGCTGGTATTTGTGAAGCAAATGGACTACTTCAGGAATGGGTCAATGGGTTTTAATAAGGATGCCGTTATAGCAGTGCCAATACCCCAAAAAGAATCGGATCGAAGTAAGTATGGATTTTTGCGCTCAAGAATCAATGGTATTCCCGGAGTAAGATCTGCCACATTTTGCTCAAGCCCACCGGCGACGCTGGACAATAGTTGGGACAATGTTCACCTGGAGGGCCACGCCCAGCAAGGAGAGGGGTTGCCGGTTATTACAAAATTTTCGGATTCTGCGTATCTGCGAACTTACGGGCTGCCGTTGGAGGCAGGCCGGAATTTCTCCTCCGATACAGCTCATGAGTTCCTTATAACCCGGGAATTAATGGGCCTTCTGGGATATAAGAACCCCGCAGAAGCGTTAGGAGGGAGAATTCGTGTCGGAGATAATTTAGCTGGCGATCGGATAGTCGGGGTGTTAAGCGATTTTCATGCGACGACTTTTCATGACAACTATCTACCGGTCCTTATTGCACCAAGCAGGAACAATGGATTCTCATTTGTCGGAATAAAACTGGAACCGGCAAACATGCCAGCTACTCTTCGGGCAATAGAATCGCTATGGAATAATACGTATCCGGATTTTGTATTTGAATATCATTTCATGAATGATACTATCGCCCAATTTTACAAGGAGGAGAACAAGCAAACACAGCTCTGTAAAATTATAGCCGGCATTGCCATTTTTCTCAGTTGTCTTGGGTTATACGGCTTGATCTCTTTCGTCGCGGCTCAACGGATCCGGGAAATCGCGATCAGAAAAGTATTAGGCGCTTCAAGTAAGCGTATTGCGTTGACCTTTATAAAGGACTTTGTGAGTCTCATTTGCATTGCTTTCCTCGTCGCAACACCCGTTGGCTGGTATTTTATGAAAAGATGGTTGGAAAATTATGTTTTTCGCGTCGATGTCAGCTGGTGGATCTTCTTGTTGAGCGGCGGCACCGCGATTTTGATCACCGTGCTCACTATTGGTTATACGGCGGTCCGAACAGCGCGCGCCAATCCTGTAAAGAATTTACGCGCTGATTAGTGTAACCCGTAGAAGATTCGAACTTCTTTTTCAAGAATGAAATTCTTGCGTCCTACCCTTAGACGAACGGGTCAGCATTGATGGCTTCCAGGATTGGAAGATAAAGAAAAAAAAGGGTTCATAAATGAACAATTATGTTATCGCAGATTTTTGTTTCCTCCAAATTCCGGCTTTCCCGAAACGCCTTTTGGACGACGTATGCGATTGGGAAAGAATGGGACGAACGGTTTTTACTTCAGGCATTAAAGAACTATTCGGAGATGAGCGATTAATGACGGCCTTGCATAGCGACAGTTCGCCGGAGTTCTATACTGAGGTTAGGAGATGGTTGAATTCACCAGATTACCTTGTGGACGGGAAAATGGAAGAGAACCTCTACAGGTACCTCATGCGGATGACGACCCAGTGTGGTCCGCATGGATTATTCTCTGGTTTTGTTGTGGCGGATTTGGCCAACCGGACCAATTTGGAGTTGGATGAGACGCACAGAAATACTTTGCATTTTCGCATCGATACAGAGACTATTCAGCATATCGGCGAGCGGATAAGGGCGGACAGCAGGATCGGAAGTAAGGTCCGGTATTGTCTCAATTCTTCCTGTTATCGGGTAGACGATCATTTGAAATATGTTGAATATGGGTCCGGCCTGAAGATGAGCCGTTACAATTATTCTATCGTGGACGTTGACCGCCACCTGGAGCTTGTTGTTCAAGCGGCTGAAACGGGTTGTACTTTCGAAGCGTTGGTTGCGCTGCTGAAGGGATGCAGCGGTGAGATTAGCGAGGAGGAGGCGGTTGAGTATATTTCGCAGCTTATCGATTCGAAAGTACTGGTGAGTGAGTTGGAGCCGATGGTGACAATAGCCGATAACCTGGCCAGATTAATAGCGATCCTGCAAGCAATGGAGCGCGAACATGAATGGCTTGTAGTGTTAAAAGAGGTCCGGTCAATCATCGATCAAGGGGGCTATTCCATAACACGGGCGGACCGGATAAAGTCTCTTGTTGAAATTATCACCGGACCAAAAGAGCACTTGAGTATAGTGCAAACAGACCAAAAAGTGGCGGCCAAAGGGCGGACAGTTAACCGGGCGGTTTTTGATACCATATTGAAACAGATTCAGGATCTTTCTGTTTTTGCCGTTGCGATCGACAAGCCTGCGCTTTTGGATTTTAAGGAGAAGTTCGTTGCTCGTTATGGCATCCAGGAGGTTCCAATGGTAGAAGCGCTGGATCCCGTAATAGGCATCGGGTATGGAATCAATACTGGCTGCGCAGACCCATTGACAAACGATATTATTTTCACACAGGATTTGACCCCCGGGCCTACTACAATAAAGTTGGACGCGTTATCCGACCTGATGACAGATAAGTATATGGAGTGTGCCAGAAATGGCGACATCAAGGTCGTATTGACCGATGCGGAACTGGACCAGCTTAGAAAGGATGGTATGGACAGAAGTTTGCCTGATAATTTCTTTATTCATGGATCGATTATTGCCCGGTCGATCGAGGATTTGGACAAAGGTATTTTCCAGTTTCAAGTGAGGCACGTTGCAGGTCCGTCTTCCTGCCTGCCCATGGCACGGTTCTGCTATGCTTCAGAGGAATTGACGCGAGGGGTCCGGACTTGCATGGAGTTGGAGGCATCAATGAATCCTGAAGCTTTATATGCTGACATTGTCCATCTGCCGGGGACTTGTGATGGTAACGTTGTCATACGACCGCATTTGAGGAAATATGAGATCGAATATTTGGGCAAGTCCGATCTTGACACGGAGCATAAAATACCGATCACGGATATAATGGTTTCCATTAAAGATAATCAGATTACGCTGAGATCAAAAAGATTCAATAAGGAGATAATCCCGAGACTGGCGGCTGCGCAGCTTATTTTCGATTCAGATCTTTCAATTTACAGTTTTCTCACCGAGATGCAAAAGGCGGGTGGGAGTGACTGCCTTTCCTGGCAATGGAGCGTACTGCAATGGCAACGATTTCTTCCCAGAGTTGAGTATAAAAATGTCATTCTAAAAACCGCGCGCTGGGTAATTTCGAAAGACGACTTATCTTTCCTAAAGAATGGCGCAGATCAGAAAGAGACAATAAATGCGCTTCGGGAACTTGCGGCTGCGCATAAACTGCCGAATCATGTAGTTTGTTTGGAAAGCGAAGACAAAGAATTCGTTATCGATCTGTCGAATAATTTGTGCTGCAAGCTTCTGCTGAGGAAGCTGGAAAGCGACGGATCGGTTGTCCTGGAGGAATATATTGGGGAAAGTGACCATTGCTGGGTCAATGATGTAAATAAGAACAGGTATTTTAATGAAGTAGTCATTCCTGTGAATAAAGTCATTTCGGAGGCACCGATTAACGGAAAAGCGGCAGTCAGGGACAGTCCCATTTTTATACAAAGAAAGATGCTTCCCGGGAGTGAATGGGTATATTTCAAACTTTTTACAAGCGAGCGAGGGGGAGAAAAGGTGCTAAGCGGCGGAGTCCGGGAGCTTGTCGGGCAATTGCAGGTGAGGCGGAAAGCAACTCAATGGCATTTCATCCGGCACAGCGGCGCTGAATGCTATATCGGTATAAGATTCAAAACCGGCGGTGAGCGGCGGGATTGTGTAGAAGTGATTGAAGAAGCACAGGCTGTCTTCAACCCTTTGCTGCAGCAACAAGTTATCTACAGTATTCAGGTGGACACTTACGATCGGGAGCCGGAGCGATACGGCTTCGCGACGATGGATGGAACGGAAGAAATTTTTACAACCGACAGCAATGCCTGCCTTGATTTTATTAATATGGCTGGAAATTATATCGAGCGGCATGAACGGTGGCTGTGGGCTTTGAAGGCAATTGATATGCTGATGGACGCATTTGGGTATAGTACCGAGGAAAGGCAAAAATTGGCGATCAGCTCTGAGCAGCGTTTGAAGGACTTATTAAGGGCCGATAGCCAGACTTTCCAACAAATCAATCGGAAATATAGTAGCCATGAGAAAGAAATCAGGGCTATTCTTTCGAATAATCATGAGATTGCGTCACTGACCGAATTGACCCAGGCTTCATTGAGTATTATCGGCGGGCGGCAGGGCGATTTGCTTCGGGTCTCACCTTTCATACTGGAAGCGGTCGGAGTTTACCATGAAGTCAGCTTAGAGGACCTGATTGGTTCTTGGATCCAGTTATTCGTCAACCGCCTGTTTGGAACGAGGGCTGAGATGAGCGAGTTTGTGCTGTACAGCCTGCTAAACAGATATTATACCACGAATATGAACAGGAAGAGAATGGCCGGCTCTTCCGGTTTAGTTGTCTAATTCGATTTGGTTTTTAACCAATGTATAATAATAACCTCTTAATTTAATCAGATCCGGGTGCTTCCCGATTTCCACTACTGATCCTTTGTCCAGCACTAGGATCTGGTCGGCGTTTTTTATCGTACTCAGCCGGTGTGCAACGATAATGGCCGTCCTCCCTGCGAAAAACTGATTGAAACTTTGGATGATATCACGTTCATTGTTGGCGTCCAGCGCGTTGGTGGCCTCGTCCAGGATTATGATCTCCGGATCTTTGTATACGGCACGGGCAATGAGGATGCGCTGCTTCTGCCCCTGGCTTAGACCCAAGCCTTCGGAGCCGATCCTGGTCGACAGACCATGCGGAAGGCTTTCAACCAGCTCCCGCAAATTGGAAACGCAGACTGCTTTCCACAGTCTCTCCTGGGTTATAGGGATCTTACTATTACCGATCGCGATATTGTTCTCTATCGTATCTGAAAAAATGTATCCGTCCTGCATGACAGTGCCGACGCGATCCCGCCAAAGCGAAGGGCTTATTTTCGAAATGCTGTCATTTCCTATCAGGATATCGCCGGTCGACGGTTGATATATCTTCAATAAAAGCTTCATGATAGTGGTCTTGCCGCTTCCGCTGGAGCCTACGATGGCGGTTACTTTTCCATAAGGTATTTCGAGATTGATGTTTTGGAGGGCCAAATAATTGACACCCGGGTAGCCGAATGAAGCATTTTGGAAGATTATATTTTTCCCCGGTCCGGGGAGTGAGAGGTAGGAACCATCGGCAGTGTTAATCGGTTCTTCGTCTTTGATCCCGTCGATCTCCCTGATACGGTTTAGGGCCAGCCGGGCGTCCTGGGCGACGAGCAAAAACCGGATCAAATCTTCCAATGGAGCGTTCAATTGCCCCAGGATGTATTGGCAGGCCAGCATCTCGCCCAGGGTAAGCTGGTTGGTTATCACCAGTCTTGCCGTATAAAAAATAATAAAGATATTCTTGAACTGGTTAAGGAAAAAGCCGCCGATTTCCTGAATTTGCTCAATTTTAAGCTTTTGAATATTGATCCTAAACAACTTTGCCTGGAGTTTTTCCCATTCCCATCTTTTTAGCGTCTCGGCGTTATTGAGCCGGATGTCCTGTATGCCATAAATGATTTGCAGCATTTTTCCCTGGATGGTGGACCCTAACTCCATGGCTTTTTCTTCAAAGGAGCTGCGTTTCCTCAAAAACAAAACGATATACAGAACGTAGGCGGTGCTGAAACCAATGTATATCAGGAACGCCACCCAATTGTAAATATAAATGGCTATGCCGAAAACGATGAAGCTAAAAAATGAAAATAGGGTATTTAAGGTAGGGCCGGTAAGAAACATTTCGATTCTTTGGTGGTCATTCATTCGCTGGATGATATCGCCTGCGAGCTTGATGTCGAAGAATGAAACGGGGACGCGCATCAGCTTTATAACGAAGTTGGAAAGTATGGATACATTTATCTTGGTACTCATGTACAATAGCAGCCAGTTACGAAAGAATTGAGAACCAGCCTGGCCTGCGAACAGAAACAGTTGGGCGATCAGGATGATGGATATGAAATGAAGATCCCGGTTGGTGATCCCTATATCCACTATCGATTGAGTAAGAAATGGAAACACCAGCTGTAGAAGGCTTGCCATTATAAGTGCAACCAATAGTTGCAAAAGCGTTTTCCTGTAATTCCTGAAAAAATTGAGCAGATCAATGATACCGCTGTCATGGGTGGGCATCGATTCGAGCTGATAGAACTGTTCGGTTGGTTCGAGTAGCAGGGCCACGCCTTCGGATATACCCTTCTGATCACGCCCGTTAAGCGACCAATGCTGGATAAACTCGTCCATGTTGCGGGTCACCAGGCCCCGGTCGGGATCAGCTACCCACACTTTATTCCGGGTCGTCTTATAGACGACGACAAAGTGACCCTGATCAAACAGGACGATGCATGGCACCGGCAGCTCCTGAACAAGCTGGTCCTCCGTCAATTTCGCTCCGATGGTCCTGAAGCCGATGGATTCAGCCGCTTTGCTGAGGGAAAGCATGCTCACACCGGTCCGGCCGATATTGCATTTTTGCCGGAGGAATTGTAGGCTGTAGTCCTTCCCATAGTATTTGGAAATTATCCGGAGACAGGTTGGTCCGCAGTCCATCGTATCATATTGTCTGAAAAAAGGGAAAGACATATGGAGGCGGGGTTTAATTGAATTTAATTTACCCGGTTGGCGGCATTTTCGTCGACGAGATTAAAAGAGCTTGCGAGGCGTTCAATTCCTCTAAGCCTGTCGTACTGTTGGCGGTAGAGCTGCAAAAGGATAAATTCGGAGACAGCATATCTTTCATGCGCTGCATGGATACGGTCTGCTATTTCCTGAGCGGTACCTATGATCAGACTGTTACTATCCAGGACGACGTTTCCCTGGTTTAGGCATTCAGCGGCAATTTCAATTGCGCGCTGCTTATTCTCGTGACAGCATATTGCCATCGCTAGCGTAACCTGTGGTCGGACAGCGTATTTTGCCTGGAATGCGCCTATAAATTCGTGCAGCCTTTGGGTATCCGGTGCCGGATCGTTATTCAAATGGAATGCCGACCTGGAGAAGTTTGCACCAAGTTCTAGCGCAAATCCGGTATTCCGGTAAGAGGAGCCGAGTAACCAGAGGTCCGGCAATTCCCCTGAATTCGGAGGTATCACCAAGCCCGATCCGTCGGAAAATTCTTCGCTTCTCAGATAATGAACCAATGCGCGTGTATGTCTGGTGAAGGGATCAGGACCGCTATCAGGAGAGGTCGACACAGCAACGCAAGAGTTTGACGTTCCACCATTCGCAAGGCCCAAATCAATTCTGCCGGGAAAGAGGTTGGCAAGCATTTTATAGTTTGTCGCAATGTCCAACGGGCAGTGACCGCTGATGAGCGTACCGGCGATACCTATTTTTATGCGGGAAGTAGCGGCTGCCAATAATGGAAGGAGCATATCGGGGCTGGTCCATGTGTGTGTTCTTTTGAAAGACAAATGCTCCGCCAGCCAAAATCGGGAAAAGCCCAACCGGTCAACGACTGTGGCGTAATCTATTAATTCCTGGACATCGGTAAGATAGTCCTGAACTTGATTGATACTAGCGAAATTCAGAAGACCTATTTGGAGTTGGTTCATAGAATGAGGTTTTTTGTTTTGATGACTTATTCTTTGGATGAGTTTACAGCGAAGCCGGTGTGTTCAATTTGAATAGAGTGCGGACTAGCTGCGGTGACTTTAATTTGTCATAGGAACGTGTGGTGAAAGTAGCAAAAAAAAATCCGAATTATTTTTTTCTGTGATGAAAAAACTTATATTTGAATTAGCTGGATATATCTTCTGAAACGCAGTCCTGTAAATGGTTTCAAGACTCCTTCAAATAAACAAAACGACGTAAACTAAACAAAACAAAGCTCAAGTTTCAATTGCTTCTTCAATCTTTTACCAATAATCATTAATATGAAAAAGATCACACTTGGGAAGAAACTTTCCCTGAAAAAAGAAAAGCTAAATCAGCTTAACGAAAAGCAAATGTCCCATTTTATGGGTGGCCGTTTGGCCCGGGCAACAACGACCGGCATTACAGGTACCTGTTCCAGTGGTAGCACTTCTTGCTGCGGTTAGGTTGTAGGCCGTCAAGGGACAAGTGACCTACGGAGGATTGCTTGTCCCCTTTAATTTCCCGACATATGGAACTGGTTGAAAGGATAAAGAGCAAAATAAACCTGACTCACTCTATCATTTTACGGGATCGGGATCCGGGTGATGGATTGATGACAGGGAAGCTGGGATTAGCGGTTTATCAAAGTTGTGTCGCGCCTTATGTGACCGGCGGTGGGGTTCGGACTGCAGGCGCTGCTGGCGACATAGTAGAAGAGATCCTTGAGCGGGTGGAAAACGGGCAATCGTCTTTGCAAACTTACTTTTATGCGAACGGGCTTTCTGGGCTTGGGGCGGTAATGCAGTTTTTGATCGAGAGGGGTGAGATCGAATTTGATTTTGAAGAGAATTTTTCGATCATTGATGAATTCATTTTTGAAAAGGCATTGGAGTCGATCGGCAATGGATATGTAGAATATTTCTATGGTGGTAGTGGGGCGCTATACTATCTCCTTGGCCGACAGCAGGGGAGTAGTATAGTCCGTCGTGAGGAGCAGTTGGTCGAAGCTATAATGGAACAGGTCAGCATGGACCCGCTTGGCGTAAGGGTGCCACGGGGGCAATATCCCTGGCATAAGAGTGATGATTATGATCTAAGCCTGGCGCATGGGCTTTGCGGCGTGTTGCTTATACTTCTTGATGTGCTTCAGGCCGGTCGGGTAAAGAATATTGGCGGCATTCATTCTCATCTACAAAAGGCCTCGACCTTTGTTCGCCAGCTTAAACGATCTCCGAATCCTTCGGGTGGAATATTTGCGGCTCTGCCGCACACTATCAGCAAAGATAGTGGCCTGGAAGATCTCTCCAGAACAATAACCTGGGGCAAATCGAGGTTGGCCTGGTGTTATGGTGATCTTGGTTGGGTATTATTCTTTTACAAATATGGGCAATATGTTAAGGATACGGGAATCCTGAAGTTTGCCGATGAGCTTGGCGAGAGTACTCTTGCGAGAAAGACAGAGGAGGAGACGCTTTCAACTACTGCCCATTTCTGCCACGGCCATGCCGGTCTGGCGTATATGTATAAAACATTGTCACGTGTCAGTGGCAGAAGGATGTATGTTGAGGCCGGTGAATTCTGGCTGCAGCGGACATTGGATCAAATCGACCTTGATCTGGATCAGTCAGTTTACGAGAAAGCGGAACGTGAGTCCGCTTTTCTGGAGGGCCTGGCGGGTATCAACCTGGTTTTGGCGTCTTTTTTAGAGGAAGAGGACCCAGGGTGGGGAAGATTTTTTTTGATATCATAATTTATGTGCGGAATCGCAGGATTTTATTTGTATGACCAATGCCCGGCTTTCAATAAGGCCGGTATTTTGCATTTGATGGGTGACCAGATAGCACACAGGGGCCCCGACGATGAGCAGATCTACCTTTCTGGTGAAGCCAATATTATCTTCCGACGGCTTTCCATTGTCGATATTGAAGGGGGGAAACAGCCGTTGATGAATGAAGATGGTTCCATTGTTCTTGTAGTAAATGGGGAAATCTATAACTATAAGGAATTGATAAGGACATTAAAAGGCGAGCATCAATTCAAGAGTCGTTCCGATTGCGAGGTATTAGTTCACCTATACGAGGAAAAGGGGGTGGATTTTCTGAAGTCCATCAATGGGATGTTTGGGCTTGTCCTATGGGATACGCGAAATCATTTGTTGCTGCTTGCGCGGGATAGGCTGGGGATAAAGCCGCTTTACTTTTCTTATTCCCCTTCGCGGTTGCTGTTTGCTTCTGAAATGAAGGCTTTGTTCGCGTTTCCGGATTGCCCGCGGGAATATGATTGGCAGGAGGCCCTGAACGGAAATAAAAAGGCGTATGCCGGCAATAATTACCAGGTAGAAACTTGTTTCGTAGGCATTCATCAACTGAGAGGTGGCCAATATCTTTTGGCAGCTGCCGGCGGTGATCCGCCAGTGATAAAAGATTATTGGTCGTTGTCGGATGTAGCCGCCAAAGGCCTTTCAGCCGGCAAACGTTCACCGGTACGGCTGATCGAGGAATACCGGGACATGCTGGCGGATTCGGTTCGGTTGATGTTGTTGGGAGATGTTGAAATGGGTCTTTTCCTGAGCGGCGGCATCGATAGCTCGGCAATTGCAGCATTGGCGGCAATAGCGGTCGATATTCGAACATTCAGTGTCCTGAATCGGGATACAGTTGAGAGCCGTGACGCGTACTACTCGTGGGAGGCAGCGAAGCATATCGGCGTATCGAATCATCAGGTATGTATTTCTTATGATCCTGATCGGCATGATGCATTGTATTGGAAACAGCTTGTCTGGCAATGCGAGACCTATGAATGCGGACCGGAACAGCTTTATAAATACGAACTCTACAGATATATCAGGCAGAATTTTCCAAACCTGAAGGCTGTGCTGATCGGGCAGGGCAGTGACGAATTCAATGGGGGGTATGCGCATAAGTATGTGGGTGAACCAATTCCCGGGTTGCACAACAGGTGGCAGGAATTCGAGAATGTTCTATCAGGCATGGAGCATGCCGGCTTGTTGTCCGGCAGCAACCATGTGTTTATGGGCGGGCTGGAACCATTTATTGACCGGGATTACCTTGCCCATTTGCAGGGTAATAAACTGCCGAAGGTTCCCTGGCATGGATATCTTCAGATGCATGCCAAAAACCTCCAAATCTATCAATTGCTTCATGAAGACCGGACGGCTATGGCCAACGGTATCGAGAACCGGGTTCCCTTTCTCGACCATCGTATTGTTGAATTGATACTGACAGCGCCAGCAGGTTGCTTCGCGGATCTATTCTGGGACAAAAGTATTTTAAGAAAGGGGATGGGGGATTTGTTAAGCCCTGAGCTGTGCAATCGGCCAAAAGTGCCATTTATTTTTGACAATAAAGGCAATCACTCCGGAAGGATGATGGCCGAAATCTTCAGCTCTAATCAGGAAGAGTTGATCGATTATGCTCTTGAAGGCAACAGGCATGTCAGGCAGGTCTTAAATCTGACAGAGATCAGGAAGCTGTGGGACCGGGTATGTACAAATCCTTGCTATCGAGGTATTGATGAATTCCGGTTTCTGGTCAATATGGGTATCCTGAGCAGGACAGTTGGGGAGAGTCGCTGCGGAAAGGCGGAGGTTCCGGAAAAAATAACCATTCCCGCGCCTGCATTCTGGAACAGGGAGGAATCCGGAGATGTCGGTTTTCAAAACTATCTTAAAAAAGAGGAAGGCAGTTTAGCGAATGGCGGCGCGCCTCCCGGACTGGTCTTGGCAAAGGATCTGTTGATCCTTTATGACATGAAAGGGGCTTGGTATATATTCAGGGGAGGAGAGCTGGCCGAAATCATCGGGGAAACAGACGACGCGAGCCGCAATTGGATCCGGGTTTTAATTTATACTCAGGATAACGGAAGAGATATCCATCGGGGCCTGGCTGACCTGAACCTTAGCTATGAGGAACTTGCCAAACCAATATTGACCTCACTTAAAGCAAAGGTAGTTTTCCGGGTGAGGCAAGCACGTAAAGCCGGGCTTTCAAACATTGGCGACTATGAAAAGCAGTAACAACGGAGGCAAGATTGAATTGAGCTTATTGGATTTTGGATTACGAAGCTCATCGATGAACAGCATGATGATCATCGAGGACGTGTTGGAATATGCCCGGTTGGCGGATAAAATGGGATTCAAGCGACTTTGGCTGGCGGAGCATCATATTTCCGATTCGCGTGCGGCCTGGTATGATCCGTTGCCGATCATTCCAATTATCGCCGGTATGACCGATCGTATTATTACGGGGATTGCCGGTAGTCAGCTGAATATCCATAACCCATATCATATCGCAATCAACTATAAATTATTTGCCAACCTTTTCCCGGATCGTATCGATCTTGGTCTGGCAGGCGGTAGTGTTGCCGCGGGAATTATAAAGTTCCTTGGAGGGAGTTATGGGAATAGCTCGGAGAAAGCGAGGGAAGTCATCCGGCTTTTGAGAGAGGAGGACACGCTGGTTAATGAGCATTACATGATCATTCCGCCTTTTCACGGCTGTATCCCGGATATTTGGATGTTGAGCACCAATTATAATCGTTTGGAGGAAGTTATCCTGCACAAGGTAAATTTTTCGA
Source organism: Puia sp. (assembly GCA_035695565.1). Classification (GTDB taxonomy): domain Bacteria; phylum Bacteroidota; class Bacteroidia; order Chitinophagales; family Chitinophagaceae; genus Puia. The sequence continues at coordinate 18,690 of DASRRX010000012.1, read as the reverse complement.
GGTCTTTGTTTCACGGTGCCGATCAGGAACCGCACCGGGCAAGGCTGGACGAGTTCAAAGAGCGGTTCTATACGGTACATGGAGTTTTACCCAAACTGACGTTGGCTCTGTCCGGGTGTTGTCACCACACGGATCAAAAAGCCAGGCAGATTGCGGTAAATGCCGGTTATGACGGGGTCGTTGTCAATGTTTGCGGTTCTATGGAGCGGTTTCGAGATACCCTATTGATGTATCAGGAACAATATGCCTATGATGAATTTACTTTCTTGAATCTGGCCCGTGATCCCAAGGACAGGAGGATCGGGCTTGCGTTGCTGCAAAAAGCGTTTGATTTGTAGCCGGCGCTGTAAAACGAGCATGCGTAATATGGAGAAATATACTATCGCTGATTTTTGCCTTATCCGGGTACCTGCCTTTCCTAAGCGGTATTTAACGAAGGTCAATGACTTTGGGGCGAGGGGAGTTCCTGATGACGGAGCCGTCTTGCGGGATATTTTCGGCGAAGAGGGTATCAGTGCAGCGCTGCATAGTGGTACTTCCCCTGAATTTTACTCCGAATACAGGAAATGGATGAATGGCTCTAAATTGTCAAGGGACAATGAAAAAATACAAGAAACATTGCTTCTATATCTGACGAGAATGACTTTTAATTGTGTGCCTTTCGGGTTGTATTCCGGATTTTCTTTGGCGCATCTGGGCGAGCGGACCACCTTTCAGCTAGGTGATACCAAAGATAATGTTGCCCACCAGCGGCTCGATATGGATTATATCCAAGGGATATGCGATAAACTGAAGGTGGATGAAAAAATCATGAACGCCGTAAGGTATTTTCCCAATACGTCCATGTACAAGACAGGCGAGATGATGAAATACGTAGAATTCACCATTGACAAACACTTTCGCAAGTATCACTTTTCGGCCGTCGAATCCGACGATTACCTTGGTCTCATTCTTGCCGCGGCGGTCGAAGGCGCTACCATAGGGGAAATGACTTTTGTCCTGGTACAGTATGATGGAGAGGTCGATAGAGATGAGGCCGTCGAGTATATCCGGCATCTGATCGACAATCAAATATTGGTGAGTGAATTGGAGCCAACTGTTACCGGCAAAGATAATCTGATCAGGCTAATGGAACTATTGGAAGCTGTCGATGCCAGAGGCGAAGAACTCGGCTTATTGCGGGAAGCCTCAGCGCTTCTCCAGGAAAAACGTTATTCCATCGGGAACGCCGAAAAAATAAGGACGGTCATCGAGCAAATTTCAGGTTTAGCTACGAATCCGTATATTCTTCAAACCGACCTGGAAGTGTCGACCGTCGGCGCCGTTGTCAGTAGACGGGTAATAGAGACTATAACTAGTCAGGTACAAAGTCTGTCAATTTTTGCCCATGGTGTCGACAGACCTGCGCTGCGCAAATTCACGGAAGATTTCCTGGAGCGATATGAGATGAGGGAAATTCCGCTGGTAGAAGCGCTTGATCCGGATATTGGCATAGGATATGGAGGGGTGGAAAATAGCCGAAACGATCTGATAGAAACTATTCAAGCCGGGCGGGTAAACCCTGCGGATGCCCTATTAGCCAGGCCAAATGGTCTGACAGAATTTATGGTAAAAAAATATGTCGAATGCATCCGAAACGGATCTTCCACGATCGTGCTGTCGGACCCGGAATTGGATAAGCTCAGGGAAATGGGTCTTGACAGAAAGCTGCCGGAAAACTTTTTTATTTTCGGGTCAATCCTTTCATTTTCCCTGGATGAGTTGGACGCGGATCAGTTCAAATTTCACCTGAAGCAAATATCGGGGCCCCCATCCTGCTGCACCATGGGAAGATTTTGTTACACTTCGCCTGAATTTACAGAGCATTTGCGATCTTGGTCTACTCTTGAGGAAACCTTAAAACCCGAAGCTATTTATGCCGAACTGGTCCATTTGCCAGATGCGCGCGTCGGCAATGTCCTCATCAGGCCGCATTTAAGGAAGTACGAGATTGAATACTTGGGCAGATCAGGATTAGATACGGATCATAAGATACCCGTTACCGATATAATGGTTTCGGTCAGGAATAACAAAGTGCGCCTTCGGTCGAAAAAGTTTAACCGGGAGATCATTCCCAGATTGACGACTGCGCATGTATTCAGCGATTCGCGTATTCCTATTTATAAATTCCTTGGTGAATTGCAACGATCCGCAGGCGGAGATGCGATTTCCTGGGAGTGGGCCTATTTGGCCTGGCAACGATTCCTGCCCAGGGTCGAGTATAAAAATATTGTTCTTAAGCCGGCGCGATGGATGATCAGAAAAAAGGACTTTGAAACGATCGATTTGAGAAAAAGTATGGAAGATGCGAGAGGCAGGCTCCGGGCTTTTGCCGACTGCCAAGCGATACCCAAGATGCTTGTCTTTGTGGATAAGAAAGAACGGGAGTTCCTGATCGACCTTCGCAATGATGTGTGTTGTGATATGGTATTGCGGGAATTGAATCAATATGGAGAGGTCCAGGTAGAAGAGTATATGCAGGATGATATGAACTGCTGGGTTAGGGACATACATGGAGATCAATATGCTAATGAGATCATGTTCCCGGTGATCCGGCTTCCCGCGGAAGGCGAAAATTCGGGAAAGCAGCCATTCATTGGGGATTCGATACCAGTGGCCAGGAAGTTCCCGATAGGCAGCGAATGGGTATATTTCAAACTCTATACCAGCAAACAGGGTGCTGAAAAGATACTGATCGGTGGGATGCAGGCGCTTGTGCAGCAATTGAAGGACGACGGTTGGATATCCTGTTGGCATTTTGTCCGTTACGCCGATCCCGATTATCACGTGCGCATCCGGTTTAGGGCAGGTCCCAAATCGGGTGCATATCAGACCATCAATGAGAAAACGCTTGAGGTGTTCAAGCGTTGGTGCGATCAAAAGCTATTGTATAAGGTCCAGATGGACACCTATTCCAGGGAAGTGGAGCGTTACGGTTCCCATACTATTATGGAGTCCGAGGAAATTTTCTCTATCGACAGCGATGCCTGCCTCGCCTTTATCAATATGGCCAGAGACTATATCGACCAACAGGGAAGATGGCTTTGGGCATTGAAAGCGATTGATATGTCGCTCGGTGCGTTTGGTTATTCTTCTGAAGCTAAACAAAGAGTGGCCGCAAAATTAGAGCAGTATTTGAAAAATGCCTTGCCTGGAAGTGAATCCACTTTCACCAGTATTCACTCGAAATATGAGATTCACGCCGATTTGATCGGAACGTTGCTGGATACTGACAAGGCTTATACTGTTTTGCCCGATCTCCTGCGGGATAGCATGTATATTTTGGGCGACAGACAGGCTGCGCTGTTATCTGTCGGGTCCGCTATCCGGAGGAAGCTACGGTCTAGTGGGGAGAAGGACCTGGATGACCTGATGTCCAGCTATATACATATGTTCGTCAACCGCCTATTCGCGTCGGATCAAAATAAGTGTGAACTGATATTATATTCAATGCTCAACAGGCACTATGTTGCGAACAGTCATAAAAATAGTGAATTTGGGCGAAGGGGGATGAGGCAGTCTAGTTCCTAGCTCGGCGAAAAAAGTGGTTTAAAACGGTGGTAGTGTCAATGGTGATACTGACATTGCAGTGAAGGGTATCTGCAGCATACGGGAATGGCATGGAGGATAGATAGGCTTGTTCCGAATTCCGGAACTTTATAGTAACTGAAAAGTAGCCCTGATTCGGGAACGCCGGCCCTATGAAGTCGATATAGCCCGGGAGTGGTCGATCGATGCCCGACGACCGGTCGAGACGAATGACCACTTTTTGTCCTTTTTGTAGATGAACCACGTCGTCGGTAGCCATTCTAAGGCGTAAGATGCGCTTATCGATGGCTGGAAGAATGAATCCGAGGGTCTGCCCCGTATGGACAAAAGCATTATTTTGCCAGCGATCGGTCAGGAATAAACGGCCTGTGACGGGAGCTTTGAGTACATATTGCCTAGTGCTTTCATTCTCTAAGGCCATGACCGCCTGATCTTTTGTAACAAATCCGGTGTCATTTACATAGACCGCAGTGACCATCGACTTTTCCGGAACGGTGATGGCCAGGGGTTGAGCTTCATAGGTGATGAGCGCCTCCAGATGTCTGGAAACAGGATATTTTATCAGCGTCAGGGCCAGGCCCAAACCGATAAAGACAAGAAAGATCAGCGTTATACCCCATTGGATTATCCATGAGGGGGTTGTGCCGATAATTTCCTTAGTCAGGACTGAAGTGTCGAGATCGTTATCACCCATAGCATAAGGTTGATCGGCAGCCGGTCGGCCGGTTGATAAATATAAGGCTTTTGGAGGGATTGAATGACTAAAAAAACCAGTTATCGGAAGGGAATCGGCTTGCCACCAGTTGAAGCAATGGCAAGCAGGTATATTGTCAAAAACGGCTAAAAATCTTTCAATGAATAACGAAAATTTACCCCTGGTCTCCTGTTTGTGTGTTACGCGCGGTAAATCACGCTGTCTTCCTCGTGCGGTCGAATGCTTTTTGAATATTGTCAGGTATGGGTCCCTGGCCCGGGTCGGCACTTTGTGAAAAGCGCATTTTTTCCCATGTACAATATCCAAGCATAAACAGGCAGGAGGATACAAAATTCCTTATCAATCTCTTTGATTGCAATTTTGCCATCCCGATAATCATGCCTTTGCTGTATATCTATGGTTTTCACGGCCAAAATACCTTTAATGTGAAAGCACTTTTATACATTATTTTTCAGGAGTCAGGTATTGCCGGACGAATATGCCGAATTCTTCCGTTAGATCCTCAACGGCGATATATCGCACAGCGAAGCATCCAAATTGCTCATGAGCAAAGATGCGCTCAGCGGTCTCGATTATTTTCAGCAATATTATGAGGAAGAGGAAGGGTGAACAGGATGAAAGCTTGGCTGTCTTTTATGAGATAAGCGGATCTTTGGCTTCTTTCTCATAAAACTTATTGAACTGATCAATGTATTTCGCATGCTTGATCTTGTCAGCATAAGCGCAAATATCCCAATCCGAAATATCCGTATCATGGAAGCCGAATTGCATATTCCACTTTTCCTGTTCCACGCTAAATTTCCTGGCTACATCGTCTGGCGAAAACGTAAATCCTTTGGCTTTGAGGTATCTTCCATAAGTCCGGCAAATCGAATGATCCTCCACCCGACAATCTGTTATAATATCATCTAATGCGATGGCCTCCATAATTCTCCTGGTTCGCAAGCTAAATCCACCATTACCTACATTACAGTCATCGCCATACCACCAGGGCGCGCCGATATAATCATATTGCAGGAATTCGTCGCTCCAGGCAAAGGGATTTAAGATAAATCCATCGGTCTGAAAAATGAGAAGGTATTCCGTATCGATATATTTATATAATTTTTTCATGACGAAAAAATTATATGCTTCATGGGAGTTTATGTGATCTATTTTAATAAGGTTCGGATCATCGCAGTCAAGATGGCTCAAAAGCTTGACCTGCCCAAATTGAATGAATTTTTGACAAAATTCCGATGCGGCAGACAGTGCTTCAATGTCAATGCAGTCAATACCTACCAAGGTAACATTATCAAGAAAAATCTTTTTCATAGATTTAACCATTGAATAGATGTTCAGTTCAACTAGTCCATATTCGACGATTTCAGGAAAATATTCGATACGGTTGCCATCAATCGGAGGCGGTTTGCCAAATCTCTGGAAGGTTTTCCATTACTTCTATCTTTTTGAATTTCTTCGATGATTTCGCGCCTACTGATTTTGCCCAATTCGCCATTAACCTTATACCCTCCTGGATGCTGGTCTCGCCAATCTCTCCAAAATAGGACTTTGCTTTTACGTGGTCGCTGAAGGCGTGTTGGGCTTCGATCCGCGGTTTTTCATGACGGATAGACGCTATTGTACCGAACTCCTGTGCGATAAGGTGTGCAAGACAATTTACAGAGTAGGGTTTGCTTGCGCCAATATTGAAGGTTTTGTTATACGCAGCCGGAAAATTCACGCTTTTTGCGATAATCGGTGCGACATCGCCGATGTAACTGAATGCACGGGTCTGTTCACCGTCGCCAAAGATGGTGATTTCTTCCTTTTTCATGATCTGGTTCATAAATATCCCGATCACGTTCCGGTATTTGTCGCCGATATTTTGGTTTTCTCCATAGACGTTATGTGGCCTGAATATTATGGAATTCAGCCCAAAGATCAAGTTGGCGCTATTCAAGTCCAATTCAACCGCATATTTTGCTATTCCATAGGGGTCTTCGGGCATTGGAGTCATGTCCTCTCTCATGGGCAGTTGGTTTCTTCCATATACCGCAATGGAAGAAGTGAACACAAAGCATTTTACATGGTGCTCAATTGCCTTATTGATCAGTTTTGCGCTTCCGATGAGGTTGGTGTTATAATTATAACATCTGATAAAGTGCGAGAGCCCCTCCGCGGCGTATGCGGCAAGGTGATAAATATAGTCAAACCGATACCGCTTGAACAAATCATCCAGGAGTTCTTCGTCTTCTAGGCTGCCCTGCACGAACGCAGCACCGTCGGGGACGTTGATTTGAAATCCACCGCTAAGATCGTCCAGTACGATTACGTGGTGGCCTAACCGGAGGCAATTTTTTGCAACGTGGGAGCCGATGAAACCTGCACCTCCAGTTACCAGGGAAGTTGTCATATAGGATAAGTTATGGTTAACAACTATAAGGTTTAAGTTTAAGGGAATCTACGGAAAATATCGGTATCTCCTGACGGTATTCCTGTTCAGATAAGTGAAAATGCTTAATTAAGCCGGATTAGAAAAGTAGGGCTGATAACACCTAAAGTTGGCAAAAGATGAGCAGGGGACTATATGATAAGCAAAGTCCTCAAGCACGAACTCGAAATGGCCCTCGGAATTCCCGTCAATTTCAGCTAAAATCAAACTTCCAGGGCTTCGTCCATATTGTCCGATCTCTTCCCGATGAGCCGTATGGTAATTTAAAAGCTCTGATGGAATCGAATTTCGACCGCATTGAAAGGGAACTCAAAGGGTGACAAGTTTCCAATGGGGTTAGTTTGGCGGTATGAATTGTTTGCGCTTTCTTGGATAGGCATAGTCTGACGGGTTTAAGTTGGGGTGTGAAGATATTACTTTTTGCCGCGCCTTTTGGGCAGGCCTAAAGTTGGGAAATCAGCTCTTCAATTTTTTCCGGCGTTTCCCTTACATGTATTGCTTCTCCACTTGACAGATGGATGATTGATCCGGTCGAGGGGTTACTTGACGGCGTAAAATGGGTAATGTGGTCAACCAAGACACGGATTTTCGGCTTGGTGGGCATGCCACTCTCGAGAGTAATAATCGATTTTTTCATTTCAATGAGTTGTTTAAGGTGCAGTCCTTTGCGCGCGTGAGATATTCTTGTTCAAGCGACATAGGTCCGCGTGAGGTTTAATAGCTACCTATCTTGCTACCTAATCAGGCCGAAATAGAAAAAACCCGCATTGGGCGCGGGTTTCATAAAGCAAGGAGCGGAGAGAGAGGGATTCGAACCCCCGGAGGTGTAACCCTCAACGGTTTTCAAGACCGCCGCAATCGACCGCTCTGCCATCTCTCCGGGCGCAAAATTAGGGGGTCCGGGGGAACGGCCAAATTTTTTCGGTCCGGCTTCGTAACTTCGCTTAAACTTTTGGTTTGAAGCATTTAAAGGCCGTAAATAAATATTTCTGGAAATATCGGTGGCGGTTCCTGCTGGGCCTCGTTTTCATTATTTTATCCAATTATTTTCGCATCCTCACCCCGCAAGTGACCGGCTATGTGGTCAACTCCGTCGAAAAGGAATTGCAGGTGAAAACCAAGCCGGGCGCCATCAGCGCCAATACCCGCGATACCGCAAACTACGACATCCTTGTCCGGAAATTCATCCACGTATTGGACGCCCGGCAATCGACCTTCGATTATAAGGTAGTAGCCTGCGGCGTAACACTGCTGATCCTGGCGCTCTTCAGCGGATTCTTTCTTTTCCTCATGCGGCAGACGATCATCGTAATGAGCCGCCATATCGAATACGACCAGAAGAAGGAGATATATGACCACTACCAGCAGCTGGATACCAACTTCTACAAAACACACAGTACCGGCGACCTGATGAGCCGCATGGCCGAAGATGTGAGCCGGGTGCGCATGTACACCGGTCCGGCGATGATGTACCTGGCCAATCTGCTTGTCACGATCGGATTCAGCCTCTTCTTTATGCTCCGGAAAGACGCGCTTCTCAGTCTGTATGTGCTAACGCCACTCCCGATACTGGCGGTGACGATCTACTATGTCAATACCATTATCCACAAGCGGAGCGAGCATATCCAGGCGCTTCTGAGCAACCTCACGACCAATGCGCAGGAATCCTATAGCGGGATCCGGGTGATCAAATCCTTCGTTCAGGAAGCCGCCATGTTGCGCTTCTTCTCCCACAACAGCGAAGAATACCGGAAAAACGCCGTGGGCCTCGCCAAAGTCGAATCCATCTATTTCCCCTCCATGGGATTGATGATCGGACTGAGCACCCTGCTGGCGATCATGATCGGGGGTGTCTATGTCATCTACGGCCGTCATAATACGGACCTGGGGACGATCACGGAATTCGTTATTTATATTACCATGCTCACTTTCCCCGTTAGCGCCATCGGCTGGGTCGCCAGCATGGTACAACGGGCCTCAGCCTCGCAGAAACGGCTTAATGAGTTCCTGGATACGGCGCCGGCCATCCAAACCCCTCCCGCAGCCGTAAAAAATGTTCTACAGGGAAATATTAGCTTTCAGAACGTGGATTTCACTTATCCGAATACCGGGATCCATGCGCTGAACAACTTCAACCTGGAGATCCGAAAAGGCGAGAAGGTGGTGATCATCGGCCGGACGGGCAGCGGAAAGACGACTGTCGCCCAACTGCTTTTGCGGATGTACGATCCCGATAAGGGAAAGATCCTGATCGACGGGACCGATCTGCTACAGTACGACCTGCAAGATCTTCGGCGGCAGATCAGCTATGTGCCGCAAGACGTATTCCTGTTCAGCGATACGGTATCGGGCAACATCCAGTTCGGTCTGGACCAGGCGGACGAGGAAAAAGTACGGCTTGCAGCCCGGTATGCCAGCGTGGACAAAGAGATCGAGAGCTTCGCTGAAAAATATCAGACCATGATCGGAGAACGCGGCGTTACGCTTAGCGGCGGCCAGAAACAACGGATTTCCATTGCCCGGGGACTGATAAAAGACCCGGAAATCATTGTTTTCGACGATTGTCTTAGTGCGGTGGACGCCAAAACTGAAAAGGAGATCCTGGGTAACCTGTATCAATACCTACAACATAAAACCGCTATTATCATCACTCACCGCATCTTTTCCCTGTTCGATTTCGACAGGATCGTCGTATTGGAGGACGGAAAGATCGTCGAGACCGGAACCCACCGGGAATTGATCGCGATCAACGGTTATTACACCTACTTGTATGAGCAGCAGCAGGCTGAGAACAGCCCCGCCTGAGAAGAAACAGCGGAATATTGTCCGACGCTGCGAAAAAGGCTTAATTCGCTGCTACAATTATGTTAGCAAATTTTGCTAATTCGAAAACAATACTATATTTGTGGCTACTTAATTTGTAATTTTCAACTGCAAAACAAATCATTGTGGCGTACGACAACAACGACAAAAGAATGGAAAGCGTTTACAGCAAACGCATCAGGGCGGGGAAACGCAGAACATATTTCTTTGATGTAAGGGCTACCCGTAGTAACGATTACTATCTTACGATCACGGAAAGCCGGAAGAAATTTGATCAGGATGGTTATGACAGGCACAAGATCTTCCTGTACAAGGAGGATTTCAACAAGTTCCTGAAGGCCCTGACCGAGGCGGTGGACTATGTAAAGACAGATTTGATGCCGGATTTCGACTTTGATGCCTACAATCACGACAACGAAGGTGAGCATGCAAGCAACAACGGATATGTTGAAAACAGCATTGGGGATGATGTGGAGGACGAAGTTCAGGAGCCGAGACACTCAGCTCCGGGAACGCCTACAGCAACCGGGGAAGAAGTCGACAAATGGTAATAACCCCACGGAAAAATAGTGAAACCCCTTGATGCGTCAAGGGGTTTTTTAGTGCCATGGATCTAGTGCCATATAAGCTCCATAGGTTTAGTACCATAAACGGGCCTGCACGCGCCGCAGATACGCCAGGCTGGCGGCGGTTAAAGGGGCCTTCTTCTCCGTCCGGGGAATGTGCAACACTTCCTGCCAGCCTTTTGCAAACCCACCGATGTCCCACCCGCTCTTTTTCAGGTATTCCAGGCTCCACAAGAATGCTGTTGAGATGAAATAACGCCCCGGCAGGTATTTCCAGGCTACTTTGCTCTTATTCACCCACATTCCCCGCAGTTTGACCCGCGGTGGCAGCCGGCCGCCGGGTGATTCCTTGTGCCAGATCCGGACCCGGTCATCATACCGGATCGTATAGCCTTTATCGATGGCCCGATAGCTCAGATCATATTCTTCCATGCCATAGAAGAAGCTCTCCGGATAAAACCCGGCATGCTCGAAAACCGAACGGCGGATCGCATGGGCGGCGCCGGAGAAATAGGCGGTATCGAACGCGTGCCAGTCCTTTCTCTCGTCAAACCGTTTATGCGGAAAAGCATTGACCTGCAACTCGCCGGTGGAATGATAGTAGATCCTGAAGGCGGCAATGCCGATCGCCGGGTCCGCTTCGAAAATGGCCGCTATGGCGGGTAGGGCGTCGTCATTGCGGACCATCGCATCGTCATCGATAAAGACCAGGATGGGAGCCCGGCTGAGGCGCACCGCATAGTTACGGCCCCTGGAAACACCCAGGTTCTCCGGTGCGACGACATAGCGGAAAGGGATTTCGGGATGGGCTGCGATATAGGCTTCCACCGGCGCATAGGATTCGGAAGACCGGTTATTGACGATGATCACCTCCTCTACCCATTTTTCAATCCCTTCGAGCCGGCTGATGTTAAGCGCCAGTTCCAGCATGTCCTCCGGGCGGTTGTAAGTGATGATGACAAAACTCAGCGGCTTCATAGTCGCGCCATGAGGCGTGGAATTATTCCCGGCAAAATAATGGTATTTTGTTCAGAAATATAGATTTTTGGCTAAATATGCAGGTGTTAAGACTTCTTGTGCGGGTGGCTTTTATTTGTAATATCTGCTTCCTGGTGGCATCCCTGATCTTATGGCTGCCCGACCCGCCGGAAGGCCAGGCCGTTTCGACGGTGATCGTTATGGGCTATCTAATGGGGCTGCCGGTCAACACGATCGTCTTCGGCTGGCTGTTGGTCCCCGCGATCAAGGGTAGGAAGCGGGCCGCGGGGCTGCCTTTGTGGGTAATGTTATTTAACCTTGCTATCTTTTGTCTTCAGTTCATCTCGTTAATACAGCGTTTGAAATGATCCATGCCATTCTAAAAGACAGACCGACCAAGCTTTTGCTGGGATTCACCGCCTTCTTCTGCTGCAATGCGCTGATCGCCGATGCGATCGGCACGAAGCTGCTATCGCTGGAAAAGATATTCGGGCTTCGCCCTGCCAACTGGACACTTTTCGGGCAAAGCGGTCTCGGCTTTACACTGACCTGCGGGGTGTTGCTATGGCCGCTCGAGTTTGTGATCACCGATATCATCAATGAATTCTACGGTCCAAAGGTCGTCCGGCGGATCTCCTACACGGCCGTTTGCCTGATCTCCTATGCATTCCTGATGTATTTCATGGCGATCAAGGTGCCGCCCGCGGATTCCTGGATAGCAAGCAGTCCCAAACAAGGCGTGCCCAATCTGCAGGACGCCTTTAGCGCCATCTTCGGTCAAACCTCGCTGATCATCGTAGGCAGTATCGTTGCTTTCCTGGTGAGCCAGGTCGTGGACGTGTGGGTCTTCCACCGGATCAAGAAGCGAACGGGCAACAAGCATCTGTGGCTGCGGGCGACGGGCTCTACGCTGGTCTCACAACTGGTGGATAGCTATATCGTGCTTTTCATAGCATTCAGCCAGTATTATTCCTGGCAGCAGATCCTGGCATTTGGGGTCATGAACTACATTTATAAATTCTCCGTCGCGATCCTGCTGACGCCGCTGATCTATTTGATCGAGGGGCGGATCGAACATTACGTGGGACATGAGACGGCGCATCGGATGAAGCAGGCGGCGATGGGGGTCTCGGAAGAAGAGACTCCGGGGGTGATCCCGACGGCGGGCTAAGGAACGGAGATCTCCATAATGAAATCGTTCATGAAATAGCCATTGCCGATATCGATGTCTTCCTCGCCGATGACGGTGAACCCCATGCGCTCATAGAATTGCCGGGCTTTATTGTGCCGGTTGACATTCAGCCGAAGCTTTGTGGCGCCTTCCGGGCGGATCGTTTCAAAGATGAACTGAAGGAGTGTCTTGCCGAGGCCTTTTCCCTGGCGGCCAGGCAGGACATAGATCTTATGCAGCTTGTAAACGCCACTGGCGGGGGTGGCGCTCCAGGAAGCAAAGCCTATCGGCTCATCGGCCCGCTCCACGATAAGGAACTGCTGATGTTCATTGACCATCTGCCTGCGAAGGGATTTCGGGGAATAGATCAGCTTGAGCATATATTTCAGCTGTTCGGCGGAAAGGATATCCCGGTAAGTATCCGGCCAGATCTGCTGGGCCAGAAAGCCAATGGTATTGATGTCATCGAGGTCTGCCGGCCGGATCACTAAGGTCTCGTCCATCGGTTATTCAGATGAGTTGAGTTGATCGGATTGATTTCGGTGCCGCCGGATCGCCCGCATGGCCAACCGGACGGCGATATAAAAGCTAGCAAAGGTACCAAAGGAAAGGATTCCGGTCGAGAGGTATTTTTGGGCTTCACGGCTTTGCTGCAGAAACAGGAAGAAGTCAAAACTGCCATGGAACAGGACGGCCACGGCGAGACCCTGGAGAAGGAGCCAGAATGCATGCCTGCGGTCGGACCTGGCTTTTCCCGCCGGATAACCCATCAGCACGGCAAAGGAAGCATGTGCCGGGACGGCAAGAAAAAAGCGGGAAACTCCGGCCTCTAGTCCAAACTGCCGGACGTATTCGATATTCTCCACGGTAGCGAAGCCCATGCCGATCATCACCGAATAAACGATCCCGTCAAAGGGTTCCCTGAACCAGGGCCGGGGCCACGCATAGGTGCGAAGGACGAGGAATTTGCAGCCTTCTTCACTCAGGGCGATCACCACGTAGGCATAGAAGGCAAAATACCCGATGGAATGACGCCATGGATGGGTTCGCGGATCCACAGCCAATTCCTGGAGCCTTAGCGCCGGAACCGTCGCCAGCATGCCGAAGAGGAAAGCCAGCGCAAGATATCCCATGGAGCGCCGGCCGTACTTGTGCATGGAATAAATGAAAAGGCAAATGGCGATCGCCGGCGCCACGGCTAAGGCAATTAGGAACATGACCTAAAATTAGGGAGTTTTAGGGCTACGGAAATAATAGATCGCGCCATCGGCGAAATGGAGCTCGCCTGTAACCTGTTTGCGCTTTTTTATAAAATCAACGTCGATCAGGTCGTTGTTGTAACTATCGTCGAACCAGATCACCGTAAAATGGTCATGCTTCATCATGTAGTCGATATCTTCCTGGGTTTCGAGATGCGGCATCAGCTCCGCCTGTACCTGTGCCAGATACCACAGGCCGTCGGTAGCGCTCGAATAGATAGTGCCTTTTTGTTCCAGTTCGGTCTTGTGGGCCCTGATATAGGCGATGGTCGGGGATTTCTGCCAGGTGTCCTCCGTATAGCCGGGAATACCGGCATATTTAATGCCTTCCCAGTTGAACTGAAATGCGGCGCATTCGCCATATAGAAAGCAGGCGGCGGTGAGCGATAGAACCGTCGCCAAGGCTATTTTGCGTGGTCCCGACGTTATTCGGGAGGTGGCGGCCGGGATCCAGACCGTACTTCCCCAGAGCCAGGGGATGAACAATGGGGAGAGCAGCCTGCTATCCAACTGCTGGAACCGGGAAACGCTTGCGGTGTAGAGGATGAAAACAGCGTAGGTGACAAAATAACTAATGCCGATGGTATCATAGGAAAAGAAATTGGTCTTCCTGACCAGCCGGTAAACAAAGATGCCCGTTATGCCGAGGATGAACAACAGGGCGATGATCGTCGCCCAGTCATATCGTTCGTTGAAAAAGGGCAGCCAGTCGCAAAATACGCTGCCGGCGTCGTGAAGATTGACGCCAAGCGTACGGATGGCCTTTTCACGATAGCCGGTGAAAGTTTCTGTGACGCGCCAGTTCCGGTAGAGGTTGAGGGCAGGGAAGAAGACGGCTACGGCGCCAAACAGGAACATATGCCCGATCTTTTTGCCACCCCACCGGAGCCGGCCATCACAAAGCATGAGCAAGCCGCCGGTCATGATAATGCTGATACCGGCATAACGGGTAAGACAACTGAGCCCGGCGATCACCGCAATGCCCAGGAGAGCGCGGATGGAATGGGTTTGGAAGTAGCGATGACAAGCGATCATGAACAATACCGAAAGCACAAGGAAGAGGGTCTCGGACCAGATCATGGAGTAGACCTCTAGCAGGCAGGGACTAAGCAGGATGAAGATCAGCAATGGCCATTTGTACCAGCGGGAGGGCCGGCTAAAGCGATCCATCATCCAGCCGCATAACCAGATAAGCAGCCCGAACAGCAGGCCATCGAGGACGGGGCCGAACCAGGGAACGGAATGGCCGGTCAAAAAGATCAGGCCGCTGAGAAAGATGGGATAGCCTGCGGGAAAGTCCATCATCGGCTGGTTGGTATAGTCATTGATAGCGCCGTGGTCGTGGATATTCTGCGCAGTGCTGAGATAGACGATGGAATCGGGCGAGAGGCCGATCCCGCCATGCCGGCAAAGAATCTGGATCAGAACGAAGCCGGCGATGCCTGCCAGCAGGGCATCTCGGTTACCGGCGAAGAGTTTCGTACTCAGTCGGCGTGGTGTGACCATATGCGAAAGTAAGAGATTCCTTTGCTTAACACAGGTAATCGGTTTTTTTTCCTAATTTGAACCACATGAATGCTGCCCGCCCGCTTTTCGTTTCCCTGTGGCTATGCTGGTGCCTGCAAACATCCGGCCAGCAGTTTGGCGGCAATCCTCCCTCGCTGAAGTGGCGGCAGATCAATACAGAAGCGGCACGGATAATTTTCCCGGCAGGATTGGATACGGCTGCGCAGCAGGTCGCGGCAATCGTCAACCGGCTGAGCCAGGCTACGCTTCCGACGATCGGTCACGTACAGCGGAAGGTCAATATCGTCTTTCAAAATCAGACCACGATAGCCAACGGGTATGTTCAGTTGGCGCCGTTCCGCAGCGAATTCCAGCTAACTCCGGAGCAAAACAGCTTTGACCTGGGCAGCCTTCCGTGGCAAAAAATGCTCGCCATCCACGAATACCGCCACGTTCAGCAATACAACAATTTTCGGGTAGGCCTTTCCGCTGGTTTCTATTATCTGTTTGGCGAAGGCGGCCAGGCGCTAGCCAATAGCCTGGCCGTCCCCAATTGGTTCTGGGAGGGGGATGCCGTTTACCAGGAGACGCTGGTGAGCGATCAGGGAAGGGGCCGGCTGCCTTACTTCTTCAACAGCTATCGTGCGCTCTGGGCCGGGAACAAACAATATTCCTGGATGAAGCTGCGCAATGGCTCGCTCCGGGACTATGTGCCGGACTGGTATCCCCTGGGCTATATGCTGGTAGCCTATGGCCGCCAGACCTATGGTGACAGCTTCTGGCGAAAAGTAGGGCATGACGCCGCGGCCTTTCATCCGTTGTTGTACCCGCTGCAAGGGGCGATCCGCCGGTATTCCGGTCTTTCCTTTCCTCAGTTCCGCGAAAGGGCGTTGGACCATTTTCGGTCGGCGATGCCGATGGACACCAGTGCAGCGGCGGACCGTTTTGCCCGCGCTCACCGGCACTTCGATGCGGATGAGGAGTTCCCCCAATTCATCGGGGCGGACAGCCTGCTGTATATACGAAGCACCTACAAGCAGATCCCTGCCTTTGTCGTGCGCGACCTGCGGGACAATAAAGGATACAAGGTCCGGACCAGGGCCATCTCATTGGACAATTACTTTTCCCTGAACGGCGGTCTTGTCGTCTATGCGGCTTATGAGACCGATCCCCGCTGGGGCTGGCGGGATTATAGCGTGATCCGGGTGTTGGATCCGTATACCGGTGAGGATAGAAAACTGACCAGCCGGACCCGTTATTTCTCTCCCGATATTTCCCCGGACGGCCGCCGGATCGTGACGGTGCTGGAGGCAACGAACGGGTGGTGCGAGCTACGGTTGCTGGACCCGCGTTCGGGTGAAGTGGTCAGGCGAATTCCCAACCCGGACAGTTTGGTGTACAGCTATCCGAAATTCTTTTCAGGCGGCGATTCGCGAACCGTTGTCACGGCGGTCCGCAACCGGGCGGGCGAAATGTCGATGGCCCTTGTGGATACCGGTACGGGCTCGGTCCGTTACCTGCTGCCCTTCAGCTATCAGACCGTCGGTTATCCTTCGGTGCATGGCGATACGATCTGGTTCACGGGTTCGCGCGACGGTCAGGACCGGACCTATGCGTTGGTAGGGGAGCGGCTCTTTCATCTCGGGCTGCCGCATGGCGAGCCGTTTAGCGGGCAATATGAGTTCCATCCGGGACCGGGAGGGCTGTATAGTTGGAATAGCCGCACCGCCGTCGGGTTTCATCTCGATACGGCTTTTGCCGGCAGCCTGCGGTTCGAGCCGCTCGATTTAGCCGACTGGAGCCGGCCGCTTCCGGTACAGGGTATCCTATCGCTTGGCCGGAGCGCGGCGCATCTGCTGGACAGCATAACCAGCGGGAACCTGCCGGAAAAGAAATATCCGGTCGCTTCGCACCTGATCAATATCCATAGCTGGCGGCCATATATAAACGACCCCGATTATACCTTATCGCTGGCGAGCGAGAATATCCTCAATACCTTCGAATCGGAAGTTTTTGTCACCTATGACCGGGATGAGGACGACAAGCAGGTTGGGGTCAATGCGACCTATGGCGCATGGTTTCCGCTGATCGATGCCGGCTGGAATTATACTTTTGGGCGGAATGCATTGTATAATACGCAAAAGGTATTTTGGAATGAATCGAATGTCAATGCGGGCTTTAGTATTCCATTGAACTGGACACGTCACCTGACGTATACCAACCTGCAGTTCGGGTCCGATATCGTATACAATCAGCGATATTATACGGGGATGAATTCGCTGCGGCTCAACAGTCAGGGATTTGCGTACATCGATCCGTTCGTCAATTTTGTAGTGCAGTCGCAACAGGCGCAACAGCAGATCGGCCCGCGCTGGGCCGGGGTTGTGGATCTGGCTTACAGCCGGGCGGTGACGACATTTCAGGCCAACCAGTTCCTGGCTTCGGGATTTCTGTATCTGCCGGGGCTCTGGTATACGCATAGTTTAATGCTGGCAGCGGCCTTTCAGCAGCGGGATACGTTGAATAATGCGCGGTTTACCAATAGCTTTCCATTTTCACGGGGATATGCAGCCGAGAATTTTTACCGCATGTGGCGTTGGTCGGCCAATTATCAGCTGCCGCTGGTCTATCCGGAATGGGGGGTGGGCAATATCGTGTATTTCACGCGCATCCGGACAAATCTCTACTATGATTATACGAAGGCGATGGATGTCGCCATCACCGGGACCCCCTATGGACAGTTCCGGTCTTTCGGGTCGGAGATCTATTTCGATACGAACTGGTGGAATGAGCTGCCGATCAGCTTTGGGATCCGCTACAGCCGGTTGCTGGACCCGGATTACGAGGGGCGCGGGCCCAATCAATGGGAGTTGATCCTGCCGTTGAATATTTTGTCGCAGGGGTATAGTGCGCGGAAGAGCGCTGCTTCGATACCCTAGTATTCTGTCTGCAAATAAGCTGGATATTATTTAATTCCCGCCAAACTTTCCTCCAATACCCGGATCTTATCCTCTGCATCCGCTTTCTTCTTTCGCTCAAAATCTACGACCTCCGGCTTTGCATTCTGCACGAATCGCTCATTGTTCAGTTTCTTGTTTACGGTCTCGAGAAATCCTTTCAGGTATACCAGCTCTTTTTTTAGCTCTTCTTTTTGACTGCCGTTATCGATCGCCTGTTCAGTGACGATATAATATTTGTCCTTACCGGCGACAATGGTCAGGGCGCCGGCAACAGTCTCGCGGGTGAAGTCGATACTTTCGGCGTTGATCTGGCGGGCAAGGATCGGCAGCAGTTGCCGGTAGACCGATTCCACATCCGATTGGATAAAGAGGCGGACGGGCTCTTTGGGCTTGAGCTGGGCTTTGACCCGTGCGTCGCGGAGGGCCGTGATCGCCTCTTTGAGGAGGGTGCCCTGGCTGAGCGTTTTGTTGTCGACAGACCGGATCGCAGGGTAGGGGAGAACGCAGAGGTCATCGGTGCGGTTGGCCAGCAGATGATAGATCTCTTCAGTGATAAAAGGCATAAAGGGATGCAACAGCTGGATCAGCTGTTGGAAGAAGCCAAGGGTATGCTCGTAGGTCCGGGCGTCTATCGGCTCGCCGAAAGGCGGTTTGACCCACTCCAGGTACCAGTTGCAGAAATCGTCCCAG
>DASRRX010000011.1:0-234671 GCA_035695565.1 Puia sp. | reverse complement strand
CAGGTTTTTTTGCAGGAACGGATCTTTTAGCAACGGGTTTGGCAACAGGTTTCGAAGACGATGCTTTTTTAGCCGTCTTGCTACCTGACGAATGAGCAGGTTTTGCAGCGGCTTTTTTAGCCGGCGCCACTTTTTTCGCAGGAGAACCCTTTTTAGCGGGTTTAGCCGCTTTTTTCTTGGTTGCCATACAGTTAGGCTTTTTTTGTAACAAACACTTTTAAAAGAATATCATTCACTTCAATTTCAGTGCCATTAGCTGGTTCATTTACCATTTCGATGGAATCTGCCAAAATTTCCGTACAAATATATTCATTAAAAATCGTTAAGGAATCCTTCAGGGCGGGTACGTTTGCTACTTTTACCAGAATTCGGTCGGTTAGGTCGTAGCCATTGTCTTTCCGGATCTTTTGGATGCGATTGACGAATTCCCGGGCATTGCCTTCGCGGGCGAGTTCGGGGGTCACGGTTACGTCGAGGGCGACCGTCAGGGCATTTTTATTGGCCACTACCCATCCGGGGATATCCTCACTGGTGATATCCACGTCATTAATCGCCAATATTAAGGGTTCTTTATCAATAAATAAAGTAATATGGCCATCTTTTTCCAATTTTGCTATGTCATCCTGAGAAAAATTGCTTAACGCGGTGCTAACGGCCTTCATTTTGGCGCCGAGCCGCTTGCCGAGCGCAACAAAATTGGGCTTGATCTTCTTCTTTATAAAGCCTTCGTTTCCAGACAGATAATTAATATCTTTAACATTCACCTCGGCTTTGATGAGGTCTTCAACCATTTGGAGCTGTTCCCGCATGGAGGAATTGAGGACGGGGATAAGGACCTTCTGCAGCGGTTGTCTCACTTTGATATTCACCCTTTTACGCAAGGAAAGGATCAGGGAAGAGGCATCCTGGGCCATTTGCATCCGCTCTTCGAGGGGGCTGTCGATATAGGCGGCATTGGATGCCGGAAAATCCGCATGGTGGACGGATGCGGCTTTGACCCGGCCGGTCACTTCGTTAAGATTGGTAAAGAGCCAGTCGGAGAAGAAGGGGCTGATCGGCGCCATGAGGCGGCAGATGGTTTCGAGGCATTCATATAGGGTCTGGTATGCGCAGATCTTATCGAATTCGTACTCGCCTTTCCAGAAGCGGCGGCGGCAAAGGCGAACATACCAATTACTAAGATGCTCGTCGACAAAATCTTCGATCAGGCGACCCGCAATTGTCGGCTCGTAGTCGTCGAGGTTGGCGGTAACCTTGGTTATCAGGGAGTTGAGTGAGGAAAGGATCCACCGGTCGATCTCGGGGCGGTCTTTTGGCGGGATATACGCTTCGATGAATGCGAAGCCGTCGACGTTTGCATATAGGGCAAAAAACTGATATGTATTATAGAGGGTGCCGAAGAATTTGCGTTGGACTTCGCGGATGCCTTCGACGTCGAACTTCATGCTTTCCCAGGGGGACGCATTGGTAATGAGGTACCAACGGGTGGCGTCCGCGCCGAACTGGCTGATCGTCTGGAAGGGGTCGACGACATTGCCAAGGCGTTTGGACATCTTGTTGCCGTTCTTATCGAGGACGAGGCCGTTGCTGATGACGGTGCGGTAGGCCAGGCCGGGGTAGCGGGCTTCGGCGTCTTTTCCGGTTGCGAGGCCGGCATTTATCAGCTCATCGTGCACGGATTCTTTGATCAGCGCGGCGATAGCGTGGAGCGTATAGAACCAACCGCGGGTCTGGTCGACGCCTTCGGCGATAAAGTCGGCGGGGTAGTTGTGGGCAAAGATCTGTTTGTTCTCAAAAGGGAAGTGCCATTGGGCGTAGGGCATGGCGCCGCTATCGAACCAAACGTCGATCAGGTCGGACACCCTTTTCATGGGCTGGCCCTTGGGGCTGACGAGCGTGATCTCGTCGACGTAGGGTTTATGAAGGTCGGAGGTAAGGCGGTTTGCAACGGCATCGGCGGCTTCACCCGCGGCAGGCTGGATCAGACCCGCTGCGATGGATTTGAGGATGGCGGAGCGGAGCTCGGCGATCGAGCCGATGCAAAGCTCTTCGGCGCCGTCGGCGGTGCGCCAAACGGGCAGCGGAGTTCCCCAGTAGCGGCTGCGGCTGAGATTCCAGTCCACCATGTTCTCCAGCCAGTTACCAAAGCGGCCTTCACCGGTCGATCTGGGTTTCCAGTTGATTGTCTTATTAAGTTCGACCATACGGTCTTTGAAGGCGGTGGTCCGGATAAACCAGGCGTCGAGGGGATAATATAAGACGGGTTTGTCGGTCCGCCAGCAATGTGGGTAGGTATGTTCGTATTTTTCAATACGGAAGGCGAGGCCTTCCTTTTTTAATTTGACGCAGATATCGACGTTGACATCGGTGTAGTTGGGATCGTCTTTATAGTTCTTGACATAGCGGTTGCTGAATTCGCCGAGGCCGTCGATGAATTTCCCTTGTTTGTCGACCATGATGAGGATGCCGATGCCATATTTCGAGCCTACCCTGAAGTCGTCGGCGCCAAAGGCGGGGGCGGTATGGACGATGCCGGTGCCGTCTTCAGTGGTAACGAAGTCGCCCAGGAGGACGCGGAAGGGGTCGCCGCCGGATCGTTCGGGCGTGTTGGCTTCGAAGGGCAGGAGCTGTTCATAGCGGAGCTCTTCGAGGGCAGCGCCTTTGAATTCCAGGAGGATCTTCCAGGGGAGGGTTTTTGAATCGGGGGTGACGGCATTGAAACCGGCGTTCTCGCCTTCGGGTTTGAAGTATTTGCTTATCAGGGCTTTTGCGAGAATTACGTTGGCGGGTTCGTGGGTGTATGGATTAAAGGTGTTTATCAGGACGTAGTCGATCTTTGGGCCGACGGTCAAACCCAGGTTGGAGGGGAGGGTCCAGGGGGTTGTAGTCCAGGCCATGAAGTAGATGGGGGCGAGAGGGGCGAAAGCTTGGGGGCCTTCGGCGGCGGAGGCAGCAGCAGAGGTGGCGGCAGCCCGGAACAGGAATTCGCTGCGGGCATCCCGTTTTGCCTTGAACATGGCAACGACGGTCGTATCTTTTACCTCTTTATAGCAGCCGGGTTGGTTGAGCTCGTGGGAGCTGAGGCCGGTGCCGGCGGCGGGGGAATAGGGTTGGATGCTGACGCTTTCATATAAGAGGCCTTTTTTGTAGAATTCGGCGAGAAGCCACCAGAGGGTTTCGATGTAATTGTTTTCGAAGGTGACATAAGGATCTTTGAGGTCAACCCAGTAGCCCATCTGCCGGGTGAGGTCGTCCCATTTATCCTTGTATTTCAGGACTTCGCGGCGGCAGGTCTCGTTGTATTCGGCGATGGAGATGGTCTTACCGATATCCTCTTTGGTGATGCCCAGCATCTTTTCGACGCCCAGCTCAACGGGGAGGCCATGCGTGTCCCAGCCGCCTTTTCGCTTGACCTGGAAGCCCTGCATGGTCTTATAGCGGCAGACGAGGTCTTTCAGCGTGCGGCTAATGACATGGTGAATGCCCGGCAGGCCGTTTGCGCTGGGAGGGCCTTCATAAAATACGAATGGGGCGGAACCTTCCCGGAAATCCACACTTTTTTTAAAAGTCTGGTCGGTTTCCCACTTAGCCAGCACTTCCCGGCCGATTGCCGGCAAATTCAACTGCTGAAATTCTCTATATTTATTGGCCATGTTATAAATCCTTGTCTGTCAGCCGCCCAAAATAGAGGGCAAAATTATAACCTGAAGGGAGGGCAAAATTACGAAATTCCGCTGATGCAGGCGCAATAAGCCGGGCAGGGATCCAAAAGGTTGGTCTACTGTTTGTTAACAGTTTGCAAAAACCAAGGGGAGCTGCTCCCAGAGGATCAAAATATGATGTACTTATCCACAATAAGCGGGTTTTGGCACAATTTATGGAACAATATAGGGCATACGACCGAGATTAAAGGGGGCAATCCCCTTCAATAATAAAGATATCAAACTCTTTCTACGGTTTAGGGTTTAGGGGTTAAAAAGGGGGGTATTCCTACTCCCCTTCCTTTTAAATTTCCCAACCGTCCGCGGCGGTTAGTCCGATAGGACAGACAGATGGTCCCACCGATTGTACTCCTTACTTATGCCGTGTTACCTTATTCAATTGAGATCCGTAGCCAACCCGTTTTTAATCTCTGATATTACCTGCAAAAAACCGCTTCGCAAGAGCAAGGCCGCCAAGATCTCAATTCCTGAACAACCACCTGAAAAATTCATTGTCGGAAAAACTTCCTTTTTACCCCCACGGATGGATGGCCAAGCGCTATCCATTTTTTTTGGCGTGAGGGGGGAGGGATGGCAGGAGAGGCATTGGGTGAAGCGAGGAGAGTTGGAGTAGGATAAGGGCTATTTCTTTCGCAGGCGAATACCCTTGTAGATCCTGATCGCGCTCATCAGGAGGATCACGAACAGAACCAGGCCGATGAGGCCCCATGCCCAGCTCATATTTTGTCGTACTACCGCGAGCATGACGATAGCTACCAAAAAAATTGTCGCCACTTCATTCCAGATGCGAAGCTGGCCGGAAGTATATCGGAATATTCCCTTCGATTGCTGTTGATAGATCGCCTGCAAAGTAAAATGATACACATAGAGCCCGAGAACAAAGCCCATTTTGATCCATAGCCAGATGGGAACCGTTCCCATGAGGTAAAGCATCCAGGGGCCGAAGATCAATGTCAGGATCGCAGAAGGCCAGGTGATGCCCAGCCAAAGGCGCCGGATCATCACGGTGAATTGTCCGCGAAGGATCGTACGTTCCGGTTCGGCCCTGTCACCGGCCTCGGTATTGTAGATAAAGAGCCGGACCATATAGAACAGCCCGCTGAACCAGGTCACGATAAAGATAATGTGGAGCGCTTTTATATAATTGTACATATGGCTATTCGAGTATCATCGACTGGTCGCCCCTTGCATATTCTCCGATCCAACCCGACAATGCCTGAACCCAAAGCGGATGAGTATTCAAACAAGGGATCATCGTATATGCTTCGCCACCGGCAGCCAAAAAACTTTCCTTTCCGCGGATGGCAATCTCTTCCAGCGTTTCGAGGCAATCGCTGACAAAGGCCGGGCAAAGAATGAGAAGCTTTTTGATCCCTTCCCCGGGCATCTCTTCCAGCCGGACGTCGGTAAATGGTTCGAGCCATCCTTTGCCCAGCCGCGATTGAAACGAATTACTGTATTTACCCCGGGGTATCGGGAGAAGGCGCACTATTTCCTTCGTGGTCATCAGACACTGATGACGGTAGCAAGTACCATGCGCAGCCGAAGCCGTATCGCAGCAGCCCGCCGAATTCATACAATGATTACGAGTAGGATCGGTCTTGCGGAGATGCCTGGCCGGAATGCCATGATAGGAAAAAAGAATATGATCGTATTCCTGTTCAAGATAAGGCCTGATCTGTTCGCTGAGGGCTTGCAGGTAAGCCGGGTCATTGTAGAACGGTTTTATAAACTTTAGCCGGAAGGAGTACTTGTTCTTCCGGTGGATAGCTTCTGCATATTCCACGGCGGTCTCATAGGAAGCCATTGCGTAATGGGGATATAAGGGGATCGCGATCACCTCTTCGACATCCGGCATCCGGCGCAGGACCGCTGAGAAGGCTGCTTCCATTGTAGGGTTGCCGTAGCGCATGGCGATCTCTATGGGGGCGTCCACTTGTCCTTCCAGGGCTTCCCGCAGCCGGCTGGTCAGCACGATCAGGGGCGAGCCTTCCTTTGTCCAGATCGTCTTATAGGCCTCTGCGGACTTCGATGCACGGAAAGGAACGATCAGTCCGCCAACGAGGATCCTGCGAGAAAGGTAAGGATAGTCGATCACTCGTTCGTCCATGAGAAATTCCATCAAATATTTGTGAACGTCCTTTGTCGCCGTGGAGTCCGGCGAGCCGAGATTTAGCAGGATTATGGCGCGTTTGCCGATCGATGTCATAGTATTAATGTGCCGTCGTGCCTGCCTGAGGCCGGCTTTAGTGCCGCAAAAGTACGGGATTTGGGAGCTGCCGGATTTGCAAACAGCTTATTAAATGGCCGTTAAACGCTGTCAGGCAGACAAATGACAGTCTAATGACATTAAAATGTATTGAATAGGAACTCCTGCAAGTAATTTTGCGTACGTAATTGCGAATAAGGTTTTAGAACAATTTAAGCTGACAGGATGATGGTTACAAGGGCCGCTGACATTTCCGGATTTTTCGTCATTGGGATCAACTATAAGAAAACAGATGCCGCGATCAGGGGCCAGTTCGCTATCGGGAACGAACAGTACGAAAAGATGCTTACGCTTGCATCTACCTTCAATGTAACCGAATTGTTCGTGCTTTCCACCTGCAACCGGACGGAGATCTATGGGTTTGCGGATAATTCCGCGCATCTGGCAGGCTTACTTTGTACGCAGACGAGTGGTGCGCTGGACACCTTTCTTGAATTGGCGTACAGCCGGAAGGGCGCCGCGGCGATCGAACATCTTTTTGAAGTCGCGGCCGGGTTGGACTCTCAGATCCTTGGCGACTATGAGATCGTCGGTCAGATCAAGCAGGCGGTCAAGTTTGCACGGGACCGGCGGTATATCGGACCTACCTTCGAGCGGCTCGTCAACTGTGTGCTTCAGGCTTCCAAAGCGATCAAGAATCAGACAGGGCTTAGCGGCGGGACGGTTTCGGTCTCGTTTGCGGCCATCCAATATATCAGGGAACGGGTAGCCGATCCCGGCAGCCGGGAGATATTGCTGATCGGGACCGGAAAGATCGGGCGAAATACGTGTCGCAATATGGTCGACTATCTGGGTACGCGGAACCTCATGCTGATCAACCGTACCGAGTCGAAGGCTGCAGATCTGGCTGCCGAGATTGGCGTCAGGTATGCTCAGGCTGACAGGATCGCGGAATGTGTCCGGGCGGCGGACATCATATTGGTGGCTACGAACGCGGAACATCCTACATTGATGAGGAGCTGGGTAGAAGGAGCCGGAGAAAAGCTGATCATCGATCTGTCGATACCCTGTAACGTGGAGAAATCGGCGGCTGAATTGCCGGGCATCACGTTGGTCAACGTGGACGAGCTATCGAAAATAAAAGATGAGACGCTGCAGAAAAGGGAAGCGGAAGTCCCTAAAGCAAAGGTGATCATTGCGGAGCATATTGCCGAATGGATGGACTGGTATAAGATGCGTCAGCATGTACCGGTGCTAAAGGCGGTAAAGACAAAACTTAAAGAATTACACACCTGCCCTGTATTTAGCCGGCTGAGGGGAGAGCCTTTCCCGCTCACCGATGATATTCATACCGACGAGCAAATTCAACGGGTGATCAATGGCATGGCGAGTAAGATGCGCCAGCATAACCAGGGGGGGTGTCAATTTATAGAGGCGATCAACGAGTATATTTCCACCACGGAATAGTTGTATGCAAACCCCCATCAGGATAGGCACCCGAGAAAGCCAGCTTGCCGTCTGGCAAGCCACCCAGGTACTTGAACTTCTGGGAAAGGAAGGTGTTCCCGCCGTATTGGTCCCGATCAAAAGTGAAGGGGATATCGATCTGAAGACGCCGTTGTATGAGATGAACGTACAGGGTATCTTCACACGCAGCCTGGATATTGCGCTGTTGAACCGTTCGATCGATATAGCGGTACATTCGATGAAGGATGTGCCGACTCAGCCGGCTTCCGGGGTCCGGCAGGCGGCGGTGCTGAAGCGCGGGTCGGTGCATGATCTGCTGGTATATAAGGGCAATACGGACTTTTTGCGGGAGAGGAATTCCGTTGCACAGATCGCGACGAGCAGTATTCGCCGGAAGGCGCAATGGCTGCACAAATATCCGGCGCATCAGATCCACAATCTTCGTGGTAATGTCAATACACGGCTGCGGAAGCTGGCCGAGGAGCCATGGGACGCCGCTATTTTCGCACAGGCCGGTCTGGAGCGGATCGATCTTCGACCCGGGAATAGTATCGTGCTCGACTGGATGTTACCGGCGCCGGCGCAGGGCGCGGTCTTTGTGGCATGCCGGGAAGATGATGAGCTGCACTATTCGTTGTGTCAACCGTTGAATGATCCGGATACGGCTCTTTGTACAAAGATCGAAAGGGATTTTCTGCGCGGATTGCTTGGCGGTTGTTCGACGCCGATCAGTGCGCTGGCGGAGATCGAGGACGGCGATGTGTATTTCAGCGGGCAGTTGATGTCGCCGGATGGGCGGCGGCATGTGACGATCGAGAAGATCCTGCCTGTGGAGGCCGCCGCGGGCATCGGGAAGGTGGCCGCGGATGAGTTGCTGGACAGAGGGGGAAGGGAGATTGCAGAAGGTATTCAGGCGGAGGCAGCGGCAGGGCGGGGACCGGAGGGGGCGGCGGAGGCAAGTGCAGAGCGGGGAGCAGGGCGGGCGGAACAGGGCGCGGCGGGGCGAGTTGGGTAAAACCATGGAGAGTAAGCCGATATATCTTTTGTCGACGGGGCTGCTGCCCGGAGGGCTGATCGAAGAGGCGGCAGGGAAGGGCATTGTATTGGATGCGGTGGCATTTATCGATAGCGAAGCAGTGGAAGATAATGATCTGATCGCACGGGCTCGGGAGCTTGCGGGCCGGCGAATTCCGGTTGTCTTTACCAGCGTCAGGGCAGTGGAGGCGGTGGCAGATTGGATTGCTGTGGCGCCGGGCTGGAGCATCTTTTGTATCGGGGGGGCTACCCGCGCCGCGGTGGCGAAATATTTTGGTGAAAAGAATATAAAGGGCATAGCTGAAACGGCCGGAGCGCTGTCCAGGGTCATTGGGGGGGAAAAAAGGGAAGTCTTTTTTTTCTGTGGGGAGATGCGGAGGGATGAATTGCCGGTGATATTGAGAGAGTCGGGGGTGACGGTACATGAGGTGATCGTTTATCGGACGAAACTGACGCCGCATGTGGCAGAACGGAACTATGCGGGGATCGCCTTCTTCAGTCCCAGTGCCGTGGAAAGCTTTTGCTCGGTCAATGTGATCGCAGCCGGAATACCGTTGTTTGCCATTGGGGCGACCACCGCGGCAGCGATCCGTTCCCGGTGCACAAATCCGGTGATAACGGGCGAGGAGCCGGATAAAGCGATGCTGATCCATAAAATGACCGATCATTTTTTAAACAACCGATAAATTTCAAACAACCGATAAAAGCAGTGACAACATTCCGAAACGATCTGTTACTAAAGGCGCTTCAGGGAGAGAAGACGGAACGGGTGCCGGTCTGGATGATGCGGCAGGCGGGCCGATATTTGCCGGATTATGTCAAGTTAAGGAAGCAATACTCTTTTTTTGAACGGTGTCAAACGCCGGAGCTGGCCGCCGAGATCACCATACAACCGGTAGATCAGATCGGCGTGGATGCGGCCATCATTTTTTCCGATATCCTTGTCGTCCCGCAGGCGATGGGCATGGAAGTGCAGCTTATCGAATCGAAGGGACCTTTTTTACCAGAGCCGATAAGGAGTTCCGATGACCTGGAAAGGCTGCTTGTCCCGGATGTGGAGGAAAGGCTGTGTTATGTATTCGATGCATTACGGCTGGTGAAGCGGGAGCTGGACGGACGGGTTCCGCTGATCGGATTTGCGGGTGCGCCCTGGACGCTGCTTTGCTATATGGTACAGGGTCAGGGGTCCAAGACCTTCGACAGCGCGAAGGCCTTCTGTTACACCCAACCGCGAGCCGCTCACCGGTTGCTGCAGATGATCACCGATACCACGATCGCGTATCTTAAGGGGCAGGTCAGGGCTGGCGCGGATGTGGTTCAAATCTTCGACAGTTGGGGCGGGTTGTTAAGCCCGGAAGATTTCGAGCATCTGTCCCTACAATATATCCGCCAGATCGTCACCGCGGTACAACAGGAAGCGCCTACGATCATTTTTGCCAAGGGGGCGTGGCATTCGCTTGCCGAAATGGCTGCGACCGGCGCAAACGGACTTGGCATCGACTGGTGTATCCGGCCACAGGTGGCGCGACAGATGGCGGGGGGCAAGGTAGCTCTACAGGGCAATTTCGATCCGGCCAAGCTGCTGGCGCCGATCCCCGTGATCAAAAAAGAAGTGACCGCCATGCTGGATGCCTTCAGAGGTTATCCGCATATCGCCAATCTTGGTCATGGCATTCTGCCCGAGGTCCCTGTGGATCATGCAAAAGCTTTTGTAGAGGCTGTAAAACAATACTCATGAGCTCCATGCCGGAAATATATAAGACTGCCATGCGGGGATTCAGGGACCGGTGGATCGGGTATATCTACGGGTTACAGGACAGGATCTGTACAGCGATTGAAGAAGCCGACGGCAAGGCCTGCTTTGCAACGGATGAATGGGAGCGGGATGGCGGCGGCGGGGGGACAACGAGGACGATCGCGGAAGGAGATCTGATCGAGAAGGGAGGCGTCAACACTTCAGTCGTCTGGGGAAAAGTAACGGAGACGATGCGGACGCAATTGAAGGTGGATGGCGACCGGTGGTTTGCCGCGGGGCTCTCGCTTGTGCTTCATCCGAAAAATCCGTATGTGCCGACAAC
The DNA here is from genome assembly GCA_035695565.1 of Puia sp. Taxonomy (GTDB): domain Bacteria; phylum Bacteroidota; class Bacteroidia; order Chitinophagales; family Chitinophagaceae; genus Puia. The sequence goes on along the minus strand of DASRRX010000011.1, from coordinate 224,160 downwards.
GCATGCCAACTGGCGTTATTTTGAATTGTATAACGAAGCGGGAGATGTGATAGACCGGTGGTTCGGCGGCGGGTCCGACCTTACGCCGTATTATCTGTTCGCGGAAGATGCGGAGCATTTTCACCGGACCTTTCGGGACGCGATGGATGGGTTTGGAAAAGAATACTATCCGCGGTTCAAACAATGGTGTGATGAATATTTTGTCAATAAGCATCGTGGGGGGGAAATGCGGGGAGTTGGCGGAGTATTCTATGACCATTTAAGGCCAGCGGATGAGGGTGAGGCGGAGCGGTTCTTCGAGTTCCAGCGGGCCGGCGGCGATAGTTTCCTCGCGGCTTATTTGCCGATCGTGGAGCGGCGGCGGAATCTGGGGTATGGAGAGCGGGAAGTCGAGTGGCAGGAGATCCGCAGGGGGCGGTATGTGGAGTTCAACCTGATCCATGACCGGGGGACACTGTTCGGGCTGAAGACCAGCGGGCGAACGGAGAGCATATTGATGAGCTTGCCGCCGAGGGCGCGGTGGGAATATGATTATCAGCCGGCGCCGGGAAGCCCGGAGGCTGAATTGCTGGATGCGTGTCTGCATCCGCGTGATTGGGCAGGGTAGAAAAAGATTGGTAGACTAAAAGGATTTCAACTATGTATCTGCAAAGACGCAATCGAATTACACGACAGACGCCTGCCATACGGGCGATGGTGGCCGAGACGATCCTTACGCCGAATGACTTCATCGTCCCGTTGTTCATCGATGAGGGAAGCGGTGTCAGGACAGAGATCGCATCCATGCCGGGTTATTTCCGGCAAAGCCTCGATGGAACGGTAAAAGAAGTAAAGGAGTTGTGGAGCCTTGGGATCAAATGCGTGTTGCTTTTTGTCAAAAGCAAGGACGAATTGAAAGACAATACGGGGAAGGAAGCCTGGAATCCGGGTGGGCTTATGCAGCGCAGCATCAAGGCCATCAAGGATGCGGCGCCGGGGATCGTGGTTATGACGGATGTGGCGCTCGATCCCTATTCTTCCTACGGCCATGACGGCATCGTGGAGGATGGGGAGATCGTGAATGATCCTACTGTGGAGGCATTGATAAAGATGAGCCTTAGTCATGCGGCAGCGGGCGCGGATTGGGTAGCCCCCAGCGATATGATGGATGGCCGGATTGGCGCGATCCGGCAGGCATTTGAAGAGAATGGCTATACCCGGACGGGCATTATGGCCTATAGCGCCAAATATGCCTCCTGCTTTTACGGCCCGTTCCGCGATGCGTTGGATTCAGCGCCGGGGTTCGGGGACAAGAAAACATACCAGATGGATCCGGCCAATAGGGTCGAGGCCGTGAAGGAGGCGTTGATGGATGTGGAAGAGGGTGCGGACATCGTGATGGTGAAGCCTGCCCTGCCCTATCTGGATATCATCCGGGAAGTGAAGGATGCGGTCAACGTGCCGGTAAGCGCATATAATATCAGTGGGGAGTATGCGATGATCAAAGCCGCGGCAAGAATGGGTTGGGTGAATGAGGAGAAAGCCATTCTCGAGACGCTGACCTCGATCAAAAGGGCCGGCGCGGATCTGATCGCCACCTATTTTGCAAAGGACGCCGTAAAACTATTAAATAACTAAGATGTACAACCGGAGCAAGGAGTTATTCGAAAGGGCTCAGCAGAGTATTCCCGGCGGCGTCAACTCGCCGGTCCGCGCCTTCAAGAGCGTAGGCGGGACGCCCCTATTCATTCAGCGGGCGCAGAGGGCCTACCTTTATGATGTAGATGGAAACCGGTATATCGATTATATCGCTTCCTGGGGTCCCATGATCCTGGGTCATGCCTGGGGCCCGGTGGTGGAAGCGATCCGGGAATATGCGGCTTATTCAACTTCGTATGGCGCGCCGACCGAGCTGGAAGTGGAGATGGCCGAGCTGATCCGGAGCATGGCGCCGAATGTCGACCTGGTGCGGATGGTGAGCAGCGGTACGGAGGCTTGTATGAGTGCGATCCGGCTGGCGAGGGGGTATACGCGACGGAATAAGATCATCAAATTCGAAGGCCATTATCATGGGCATGCGGATCCTTTCCTGGTAAAAGCGGGCAGCGGGGTTGCCACCTTCAACATTCAGACTGTGCCGGGGGTAACGCCGGGGGTGGCGCAAGATACGCTGACGGCGGCCTATAACGATCTGGAGGAGGTTGAGCGGCTCGTGGCGGCGAATGCCGGGGAGATTGCGGCGATCATTGTGGAGCCGGTGCCGGGAAATATGGGTTGTATCCTGCCGGAGCCGGGGTTTTTGGAGGGTCTCCGGGCGCTTTGTGATGCGGAGGGGATCGTGCTGGTGCTCGATGAGGTGATGACGGGATTCCGGCTTGCGCCGGGTGGTGCGCAGGAGCGGCTTGGCATCCGGGGGGATCTGATCACATATGGGAAGGTGATCGGCGGGGGGATGCCGGTGGGTGCTTTTGGCGGCCGGCGGGAGATCATGGAGCATATTGCGCCGCTGGGGAATGTCTATCAGGCGGGGACGCTTAGCGGCAATCCGATCGCGATGATCGCAGGGTATACGGTCTTAAAGGAGTTGAAGGACCGGCCGGCGATCTATAGGGAGTTAGAGGAAAAGACGTTATACTTACGGGAAGGGCTGGACCGGGTCTTTGCAGCCTGGGGGCAGGCTTATAGGATCAATCAGTTGGGTTCGATGATCAGCGTGCATTTCAGCGATCATCCGGTCAAGGATTTTGCGACGGCTTCGGGGGCGCGAAATGAGCTGTTCAAGATCCTGTTTCATTCCATGTTGCGGCGGGGCGTGTATCTGCCGCCATCGGCGTTCGAAAGCTGGTTTCTGAACAATGCGTTGAGTTATTCCGATCTGGATGAGACGATCGGGGCGGCGGAGGAGAGCTTGAAGGAGATCGTTTTGGCAAATTAATCAACTTTTTCGTTGGAATATTGGGAAAAAATTTGGAGGAATTAAACTTTTGCGTATTTTTGCTAAAATTGTTGGCAATGGTACGTAGAGAGGAGGTAGAGCGGTTTCTCGAGGATTTTACCTGTAAACTGGAATATTGGGGGTTATATATCAGAACGGACCGGACGAACCCTAAGAATACTCTTACGTTGCTGGAGCTTGAGCTCACACATGCGCATGTCAGGAAAATTCTGGAAAAATTAGAACCTGAAGACTACTCGAAAGGTCCATTGGCTGACACACTCTATAACTTCACGGAGATGTGGGTTTTTGGGAAGATAATTAAAGGAAGGGAAATATATATAAAGATACAATTGGGCCGGCCTCAGTCGCAAGCGATCTGTATTTCTTTTCATTTTGCTGAACATAAAATGGAGTACCCACTTAAAAAATAATTTATGAAAAGTCCGCATACAGGAAAGGCCATGAAGCTTTTGAAAGAGAAAAAGACATTGGAGTTCCGAAAAGAATCGTTTGAAATCATTTATCATTATTACAAGTGTGAGGACACTGGGGAGGAGTTTGTCGATGAGGAGATCGGCGATCTGAACCTGGATCAGGTGTACAATGCGTACCGTGCCAAACACAAGTTGCCATTCACGGAGGAGATTAAAAGAATCCGCAGCCAATATGACCTGCCGGCGACCACTTTATCCGAGGTCCTTGGACTTGGCGTGAACCAATATCGGTTGTATGAAGGGGGAGATATCCCCAGTGAAACCAATGCAAGGCTTATTCAGCTGGCGGCAGATCCCGATGAATTCCTGCGGCTGGTGGAATTAAGCGGTGCCGTGGAGGGAAGGCAAAAAGAAAAGTTATTAAAAAGAATTGCTGACCTAAAGGCTAGCAGCAATCCATGGGACGTTGCGATGGAAAGAATGTTGGGTGTAAACATGCCTTCTGAATTCAATGGCTTTCGAAGGACCAGGCCGGAGAAAGCATATCACATGATCCGCTTCTTTGCAGATAGTTTGAATCCTTTAAAAACGGCATTGAATAAGCTTCTGTTCTATGCAGATTTTTATCATTTTAAAAGATTTGGCGTTGGGATCAGCGGGCTATCCTATCGGGCCATTCAATGGGGGCCTGTTCCCAGTCAGTTCGACTATCTTTTTAAAATGGCGGAAGAAAATGGTGTTATTTGTTTAAGATATGAAGTTTGGGATAATGATAAAGAAATGGTGGTGATCGATCCTTCTGAAGATATCACTTTCCGGGACGATCTGTTCACTTTGGAAGAGATCAGCAGTCTGGAATCAGTTTTGGAGAAATTTAAGCCTATAAAGACTAGACAGTTGGTGGATATAAGTCACCAGGAACCTGCATGGAAAGAAAATATTGAGGGGAAAAAGATCATCTCTTATCAATATGCGTTTGATTTGCTGGCTATTTGATAACAGCATTTTGATAGCCCGTTGATCGTCTAGGGTAAACCCGACGGTTCAATGCAGGAGCAGCTCACAGGGCTTAAGGCCGGTATGCTTCTTAAACGCGGTGGAGAAATGGGAGATGGAGGAATAGCCGAGCATGACGGAGACTTCGGTAACGCTTAATCCTTTTTCATAGAGAAGGTAACGGGCGTGTTCCATGCGCTGGCCCTGGTAAAAATCGAAGATAGTGGTGCCGAACATCTCTTTGAATCCCTTTTTCAGATAGCATTCGTTGATAGCCACCTTCCGGCTGAGGGCTTTTATCGTAAGCGGTTCACCGATCTGGCTCAGGAGGATCTCGCGGGCACGGACGATCTTTTCCCGGTCTGCTTCGTTGGCGAGGAATTTACATTGAAACCCTCCCACTTCTTTTTCCCCGACCATGCATTCGAGGCTATATAGCAGCAGAATCTGGCTTTGGGCGTTAACGAAGATATTCTCCAGGCTACCGGTGTAGGAATGGTTCAGCAGGGCTTCCAGTACGAGGCGGGTCCGGCCGCAGAGGGACAAGGCCTTTGAGAAGGAACTTGGGTGGCGGAAATTAAGCAGGTCTTCGCTGACAGGGCTCTCGGGCTTTCGGGGCCTGATGAACTGGGAGAGGTGGACGGACTGGAAACGGAAGCTAAGGACATCGACGGTTTCGACGCGTTCGGGGCAGGCGGGAGAGGCAAGGGAGAGGAAAGATTGTGACGAGGTCCAGGTAGCGGGCGACCCAGGTGAAGCCGGGAAGGTGGGAAGCCGGGATGGAGTCAACGAGGCGGGCGACCCCGGGACGACGCAGGAATCGCATTCTCCGGACTTGCGGCGGCAATAGACATTCCCGGCGATGCAGAAACGTAATTCGAGGTAGTTGCGGGCCGGTTCATCCTTTTTGATGTGGTAGACGATCATCCCCATATCGTCAAGATTCGACTGGGGATGCTTGCTATAGCGCCGGATCGAATACTGGACGGAGCCGGGGATCTGCCGGTCCTTTTCCAAGAGGATATGGAGGTCCTCATGCAGAACAGGTTGCCGGTAGGCCATTGTCAGGATGTCGGGCGCGTTAAACATTTTACAAATTTACATCTAAAAGAGGTGCGGGAAATACAGCTACCCGGGATCATGGGTTTAGCGGGCCGATTTTACAAAACGGTGACCGAAAATGTGGGGCAAATAGGAACCAAAAAAATTATCAAAAATGCCGTCAAAAGAGACCATAAAACGCGGTAAACCCCCTGATTTTTCGTAGATTTGCACACTTCATTAATTTATTGTTAACTACACTATTCCAGTCAAAAAATGAGTGAATCAACACAGGAAGTTCTGGTTCCGGCTACCAACGGGTATGGCGCAGATAGTATACAGGTTTTGGAGGGTTTGGAAGCGGTTCGGAAGCGCCCGGCCATGTATATCGGGGATATCGGGGAAAAGGGTCTTCACCACCTGGTCTATGAGGTAGTGGACAATTCGATCGATGAGGCCCTTGCCGGGTATTGCAAGAACATCCTGGTGACCATCTATGAAGACAATTCGGTGGAGGTGGTGGATGACGGCCGGGGTATCCCAACGGGGATCAATAGTAAAGAGAAGAAGAGTGCGTTGGAGATGGTCATGACCATTCTGCATGCGGGGGGCAAGTTCGATAAAAATACGTACAAAGTATCAGGCGGTTTGCATGGAGTTGGAGTCAGTTGTGTGAATGCGCTGAGTGCGGACCTTCATGTGACGGTATACCGGGAAGGGAAGATCTTTGAGCAGGGATATAAGATCGGGGTTCCGCAATATCCGGTGCGGGAGATTGGCGTGAGCGACAAGACCGGTACCACGGTTCGTTTCTGGCCGGATCCGGCGATCTTCATTAGCACTGTCTACAAGAAAGACATCCTCGAAGGGCGGTTGAGGGAGCTGGCTTTTCTGAACCGCGGGGTGAGCATTACGCTAATGGACCTGCGGGAAAAGGAAGAAGATGGCAGCACTTATTCCAAGACCTTCTTAAGCCATGGCGGGATCGTCGAATTCGTAGAAATGCTGGATAAGAATGCCAGCAGGCTGCCATTGATCCCCAAGGTCATCTATGTCGAAGGACGTGACGAGACCACGAATGTTGCGGTGGAAGTAGCGCTTAACTACAACGATGGTTATAGCGAGCACATCTACTCTTATGTCAACAATATCAATACCATTGAAGGAGGGACGCATGTCGCCGGATTCCGGCGGGCGTTAACCCGGGTATTCAAATCATATGGGGACCGGGAAGGGCTTTTTGAAAAGGCAAAGGTGGAGATCGAAGGCGATGATTTTCGTGAGGGGTTGAGTACGATCATTTCGGTGAAAGTTCCGGAGCCGCAGTTCGAGGGTCAGACAAAGACGAAACTGGGGAATAACGAGGTAAGCGGCGTTGTGGATTCGACGGTCAGCAGGGCGCTCGACAGCTATCTGGAAGAAAATCCACGGGAAGCAAAGAACATCATCAATAAGGTTATTCTTGCCGCGCAGGCACGGGCGGCCGCGAAAAAGGCACGGGAGTTGGTACAGCGTAAGAGTGTACTCAGCGGTGGCGGTCTTCCCGGCAAGTTGGCCGATTGCAGCGACCGCGATCCGGAGCGCTGCGAGCTGTTCCTGGTCGAAGGTGATTCGGCGGGTGGCACAGCCAAACAAGGCCGGGAGCGAAGCTTCCAGGCGATATTGCCGCTCCGTGGTAAGATCCTCAATGTGGAGAAGGCGATGGAGCACAAGATCTATGAGAACGAGGAGATCCGCAATATGTATACGGCACTCGGGGTTACGGTGGGCACGCCTGAGGATCCGAAAGGGTTGAACCTGGCGAAGCTTCGTTATCACAAGCTGATCATTATGACCGACGCCGATGTGGATGGCAGTCATATTGCGACGCTGATCCTGACCTTCATCTACCGGTACATGAAAGAGCTGGTGGAGCAGGGTTATGTCTATATCGCACAGCCGCCGCTCTATCTGGTGAAGAAGGGCAAGGAGCAATCCTATGCATGGAATGAGGAACAACGGCGGGGATGGGTGGAAAAGCTTGGTGGTGGAAAGGATGAAAGCGTAACCGTCCAGCGGTATAAAGGTTTGGGTGAAATGAACTCAGACCAGCTTTGGGATACGACGATGAATCCGGATACGCGCACGCTCAAGCAGGTGACGATCGAAAGCGCTGCCGAGGCGGATCGCATCTTCAGTATGCTGATGGGTGATGAGGTTGCGCCACGCAGGGATTTCATCGAATCCCATGCGAAGTACGCGAAGCTGGATGTGTAGCTGGGGAAGCGAAAGTTTTTCGGCCAAATGGCCCAAAATTGGTAATATTACATACTAACCGTCCTGCTCAGGCAGGCATTAAATGAATTAACTATGTCAAGTGTAACACTCACAGCCTACAATGTTAAGACGAAAGAGAAGAATGTGCCCATCCAGGATGCTGTTATCACGAAGACCGCCAAGGGCGCTTATATGGCGCAGGGACATGACGGAAAAGGGAATAAGCTGACGACGCTTCTTGGTGAAGAGAAGGCGCTTGCCGCGATCAAGGAGGGTGTTGCCAAGCAAGGTTGGTAAGAATTAATTTGCAGTCTAAGAGCCGCCGATGCTTGCGGCGCCGAAATACTTATGCAGCGGTTCCGGCAGAGCAATATGGTCGGGCATTTGATGATCTTCCAATAAGCAGGCGAGGATGCGGGGCAATGCAAGGGAGCTGCCATTCAGCGAATGCACGAGGTGCGTCTTACCGGCGGCATCCTTGAACCGAATCTTCATCCGATTGGTCTGGAAGGCTTCGAAATTGCTGACGGAGCTGACTTCAAGCCATTTCTCCTGTGCCGCGCTATATACCTCGAAGTCGTAGGTCATCGCAGAGGTGAATCCCATGTCCCCCCCGCATAGCCGAAGGATGCGGTAAGGCAGATCGAGCGACTGTAGCAGTTTTTCCACATGCTGCACCATATCTTCCAATGCGTCATAGCTAACGGCGGGGTGTACCAGCTGGACGAGCTCCACCTTATCGAACTGGTGGAGCCGGTTGAGCCCGCGGACGTCTTTGCCATAGCTGCCGGCTTCGCGCCGGAAGCAGGGAGTATAGGCGGTCATCCTGATAGGGAGCTGCGATTCTTTCAGCATCTCATCGCGGTAGATATTCGTTACCGGTACCTCAGCGGTAGGGATCAGGTATAGGTTATCCTCGTTGACGTAATACATCTGCCCTTCCTTGTCCGGTAATTGGCCGGTGCCGCGGGCAGAGGCTTCATTGACCATTATGGGCGGCTGATATTCCGTGTAACCAGCGGCGGTATTAAAGTCGAGGAAATACTGGATCATGGCCCTTTGCAGTTTGGCGCCCTTATGGATATACATGGGGAAACCGCTTCCGGTGATCTTGTTGCCCAGCTCAAAGTCGATGAGATTGTATTTCTTCGCAAGATCCCAGTGCGGCAGCGCTCCGGTTTGGAGCGTGGCGCGGCGGCCGCCCATGCGAATGGTCATATTGTCTTCAGGCGTGCTGCCCTTTGGGACGGGGGCAGCGGGCAGGTTGGGGATGCGGAGCAGGGTGGAATTGAGCTCTTCTTCGACACCGGCCAACTGACCGGCAACAGGAGCCAGCGCGGTCTTCAATGCCGCTACTTCATGCTTTTTGTCTTCGGCTTCATGTTTATTCCCTTTAGCCATCAAAGCGCCGATCTCTTTGGACAGGGTATTGATGCGGGATTGGGTCGTATCCGTTTCCAACTGTAATTTCTTCCGTTGATCATCAAGGCTGACGATGGTATCGATCAGCGCGGTATCGGTAAAATTTCTAACGGCCAGTCTTTCCTTTACAAATTCCACATTCTGACGAATGAATGCCACCTGTAACATTTTCTGAATTTTGGCCAAAGATAATATGTAATTTGGTGACAAAACCTTCATTATGATTGACCCCACCATGATCACCACCAGCATCGAGCTCGACGGCTATCGCATCGTCCGCAATCTGGGTATTGTCCGCGGCATTACAGTCCGCTCCCGTAGTGTACTCGGCAATATTGCCGGAGGACTGCAGACAATCTTCGGCGGACAAATATCCATTTATATCGACCTCTGCGAAAAGACGAGGGAGGAAGCATTTCAGTATATGATGCAGCATGCCGCCGAGCGGGGCGCTAACGCTGTGATCAATATGCGCTATGACGCCAATGAAGTCATGAATGGCGTTACGGAGGTGCTGGCTTACGGGACTGCGGTCGAGGTGGTAAGGGTGGTATAGCGTATCTTTGCGCTTATGCAACAAGCGCAAGACGACTTACAGACCCGTTGGTGGAATCTGGAAGCCCGGTTAGTGGAGCGGTTTGGGAAAAAGCCCGATATGGAAACCATTTTATTTCTGATCGGGATCCAGGAGTTGGGGGATATCCGGAGAAAGTTCACGAAAGAAGAGAAGCAGGATCTCATGCACATCGCGGTTTGCACCTTGTTCAGTCAAAGCGGATATTATGAGCTGGAAGGGGTGGATAAGGATGGCTGGCCGCATTTCCGGCAGCTCAAGGCGTTGCCATCGATGGGGATGGTGGAGCAGGAGAGTTTTCTGAAGGATCATATCCTTTTATATTTTGGGAATACGGAGAGCGGGGACGAGGAGGAGAGCGGGAATCCGGAGAATACCGAAGCTGATCCGGCGTAATTCGTAATTAGGGTATATCAGCACCTTTTTGTATTCTTGCAACACAAAAATCAAGTCACCATGAACTTCCCTGACACGTTGCGCTATACTAAAGACCATGAATGGATCCGGCTGGAAAACAATAATGAAGCGGTTATCGGAATCACCGATTTTGCTCAAAAGGAATTAGGAGATATTGTCTATGTAGAGGTGGAGACGGTAGGGAAATCACTGGCCGCGGAAACGATATTCGGGACGGTCGAAGCTGTAAAGACGGTCTCCGACCTGTATCTGCCGGTAGCCGGCACCATTATCGAGGTGAATCCGGAGCTGGCGTCCGCACCGGATCTGGTCAATACGGACCCATACGGAAAGGGATGGATGATCCGCATGACCGTTAAGGAGCCTGCCGATGTGGACAAGCTGATGGATGCGGCGGCCTATGCCAACATCGTACACTAATGGGAATGCCTATTACCTATACGGAACAGGAGTTGGTGGCCGCACTTAAAGACCGGAACAACCAGGCGTTCGCTTTCCTATATGATCATTATTCAGGTGCCCTCTATAGTATTATTCGTCAAATAGTTACGGATAACAGTGAACTTACCAGCGACGTTCTGCAGGAGATATACATCAATATTTGGCGGAAGATCGAATCGTACGATGAGACAAAGGGCCGGCTTTTTACCTGGATGCTGAATATTGCGCGGAACGCCTCCATCGATACCCTCAGGTCGAAGAGTTATCAAAATTCTCAAAAAAACCAGGAACTCCCGGATAACGTATATAAGGGGGCGTCCAATCAAACGACGCAACCGAACGTCGATAATATCGGGCTGAAGAAAGTGCTTGAAAAGTTGAAACCCGAGCATCGGGTACTGGTTGACCTGGCATATTTCAAAGGTTTTACCCATGAGGAGATCGCCCAGATGATGACGATACCGCTTGGGACGGTCAAGACCAGGATCCGTAATGCCTTATTACAATTAAGAGAATATCTAAAGTGAATTTGAAGGAATACATAGCAAGTGGCATCATTGAAAGTTATGTGATGGGTCTGGCCAGCGAGTCGGAGAGGACGGAATTCGAGCAAATGTGCGCTCAATATCCCGAGTTGGTAGCAGAACGCAGGAAATTCGAGGAAAGTCTTGAAGCGTATGCATCCGAGCAAGCCGTGCGGCCCCCAGAGGAGGTTAAAGCGAAGGTCTTAAAAGCTATAATCAAAATATCATCTTAAAGATGGATAGCACCAAGAGAGCGCAGGCATTTGCAATCACGATCGAGAAAAAAGGCGGCAGCCCTCATCCAACACTTGACTCGCTGACATCGGTCGGCAAGACACAATTGACCCAGTGACGAAGAAACCATGAAAAAATATTTTGCCTCGCTGTATATTCCCCTGATATGGACTTGTATTGTCGGCATTCTTTGTTGTCTGCCGGGTTCGATGCTACCAAACGAAACGCATTTTGCGATCCCGCAGTTCGACAAATTCGTACATATGACCTTCTTCGGCGGTTTTGTCTTTCTATGGAATTTATATGAAGCGGGACGGGTGAAAGAAGCGCAGCGTTTGCTGAGGCTTTTCTTTGTGTGGTATGTACTCGGAAATATCTACGGGATCGGAATCGAGTATATTCAGAAATACTGGATACCCGGAAGGGACTATGATCAGGCGGATATCATTGCGGATATGATCGGCGCGGGTCTCGGTTATGGATTAAGTAATATACTGCTGATAAAAAATAAACCCCTGTAGAAACAGGGGTCGTAACCAAAACTAACTGCTTATGAGAAAATTGACTGCTTTATGTGAGTCAAATAGAAAAGACTGATTTAATAACAATAACGCAAAACAGGTGCCAATATTATTCTACTTCCACACTTACCATCCAATCGCCACATCAAAATTACGATCCAGATTCCTCCTCGGATGTCAGCCAAAGGACTAATAACATTTATTTAGCATTACTCCTTTTAAATTAGACAATTTCCGGATATGTAGCAAATTTTAGCCCGTTTATTTAAAGAACTTACTCTATTATAGACGCAAAACGAGCGAAAAGGTTTACAGTTTTTCCGTTAAAAAATTCTAAAAGCGGCTTGGGAACCGCCAATGGGGTGAAAATCACCCATCGATCAATTCTGCCGGGCCATTTTTTCCGCATTTTCAGCAAACTGGAGGGCGTCCAGGAATTCCTGGATCTCACCATTCAGTACATTATTGAGGTTATAGACGGTCAGGCCTATGCGGTGGTCGGTAACCCGGCCCTGGGGGAAATTGTAGGTCCTGATCTTTGCGCTCCGGTCGCCGGTGCTAACGAGGCTTTTCCGGTGCCGGGCAATCTCCTCTTCCTGTTTCCGGACCTGGTCTTCGTATAATTTCGTCCGGAGCATCTGCATGGCTTTTTCCCGGTTGCCGAGCTGGCTACGTTCGGTCTGGCAGACGACTGTAACGCCCGTAGGGATATGGGTGAGGAAAACCTTTGTTTCCACCTTATTGACGTTCTGGCCGCCGGCGCCGCCGGAACGGGCAGTTTCCATTTTGACATCGCTTTCCTTCAATTCAAAATCCACTTCGTCGGCTTCCGGCATAACGGCCACGGTAGCCGCGCTGGTATGGACCCTGCCGCTGGTTTCGGTATCCGGGACCCGTTGGACGCGGTGGACGCCGCTTTCGAATTTGAGGGTGCCATAGACGTCATCGCCGACGACCTCTACCTGGATCTCTTTGTAGCCGCCGACGGTCCCTTCGCTTTCGCTGAGAATGGCGGTCTTCCAGCCTTTGCGTTCACAGTATTTGATATACATGCGGAGGAGGTCGCCGGCAAAAAGGCTGGCTTCGTCGCCACCGGTTCCGGCGCGGATCTCGAGGATCGCATTCTTCTCGTCCTGCGGGTCTTTGGAAATCAGGAGCTGGCGGATATGGGCTTCCATTTGCTCCTTCCGCTCTTCCAGACCGGGGATCTCGGCTTTGGCCAGTTCTTTCAGCTCGGGGTCATCGCCGTTGAGGGCTTCGCGATCGAATTCGAGGGTATCCAGCAGGTCCTTATATTGGTTGTATGCAATGACGATCTTCTCGACGCTGCGATATTCCTTACTCATGGCGCTGAATTTCCGGTTATCGCTGACGATCTCGGGATTACTAAGCGCTACTCCAAGGTCTTCAAATCTGGCTTTTATCGCTTCTAGTTTGTCTAACATGCTTTTCGGTACTTTTGGGAAGGAACGGCAAAATTAAACGTTTGGGAATGACTTACCGAAAATTCAAAGCCGATTATTTGTATTTAGGGGACAGGATGGCGGAAGGGGATAACGTGCTGATTACTAACGCGGAAGGAGTAGTGCAGTCGGTGGTGTCCGGAGGCGAGGCAGGAGAGGGTGTGGAGGAGTATGAAGGGCTTCTATGTCCGGGGTTCGTCAATTGTCATTGTCACCTGGAGCTGTCGCATCTGAAGGGGGTGATACCTGAGGGAACGGGGCTGGTGGATTTTCTGTCAATGGTAATGCTGTGGCGGCGGAGGCCTATGGATGAGGAGGACCTCATTGGCAGAATTAAGCAGGCTATTGTAGCAGGCGAGCAGGAAATGCTGGTTAATGGGATCGTGGCGGTAGGGGATATTTGCAATACGCCGGATACGGCCGGGCAGAAGAAAGCGGGTCGGATCCGCTATCATAATTTTATCGAGACGATGGGATTTATCGAGCAAAGCGCGGAATCGAGGTTCTGGCAGAGTCACCGGATATTCTGTGGATTTGCGAAAGATTCAGAATTACCCATTGAAGCGAATTCGATCGTGCCACATGCTCCTTATTCCGTCTCACCCGGGTTGCTTCGCCGGGTCGTGGATTTTCCGGGTAACCGGTTGATGACCATCCACAACCAGGAGACTGAGGCTGAGAATGAGTTCCTCGAGACCGGCAAAGGAGATTTTCTGCGGCTATATGCCCAGCTAGGCCTGGACGTCTCATTCTTCCGGGGAACGGGGAAGCGAAGTCTGGCGAGTATTCTGCCCTATTTCCATCATAACCAGTCATTGATACTTGTCCATAATGTGGCGACTGCGGGTCAGGATCTGGGGTGGGCGGCGGGTGAGGGGGGCGGGCAGGCAGGGCTGGGGCGGACCGGGCCGGAGCAGATCTTTTGTCTTTGTCCCAATGCCAACCTCTATATCGGTGGTAAGCTGCCGGATGTCAGGCTGCTTGTGGAAAGGGGGTGCCGGATCGTCGTCGGGACGGACAGTCTGGCATCGAATCATGGGTTGAGTATTTTAGCTGAGTTAAAGACCTTGCAGAATGCTTTCCCGTGGCTGGAAACCGCCACGCTGCTTGGCTGGGCCACTTCGGCGGGGGCGGGGGCGTTGCAAATGGATAAGGTGTTTGGGAGCTTCGGAGAGGGAAAGATACCAGGGGTTCTTTTGTTGGAGGGTTTGAAGGGGGGCCGGCTGGCGGCGGGGACCACTGTGAGGCGGCTGATCTGAGAGAGGACAGGCTGAGAGAGAAGGGGTCGGGGGTGAGAGAGACGACGGACTAAGAGAAGGGGCTGGGGGTGAGAGAGACGGACTAAGAGAGGACGGTCTGGAGGACAGCGAGGGTCCGCATCTCGCCAAAATCGGGCATCTGCAGGGCATAGAAGATCTGGAAAGCCTGGAGAAGCGCGCGGCGGGTCTCCTGGTTGAGCGGCAGTTCCTGTAATTCCTCCGGCTGCCGGACCCGTAGCAGTTGGGCGGTATGATAGCTGAGGGCGCCTTCAAGGACCTGTTGGTGATCGGGCGGCTCGGGTACGAATTGTCCTTCGCGCAGGTCGAGGACGGCGTTGTCTTCAGTGTAGGTATCCTGGATGCGGAAACCGAAGAAGCCTGCAAGGTGCAGGATGAAGAAGAGAGGAAAATTGGCCAGCACCTGACCTTCGCTTTTATCGAGGTGCAGAAGGGAGTCTTCGACAAAGTAGAACAGCTCGGGGTTGGGCTCGGGCTGTTTGAGGCATTTCTGCAACAGTTCGACCATGAAGAGAGCGACGGCGTTCCTGATCACGTCAAAAAAAATATTTTGGTACAAAAAAGCCCAGCTAAGCTCGCGGATTCGTTGGAGATTCTTCAGGTCGTTGTGATAGACGAGCAGGTCAAGGATGGCCGCGGGCTGGAAGAGGTTGGCTTTCCCCGGGCCTTTGCGGGAGGAAGTGCGGACGCCATTGACAAGGTAGGATTGGATGCCGAACAGTTCAGTGTAGAGGGTAGCGATGAGGCTGGTCTCTCCATATTTAACTGTCTTTAGCACTATCCCTTTTGTCTTGTATAGCTGCATTCGTCAAAATTGGCGTTTATTTGCAAAAATATTTTCGATCAATATGTGGGAATCCATTGCGCGGCTGGTCCTAAAATACAGGTTGTTCTGGCTCGTCTTATTGCTATCCGTCACAGCATTCATGGCCTGGCATGCTTCAAAAGTTCAGCTAAGCTACGACTTCACCCGGACGATCCCCACCGATAATCCCAAATACAAGGAATACCAGGAATTCAGGCAGCGGTTTGGGGACGACGGCAATCTGCTGGTTGTCGGCGTACAGACGGACAAGCTGTTCCAGGCGGATGTCTTTAAGGACTATGTCGGGCTTACGGAGCGGCTGAAGAAGGTGCCGGGGGTGGACGATGTGCTTGGGTTCTCATCCGCGGTCGATCTGGTCAGGGATAGCGCTACGCAGAAGTTCAAGACCGTGCCTATTTTCCCGCCGCCCTTAACGCAGGCGCGGATAGACAGCGGGAAGGCGGTGCTGCTAGGTCTCCCCTTCTACCGCGGTTTGATGTACAATGCGGAGACGAATACCTGGCTGACGGGGGTGAGGGTCAATAAGGACGTGATGAATTCCAAGAAGCGGATCGAGACGGTGGGCGCCATCACGCGGGAGATCGACAGCTTCGGGGTACGCCATAATATGGCAATGCATTACAGTGGTCTCCCGTTGATCCGTACGCGAATGGCGGTGAGAGTTGCGCGGGAGACGACCTGGTTCCTGCTTGGATCGGTGCTTATCCTTTCCGTTATTCTTTTCCTCTTTTTCCGGAGTATCAGCACCGTACTGATGTCTCTTGCGGTCGTGGTGATCGGCGTGGTATTCAGTCTGGGTACGATGGATCTGTTCGGTTACAAGATCACGTTGCTGAATGCGCTTACGCCAACCCTTGTGGTGGTGATCGGGATTCCCAACTGTATCTACTTTATGAATAAATACCACACGGCGTACCGGGATGCAGGAGACAAGAAGCAGGCCCTGATCCTGATGATCGGCCGGATGGGGGTGGTAACTTTCTTCTGTAACCTGACCGCGGCGATCGGGTTTGGGGTATTTGCGCTTACGCGCAGCGCGATCCTGAATGAATTTGGCGTCGTTGCGGGGATCAATATCATGCTGTTGTTCTTTATCTCCATTATCCTGATCCCGGCCGTGCTGAGCTATCTTCCGGCGCCGGTGCCGCGGCAGATGCGCTATTTGCAAAACCGCTGGCTTACCGCGATCCTGCGGCGGCTGGAGAAATGGACCGTGCATCACCGGCGTCCAGTCTATATCCTGACTGCGTTGGTATTGGCGGTATCGGTGGCGGGGATGTTCCGGCTGCAGTCGGAAGGGTTCATCCTGGACGATCTGCCCAAGAACGATCCGCTGTATACCGATATGAAATTCTTTGAAAAGAATTTCAAGGGGGTGATGCCGCTTGAGATCGTGATCGACACGAAGCGGCGGAAGGGATGGCGTGCGGAGACGGTGAGGCTGCTTGACAGTATGGATCAGTTCTCGAAGTATATTGCAGCCCGGCCGGATATGGCGCGACCGTTGTCGCTGGAGGAGGGGTTGAAGTTTATCCGGCAGGCTTATTATGGCGGAGACAGTGCGGCCTATAATGTGCCGAATTCGGCTGATTTTGCCTTCCTGTCGCAATATTTGAGTGGCAGCGGAGGAGTGGGGGGAAGTGGCAGCGGAGCCGGCAGTGGAAGTGAAGGAAAAGGCGGCGGGGGCGGGGCGGGTTTGAAGAAAATGCTGCAAAGCTTTATCGATACGAGCCAGCAGCGGCTTCGGATCAGCATCAATATGGCGGATATCGGGAGCAAGCAGTTGCCGATCGCGCTGGAGCAATTGGAGAAAAAAGCCCGATCATTATTCGATTCTTCCAAATACAACGTGGAATTTACGGGGACCAGTGTGACTTATCTGGAAGGAAGCAGCTTTGTGATAAAAGGGCTGCGGGACAGTATACAGTGGTCATTCCTTTTGATCGCGGGCTGTATGCTGTTCCTGTTCCGGTCGGTACGGATACTCTTGTGTTCGCTGGTACCGAATGTCATCCCGCTGATCGTCACCGCGGGTATTATGGGGTGGGTCGGGGTACGGTTGAAACCGTCGACGGTGATCGTCTTCAGCATTGCGCTGGGCATAGCGATCGACATTACGATCCGCTTTCTGGTCAATTATAAACAGGAGCGGCCTTCGGCGGGAGGCGCCACCCAGGCGGTGGTCGATACCATCAATACGACGGGTATCAGTATCATATATACTTCGATGGTGCTGATCGCGGGTTTTGTGATCTTTTGCTTCAGTGACTTTGGGGGCATTCTGGCGCTGGGCTGGCTCACATCGGTGACGCTGGTGATCGCGACGCTCACCAATCTGGTCTTCTTACCGGTGCTTTTGCTGACATTGACTAGATCTCGACAAGCCCGTTCTTGATCGCGAACATAACCAGTCCGACGCGGGTGCGTACCTTGAGCTTTTCGAACAGCGTATTCCGGTAGTTATCGACGGTACGCGGGCTGATGAACATCTTGTCGGCGATGTCCTTATAGGAGAATTCCGAGCAAACGAGGCGGAGGAATTCTTTTTCCTTATCGTTGAGGACGATGGGGTCTTCGGGGTTACCGAGGTCTTTATGGAGGCCGCTGATGATCTTGCCGGAGATGTATTCGGAGAGGTAAAAGTCCTTTTTCATGATCGAATCGAGGGCCAGTTTGAGCTCTTCGGGTTCGATATTCTTGAGGATATAGCCTTTAGCGCCGAGTCGCAGCATGCGGATGATGGTATTCTCGTCGCTGAACATGGAGAGGGCGAGGACTTTGACTTGCGGGTAATTTTTGTGCAGCCAGCGGACGGTCTCGTAGCCGTCCATATCGGGCATATTGACATCCAGGAGGATGATATCGGGAATGACGTGCTGGGTGATCTTGGTCTTTATTTCTTTCCCGTTATCGCCTTCGAAAAGGACGGCATAGTTTTCAAAAGAGCCGATGAGCTTGGCAAGCGCTTTCCGCAATAGACTGTGATCATCCACAATGCCTACCTGTATTTTCTTAGTTGCTACGGCCATAACTGTTATCTTAAGTCGATTTATAAGGGACCTCTACTTGTATGGAGGTACCCCTACCCGGCTGGCTTTGAACACTAATCTGAGCGCCAATGAGGGAGGCGCGGTTTGTCATGCTTTTCAGGCCAATACCACTGGAGGAGGAGGTCTGGCGCTTTTTTTCCATGTCAAACCCGACGCCGTTATCCTCTACCTGCAGAACAAATTTATTATCAATTGAGTAATTAACCGCAATATTTACGCGCGTGGCGCGGGAATGTTTCAAAATATTGTTGAGCATTTCCTGGAACATTCGATAGAGGAATATAGACCGTTGATCTTCAAGCTTATATTCCGTTCCGTCAACGGAAAAGCCTACCTCAAGCAGGCCGGTCCGGCGAAGGCTTTCGAGGTCGAAGCGCATGGCTTCGACGAGGCCGATCTGGGTGATGCGGTCGGTATGGAGGCTTTTAGTCAGGTTACCCATGTCATAGATGACCTTATTCAGCATCTGGCGGCTATTCTGGACGCTTTCGAAGGCGGGGTGTTCCTTATCGAGGGGGAGGACGGAGAGGGATAGTTTGACTACGGACAGGACCTGGCCGATATTGTCATGGAGCTCCATGGCGATGGTCTTAAAGGTAGTCTCCTGAATCTCAAGTTGGGACCGGAGCAATTCCTGCTGGTACTCGTCTTTCATCCGCGCCAGTTGTTGCTCCTGGCGGTGTTGTCGGCGCTGATAGAGGAACAGTGTCGTGACGATAAATCCGACCAGCAGGAGGGCAACGGCAATCGAGATAAGGATCACTACATAGACATAGATCTCTTGGTTTTGAGCCGGCATAAAAAGGCAATGGTGAACGATAAAAATAAACAGATATTTATTACTATGTATATAGAATATAGGTTCTGCTTGATGACTACTGGTAAACTATTAATAAAGTCCGTCAGACCGTATAGTGGATACGTGCAGGTATAATAGAACAATAATCCGGAGCAGATCCAGAATGGTGGCTGACGGATCAGGTCTACAGAGGATTTTTGCTGGAACAGTTCCCAGAAATAGTAGATGCAGGCCGAAACGATCAGGAAGGTGCCCAGGCTGTAGGTCATTGTATGGAAGTTACCGGAAGACTGGACGAGGAAAATATTGACGGTGGCTAAAACGGGATAAATAAGAAAGATATACAAGAAGACCCGTTTGGCTTTCCTGCTGGCGATGATCTCCCGCAGCAGATAAAGCATGAATGAGATCTCCAGCAGGGAGTCGATGTTATTGATAAAGATATTGTTGATATGGTAGAAGGCCATGAATGCGGTGGCTGCTTCAAAAAGGAAATTCACGAAAAGATAGAAAGAGAAATACCTCAGATATTTTTCAGCGGCCGGTTGATAAAAGATGGTGAGGCTGGCCAAGAAAGGGATCAAAGCAGCAGTCGGGATGAAGTAAAATAGGTAATTGGACAGGTGATTCATCATGCCAAGTTACAAAAAAGCCGCGCTACAAATGCAGCACGGCTTCTGGTCTATAGTGGTTATGGAAAATAATCAGATGATTTCCATGCTATTGTCGCCGCGAACGATGAGGGAAGCTTTTCCAAGCGTACCACCACCGCAGAAGGGAGGGCAAAGCGTGCCACCGGCTAGAGCTACGATCTCGGGATTGCCGTTCTTATTGGAATAAAGTTCTTTGCTGGTGCTATAGGCTCCGTCGCTGCTGCGGTTGCCGATCATCACCAGGGTCTGACGGCCTTCGAATTCGGGCTCGGTAGCGTTTTCCGCGTTGAATACGCCAAAATGAAAGCGAACGCCGTTTCCACCATTGGCTTTTACTTTAGCCAGAAATGCTTCTACTTCTTCGACGGTGAACCATACGCTCAGGGAATCAGCTTTGCCAAGCCGGTCCGAATTTGCAGCCCATCTTTCCTGTTTGTACGAAGTGATAAGGGTGTCTACTTCCTGTTTGGTTACGAACTTTCCTGCATTTACGGATTTTTTTTCAATTGTGTTCATGGCTGATTGTTTTAGAATGTTGAAGAATAATTTGTATTGTAAAAGTATTCCTCAAGAGTTTACACAGCCGTGCGCAAGCGCAATATAATCAAATGATTATAAATTAATATTATCCGTAAAATAAAGGGGATCAAACATTCATGTGGCAAATATCACAAAAAAAACGTTTTTTAAGCAAGGCAAATACAGTGAAATCTTTGGATAAGTGAACGTGAATTACGCAGATAATTTTTGCGTGTTTTGCGCAAAAAAATAACGTCTCATTTTCCGGGCGTTAATTGACCCAATATTAAAATATTTATAGGACATTTAAGTAGCGAGGTAGCCAACTAGTCCCGTTTTTAATAATTTAATATCCTTTATTGGTGCGCAAAAAAGGAAATTTCCGCTGACATTTTATTCTAATAATTAGCAACAGCATACATAACCATTAACACCTTATCCTGTTATATTTTCTAAGCGTGTGTGGGTATGTATGCTGATGTTTTATCCCGCGAGGCCTTTACGCTTACCGCTGTTTGCCATTCAAAACGACCGGATTCAACTTGCCAGGGGGCGGGTTGAGTCCGGAAATGCATTGATATCGTGGCACTTTCGTATTTTTGCGGCGCATCAACCGCAATTATCGCTTCATGAATAAGCCTATCAAGTCAGCTCTCATCTCCGTTTACTACAAAGATGGCCTTGAAATTATCGTAAAAAAACTACAGCAGCTTGGTGTAACCATCTATTCCACCGGCGGAACCCAGCAATTCATCGAGAAGCAGGGCGTCCCTTGTGTGCCGGTAGAATCGCTAACCTCCTACCCTTCCATCCTTGGCGGCCGGGTCAAAACATTACATCCGTTAGTATTCGGGGGTATTCTTGGAAGGAGGGACAATCCTACGGATCTCGGGGAAATGGCCCAGTATCATATTCCGGAGATCGATCTGGTGATCGTGGACCTCTACCCGTTTGAAGAGACGGTGGCAAGTACTTCGGAAGATAAGGCGATCATTGAAAAGATCGATGTCGGCGGCCCTTCGATGATCCGGGCGGCCGCAAAAAATCATAAAGACGTGGCAGTCATTGCTGCCAAGTCGGAATATGCCTGGCTGGTGAAGCTGCTGGATGAGCAGAATGGGGAGACGACCCTGGAGCAGCGGCGGCAGCTGGCGGCCCGGGCTTTTGAGATCTGCGCCCATTATGACGTGGCTATTGCCCGGTATTTCAATCCTGCGGCGCCCGGATATTTCCTCGAGTCGGTCCCGGAGCCCAAATCGTTGAGGTATGGCGAAAATCCGCATCAGGCAGCCAGTTTCTTTGGGCGGCTGGAGGATATTTTCGATCAAGTGAATGGAAAGGAACTATCGTATAACAATCTCGTGGATGTCGATGCGGCGGTCCAGCTGATCCGGGAATTCAGCGATGGTTCCGAGGCAGCGGCCGGCGAGACGGTATTTGCGATCATCAAGCATACCAATCCTTGCGGGATCGCCATCCGGCCCACGTTGAAAGAAGCGTGGGACAGTGCATTGGCGGGCGATCCTGAAAGTGCTTTTGGCGGAGTGCTGGCGTGTAATGCGACCGTTGATAAGGCCACGGCTGCGGCGATCAATGAGATCTTTTTTGAGGTGCTGATCGCGCCGGCGTTCGATGCGGATGCGCTGGAGGTCTTACGGTCCAAAAAGAACCGGATCCTGCTGGTCCAAAAGAAAGTCGTTGCGCCGGTTATGCAGTACCGGTCGTTGTTGAGCGGGGTATTGCAGCAGCAGGTGGATGAAGGTAATTATTCCGAGTGGAAGGAAGCGGGTGGCCGGCCGGCGACGGAGGCTGAAAGAAAGGATCTGATCTTTGCCAATCTGGTTTGCAAGCATTTGAAGTCTAATGCGATAGCGCTGGTCAAAAACCGGCAGCTGGTGGGCAAGGGTTGCGGACAGACCAGCCGGATCGACTCGGTGCGGCAGGCTATTGCTAAAGCCGGGCAGTTCAATTTCGATCTGAAGGGCGCCGTGCTGGCGAGTGATGCGTTCTTCCCTTTCAATGACAGTGTGCAGATCGCACATGCGGCAGGGGTTACGGCATTTATCCAGCCGGGAGGGTCGATCCGGGATAAGGATTCGATCGACTATTGTGCGGAGAATAAGTTAGTCATGGTCATTACGGGGATGCGGCATTTTAAGCATTAAGCTCCGCGGTTTAGGTATCCCAGAATACTTCCTGCTTCAGGAATGTCTCGTAGACTTCGCGCCAGCCGGTGAATTCCGGGTCCCGGCCGAGGATAGAGTTATGCCAAACGGTTATCATTAAACCATTCACTTTACGGATAGTACGATAGTACCGCATCAGCTCGGTCATGGCGCCGGCGGCGGTAAACTTTTGTTCGTAATAGGAGTTCGCGTCCATAAAGCAAAAAGGAAACAGGCGGAGGTTCGTCTTCTGTTCCCTTTCGAGGTCGTACCAATAAAAAGAGGAAGCGACCGATGCGCGGAACCCATTGATGCTGCCATAGCCCATCGAAAAATCCTGCAGGATGCCATGAGACAGCAGGCGGCGAAAAGTCACGGGCAATGTGAACCGGATATAGTGCTGGCGACTGCGGGTGATCCGCTGACCGCTGATATACTCCATCCATTCGATCTCTTCCTTTAAAAGGCTCTCCTGGTCGCCGCTTTGCCAGGAAGGGTGAATACCGATCCGCGAGCCGGCGGCATGATAACGGATCAATTCCTGCAAGCCCTGCGCGGTGATCGGAATATTCCTGTCTACGCCTTGCTGCCGGGCTGCAGCCAGGAAGAAATAATAAGGTCGCATCCGGCAATACAGGTGCAGTGAATCCAGCCATTCATAGATATCGAAGGGGTCTTGCTTCCGGCCACGGAGCACGGCTATGCGTTCCCCTATCTTTGTCCAATTGCCTGTGGCCAGCGCTTTTAGTGATCCACCCAAATTGCGACGCCAGCCCTTATAGCGGTATGACCAGGCGGCGTCGATGTCGTATGTAGGGATGAACTTGAATACGGGCCTGGAGAAGACAAGATCGGGATAGAGCTGCGATAACCTTTGTCTCAGATGCTGTATCCAGATATTGACAAGCGGTTGATCGAGGAATCCTTCCTTCCAGGCCAGCGAGTGGGTATGGGAGAAACGGCCGTATTCATCTTTTGGGTGGGGAAGGTATTCTTCGTAGCGCGATAGCAGATAGAACGACGCGGCGAGAATATCGAAGGGCAGGTCACCGCCGGCCGGAAAGAATATCGGCTGATCGTTATGTGTGGAGCAGGTGATAGTTACCGGGTGGACGCCGGTTTCATGGAGCAGGCCGGTTGGGCGGAGTTGAAAACAATCGGGAAAATCTTCAGCGGAGTAATTGATGCGGGGGCCGGTCGCGCTGGAAAATGCTGAGGGGTCGGTAGTAATGCGGATGGCTGCGGGATCGTCAAAAAGCTCTTTGCTGAAAAATTCGATGATATAGCGCAGCCGGGGGGTAATATCGATACTGAATAGAATCATTTGACCCGTTCGGCCCGCCAGCGTTCATTGAAGGTCCTTGGGGCAAAGTCCAGCGCGTCGCGGTGCGCGGTCCAAGCCTTGAAGGCCTTATTCACCACCCAGTTCTTCAGCTTTTGGTTACCCATATTCATCATCGTGCGGCTGAGGCTGGCTTTCCGCCACATGCGCCAGGCCAACTTCTCCTGCCAGGTGGCGTAGCCGCTTTCCACGGCTTCGTATCGGTTGTCGAGCAGCAGCTCGTGGAGGTTGATCTTTACGGAACAGACCTCGGTGCAGTTGCCGCACAAGGACGAGGCATAGCTAAGATGTTTCCACTCCTGCAATTCTTTCAGGTGGGGGGTTATCACTGAGCCGATTGGTCCGCTGTAGGTGGTGCCGTAGCTATGGCCGCCGATATTTTTATAGATCGGGCAAGCGTTGAGGCAGGCTCCGCAGCGGATGCAATAAAGGCTTTCGCGGGCTTTGGCGTTGGCGAGGATGTTTGTCCGGCCGTTGTCGAGCAGGATGAGGATCATTTCGTCGGGGCCATCGGCCTCGCCGGGTTGGCGGGGGCCAGTGATGACGGTATTGTAAGCGGTTATCCGCTGGCCGGTACCGTAGGTGGCGAGCAGGGGCCAGAAGAGGCTTAGGTCGGTGAGCGTCGGGATCACTTTCTCCAGGCCGGCGATGACGATATGCGTTTTTGGAAACGAGGCGCTGAGCCGGGCGTTCCCTTCGTTTTCCGTGACGGCGATGCCGCCGATATCGGAGATGATGAAGTTGGCGCCGGTGATGCCGATCTCTGCCTGGACGTATTTCCTGCGCAGTTTTTCCCGGGCGACCAGGGTCAGTTGTTCGGGGCTGAGGCCGGGCTTAGCATTCAATTTCTCATAGAAAAGCTTTGCCACATCCTCCTTACTTTTATGCATTGCGGGAGTGACGATATGGTAAGGGGGCTCGCCGTCCAGTTGTTGGATATATTCGCCAAGGTCCGTCTCGACGCTTTCGATCCCATTTGCTTCGAGGAAATGATTTAGCTTGATCTCTTCGGTGACCATGCTCTTACTTTTGACGATGGTCCGGCAGCCTTTGTCTTTGCAGATCGTCCGGACCTCTTCGAGCGCCTGTTCGCCTGTCTCGGCCCAGATGACGCGGCCGCCGCGTTTGGTGAAGACGGATTCGAAGTCCTCGAGCTGTTTGTCGAGGGTCTCGATGGCCCGCCATTTGATGTTCTTGGCCCGTTCACGTGCGAGGTTAAGATCCGCAAACTGCTGTTTGCCTTGCGGCACAACCGCATTGTAGCGGCTGATATTAAAATTGATCTTTTTGCGGTGGTCGAGGTCCTCCGCCTTGATCGTGCTGCGGGCGATGAAGTTAGCTGCGGTTTCTGTCATAGTTAACTGCGATATGCTCCAGGGCGTTATAGAAATCCTTTCCGTATTTTCGGATAATTGCTTCTTTCAGAAAGACATAAACCGGAACCTGCAGTTTCACCCCTTGCGCGCAGCCCGGCCGGCAGAGGGATTCGCGCGGCTCGTAGTTCATGACCTCGCCCGCTTTTGTGCGGCCAGTCTTTATGGGGTACAGGTGGCAGCTAATGGGCTTTTTCCAGCTGGTCTTACCGTCATAGAATGCCTGTTCGATCCCGCATTTGATGATACCTTTTGGGTCCTTATACCCATAAGCGCACATTTTTCCATCGATGGTCGGAGTGACCCAGCCAAATTCCCGGTCGTATTGGTAGCGGCCGTTCGATTCGATCTCTTTTATCCCGGCGGGGGTAAGATAGGGTTTTACTTTTTCGTAGACTTCGTTGAGGCGGTCGAGCTCTTCCTTTTCGAGCGGAGCGCCGGCGTCGCCGTCCTCGCAGCAGCCGCCTTTGCACTTCAGCAGGTCGCAGACGAATTGCGCTTCGACTACCTTATCACTTACTAAAACATTATCAATTGCTATCACACGATCAATATTGAATTTGCGGGAAATCGCTTTATCAGGGACAAATATAATTTATTTTTACCCTTTCCATTTAAAGGTGCTGATCAGGTGCTGCAGATCTTTCTGTAAAAAGTCATTGACGATGCCCAGGGAATCTTCGTTGGGCGTCGTGTCAAAATAGAGGGCGCCGCGCAAAAAATGGCGGGTGGTATCCGTCAGAAAGAATTGCTGGGCGGTGGCTGCGTTGCCGCCGACATGGAAAAAGATGCCGCCAACGCCATTGGAGGTGTGGATCACGGACTGGTCGATGGAGCTGGCCTTATAGGTGTGCTTGTATGTCATCTTGAACGCATCGTCGGTAAGCTTATCGAAACTGTTAGGACCGATCTGTTTATAGCTGATGTAGATCCTTGCTCCGAAACGGGGAAAGTCAACGTTGATCCAATATGGGTTCTCCGGTACGGTGTCGAAGAAGCTGCTGTCCTTGACTACGTTTGCATAGACCGGATATTCGAAGCTATAGGGATAGCCGGGGCGGTCGAAAGTCTGGTATTCGTGACGGGGAAAATCGATCCTGAAATATCCCCGGCGTTTTGGGGTATAGGGGCTGTTACAGGAAAGGATGCAGGCGAGGGCCAGCAATAGGATAGCAGGAAGGGCGAGGGAGTGGAGGGATGTTCTAACGGGTCTGGACACGATGTTTGATTTAAGAAAATGAGGGTTTGATGGCGACCTTTACTTTTTTGATCCGGCTGCTGTCAGCGTCCAGGATGGTGAATTCAAAATCGCCACAGGGGACAATGTCATTGACTTTTGGAATGTCTCCGGAGAGCTCGAGGATCAGGCCGGCCAGGGAATCGCTTTCGCCTTTTACCTTGTCAAAGGTATCTGCGGGGATATTCATGGTCTTGCAGACATCATTCAGCATGGTCCGGCCTTCGAAGAGGTAGCTGCCGTCTTCCAGTCTGCGGCTGTCGATCTCCTCAACGTCAAATTCGTCCCGGATATCGCCGATAACTTCTTCAAGGATATCTTCAAGGGTGACGATCCCGCTAGTGCCGCCAAATTCATCGACTACGATGGCGAAGTGGATGCGCTTTTGTTGAAATTCCTGCATCAGGTTTTCGATGAGCTTGTGTTCGTGGACGAAATAGGCGGGTCGGAGGAGGGAATGCCAGTCGAAGTCATCGGGTTGGCTAAGCCAGGCGATGAGGTCCCGGGTGTGGATCATGCCGGCGAGGTCGTCGAGGCTATTCTTGTATACGGGCAGGCGGGAATAATGGAGCTCGTCGATCCTTTGCTTAAGCCCGGCAAAGTTGAGGTCGTAGCTTATGCCGCAGACTTCCAGGCGGGCCCGCATGACCTGTTTGACGGTAATGCTGCCGAAGTCGAGCAATCCTTTTAAAATATTCCGTTCTTCGTCGGAAGCATCATTTTTGGTGACCTGGTCGATCTGGCGTTCCAGTTGTTGGGGGCTCAGGGCGGATCTTGTTCCGCCGAGCGCACGTTCGAGGCCTTCGGACCGTTGGACAGCCCATCCGCCTACCCGTCTGAAAAGCAGATGGATAAGCTCGATGGCTCCGGAGGTATAGTAAGCAAATTGAAGATTGTTGTGGGTCGCCCAGATCTTAGGCATGATCTCGCCGAAGAGAAGTATAACGAAACCGATGAGGATCACCTTTATAAGGAATTCGAACAGCCAGAAGTTCTGTTTAAGCAGGACCATTTCATCGATGAGAAAGTTGGCGAGGATGATGATGGCGATATTAATGATACTGTTTGCGATCAGCATGGAAGCAAGCAGGGTCTTGGGCTCCTCCAGCAGGGAAACGATGCGTTTCCAGGAGACGTCCTGTTTGGTCTTGAGGATGTTGATATCCTTTGATGTAAGGGAGAAAAAGGCAACTTCGGAGCCGGAGAGGACGAACGACAGGATCAGTAGGACAAGTATTACAAGCGCCAGGATCGTCGTAGCCTGGGGGTTGATAACCAGCAGGCTGGTCGATAGATGAGATCTTAATAGACTAACGTACGACAACTCCAAGTATCAGGTGGGTTTGGTGAATAAAGATGCGAATAGTCAAAATGGCAGGTCTTCAGACGGTTCGCCGACGGCAGGCGGGGTATCGGTGTTACCAAGTCCCTCGATTCCTTCCTGATGGTGGAGCGGGGAATGGGAAGAGGTTGAATCGGTGCGTTTGTCCAGCATGATAAGGTTATCCCCGACGACTTCAGTAGCGAATTTCTTATTTCCTTCTTTATCTTCCCAGCTGCGGGTTCTCAGTCTGCCTTCGATATAAACCAAACTACCCTTATGAAGGTATTTTTGAGCGAGTTCTGCCAGTCCGCGCCAGAGAACGACGGTGTGCCATTCCGTTTGAGAGATCAGTTTGCCAGCCCTGTCCTTAAAAGTCTCGGTAGTTGCCAGGGAGAATTTGGCAACGGCGATATTTCCATCCAGGAATTGCACATCCGGGTCCTTACCCAAATTTCCGATCAGCATCACTCTGTTTACACCTCTCATACACGAAGTTTAGAATGTTTATATATCATCTGACAGAATTAATTCCCAGCGTTTATAAAATTACCCATTTTTTTAGGAAAAGATAAATTTTTTGCGCGCCTATGGCTCATTAATAATGGAAAACAATGCAAAGCAAGTTCCGGCTGCAGTCAAAACAAGGTTTGTGCCGGGCTTGGGTCGGAGAGCCAGGCGTTGATGAATTTTGGAAAGGCGTATGTTTCGAGGGTTTTCTTAGAGACTAGCTGATAGTCCCTTAGCTTTTCGGGGGGCCTGCTGAGCCTAACCGTTATAAATTGTCCCTGCAGGCTTTGGTGGCTCAGCTCCTGCCGGTAGACACTGGAGATATACCTGACTGTGAGTGCCTGCCCTTCAAATAGTTGCCGGGCAAAATCGAGGATCTCCTCAGGCCAGGCGGCTTCGGTCGTTTCATACAGGATAAACTCATAAAGACCCTCCCAGATATCTTTTCCGGTCCTGCGGCGGATATATACCTCTTCCTTTGGCGATTCAACTATCAGATAATATAAGCAGCGTTGTTTTTTTCGAACGGTTTTTGCTTTAACGGGGAGCTGTTCGGTGATACCCTTCTGCCAGGCTATACAGTCCGGCTGTTGTATACATGATGCGCATTGCGGATTGCGAGGCATGCAGACGGTGGCGCCGAAATCCATGATTGCCTGATTATAAATACCGGCCTGGATGGGGTCGAGCAGTTCAGCTGCCAATTCGGTGAATTGCTTTTTGCCGGATGTCGTATCGATCGGGGTCGGGATACCAAAGAACCGGGCGAGCACGCGGGTAACGTTGCCATCGACAACAGCATGGGGAAGGTTGAATGCGAATGAAGCGATGGCGGCCGCAGTGTAGGGCCCTATGCCTTTCAAGGCGAGGATCTCGTCGTAGTTGGAAGGGAATTGTCCGTTGTATTTTGCAGCGATTATGTTGGCGGTTGCGATGAGATTGCGACAACGACTATAATAACCAAGGCCTTCCCAAAGTTTGAATACTTTTTCTTCGGAGGCAGCGGCAAGGTCGCGGATGGTAGGAAAGGCGGCGATGAATTTTTCATAGTAGGCCCATCCCTGATCGACGCGGGTCTGTTGAAGAATTACCTCACTCAGCCAGATGCGGTAGGGTTCTTTTTCCCCTTTCCATGGCATTTCGCGAAAATTTGCCGTTGAATGCCATTTTAATAGGGCTTTTGTAAAATTTCCTTTTTTATCCTTTATTTTTGTCATAATTAATTTAAAATCAATAGTTTATATGATACCGACCATCCGGGTCGCAGCAATTATTTCGATACGCTGCAAGGATTTTTAGCAGCAAAAGTTGGGAATTAATAATTTTGTTATATATTTAAAATCAGAAACTTACAAAACTTAATCCCCATGAGAAAGGCAGACCTGGTCAATCAAATTTCAGAAAAAACAGGAATACCTAAAGTTGACGTCCTGGTGACGTTGGAAACTATGTTCAAAGAAGTGAAAGAGACCCTGTCCCAGGGAGAAAACATTTATATACGTGGGTTTGGGAGCTTTATCACTAAGAAGCGGGCCGCCAAGATCGGGCGCAATATAAAAAAGAATGTGGCAGTACATATTCCTGAGCATTATATTCCTGCGTTCAAGCCGGCGAAGGAATTCGTTGCTGAAGTAAAAAAATTGCAGGCTGTCAAGGAAGATCAGCCAAACCCGGATGAAGAGACGTAACTTGCGTCTCTAATTATCCAGCATGAAGAGACAGCAAATTCTGGTAGCTGGCACCGGGGTGCTTATACTGCTTGTTCTGTATTTTTTCGGAAACACTGTTCCACCGCAAAAGAGACCGGATGGCGCTGTCCGTGGCGCCGATGACGCATCTACCGTAAAATCTATTGGTTTCCAAGATATTCGATCTGAGTTAGAAGCTCATTTAACTCCTGCTCAATTATCCCGCGTCAACAGGCTTGAACAATCTGTAGTAAGAGGAGATGTAGCGGCGCAGCAATTAAGTGCGGACCGTCAGCTTGCTCGTTTCTGGAAGGATTCCGTTGCTGATGGTTATCTGCTGTATGCATATTACACTGGAGAAGCGGCCAAGTTGGAAAATAGGGAAAAAAGTCTCACCTTTGCTGCCCGATTATTTTTGGAGGGGTTGCAGGGGGAGGACAATATGCTGATCAAGGGATGGATGGCGGGAGAGGCTAAGGGATTGTTCGAAAGGGCATTAGAGATGAATCCGCAAAATGATTCGACGAAGGTGGGACTTGGGGCATCCTATATTTTTGGGGCGGGGGCGGGGAATCCGACGGAGGTGATGCAGGGGATACAAAAAATATTGGAGGTGTCGCGCAGAGATTCTACCAATATGTATGCGCAGTTTATGTTGGGTGTCGGGGGGATCGAGTCGGGTCAGATCGATAAAGCAATTGAACGCCTGACTACCGTTGTCAATCACGAACCTGCCAATGTCGAGGCGATGCTTCTGCTGGCGGAAGGTTACCGGCAAAAAGGAGATAAGACGGATGCTGTCAAGTGGTATGAGGGAGCTAAGAAGTTGATCGGTAATCCGGAGATGGTTAAGGCTATCGATCAGCAGATAAAGAGTTTACAATAAGTAGAAAGACATTATATTTCATAACTAAAAATTGAATTGAGTATGCCTTGTGGTAAAAAGCGTAAGCGTCATAAGATTGCGACGCATAAGCGTAAGAAACGACTGAGAAAGAATCGCCATAAGAAGAAGAACAAATAAGTTGCTATAACCGGGAGGAGCCCGGTTCGCAATTTACGACGGTGAGGAAGGAAGGAATTGATGGAAAACGCTCGATACGCTTGAATAAGGAACTTATTATAAATGCAACTCCACAGGGCGTCGAAATAGCCCTATTAGAGGATAAGAAGCTGGTGGAGCTCCACCACGAAAAGGCTGACGCCAGCTTTGCGGTCGGAGACTTGTACCTTGGAAAAGTAAAGAAGCTGATACCCGGATTGAATGCGGCCTTTGTCGACGTAGGATTCGAGAAGGACGCCTTCCTTCACTATACCGATCTTAGCCCCTATGCGCGTTCGCTTCTCAAGTTCACCCAAATAGCGATGAATGATGCGAGTGCGGACGGATTCGACTTCGGGAGCTTCCAGGTGGAACCGGAGATCATCAAGACCGGAAAGATCAATGAGGTACTGAACGGCAAACCACATATCCTTGTTCAGATCCTGAAGGAGCCGATCGCAGCAAAAGGCCCGAGGCTAAGCTGTGAGATCTCGCTGCCGGGGCGGTTCGTAGTCATTACTCCTTTTAACGATATCGTGGCGGTCTCCCGAAAGATCCATTCTTCCGATGAGCGCAAGCGTTTGCAGAAGATCGTGGAAGCTATCAAATCCAAGAATTTCGGGGTTATCGTGAGAACGGCGGCGGAGGGGAAGAATACGGCGGAGCTGCATGAAGACCTGACGGAGCTGGTTGCCACCTGGAAGACGATCCAGCACAACCTCAAGGGTGCGGTCGCTCCTGCCAAGATCCTGAGCGAGCAGACGAAGACGACCAGCATGTTGCGGGACCTGCTCAATGAAGATTTCAATAAGATCGTGATCAACGACCGCAATATCTTCAACGACACCAAAAGTTATATCCAGCGGATCGCCCCCGACAAAATAGACATCGTTTCCTATTACCACAACGGTTCACCCATTTTCGACCAATTCAGTGTGACCAAACAGGTTAAAGCCGCCTTTGGCAAGACGGTCAATCTGCCCAGCGGCGCTTATCTCATTATTGAACATACGGAGGCCCTGCATGTCATCGACGTGAATAGCGGCTACAAGAGCGTCAGCAATAACCAGGAACAGAATGCGCTGGAAACCAACCTGGAAGCTGCCGAAGAAATCGCCCGTCAGTTGCGGCTGCGGGATCTTGGCGGGATCATCGTGGTGGACTTCATCGATATGAAGCTGCCCGATAACAAACGCAAGCTGATCGAAGCCATGGAGAACTTCATGCGGACGGACAGGGCCAAGCATGCGGTGTTACCGATCTCGAAGTTCGGGTTGATGCAGATCACCCGGCAGCGGATGAAGCCGGAAGTGACGATCAATACCCAGGAGGTGTGTCCGACCTGTAATGGGACGGGTAAAATATCGTCGGCGCTGATCCTGGAAGACGAGATCGAAAAGAACCTCAGCTATCTGCTCAATCATCAGCATAAGGATCTGAGCCTGGTGGTGCATCCCATTATGCATGCTTATCTCACCAAAGGAGGATTTTTGGGGTTCGGATCCAAGCAGTGGCAATGGCGGTGGAAGTACAAGCAGAAGGTCAGGATCCGGCCGAATACCAATTATCATCTTACGGAGTTTCACTTTTTCGACAAGCAGGAAGATGAAATTAAGCTTTGATGCCTGCCTTCGCCCGCTGAAGCGGGCTCTATTGGGCTAATGATTGCGATCCGTTGGATCGCCAGATCTTCGTCAGGGCTGCTTCGCCACGCCCCTCCTCGATCGGGTCCTTCGCTTCGCTCGGACCCCTACCGGGTGCAAAAAGGCCCCGGTAGAAACCAGGGCCGTCTTTCACTGTCAACATTGAGTCACACATTCTTCTTCTTATAGAAATATCGTTTTATAGCTTGTTATAATAATCGATGACCCGTTTGATCTCATTGATGGATTTCAATTTCAGCTTACCGGAATCGATAAAGGCTCCGACGTTGTCGCGTTTGTCGCTGAGGGCGGTCAGGATGAACGCCTTATCCTTCTTTAAGCGTTGCATCGTCTTGCCATCGTAAACATAATAATCTTCGTACAGCTGATATTCTTTGCTTACCTCGCCTGACACGGCGTCCTTCCGTTGTAAAATGACTTTGCGCATCGAATGGAGCAATGAGCATTTGCCTTCGGAAAGAACTTCATAGAAGGAGTAGACATCCTGTTCATCGACAGGCGGAAATCCATTCTTGAACTGGGTCCCGATGAATGTACCCTTCAACCTGGCAGACAATAAGACCTCTTTAATATAACCTCTTGCCAGTGCGATCTCCGTTCGGCTGCTGTCGAGCACATGGATCTGGCCCGACTGGAGATTAAGCCGGATCTGTACGCTGTCATACCGGTAGTTGTCCCTTGTCACCAGCACGCCAAGCCGCCAGTCATCCGCAAAGAAAGGGGTGCCGGCAACGTCGGGCGCGGGATTGAAGAATGTCCGGCCATTACGGTCGAATACGTTGTATGACAGCGAGCTGCTCTGGGAGATAAATCCGTCCTGCGCTTGCGCCGGAACTGCGAAGGCGCATGTGATAAACAGACCTAAAAGAAGAGCCGCACGCATTTGATCAATAGTTAGGATTGAGGATGGGAGAACTGCCGGTGCCCGGGGGATTCAATTGCGTCTCGTCCGCCGGGATGTCCCAATAGTCCATAAAGTTATAACTGACGGTAACGTTGGTATCCCAGGTGCCGTCAGCGTTGTATAACATCTGGCCATACTGGCCGCCGCCGTTGCTGATGTCATAAATCCAGCCCCAGCGCCGCGCATCATAGAATGCCAGGCCGCGGAAAACCAATGCCGCCCGCCTTTCCATGGTCAGCTCTTTCATGGCGCCGGCCAGGGTGAGGCCGGTGCCCGAGACCGCAGCGACGCCCGAGCCCTGAACAGCCCTTTCCTGATCGACGAAGGCAAGGCCGGCGTCGATATTCCCAAGCCGGATATTGGCCTCGGCCAGCATGAGGAGGTTCTCTTCCAGGCTGCCCGCGATTAAGACCTCGTACTGTCCTACCTGCTTGTTACCGAGCACATAGACGCCGGTATTGCTTTGCTGGAGAGAATCCAGGATGCAGTAGGGAGTGCCGTAGAAGGGATTGTTATAGGTGCTGTAGGTTGCGAAATTCTGGGTGAAGCGCTTATCGCCCGCCTTGAAATTGGCAACATAGCGAACGCTGATCTTGAAGGTAGCGGAGATGTTGGAGCCGGTGGTCTCCGCGGCGCAATTACCCGTGCTGGCCGTAAAAAAGCCATTGGTAGGCACCGATCTGCCGGTGAAAACATAGTCGCCCGGTTGGATTCCGTTGGTCGCAAGCGTCAGGACGTTGTTCCAGTCCGTGGAAGACATAGTGCCGGTGGATGATTTTGCGATGGTTGCACCCGGGTCACCGTTGACAAAGGGAGCAAGTTTATTCAACAGGATATTCCGCGCGAGCAGGGTGTTGATATTATGCTGCCACATGGTTTGCGTAAGAAGGCCGCCGTTGCCGACCTGACAGAAGGAAGGGATAAGCTGGCCCAATTCGGTGGTGTAATCGCCGCTGCTGGTGATAGCCGACAAGGTGGTGCTACAAAGATTGAGATAGTAATTGGATTGCGCGAGGATGGAGTCTTTGGGGAGATAGTGGTTGTTGGTCTTATTCAACGGATCGTCCTGGATCAGGCCGGAATAATAGATAGTGCCGATCTGGGAGTAAGCAAAGCCTTTCCACCAGTAGCACCAGGCTTTGATGGTATTCAACCTGCTTGCCGCATCGCCGCCGAGCGGGACAGTCGGCGCCACCCTCAGGATCTCGTTGCAGGCCGCATTGAGGGCATACATATTCTGCCATTGGAAGAACAGGGGGTTATTACCGCTGCCTCCGAGGACGTTGTATGCCCGGAGGATCGATACTGAAGGTGAGCCGTTGACGACCTTGGTGCCGTTGTCCTTGATGAAATAGTCCGGATTTCCAACCGTTGTGATCTGGTTGTTGGAGGCGTCCGCACCGATATTATCGGCCATAAGCTCCATATAGCCGCGGGGCAGCGAAAAATAGCTATTGCCCAGCCAGCCGTCGCCGTTAGCGAAGCCATTGATGTAGACGCCGCCCTGGGCAAGGGATAGGAGGCCGGATTCCGTGGTTACGTCTCCTGCCAATGTAGGTGAGTTGGGGTTACCGACCTGCAATTGTTTCTTACAGGAAGCTGTCGCAAGGATCCCAATAAAAAGAACGATATGATAGAATTTATATTTAGTCATGATTTTCCTTTTTAATGATTCAACAAATTAAAAACCGACGTTCAGGCTGGCCTGGAAGGACCTGAGGTTGGGGATCGAGCTGTTGTCCACGCCCCGCGTATAGGAGGAGTTGGGAGTAAGCGAGCTGATCTCGGGGTCCATGCCCGGGTACTTCGTCTTTGTCCAGAGGTTCCTGCCCGACAAAACGAGCTGCAGTCTCTTGACGTTCTTGATATGATAGAGCCTGGCGAAATCGAGGGCGACGGCTGCGTTGCGGAGCCGCAGGAAGCTGGCCGGATAAAGGAAATAGTCCTTTGGCGCTTCATTACCCGCGCCGTGGGTGCTTCCCCACAGCGCGTAATATGCGCTGGCCCGGTAGGCCGTATACGCCCCTACCTTGCCGTCGATGTTAACGGTCTTTTCGAAATCGCCGTCTATGCCATCCCGGTACAGCCACTCCTTGGTCTCGCTATAGATATGCGCACCGTAGATCCAGTCGAACTGGAAGGAGAAGGTCAGAAAATCCTTGAAGGTGAATTCATTGATAAAAGCGGAATTGAATTTGGGATCGGTGTTGCCGAGCGGATACTTCTCGGACGTGAACTGGATGGCCATGGTACCGGTGTCGACGATATTGCCTTCTACTTTTGTATACTGGCCGTTGTTGTTGCCGTTCGGGAAATACTTTGTCTTGCCGTCCTGGAAGGTCTGATCAAAGCTATGGATCGTCTTGTACCCATAAAGTTGTCCGATCCGGTAGCCGGGGACGAGGTAAATATAGAGGCTATTGCCGTCGACTGGGCCGACCGGGATGGGTTGGTTGCCTTCTACCCTATCGATCATGGACATCTGATGTCCCCAGTTGGTGGTGAAATTCCACGAAAAGTTCCGGCTTACTACAATAGGGATGCTAACCTGGAACTGATAGCCTTCCGAATGAAGGTCGAAGGCGTTATCCAGAAGACCGGAAGCGCCGGTCGAAAGCGGCTGGTTGACGGTATAGATCACGTTGCTGCTCCTCTTATGCCAATAGGTGAAGCTACCATTGACGACAGAGAACCAGGAACCGCCCTTATTCGCGGGGATCGTAAAGTCGGTACCGGCTTCGAACTCCTTGGAGACTTCCACCTGCAGATCGGGGTTCTGGTTGGTCGAAGGGAGGCTATAGACGAGGTGCGTACCAAGGTCATTCTGGCCCAGGGTCGGATAGCGGTCGAAGGGCCCGGGTTGGATACCGGCTTCGCCATAGGCGGCGCGCAGTTTGAAGGTAGAGAAGATATTGGCCATCTTGCCATTGTTCCAGAAGTCGAACCCGGAGGGCAGGATATAGCCGTTGATGTGCGGGAAGGTGAATGCTTTGGAACCTTGGCCGAATGCGGAAGAAAAGTCACTGCGGAACCCGCCGGCCAGACCGCCCCAGTTGCCGATATCGACGGTTTGGTTAACGAGATAGCCGTACGTGATAAATGGAGCGACATAATCGAGCGCAACCGCCTGGCTCGAGGTAGAGGAGATATTGATCGGCGGCACCGTGGGGATGCCTACGCCATATGTATCATATTCCGTGTATTTATTCTTGCGATAGTCGAATGCAACCTGCGTGGATGTGGTGATCGGCAGTTTGCTATGAAAGTCGTTCTGCCAATCGGTACGGAAAAAACCGCTGCCGATGAAGTTCTGGAACGTAGTCCCATACTGCCAGTTATCGATTTCGCCGTTGAGATCGGGAGCGAAATATCCGGCGTAGTCGTATTGATATTGGGCATTGAGGTTGGCGCTCTGGTTGGCGTATGTCCAGCGGGAATTTTCCGTGCGGTAATTGAGGCCGTATTTTGCGTCGAGCTCGAAGAACCGGCTGATCTTGTAGTCGGCGTCGAAGCTCTGTACGATGTCGATCTTATTGTCGATGCCGCTTGCATACTCCTTGACGTAATACGGGTTAAAGGCGTTTATACTTACGAAGGAGGCTACCTGGTAAGCCGGGTGCGTGCCATCCGCCAGTTTGTAGTTGAGGTCAAAGAAAGGCGAGGTATTGAGGAAGGAGAAGATATTGCCGTTGTTGCCGAGAGAATTCCCTTGTCCATAGTAGTAACCGCCCGGACCACCGAGACCAGGGACGATGGTGTTACGGGTGTAGATCAACTGGGTGATGGAACGAAGTTTGAAGCCCTTGAAGACTTCCACGCCCAGGTTGGCGGAGAGGTTGCTCCTGTCGAGATAGCCGGCCTGCATAACGGGGGTTAGCGTGTGGTTATTGGCGGCAGAAATGTTGAAGTCGAATCTGTCCCCGGCGCCGGAAAGGCTGAGGATGTTATTATAAGTGTTGCCGGTTTGAAAAACCTGTTTGAAGTGGTCGTAATATTTCAGGTTGGTGCCATAGGGATGGCTGTCGGTATTCTTGGTGTTAAGGAGGGCATAACGGGTAGGGCCGCCGTATTCATAAGAAAGACCGTTGAGGTCCCCGTACTGGTCAAAGGTTACGGGTTGACCGCTAGTGGTGACAAAGTTGCCGCTTGCGTCGGTGAGCCAGGCGTTGAGCCTGGCTTTGTGCAGGTTACCGGCGTTGATGTAAGAATTCGAGGCGTAGCTGCTGGAGAAATTGATAGCGGTGGCGCCTTTTTTCCCTTTTTTGGTGAAGATCTGGATAACGCCGTTGGCGCCTTGTGCGCCGTAAAGTGAAGCGGAAGCGGCGCCCTGTACTACTTCGACCCGTTCGATATTGCTAAGGTCAAGGGAGTTGATATCGGTGGCTGGAACCTGAAGCCCGTCCACCATTATGAGCGGTTTCGTGCCCCCGTTGAGTGTATTAACGCCGCGGAGCATGATGTTAACGGGGTCGCCGGGGTTTCCGCTGATGGATGAGATCTGAGCGCCGGGGATCTTTCCGACCAGGGCTTGGTCGATTGAAGCGGTTGGTGCGGCCGGTAATTTGTCGGCGGTTACTGATTCGACAGCGATACCCAGCTTCTTTTTACTGGTGGCTACGCCGACACCGGTTACGACGACCTCGCTTAGAGATTTCGAGTCGGTGTTCAACATTATGTTCAATGTTGCCGAGGTGACCCTGATCTCTTTGGTCTCGTAGCCGATACCGCTGATGATCAAGGTGGAATTGAGCTCAGCTTTAAGGCTGAACATGCCCTGAAGATCGGCACTGGTGCCGGTCTTACTGCTTTTTATCCTGATCGTTGCTGAGGGAATCGGGGAGCCTGTAGCGTCTGTGACTTTCCCCGTGATTTGTGTCAATTGAGCGTGTAACCCCATGGTGACGAGCAACAGTATGCCCGTCAGAAAGTGACGATTTTTTCTCATGTGTAGTAGTTATTGGTAATCAAAAATTCATTCCAATGGCAAAGACGTCCCAGGAATGACGGATGGGGTACTCCGATGGCATAGTCAGTCTTGGGTATATTAAAGTACGGATTTTTAATCCGGAATTAATCTGCTGAATTTTTTTTTAGAAAATATTCAATTTATCCCGACTTTTCTTGATAATAATTTGTTAAAAAGCAATTACCCTTCGTTGAAATGTTACAATTCAAGATAATGAATCAAATGGGGCGATCGGGGGGTATGATCTGATCTTAAGGGCTGTTTTTCTTCCAGGAATACAAGATAAAACAAACTTATTAAATATTGTTAGATGTTTTCAGTTATTCCGGGAATGCGAAAAGGGCGCGTTTAGTTCAAATCTTTAAATATATCTATTAAATTTATATACCATTTCGTTTGTATTTGTGAAGGAGGTTTTTGGGGCAGGGAAATCGGGTTGCCGGGGAATTTTTTTTGGTGACCGGGACGCTTTAATTATGGCTAATTTTCAACCTTTTAAACATGAGCTTCCGGAGATGGTTGTTTTTGAGCTGTCGCTATAATTGTATGATTTTCAGACTATTGAGAAGGTCGAGAAGCTCAATTTTTGAGAACGGTCAGCGGTTTCAAAGTTATTCACACCGACAAAAATTTATTTTGTTATGTGGCGCTAATTTGTAATTTAGTGCAAGAATTTAATGGGTTAGTAAGTAAGGGGCCGGCGATTTAGCTGGCCCTTTTACTTTTTTGGGGCAGGTTGATGATTTTCAGTTAACGGCTTCGATGATTTCCAATTTAGGGAAGTGGTAAGGTTGTTAACTTTACCGGATGAGCAAAATCAAAACGGCCTTTTTTTGTAGCAATTGTGGGTATGAGTCTGCGAAATGGTCGGGTCGGTGTCCTTC
This sequence comes from Puia sp., assembly GCA_035695565.1. Lineage (GTDB taxonomy): Bacteria > Bacteroidota > Bacteroidia > Chitinophagales > Chitinophagaceae > Puia. Next base: position 184,700 of record DASRRX010000011.1, on the reverse strand, counting down.
ATGTGATCAATGGAATACGTTCGTAGAAGAAGTCATCAGTAAGGACAACAAGTTAGTAGAGGCGGAGTGGAGGTCACTTGCTACTGATAAGAAAGAGCCGCGGACGATCTCGCTCACCGATGTAGTGAGTGCGGAAGAAAAGCGGATCGTAACTATGGATGCGGAGTTGAACCGGGTATTGGGCGGCGGGATCGTTGCGGGAAGTATTGTGTTGGTTGCGGGTGAGCCGGGGATTGGCAAGAGCACGCTTTTTCTTCAGAATGGATTGCGGCTTTCCGGGGTGCGGACCTTGTATATCTCCGGCGAGGAGAGTGAGCAGCAGATCAAGATGCGGGCGGACAGGCTGAATGTGCGGAATGAGGACTTCTATCTCCTGACGGAAACATCCACGCAGGTCATTTTTCAGGAAATTAAAAAACTTCGACCGGGTCTGGTGATCGTCGATTCGATCCAGACGCTGCAATCTCCGTATATCGAGTCTTCGGCGGGCAGTGTATCGCAGATCCGCGAATGCGCGGCCGAATTTCAGCGGTTTGCAAAGGACTCGGGCACACCGGTCTTTCTGATCGGACATATCACAAAGGATGGCAGTATTGCGGGGCCGAAGATATTGGAGCATATGGTGGATACGGTACTGCAGTTCGAAGGGGACCGGCACTATGCTTATCGCATTTTGCGCACATTAAAAAATCGTTTCGGCAGCACGTCGGAGCTGGGGATCTATGAGATGACGAATGTGGGGATGCGGGGGGTTGTGAATCCAAGCGAGCTGTTGATCACGCAGAAGGAGGAGCAGTTGAGCGGTATTGCCATAGCGGCGTCGATGGAGGGGTTGAGGCCGTTGCTTATCGAGGTCCAGGCGCTGGTGACGCAGTCTGTATATGGTACGCCGCAGCGGACGGTCAGCGGTTTCGAGGGGCGACGATTGCAACTATTGCTGGCGGTGCTGGAAAAGAGGGGTGGGTTTCATTTTGGCGTCAAGGATGTCTTTCTGAATATTGCCGGCGGGTTGAAGGTGGAAGATCCGTCGATCGATCTGGCGGTGTTGTGTGCGCTGTTAAGTTCATATGAGGATGTGCCTTTGTCTTCGAGAGTTTGTCTGGCCGGCGAGGTAGGATTGAGCGGGGAGATCCGGGCGGTGAACCGGATAGAGCAGCGGATAGCGGAGGCGGAGAAGCTGGGGTTTGAAAAGATCTTTGTCTCCAAATACAATCAGAAGGGGTTAGCCGTTAATAAGTCGGAGATCGAGGTGGTGCCGGTCGGCCGGGTGGAGGAAGTGTACAAATATCTATTTTAATTGGTTCCATGAAAGGGGTGCTACCTGTTATTATTCTGGCTGTAATGCTTGTGTCGTCGTGTACTAAAAATTCCTTTATCACGAGTAAGGATGCGGGGGTTACCTTTTCAGCCGATACGGTTTTCTTCGATACGGTCTTTGTGACCGCGGGCTCGGTAACGCAGTTTGTCAAGATCGTCAATCCCAATAGTCAGAAGCTGCATTTGACGGATGTCCGGTTGATGGGCGGGGCTCAATCTTATTTTGCCATTAATATAGACGGGTCGCCGGGGCCGGAGGTTGACAATATCGATCTGGATGCGGGAGACAGTCTTTATATTTTCGTTGCGGTGCGGATCGATCCCAATTCCGCGAATCTTCCTTTCATTGTGCAGGATAGTATCCAGGTTGCATTCAACGGCAATCAGCAGTATATTCAATTACAAGCCTGGGGGCAGAATGCGCATTTTCTCCGGAACCAGGTTCTGACGGGCAGTACGGTGTGGAGCCCTACCCTGCCCTACGTTATCCAGGGCGGGCTGCAGATCGATACGGGGGCGACGCTGACGATCCCTGCGGGGTGCAGGGTCTATTTCCACGCTGATGCGCCACTGTTAGTCGATGGAAGTTTGCGGGTGGAGGGGGCTGATAGCGGGGGGAGGGTACTTTTTATGGGCGACAGGCTTGATGCGCCATACAATGGATATCCGGGGAGTTGGCCGGGTATCTATTTCCGTGGGGCGAGTACGGGAAACCTGTTACAATATGCGGTGGTTGAAAATGCGGATGAGGCGGTGGTGGTTTCGGCGCCGCCGACGGGGACGGTGGCGAAGGTGGTCCTTCAGCAGTGTATCGTCGATAACAGCTATGATGCGGGTATCCTTGGGCTCGATGGAAGTATTCAGGCGGTGAATTGTCTGATCAGCAATTGCGGGCAGAATGTGGTATTGGGTGGCGGAGGTTATTATAATTTCAGTCAGTGTACGTCGGCTGCTTTTTCCAATTTATATATCGTCCATACGCAGCCGGTACTGGCGGTCTCGGATGAGATTGCGGATGGGGCTGCGATCTTTACGGGGGCGGTGCAGGCAAATTTTGTCAATTGTATCTTCTGGGGTAACTATGGGAATGTGGCGGATGAGGTGGTTGTGACGCAACAGACGAGCAACGCTTTTTCGGTTGGGTTCAGCAATTGTCTATGGAAGGTGCAGGCGGCGCCTTCGGGGGTGACGGCGACGAATATGATCGTAAATCAGGACCCGCTTTTCGACAGTGTGAATACGGGGGCGGGCTATTATAATTTTCGTTTGAAGGCGAATTCGCCTGCGATCGGGGCGGGGGCGGCGGGGGGTGTGATGGTGGATCTGGATGGGAATCCGCGGCCGGCGGTAGGGCCGGATCTGGGGTGTTATCAGCGGCAGTAAGGGGGAGGGGACCATTCAACATCTATTTCTACCATTTATCATTCAGAAGCTACACTCCTTTAAACTTTAGCGTTGTCACTGTGTAGTAAATTTTGACAATTCAATTACCTTGTACCGGCCGGAGGTCGGTAAAATCAAATCAAAATCATTCTTTTTATGGTACGCGTACTTCTTTTCCCGCTTATTCTGGCTGCCGCCATAGGCGCTACCAGTGTTTACGATTTTAAAGTTCCGGGGCTGGATGGAAAGACGATCGATCTTTCCAGTTACAAGGGTAAGAAAATTCTCATTGTCAATACGGCCAGCAAATGCGGGTTCACTCCACAATATGCGGACCTTGAAAAATTATATACTCAGTATCAGGGCAAGCTGGTGATCATCGGCTTCCCGGCCAACAATTTCCATCAGCAGGAGCCCGGTACGAATGCGGAGATCAGTGAGTTTTGCACAAAGAATTATGGGGTAACGTTCCCGATGGCGGAGAAGGTAGATGTGGTCGGTGATAAGATTTCGCCGCTTTTCAAATATCTTACGGATGAGGCGCATAAGCTGGGGGTAACGGATCCGGTGATCGGCTGGAACTTCACGAAATTCCTTATCGATGAGAATGGGAAGTTGATCGCGGTTTTCCCGAGCAATGTGAAGCCGACCGACGACCAGATCACAAAATATTTGAACTAGTTATTCCTGCATCGGCGGGCGGGGCTCGTCGCATAGGTATTAGAATGGCCGGCTAATTTTGAGCCGGCTTTTTTTATATCGGCGTTTTTGTACGTCGGCTTTTTCGTCGGCGTCGGCGTTTTTGTGCCGGCGGTTTTGTTTAGGAAGGCGGATGGTTTGGAGGGGGGTTTCTTATATTTGCCCCATGCAGTTCGCGCAAGTCATTGGACAAGGTCAGGTCCGGGATAATTTGGTCGAGATAGTCCGGCAGAACCGGCTTAGTCATGCGCTACTTTTCCTTGGCCATGAGGGCAGTGGCGCCTTGCCGATGGCGCTGGCTTTTGCCCAGTATGTCGTCTGTGAGAAAAGGGATGAGAATGCAACGGACGCCTGTGGGGTATGTGCGGCGTGTACGAAGGCAAAGCGGCTGATGCATCCGGACATCCATTTCACTTACCCGGTAATCCCGAAGAAGGCGGGGGATAAACCGGTGAGCTCGGATTACGGTGCGGAGTGGCGGGAATTCATGGAGCAGTATCCATATGGGAATGCTTATGACTGGCTGCAATTCATCGGTGCGGAGAATAAGCAGGGGAATATTACCGCTCAGGAGTGCACGGAGATCATCCGAAAGCTAAGCTTGAAAAGTTTCGAGAGCGGATATAAGATCGTTATCCTTTGGATGCCCGAATATCTGGGGAACGAGGGTAACAAGTTATTGAAGCTGATCGAGGAGCCGCCGGCCGATACTTTGTTCATCCTCGTGGCGGAAAATGAATCCCTGATCCTGCCGACCATTCTTTCCAGGACGCAATTGGTGAAGATCCCTTTACCGGAGACGGCTGATATTGCCCGGGCGCTGGTGGAGCGGTCGGGGCTTGGGCCTGAGCAGGCGAGGCAGATCGCGGTATTGTGTGAGGGGAACTATCATGAAGCCCTGCAGTTGGTCAGTCATGCGGATGACGATTGGCAGGGGGTATTGAGGGATTGGCTGAATGCGGTGCTGAAGAGCGGGCCTGTCGCCCAGGTGAAGTGGATCGAGGAGATGAGCAAATCGGGGCGGGAGCGGCAGAAGCAATTCCTGCGGTATTTCAATCACCTGTTAGAGCAGGCGGTGCGGCTGCGGTATCTGGATGCGGCGACCGTGCCAATACCGGAGGGAGAAAAGGATATTGCGATGCGGTTGAACAAGATCGCGGATATTGGTCAGCAGAAGGCGATCATTCAGGAATTGGATAATGCGGCTTATTATATCGAGCGGAATGCGCATGCGAAGATGTTGTTCCATGCTTTGACGATCAAGCTTTATCATATCCTGGCGGAGAAGAAGGTGGCCAGGGTGAGTTGAGAGGGGGCGGAGAAGGTGGCGAAAGGAGGGTTGCAAAGGGAGGGGCGGTTGGGAAAGCGGGGGGCGGAGAAGGTGGCCAAAGGGAGGGGCAGTTGGGAAAGCTAGGGGCGGAGAAGAAGAGTGCAAGGCTAAGTAAATAATATGAGGTTTCATTGTTTGCAGCATGTTTCGTTCGAGACGCCGGGGCTTCTGGCGGATGAGATCCGGGAGCGGGGGGCGGTTCTGCGCACAACGGCGGTATATGCCGGGGAGCCGCTGCCGGCGATGGAGGATTTCGATGTGCTGATCGTCATGGGCGGGCCGATGAGCGTTCATGATGAGGCGGAGTATCCGTGGCTTCGGGCGGAGAAAGAGTTGATTGCAGCTGCGATCCGGGAGGGGAAGAAGGTATTGGGGATCTGTCTGGGGGCGCAGCTTATTGCGGCGGTGTGCGGGGCGAGGGTCTACAAGAATCCGGTGAAGGAGATTGGATGGTGGCCGGTAAGATGGGAGAATGTTGGGGTGGAGGAGGTGGAGAGGTCGGGCAGGGAGGAGGAGGCATCGGAAGAGAAGGTGGGGATAAAGGGGTTGGACGGGAAGGGTGAGGGTCGGGTTGAGGAGGTGGAGACGATAGCTTTTCATTGGCATGGTGAGACGTTGGACCTGCCGGAGGGGGCTGAACTGTTGGCATCGACCCCTGGTTGTGTGAATCAGGCCTTTAGGTTGGGAGATAGGGTTTTAGGGATACAGTTTCATCCGGAAGTGACGGGAGAGATCATCAGAGGGATGGTCGAGCATGAGGGGTGGGAGTTGGTGGATGGGCCATATATTCAGTCGAGGGAGGAGATCCTGGCGGGGGTGAAAGGGATGGTGGTTGGGGGGCGGTGGATGGCGTTGTTACGGGAATGGTTATGACTTATTCGAGTATAGTTGGGACGGTCGGAGTAACCTTGCTGCTGGCGGCGTTCTTTTTGAACCTATTCGGTTATATTTCGAAGGGGAAGCTCTATATCCTATTGAATATCATAGGCGCCGGCCTATCTTGTTATGCTTCGGTGCTGATCCGGTATTGGCCTTTTGTGGTGCTGGAGGGGTGCTGGGTGTTGGTTAGCCTGCTGGGATTGGCAGGAAAAAAGACTGTTTCGGTGGACTAAATGCCTGTTTTGTGTGTATATTTGGCCACGGCCCGTAGAGGGCAGTGAAAAGAAGTGTATCCGACCGGGCCGGAGAGTGAGGGTGGGAAGTGAGAAGATCCTGGCCGTTCGAACGAAGTTATCTTGCATCAATAGAATATATTTCGCCAAACGGACCTTACTCAGTCACCCGAAAGGGGATGGATGTGGTGCGGTTTCCCTTCTTTTTATTTACTGATCTAATTTATTAACACCTAATCTATTTTGAGATATGGGATGTACTAGTTGTGGCACGTCCAAAGATGGGAAGCCGACGGGTTGTAAGAGCAATGGCGGGTGTAGTACCGGTAGTTGTAACCGGCTCAACGTATATGACTGGCTGGCGAATCTCCCTTTCACTGATCCGGAGAGTGGGTGCCGGGTCGTCGAGATAAGTTTCAACCAGGGAAGCCGGAAGGATTATTACCGCAATTCGACGACACAAATTTTTGAGAGGGGGGACATGGTGACGGTGGAAGGAGTAAGCGGATTTGATGTGGGAGAGGTTACTTTGACGGGTGAGAGTGTCAGGTTGCAGTTAAAGAAGCGGGGGATCGAGGAGAAAGACCAGGACATGCGGAAGATCCTGCGCCGGGCTACGGATAAAGATCTGGAGATCATGCGGCAGAACAAGGTCCGCGAGAGGGATGCGTTGATCAGGTCGAGGGCGATCGCCCGGCAGTTGAAGCTGGACATGAAGATGAGTGAAGTAGAGATCCAGGCGGACGGAAGGAAGGCCACTTTCTTTTACATCGCCGATGACCGGGTGGATTTCCGGGAGCTGATCAAGCTCTATGCGGGTGAGTTCCGGCTAAAGGTGGAGATGCGGCAGATCGGCGCGCGGCAGGAGGCTGCCAAGGTTGGGGGGATCGGAAGTTGTGGCCGGGAGCTTTGCTGCGCCACCTGGCTTAGCGACTTTAAGTCGGTAAATACGACCGCGGCCCGTTATCAAAATTTGTCGATCAATCAGAGCAAGCTCAGTGGTCAGTGCGGCCGGTTGAAATGCTGTTTAAATTATGAGCTGGATACGTATCTGGATGCGTTGCAGAATTTTCCCGACAATGCGGAGACGTTGCAGGTAGCGAAGGGTACGGCCAATTTGATCAAAAAGGATATATTCAAGAATTTGATGTGGTATGTCCTGCCGGACAGCAATAAGCAATATCCGTTGACGATCGAGCGGGTGAGGAAGATCCGGCAGATGAATATGCAGAATACGATCCCGGATAGTCTCGATCCGGTGGAAGTGAATACGGGCAAGCCAAAAGAAGCGGAAGAGACGGGTTTTGTGGACCTGGTTGGGCAGATCAGCCTGAAGACGCTGGAAAAAGCGGACCGGAAGAAGAAGCATGGGCATCATAAGCATGGGGTGCAGGCCGGGCCACCCAGGGGTATGGGGCAGGGTGGGCCGCTAAAAAATGAGGCTGGGAAACCGGGAGGGAGAGATGGTGGCGGGGGAGGTAGAGACGGACGCGGGGGCCGGGATGGCGGCGGCAGAGACGGGGGTGGCGGTCGCGAAGGCGGGGGTGCGGGCAGAGAGGGTGGCGGTGCAGGCAGAGACATGAGCGGGGGCGGCGGTCGCGAAGGTGGGGGTGCGGGCAGAGAGGGTGGCGGTGCAGGCAGAGACATAAGCGGGGGCGGCGGTCGCGAAGGCGGCGGTGCAGGCAGAGAAGGCGGGGGCCGGGATGGCGGCAGCAGCCGTGGAAGGGGTGGACCCGGGAAGAGGTGATAAGGTTTTTGTTAAATGGAGGTATAGCGAGCGAACCCCGGGGGCTGGGGGTTGTTATTCTTTAGTAATTTTGATCTCTTAAAACTCTAATACAATGGCACTTTTCAATTCCAGTAATCCTACCCTGTCGGAAAAGATCTTCAATCGGTCAATCGAGCAGCAGCCTGGCGCTGAAGTAATGACGGTGAGGGGGTCGATGCAGAAGTTTGGATTTCTAATGTTGCTGGTCCTTGCGGGCGCGGCGTATACCTGGAAATTATACTATTCTTTTAAGGTTCCCACCATGATGACCCTGATGTATGTGGGGTTGTTCGGTGGGATGATCTGTGCGTTTGCGACGATTTTCGTCCCCAGGCTTGCCAAATGGCTATCGCCGGCGTATGCGGTGCTGGAAGGTTTTGCTTTAGGCGGGTTGTCGGCCTTTATCAATGATATGATGAAGACCAAGTATCCGAATATCGTCATGGATGCGGTCCTGTTAACTTTCGGGGCGGCATTTGCGGTCTATCTTCTGTACAACTTCAGGATCATCCGGGCTACAAATAAATTCAGAGCGATCATTATGTCTTCGCTGTTGGGGATCGTGATCTTTTATGTTGTCAATATGGTGCTGGGCTTCTTTGGGATCCATATTCCTTTTATGCAATTTGGCGATAACAGCGTGATCGGGATCGTGGTCAATCTTTTTGTGGTGGTGATCGCTTCGTTGAGCCTGGTGTTGAACTTCGACCAGATCGAGACTGGAGCACAGATGGGCGCGCCGAAGTATATGGAATGGTATGGAGCATTCGGCCTGGTGGTAACACTGGTTTGGCTTTACCTGGAGATCCTGCAATTGCTTTCCCGGTTTTCGAATAACAGGAGTTAGAGATTTATATAATTGAAACAAAAAACCCGGAAAAAACGCCGGGTTTTTTTTATATCTTATTAGCTGAAAAAGAAGGCATATGCAATTTGCTGATCTTGATTTTTCAAAGAGCTATACTTACGCCGATTATCTGAAATGGACCTTTGAGGACCGGTTGGAACTGATCAATGGCAAATTATTCAAAATGGGCCCGGCTCCAAACCGTATTCACCAGGAGTTATCCTATCGAATAAGCGGTCGGCTGTTTAATCTTCTGCAAGGTAAACCCTTTAGTGCCTTTTATGCGCCTTTTGACGTCAGACTTCCTCGCAAGTCAAAAAATGACGATGATGTCATTACTGTAGTTCAGCCTGATATCTGCGTTGTGTGTGATCCATCCAAACTAGATGACCGGGGCTGTATCGGCGCTCCGGATATTGTTGTAGAAATCCTTTCGCCCGGTAACAACAGAAAGGAGCTAAAGAATAAATACGACGTATACGAGGAATCCGGGGTAAAAGAATACTGGTTGATCCATCCGCAGGAAAAGACATTTCTGAAATATGTCCTGACAGATGGCAAATTCCAGGCGTCACGTTTAATGACGACCGGAGATGAAGTTACAACAGAGGTGCTGCCCGGGTTTGCACTATCGCTCGAAGAGCTTTTCGACGGGCTCTAAAATCCATCCCCATCCAGAAGATTTCCGAGACCGCCTAGGATACTGCCTTCTTCGCGGCGGCCGCCGAATTGCGGGCTGTATTGAATGATGCGGCTGGCCAGGCGGCTGATCGGCAGGGATTGCAACCAAACCTTTCCGGGGCCGCGCATGAGCGCAAAGAAAAGTCCTTCGCCGCCGAACATCCAGTTGCGGATACCGCGGATGAATTCGATATCAAAGTCGATGGTTGGCTGGAAGGCGACCACACAGCCGGTATCTACCTTAAGGATCTCGCCGGGCTGGAGCTCCTTTTCGACGATATAACCGCCGGCGTGGACAAAGGCCATCCCGTCGCCGTCGAGTTTTTCCATGATAAAGCCTTCACCGCCGAAGATGCCGGTCCCGAGGCGACGCTGAAATGCGATACCGATGCTGACGCCTTTGGCGGCGCAGAGGAAGGCGTCCTTTTGAGCGATGATGGTGCCGCCGAGCATCTGCAGGTCGAGGGGGATGATCTTTCCGGTGTAGGGGGCGGCAAAGCTGACCCGCCGTTTGCCCGCGCCGGTATTTGTAAACGCCGTCATGAAAAGGTTCTCGCCGACGAGCACGCGTTTGCCGGCATTCATCAGCCGGCCGAGCAGGCCGCCTTGCTGAGCCGTGGCGGAGCCGTCGCCAAAAAGGGTCTCCATCTGGATGCCGTCATCCATCATCATAAAACCACCGGGTTCACCAATGACGGTTTCGCCGGGATCGAGCTCGACTTCGACGAATTGGAGCTCTTCGCCATATATCTTATAGTCTATTTCATGATTGTTGCGCATGTCTTCAAAAATTTACTTCAAATTAGTCAAATCGATGCCGGCTCTACGGCCGTTCATCAAAACCAGCTTCTGATCCAGGTCTCATCAACGGGGCGATTGGCCAGTCGCGCTCTTCTTCTCCTCACTGCGACCTCCCTGCCGTGGCGAATCAGGCTGATGAAGACCATCAGGATGAAAATGATCGTGAGCGGCGGAATGGCGACGAACGAGACCCACTTCCCACCCCAATGACGCCGCATCGGCCTCCGCAGTCTTTCCGAGATCAGATACATACTCGGCACCATAAACAGCGTCATAAAGAAAGCGAAAGCCAGACCGAAGATGATGGTCCAGGACAAGGGTTTCCAGAACACCGCGTTATCACCACCGAAATATATATGGGGATCGAGGTCGGAGAAAAGGGTGACAAAATTGATATTGAAACCCACGGCCAGGGGTATAAGCGCAAGGATAGCGGCCATGGCGGTAAGGAGCACGGGAATGATACGGGTCTTACCCGCTTCGATCGCCGCATCACGGGTCTTCATACCGCGGGCCCGAAGCTCGTCGGTGAATTCGATCACAAGGATACCGTTCTTAACCACGATACCCGCGAGGCCGACTATCCCGAGGCCGGTCATGATGCCCGAGATCTGCATCCCTGTAAGGGAAAAGCCAAGGAGGACGCCGATGATGCTGAATAGAATTTCGTTCAGAATGATAACCGATTTGGCCACCGAACCAAACTGTACCACCAGCACGACAAGGATGATAGCAAGTGCGATGACCAGGGCCTTGCCGAGGAACGCCTGGGTTTCAGCCTGCTGCTGACCCTCACCGGTCTGGGTAATGGTCACGTCGTCGGGCTTTTTCGTGAAATTGGCGATCGACCTGGCGAGATTTGCGTTGACACCCGGGGCGGTATACCCTTGAGTCGTCAGGACGTTGGACTTCAACGTGATCGTCCGTTTCTGATTCTTTCGCTTGACGCTGCCGAGCGTGCTGGTATAATCGATATGGACCAGCGAGCTGATCGGGACGTTGCGGATCGCGCCGCCGGATGCGATATCCCGAAAGGTGATATTCATATTTAGCAGGTCGGTCAGGCTTTTACGCTGGGATTCGAGATTACGGATATAGATCTTGTATTCATCTTTACCTTCCTTGATCTTGGAGGACTCGAGACCGAAAAGGGCTGTACGAAGCTCCTGGCCGATCTGGGACGAATTGATGCCTTCGATCATGGCCCGTTGACGGTCCACGGTCAGGGTGATCTCGGGATTGGTGAGGTCGATGTCCATCTTCAGCTCTTCGACGCCCGGGGTTTGGATCGAATCGAGGTAGTTCTTCAGCGCTACCGCGGTCTTGATCAGATCGTCGAAATTGTCGCTGGCGATCTCGATATTGACGGGAGGATCGGTGGGCGGGCCATTTTGTTCCTGGCTGACGGTGATCTCTGCGCCGGGAATCCCGGTCATGACGTGCCGGATGGAATCGAGATACCTGGAAGTGGAGACTCCATTCCGTTTTGCAAATTCCACGAAGGATACCTGGATCCGGCCGAGCTCGGGGTGGGTGCTCTGGTCGCCGCTCATCGGATCGGCGGCGCCGACGGCTACGTTGGAGATCACGCTTTCCACGACAGGGTTGGCTTTCGAGCCATCGTCGCCCATATGCAGTACGTGATAGACCTTTTTCTCGAGAGAATGGGTAACGGAGTCGGTATAGTCTACGTTAGTACCGACGGGAAGCTTGAGATATACATATACCTGATTGGGATCGCCGCTCGGAAAGAAGACGACGCCACCGTTATGAACGGCAATCAGGATAAAAGAAAAGATCAACAGCACAAAGGTGCTTACGAGCAACCAGGCCGGCCGCCATCCTTTGAGGGCCCAGCGGAGCAGGTTCTCGTAGTGTCCCATGATCCAGGGGAGCACCCTGTTCTGGAAACCGTGGATCATCCGGTCGAAGATGAATTTGTTCAGAATGACCAGAACGACGATGAAAAGGAGCAGGTTGCCGAGAAAGGGTTGGTGTAAAAGGTCAAGCAAAATGCCAAAACCCAAGGCAATCCAGAAGCCGGGTTTTTTGAAGAGTGCGGCCCGGCTTGAAGGGGTGCCGTCTTCCTCGTGGTTCATAAAATCCACGGCAAATACGGGGTTCATGATAAACGCCACAATGAGCGAGGCGGTAAGGGTAAAGATCAGCATGGCCGGAAGGTAGACCATGAACTTGCCGATAAGACCCGGCCAGAAAAGCAGGGGGAAGAAGGGCGCAAGGGTCGTGAGCGTGCCGGCGAGAACGGGGACAAAAACTTCGCCCGCGGCCATTTGCGCGGAAGTGGTCGACGTGAGCCTGCCTTTTGCCTGGGTGAAAATCCGGTGCGTATTCTCGATGACCACAATGGCGTCGTCGACAATTATTCCCAACCCGAACAAAAGAGCGAACAGCACGATAAAGTTGAGCGTAACCGCCCCGCCGATCATAAATTCGGCCGCAGGGAGGAAGCAAAAGGCGACAAACATACTCAGGGGAACGGACAACGCCACAAAGAACGCGTTGACTACACCCATAAAGAACATGAGAATTATGAGCACGAGGATAAACCCGATAACGATGGAGTTGACAAGGTCATCGAAAGAATGGCGCGTAAGGGTACTTTGATCGCCGGTGACGACTACTTTCAGATCGGGGGGAAGGCTTTTGAGCATTTCCTTAACGACACCGCGGACGGTATCGGAGGTCTCGATGAGATTCTCACCCGCGCGTTTAATAATATTGAGCGTCACCACATTCTTTCCGTCGAGCCGTGCATAGCTCTCCCGGTCCTTGATGGTATCCTTAATGACGGCGATATCCTTGAGGTACACGGGATAGCCGCCCTGGGGACTGCGAACGACGATGGATGCAATATCCTGTGCGGTGTGGAATTGTCCTTTTAGCTGAAGGTTGCGCTTCATATTCCCGACATCCAGCAGCCCGCCGGAGATATCGAGGTTCTCGCCTTTCACGGCCTGGTCGATATCGTTGAAGGTGACATTGGAGGCCCGCATTTTATAGTTGTCGACATCGATCTGAAACTCGCGTTCGGGCGCGCCGACGATATCGACGCGATTCAGGGACGGCAGGTCTTCGAGGCGGTCCTTCATGTCGTCGGCGAACTTCTTGAGCCGCTGCTGGTCATAGTTACCGCTGATATTGACGTACATGATGGGCTGGTCGGAGAAGCTGACCTCGAGGGCAGTCGGTTCCTGCGTCAGATCGGTGGGAAGGTCCTGCTTGGCCTTATCGATGGCATCCTTTACCTTCTGTAGCGCAACGTCGGTCTGGACGTCGGTCTCGAATTCCACGACGATGGCGGAATAGTCCTGTTGGGACGTGCTGGTGAACTTGTTGATCTTTGCGCCGGTGATGGCCTTGATCTGCTTCTCGATAGGCCGGGTCACCAGGTTTTCCATATCCTTCGGCGAGTTACCGGTATAGATAGTGGAGACATAGATGGTCGGAATGACGATATCCGGGAATTGCTCCTTGGGAAGCGTCACGAACTGATAAATGCCGATCCCGCTGACGACAAGCATCAGGAGATAAATAGCCGTTTTATTGGTGACACTCCAGGTAGTAGGCCGGAAGTGTTTGAATTTGCCTGTGAAGTTCTCTAACGCACTCATAAGATAGTTTGTTATTGCATGGTGATGAGCTGGCCGTCGTACAGTCCCTGGTATCCGTCGGTAATAAGGCGGTCGCCGGGTTGGAGCCCGCCGGTGACCTGGACCTTGTCGCCATAGGTCTGACCGATGGTGATGGATCTCTTGCGCGCGACCAGCCTGTCTTGTTGCTGGACGCCGACAAGGACATATTTGCCGGTTTCGTCGGTCTGGAGCGTATTGATCGGAATAGTGATAGCATTGGTTGCGCTATAGTCCTGCAACTTGACGATCGCGACCTGGTTGGCGCGGATATCGCTGCTGTTGGGAATATGTATTTCCACCTGGAAGGCGCGATTGTCCTGGTTGATCACTTTGCCGGCGATGGTGACGGTGCCGGTGATCTCTTTGTTGTTGAGCCCCGGAAAATCGATCTTCACCGGCGTGCCTACCCGGACCCGTTCCTGGTAGATCTCGGGTACGAGGACGTCGACTTTGAGGTTGTCGGTATTGACGATCTGGATCGCCTGGGCAAGCTGGGTGAAGGCCTCCCCTACCTTTATATTGAGAGCGTTGACGGTGCCGGAAAAATCGGCATAGACGCTGGTGTAGTCGAGCTGTTGCTGGTCGATCTTCACCCGTGCTTCCGACAGGTCGACCTGATTCTTTGCGTTGACGAGATCGACTTCGGTGCCGATCTTTTCGTCCCAGAGATTCTTGCGGCGCTGGTAAAGATCCTGATCGTGCGCGAGCTGTGTCTGGTCGGTTGCCAGGTTCTGCCGCTGAATGGCGTCATCGAGTTTGGCAAGCAGTTGTCCCTGCTTCACATGGTCGCCCTGCTTCACATAGAGCTTGGTTACCACGCCGCCGGATCCACGCGGTGAGATCCAGGCCGTATTTACGGCATCTACATTACCCTGGAGGTCGATATAGTGGGTGAAGGAGGTTGGGGCAAGGGTGGCCAGGGTAACGAGTTTGGCTTTCTCTTTCGTAGCGCTCGCCGTGTCCAGTTTGTCAACCTCTGCCTGGAGGGTAGAGATCTCCTTTTCAAGCCGGCCCTTTTGGGCGTTAAGACTATCCAGGCGTTCCTTTTTCTCTTTCAAACCGGCAGGGCCTTCCTTCTGAACGGTGCTGCTGCCGCAGGATGCCAGCAGAAAGGAGGCGCCGATGATAACAGTTAGTAATTTATACATGAGCTTGTCTTTTTATTGTTATAGTTTGCCAATGGCGTTTAAGTAGTCGACTTTTGCGAGGATCGCGCTATAGAGGGCGTTGAAATAGTTGTACTGCGCTGTCCGTTCGTCCGAGAAGGCTGTCGTAATCTCCGTATTCGATCCGAGGCCTTGCTCAAATTTCTTTCGGGTCTGCTGATACACTTTCTCCGCCAGCTCCATATTCTTCTTTTGATAATCCAGGGTAGCCAGGGCGGAAGAGAATTGCAGCTGCGATTGGCGAACGTCGTTGTCGATCCTGTTCTTCAGCGAATCGATATTGTTTTCCGTTTGTCGCAACTGAAGCCGCGCCTGCCGGATATTGGCATCTTTATAGAAACCGTCGAAAATCGGGATGTTCAGGTTGAGGCTGTAATAGGAGGCAGGATACCAGCTATTGTGCGCCGTCAGATCCAGCTTTTCCGAATATTGGCTTTGCTGGTAAGTAGCGGAGAAGTTAAGAGTGGGGATATATTCCTTTTGGTAGCGTTTGATGTTGTACTCGCCGAGGGTCTGGCTGATCATCATCAGCTGGAAATCGCGGCGGTCCGTGTATTTATAATCGTCGGTCAGCGCGGCATCGCGGATCTGATCATAGGTGAGCGAATCCGTCAACTGAATTGAATCGCGAACCGGCATTCCGATGAGCACTTTGAGGCCGAGATAGCCGTTATCGATGTTGAATTGCAGGCCGAGCTTTTCGGTTTCGAGGTTGGCGAGCTGTACGGTTGCCTTATCGACGTCCAGTTGTTCGGCGAAACCATTCTTGAACATTTCCGTATTGCTGCGAAGCTGGGCCTGTTGATTCGCGATATTGGCATCTATCTGGTCCATCTGGCTTTTGGCGATGAGCAGTTGATAATAGACCTTATATATATTGACGCGCACCATCTGTTCGGTAACCTCTTCTTTTTTGCGGTAGAAGTCGAGGGAAGCCTGACGGGCCTGAAGGCCTACAAAGACCTGGCCGTCGAAGAGGACTTGCTTGAGCGTGATATTGGCGCTGCTGTTGTAGGTTACGCCAAAAGGAAAGGGATAAACTTTTCCGGGCACGGTGCCGGGAAAAAGACCACCGGGTACCGGCGTTACGGGAACCTGGATGTATTGGGTGAAACCTGCGCCGCCGGTGATTTGCGGCAGCGCTTGGCTGGTGGTCGCACGGTTGCTTTGCTCCTGGATCTGGTAGTCGAGAAGGGCGTTTCTGACAATGACGCTGTTCTTGGATGCATAATCTATGGCCTGCCTGACGGAGAGATCATGCACTGACGGCTGAGCGGGCGCCGGCGGCGGCGTGCCTGCAGGCTGCTGCGCACGCAGATGGATGGTTAGCAGAAAGAGCGCCGCAGCGAGAGAGAGCCGGCTGCCCCAGTTTCTAAGCTTTTTGTTCATGAGATAGTTTTTGATTACGTTCAGCGGTGTATGTTTCGATCAGCTGTTTTCCTTTATCTGTGGTTATCCCGTGGAGGAAGAGCATGGCGAGCTCGAAATTAACTTCGGATATCCGGTACCGGCTGTGAGGGAAGACGTCGGGGTTGAATACAAGGAATGCGGCTTCGATGCGGGCTTTGGCTACGATATCCTTGTCAATCTCGGCGCGATACAGACCGGCGCCGATGCCCCATTGCAGGTTTTCGATGATGATCTGATGGAGGAACTGATATTTATACTCCCGGAGCTTCAGGAAGGAAGCGGGATGGTGCTTTTCGAGGTCATAGAGCATGAGAGGGTTGGTATATTTCAGCATCTCTTCGAGGGATTCCAGGGCGAGGAAGATCTGGTGGACGGCATCGGCGGCTGCATCGCGGAAATAACTGCATTCCAATTCGTTACGCTGAATTTCTTGTTCTATTACCGCGGAAACCATATCATCTTTATCGGTGAAGAACTGGTAGATGGTCTTTTTGGAAATGCCCAATTGGGAGGCTATTTCGTCCATGGTGATGGTCCGGATGCCGTAGCGGCAGAAGAGGTCTGCGGCTTTGTTCAATATGCGTTCTTTGACTTCCATTTTTATTGACCTTCCTGTTGGCGGGCTTTCGGTCTGCCCGGGGGTGCAAAACTAAGGAAACTATTTTTGCATCCAAAGTTTCCATGGTTTTTTTCATAATTTGTTAATGGTAATATACTTGTATAACCCAGACATCAATTTTACCTTTGTCCTATAAATTAGTAAGGCTATGAGTTCCAATAATATAAAGCGTCTAAGAGATTTCGATAGTTTTTTTGAATTGGTAAACTACTTTAGCGATGAGCAAAAATGTGTGGACTATTTGGCTACCCTGCGCTGGAATGGCGTGATAGAATGCCCTTATTGCGCCCATGACACCTGTTATGTCCTGAAGGGAGCTTTCAAGCGTTTTAAGTGTGCCAAATGTCGGAAACAGTTCAGCGTGCGTGTGGGGACGATCTTCGAGGATAGCAAGATCGAGTTACGGAAATGGTTCTTTGCCATCTACCTGTTTACGGCTCATAAGAAAGGTATATCCTCCCACCAATTGGCCCGCGATCTCAATATCACACAAAAGACGGCTTGGTTCATGTTACAGCGCATACGCGAGGCATTCAGCCATGATGATGCCAACAACCTGTCCGGATAGGTTGAGATCGACGGGAGCTACCTGGGCGGGAAGAAAACCAACAAGCATAAGTCCATCCGTCAGGCTACTAAGAAAGCCAGCGGCGCAAAGCGGACGAACAACAAGGTGCCTGTTCCGGGCATTTTGGAGCGCAATGGGAAGGTGTACGCCGTTCCGGTTAAGGACGGGCAAGCTAAAGACCATATACCCGATTATAACCGGCAAGGTTGAGCTTGGGGCCACGATCTATACCGACGAGTTGCCGGCCTACAAGTTCCTCAAAAATAACCACACACGCGACTTCGTGAACCATTCGGCTGACGAATATATCCGGGGGCAGGTGCATACGCAGAACATCGACAACTTTTGGAGCCTGCTGAAACGCGGTATCTATGGAATCTATCACCATACCAGCCCGCAGCACCTGCATTGCTATGTAAACGAGTTTGTTTACAGGTACAATAACCGGAAGATGACGGACGGGTCTAGGTTTGATGTATATCTCGCCAACCCAACCAAGAAGATAACATACACGAAATTGATTAATAAAAAGGAAGGAGAATAAATAGACTATAATTCTCCAATGAGAAGCAAGCCTTAGTTTCCAATAAGTTTTTGAAACGCTGGTTGATAAATGATGGCCCCGCCGATATACGCTTCGTAAAGCTCACCCAATGCTTTATTAAATCGCTCTTCAAGTTGCTTCTTATTCGTTGCCGAAATTTCTATACCCAATGGCTCATAAGACAAAAAGAACATCCCATCGTCAAATGTCCCCTCGATTTTTATAGGCGATGCTAAAGGCAGATCTTTGCCGAGTGAAGGTTGTATGATCTTGTCGATTTCGAATGGGAATGTGTCGGCAGATTTAAAATATAATACCCGATTCATATCTTTTGGGAATAGCGATCCTTGAGTCTGATCCGTGCTCTTATCGGCAATCACGTAAGCGACCATCAGTTCTTGATCTGGCTTGGTTAGTTGCGTATCCCGTTTTGACTTAGCCGGCAATAGCTTATCCCTTTCTATTTTTGGAATCCGGCTGTAAGATTTTTCAAAAGTTTTGGTGTAGTCGGCGATATTAACCTTAATGTTATCGTTATTGATTATATCAATAATTGGGTTGAATATCTTTTTTCTTAAATCCTCATTTGAATATTTATGTATTAAAATATTTATATCCTCTGTCGATGAAAAATCATTATCCAGTACATCGTTCTTGTATTGTGCCAAAACCTCTTGTGAAAAATTCTCCACCGACCTATCCATAGATGTATGATCAATATTTAAATGATCGGCAGAAATACCTACGTGAAAGCTATTGAGATTTAAATATACTATCCTAAGTCGATTTGGAGAAGACAACGAGTTTGCTACATTTAAGATTCTGTTTTTATCTGTCAGACGTTCAGACAATATGCTTTTAACATTAAACTCAACATATTCCGAGAACGACTTGCCTATACTCTCAAAAACATTCCAGATATCCTCAATACCGATTGTTCTTTTATACCTGCCAGAGGCCGGCTCTACGTTAATATACAAAGCTCGCTCTTTTAAGCCTTTCAAGTAGTCGGATATGTCTACTTTGTCTTTGTACACAACCGGGAGATCAAATTTGAAGTATGCATCCGGCTCGGGTTGATAATCGTCTGGTATGAAATCCGAATAGGTTAATAAGACTTTAGAATATTTTATCTCGTTATCAATATCTATGCAATACAATACTTTGCCAGACCTCGGGAATAAAGTCAATAGCGGAACTTGGCCGCTAAGATATAAGATTAGGAAATCCTCGGCCACTTCCCAAACCAACCACCTATTGTTAATTTTATCTTGGTCTACCCAGTAATAAAGGTAATTGTTACCAAATCTGTCCTTGTAATGAGAAAGGAGTGGGCCCTCGAATTCAATTAGATTCGATATCCGCTCAAGGCCCTCAAATGGCAGAGATTTGATAATATGTCCTGATATTTTTTTCATACAGGACCTTCCAGTAGTTTAAATCTTCCTCTTAATTCGCAATTAGTGTACTCGTATAATCCAAAATGTTCGTTTTCTATCGACGTGCATTTGCCATCAGATTTTTCTATCTCTCCTTTCGCAATATGGGTATATACATTTGTAAATATCTTATGCTTCTTTTCTAGGAAGGATTTGTAATTTTTCAATTTCTTTCTGGCCGTCTCTTCTCTAATGAAAAAGGACAAATTGCATTCAGGACACATATCCTTAGGATCAAGTGCCCTGTTTGGCCTTTCTGTTCTAAGATTATATAAAATGTTAGGAAGGAAGTTCAACTCGTGCTCAATGGGTGAGTGCGCCCATCTATACGCGGTCAGTTGTATTTCGTTTAGGTCCGGGGAAGGACAGTCGCTCAAATGAAACTTATCAAAAAGCGATTGATGTTTGTAAAGCAATGCGGCAAGCATTTTTAGGATATGAAAAATGGTTAATGGCATTTAAATATAACAAAATTTTTTTGCCGCTCTAAATTCTTCGATCAGATGTAAAAAAACGTCGTCATAACTTTGACGGCTAGGTGGTCAAAGTTAATCATTTTTTTTGAGATAATCAATAGGGCCGCCTCTATTGCAAAGAGGCAAAATGTGCTACCTTTATAGGCATGGCAAAAGAAAAAAAACCTTCGATTGGTCGATCTAAAAAGACGGAGATTATTTTACCAAAAGAGGATATCAAAATAGAGCCAGGGCAACTCACATTCCTGCCTGCTCTCAAAAAAGTAATTAAGAAGAAGAAATAAGCGCTACCGTTGGCCGGTTTCGTAATTGTGGCGTTCCGTAATTAAATCCATTAGGGTATCGAAGTTCTTCAGGAAGTTGCCGGTCAGATAACAAGCTTGCCGTTTTCTTAGTGTATAAATACTTCTCCCGAACTTTTATATTCGGCTGCCCCAAGAAAGTATATTCTGAAAGAATGTTCTCCATGAAAAAGCTCATCAAATTGACCTTGTTTAAAGGTCATAAAGGGGGTGATTGCGCGCGAGAATTCGCTTATCATTGCCGAATCTTTGCTCCCTCTATAGGCCCAGAAACCTGAATTGCCATAGCCAATTGTGTTGCCGGCTCCTATCGGTACCTCTTTAACAGAAATGCCTGCCGAATCCAAGATACTTCTCAACTCATCAATTGCCGAGATGGTTGCAATGGAGCCACTTAAATTTGTAAGTTCAATTACCGGCATTTCGGGGAAATTATTTTTTAATTTTATAAGGTCCCTGATTACTTTTTGATATATATCATAAGCAAGTGGTCTAAAGTCCTCTTTGCCACGGAATTCATTTATTTGTTGCGCGTTTGGCCCGATGGCAACCGGGCCATAAAAAGTTGCATGGCTCAAATCAAACATTGGGGCTTGAGCGGATGGTTCTTTCTTTGCTGGTTCCTTAGATTCTTCACCATTCTGAGACGATTGCTTGTGTTTTTTGGCTACCGTTGGTTTGTCAGTTACCGGCGGCGCTTCTGATTTAGCAGTGTCGGCTGCCTTTCTGGATGATATGCTATCGGCAGTCTTGGCTAAAGGCGGCCGAGTAGATTGCATGGCGCAGTCTCCCTTCGGTATAAGATATATTATTGTTGCGCACAAAATGAATATGAACACCCCTATGCAACCCCTCACCCATTTGTTAATCATGCCGCCTTTAATTAGTAATGGGTCAACCGCAAAAATTATGACGGTTAGAATGAGTGAGCAAATAACTATCCTGATATATGGGTTGCACCAAATATTATTCATGCCCCACGTTATTATGGCATAGGCAAAAAGCCCCACCGTTATTAAATCCGATAAAACCGCTAAGAACCGGAGCAAAATTTTGGCAGTCAGATACTTTCTCATACCCACATAGTTTATTTATTCCTAATGTTAGGAGTTGCAAAACTACGTCTTTGGGTTACATAAATATATCATTTCCGTTTTTTTCATAATTTGTTAATAAATGCGGAGGGACGGTGGGATTTGAGGTCTGATTGGCGGTGATGAGGATCGAATGAAAGAGGGGTTTGCGGGTGATCTGGGGATGGAATTGGAGGCGATGATCGAGGTTGATTTGCGGGTAGTGGGGGTATTGCCTAATTTTGGCGCTTAAACGGCCACACATGTCCTCTGTCCGCAAGGTCCCCGGCAATCTGCTCCGGCTATTTTTGCAGGGAGTTATTATTCTGGCGCCAATTTCTCTGACCATCTGGGCGGTCGTTGCGGTCTTTAACTGGATCGACAATATCCTGCCGAATACGCTTCACAATCTTTTCCCGGGGCTGGTGGATATCGATCAGTTCGGGTTACCGCGGCGGATACCGGGTATGGGGTTTGTGGTCTTCATCGGTATTGCATTATTTGTGGGTTACGTATCCTCTTCTTTTCTGGTCACCCGTCTGGTCGAGATAGCGGACGGGATGCTGGAGCGGATCCCGGGGATCAAGCTCATATATACGACGGTGAAAGATTTCGTCGAGGCTTTTGCCGGAAACAAGCGGAAATTCAATAAAGCGGTTCTGGTGAGTGTGCTGGCGGAGGACGTCTGGCAGGTAGGGTTTATCACGCAGGAAGAATTGGAGGAATTCGATCTGCAGGAATATGTCGCTGTATATGTGCCGCAGTCGTATGCTTTTGCGGGGCATCTGTATTTTGTCAAACGGGACCGGGTGAGGGTTCTGACGGATATCAGCTCTACGGATGCGATGAAATTTGCG
Source organism: Puia sp. (assembly GCA_035695565.1). Taxonomy (GTDB): domain Bacteria; phylum Bacteroidota; class Bacteroidia; order Chitinophagales; family Chitinophagaceae; genus Puia. Next base: position 162,655 of record DASRRX010000011.1, on the reverse strand, counting down.
ATCTCGGGGGGCGTCACGGAGATCGATGAGTAGGGTGTAACGAAGGGGAGCCTGCGCGGGCGATGGTTACGAGCCCGGACGGAAAAGGGGGTCCGGAGCGCGCATGCATGGGCCGGGCAAATTGACTATATTTGTCCCTCATACAATCTGAATACAGTGGTATATAATTTCAATGCCGGTCCCAGTATTCTGCCGAAAGAAGTGTTCGAGGAAGCCAGTCGTGCCATCCTTGATTTCAATGGCACGGGATTGTCCATTCTCGAGATCGGGCATCGTACTTCCCTTTTCCAGGGGGTGGTCGACGAGGCGATGGCAACTGCCAGGGAACTGATGGGGTTGGATGCGGAGCATGAGATCCTCTTCCTGCATGGCGGTGCGTCCACTCAATTCTTCCAGGTACCGATGAACCTGCTAAATGAAGGCGCCACCGCTGCTTATCTGGATGGCGGAGTATGGGGGAAAAAGGCGATCAAGGAGGCAAAGTTGTTTGGCAACGTGGAAGTTGTTGCCAGCTCGAAGGACAAGAACTACACCTATCTTCCGAAAGGCTATCGGATCCCGGCTGAATCGGCCTATTTCCATTACACGACCAACAATACGATCGAGGGTACGCAAATGCATGCGATCCCTGAGACGGCGGCGCCGCTGGTGGCGGATATGAGCAGTGACATTCTAAGCCGGGTCATGGATTTCAACCGTTTCGATCTTATTTATGCCGGGGCGCAGAAGAATATCGGGGCGGCGGGAGTGAACCTGGTCATTGTGCGCAAGGATATCCTGGGCAAGGTCGACCGGCCTTTACCGACGATGATGGATTACCGGGAGCATATTGCAGCCGGGTCGCTTTTGAATACCCCGCCGGTCTTTGCCATCTATGTATGTATGTTGACGCTCCGCTGGTTGAAGCAGCAGGGGGGGATACCGGCGATCGAAAAGATAAACGACCGGAAGGCTGCGCGTTTATATGAAACGTTGGACAGCCTGCCGATGTTCCGGCCCACGGTGGCAAAAGAAGACCGAAGCAAAATGAATGTCGTATTCGTTATGGATGATCCGGACCTGGAAAAGGAATTCCTTGCTACCTGCAAGGCTAATGGGATGGTCGGGATCAAGGGTCATCGAAGCGTGGGCGGGTTCCGGGTATCTCTATACAATGCGCTGCCGTTGCAAAGCGTGGAAGTGCTGACGGAGCTAATGAACGATTTCGCACATACCAAAGCATAACCTAACATGTCGACGATTGTCCCGTTCCAGGCCTTACGGCCCGTTGCAAATTTAGCCAGCCAGGTAGCTTCTCCTCCATACGATGTCCTGGACAGCCGGGAAGCCAGGGAGGAAGCGGCTGACAATCCTTATTCGTTCCTGCATGTCACCAAGTCCGAGATCGATCTGCCGCTCAATATCGATACTCATTCGCCGGAAGTCTATCAGAAGGCCAAAGAGAACCTGCAATCCTTTATCGAAAAAGGGATACTGATCGAGGAAGATAAGCCCTGCTATTATATCTACCGGCTGGTAATGAACGGTAAAAGCCAGACGGGGCTGGTGGTGGGGAGCTCGGTGGATGACTATGAGAAGGGGATCATCCGCAAGCATGAGCTTACCCGGCCGGAAAAAGAGAATGACCGGATCAATCATATGAAGGCGATCCGGGCGCAGACGGGAAATGTCTTTCTGGCCTATAAAAGCATAGCGGCCATCGATACGTTGATCGAGGGCTGGAAGGAAGCGCATGCGCCGGTGTATGATTTCGTGGCGGCGGACGGGATCGGTCATACCGTCTGGACGGTGGATGATGAAAAGACGATAGCAACGATCAGCGGACTGTTTGCCCGCGAGGTGCCTTACACCTATATCGCGGATGGACATCATCGGGCTGCTTCGGCAGCGAAGGTGAGAACGGCATTGGGTGCGGGCGCATCGGGCGCATCGGACTATTTCCTGACGACGCTTTTTCCTTCATCGCAATTGCGTATCCTCGACTACAACCGGCTGGTGCATGATCTGAACGGGCATAGTGCGGAGGAGCTGCTGGATGGACTGCAAAGGGACTTCTTCGTGGGCAGAGTGGACAAGGCTTTTTCGCCTTCGGCGCTGCATGAGTTCGGAATGTATGTCGATGGCGGGTGGTATAAACTGGTCGCGAAGGAGGGAACGTATTCGACGGACCCGATCGGGGTGCTTGATGTGACGATCCTGCAAAAGAATGTCCTTGACCGCCTTTTGTCGATCAAAGATCCGCGTACGGATAAGCGGGTTGAGTTTGTCGGCGGGATCCGCGGTCTTGGGGAGTTGGAGAAGCGCGTGAACAGCGGAGAGATGAAGGCTGCATTCAGCCTGTATCCGGTAAGTATTCAGCAGCTATTCGATATTGCGGATAGCGGCGAGGTGATGCCGCCCAAGAGTACGTGGTTCGAGCCCAAGTTGCGCGACGGATTGCTGACCCATCTTATTTGACTTTAGACAATCAATTTTGCTTTCGCATGTATAAGATCTGCTTTTTTTGTTGGACGGTCATGCTGATTGGGCCGGCGGTTTATTCTCAGACGACGGCAGCCGATACGAAGACGCCGCAGGAGACGGCCAGGGCATATACCAGGCAGGGGGACTATACCAATGCGCTGGTGGTGCTGAATGAAGCGTTGAAAAAAGACCCGCAGAACCTGGAACTGAGTAAGGATATCGCCTTCAACTATTACCTGGAAAAGGAGTATGACAAAGGAATTACGGTTGCGAAAGGGATCGTCGAACGGTCCGACGCGGATGTCACCAGCTATCAGATCCTTGCTATGCTATATAAGGCGATCGGGGAGGTGAAGGAATGCGACAGGTTATATAAGGCCGGCATCAAGCGCTTCCCGCGAAGCGGGGTGCTGTTGAACGAATATGGAGAGATGTTGTGGAGCAAGCAGGATTATGCCGCCATCAAATATTGGGAGGAGGGGATCAGGATCGATCCCAGTTATTCGGGCAATTATTATAATGCGGCCCGATATTACTTCTTTACGCAGGACAAGGTGTGGGGGCTGATCTATGGCGAGATCTTTCTGAATCTCGAAAGTTATACCAAGCGGACGGCGGAGATCAAGGACTTGTTGCTGGAAGGATATAAGAAATTGTTCACGGATGTGAATATGCAGAAAAATCAGGATGTGAAAAGCCCGTTTGTGGTGGCATATCTGGATGTGATGGGAAAGCTAAGCTTTACTATTTCGCAGGGGATCACGGCGGAATCGTTGACGGTGCTTCGCACAAAATTCATTATCAATTGGTTTCAGACATATCCTACCAATTATCCTTTTCATTTATTCGACTATGAGCGGCAGCTTTTGAAGGATGGGATGTTTGATGCCTATAATCAGTGGTTGTTCGGGGCGGCGGGGAATCTGACCGCGTTTCAGGCCTGGACGACGGCACACAGCGATGAATATACGCGGTTCACTGATTTTCAAAAGGGCCGGGTATTCAGGATGCCGGAGGGGCAGTATTATCAGGAGCCGAAATAGATTGGGGGACGGTCGGTTGCGGATTAGTTGGGAAATGATTAATTTGATAGCGGAATTTAAACAACGAACTATGACCGAACCCACACGATTGTTCGAATGTGTTGCCATGCATCTTGATAAGGAGCCGCTACCGGATATGCTGGCTGGAAAGGAAAACGGAAAATGGAAGACCTATTCCACCCGTGAAGTAAATGACACTATTCACCAACTAAGCATAGGATTGCTGCGGTCGGGGATCTCGGGGGAAAACCGGACGGAGGAGGGTATGGATAAAGTGGCGATCATTTCAAAGAACCGGCCGGAGTGGCTCATGGTCGATGCAGCGGTGGGGCAGACGGGAGCGATCCTGACGCCAATCTACCCGACGATCGCGGTAGGCGAGCTGGAGTTCATCCTGAACGACGCCCAGGTGAAGATCATCTTTGTCAATGACGAGGACCTTTTTCATAAGGTACTGAGCATTAAAGGGCGGGTTCCTTCTTTACGGGAGATCTATACATTCGAGCACGTGGAAAATGCCCGGCACTGGAAGGAGTTGCTGGTGACGCCGTCGCCGGAAGAGGAGCAGCGGCTGGCGGGCATCCGGGCGGGAATAAAAGAAACGGACCTGGCCACCATCATTTATACTTCGGGAACCACGGGTGTTCCAAAGGGGGTAATGCTTTCGCATCGAAATATCCTCAGCAACGTGAAAAGTTGTATCCCTTGTCTTCCAAGGGGGATAACGCGGGTGTTGAGCTTCCTGCCGTTGAACCACATCTATGAACGGATGCTCAGCTATGTCTATCTCTTCAATAATACCTCGATCTATTATGCGGAAAGCATGGACACGATCGGGGAGAATCTGAAGGAGGTAAAGCCGCAGATGTTCGTGACTGTGCCGCGGCTGCTGGAGAAAGTGTATGACCGGATCATGCATAAGGGAGCCGAACTGACGGGGGTCAAGAAAAGGATGTTCTATTGGGCGCATGATCTTGCGGCGCGATATGAGATCGGGAAGCCGATGGGCGCCTGGTATAATCTGCAATTATCGCTGGCGAACAAGCTGATATTTAGCAAATGGCGGGAAGCGTTGGGGAACAATGTGGTGGCGATCGTGAGCGGGGGGGCGGCGTGCCAGGTGCGGCTGATCAGGATTTTTACGGCGGCAAGGGTTCCCATCATGGAGGGGTATGGATTGACGGAGACCTCGCCGGTCATCAGTGTCAACCGCATAGAAGTAGAAGACCGAGCGTTTGGCTCGGTGGGCCCGCTGATCCCGGGTATCGAAGTCCGGTTTGCGGAGGATGGGGAGATCTTGTGTAAGGGGCCTAATGTGATGATGGGATATTACAAACGACCTGATCTTACGGCTGAAGCGATCGTCGGTGGCTGGTTCCATACGGGGGATATCGGGGTGATGGAAGGAAAGTTCCTCAAGATCACGGACCGGAAAAAAGAGCTGTTCAAGACGAGTGGCGGGAAATATGTTGCACCGCTGGCGATCGAGAGCAAACTGAAAGAGTCCCCATATATCGAGCAGATCATGATCGTCGGGCCGGAAAGGAAATTCGTGGGCGCGCTGATCGTGCCGAATTTTGCGCATCTCCGGGAATGGTGCAAGCAGCAGGGCATTGCGGATGGGTCGAACGAGAAGATCGTCGCTGATGCAAAGGTGCATTCCTTTTACCGCGAGGTCGTGGATAGCTACAACAAATACTTCGGTCATACGGAGCAGGTCAAGCGGTTCGAGTTGTTGCCGCAGGAATGGACGGTCGAGACGGGTGAGATGACGCCGAAGTTAAGTCTCCGGAGGAAGGTGGTGACGGAGAAGTTCCATGATGCGATCGAAAGAATATATTTAAATACATAACATGACCTTAGAAATGAGCTTTAGGCGGAAAACCATTTTACTTTGTGCAATTGCTACAGTTTTTGTCTGGCGGGTTGAGGCGCAGACGGCGGCGGTAAGCGATTCCGCGGCTGTGCAGCTCGGCAGGGCGATCGAGAGTGATGATGATAATGCGCGGCAGATCCGACTGGGGCGTATCCTGGATCAGACCAGCTTTATCCATCGGATGGAAGCGAATTGTCCACCTTTGAAGGACCCGGCATTTCGACGGGGATTTATAGAAACCTTCGCCCCGAATCTGCCTAAGATCGGTCAGTCCGTCGCTTCGGCAGCCAATGGCGGCAGCTACCGGCTTTTAAGGGAATACGATTCTAATGGCGTAAAACATTTGTTGTTCCGGTCCTATGGCAGCCATGGTTTGAGCTATCATGACTATTCGCTGATCAAGGTGCGGGATTCGGTCAAGGCGTCCGACATCTATCTTTATACGACGGGGGAGTCATTCAGTGAGACGATGGGGGATCTGGTCACGGCGATGGATGCGCCGCAAGATGAGGCGAAGGAGACGGATGAGGTAAAGGCCATGATCAAGATGCGGGACAATATGACGCACCATAAATACACGGAAGCAAAATTGGTTTATGACGGGTTGCCGCAAAAGGTGCGGGATGCGAAGGCGACCCAAATCGTGTATATCACGGTCGTGCAGAAGATCGACGACTCGGTGTATGAGGCGGCGCTCGACCATTTCCAGGCTATCTTTCCGCATGCGCCGAATACCTATCTGCTCATGATAGATCTTTGTTATTTAAAGAAGAACTATCAAAAGGGCATCGAGATGGTAGACAAGTTGGATGAGTTGGTTGGGGATCCCATATTAAATTTATTGCGGGGGAATTTTATCAAGCTTTCCGGTAAGGAGGAGGAGAGTCTCGGCTATTATCAAAAAGCGTATGCGTTTGATCCGGGTTTTTCGATGAATACGCGGACGTTGATCGTCACATATGCGGGGCTTGGGCGGATGGATGACGCCAAAAAGGTGATTGTCGAGTTTAAGCAGCAGAAGGGTTTTCAGGCGGCGGATCTGGATGGGATCTATACGGCGTTCCCTTCCCTGAAGGATTGAGGGGTGGCGGGGGGCCGGCGGCGACGCGTTGTGGGGGTCGGCGAGGGGGCGTTGCGGGTGGCGGCGGCGACGCGGTCCGGCGGCAAATTGGGGTGATGGCAGCCAGCGTGGCGGCAAATTGGGGGCGGTCAGGAAAAGGGTCGGTCATTCTTCGCTGAACTTCAGGAATTGCCATTTGCCATTGCCGACGATCAGGAAAAGGATCAGCAGCAGGAGAACGGCGATTGGCAGGAGGATGGCTGAGAAGGGTCTGTACAGGTCTGTCCTGACGAAAAAAATTGCGCCCAGGAGGATGGGGATCTGGATGAGGCAGGCGAAGCGGGTAAGAACACCGAGGATCAGCAGGATACCGCCGAGGATCTGGGCAAATGCGACGTAGTTGCTCATGAGCATGGTAGAGAAGGAGCCAAAGGACATTTTGTTGGTGATGAGGTTGAGCATGGTGCTCATATTCATCAGGAAATCGACTCCCTTATAACAAAGAAAGGCACCCAGAAGGATCCTGACCACATCGAGCCATTGAGGGTGGTGGGTGTCGCCCCAGTGTTCAACACGTTGTACGAGGTTCATTATGGCAGCGTTTTAGGTAAGAAAATGGATGGTCGGGGTTGCTTTCCGGCCAACTATGGAAAGAGCTTTCAACTAAATATACGGATTTTTTGGGGACGGGTCAAGGGGTTACCGGGGGTGGGGTCGGCGGCGGGGTTACCGGGGGTGGCGGGCGCTTTCTTTGACCAATGAACCGAGTGTCTTTAGCGCTTGTTCCACTTCATCATCCCACGGGCGGGCATAACTGAGGCGGATACAGTTTCCGAACTGACCGCGGGCGGAAAAGAGCTGACCGGGGGCGACGGCAACCTGACGGCGGAAGGCCTGTTGGTAGAGGCGATAGGCGTTGAGCTGTTGGGGCAGCTCGATCCAGAGCACGAAGCCGCCCTGTGGGCGTGAGACCTTTGTGTCGGGAGGAAACCAGGTCATGATGCCCTGGAGGTAGCGTAGGGATTGAGTATGCAGGGCCTTCCGCAGCTTTTTAAGGTGATAGTCGTATCTGCCGATGCCAAGGAAATGCGCTACAGCTTCCTGGGTGAGGGTGGTCCCGGTCACGGTATGCATCAGTTTAGTCAGCAATACCTGCCGGGTAAAGCGGCCGGGGATGGTCCAGCCGATCCGGTATCCGGGGGCGAGGGATTTGGACATGGAATTACAATAGAGCACCCAGCCTTCCTTGTCGAATGATTTGCAGGTCCTGGGGCGATGGGCGCCAAAATACATTTCACCATAGATATCATCTTCGATCAGCGGGATGCGATGTTGAGTGATGAGCTTCACCAGTTCCGCCTTCTTTTTGTCGGGCATGCAGCTACCAAGGGGATTGCTGAAGGTGGGAACGAATACACAGGCTTTTATCGGAAATTTCCGGATAGCGGCGGCGAGTTGGTCGGGGTCGATGCCGGTGACGGGGTCGGTTTGGATCTCGAGCGCTTTCAGGCCGAGGCTTTCGATCACCTGGAAGATGCCGAAGAAGGTGGGGTTCTCGATGGCTACGGTATCGCCTGGCCGGGTGACGGCTTTGAGACACATGACAAGGGCCTCCATGCAGCCGGCAGTCACGATAACGTCGGCCGCAGTGAATTTGCCGCCCCAATTGAATGAATGCCGGGCGAGCTGGCGGCGTAGTTCGGCATTGCCCTGGATATCCTCGTAAAGTACGCCCTGATGGCGGGAGCTGCGCAAGGCGTGGAGCATCGATTTCTTGAGTCGGGCAGCAGGCAGGAGAGACAGTGGCGGAGCGGAGATCGAAAAATTCACCAGGTCGTCGGAGCTGATGTTACGATATACGGTGGCGATCATTTCCTGGACGCTAACCTCGCTGGCAACGGGCTCGGGGTCGACGATGCGGGGCAGTCCGGGCATGCGTTTCATATTGAACCGGACGTAGTAGCCGGACTTCGGGCGGGCTTCGATCAGGCCTTTTGCCTCCAGGTGGTAGTAGGCCTGGAATGCTGTGCCCATGCTGACGCCGTATTCGTCGCTGAACACCCTGACGGAGGGGAGCTTGTCGCCGATCTTCAGGATCTCGTCGCTGATCATTTTCTCCAGGCCGCCGGCGATCTGGAGGTAGAGGGGGTCGTTGGATGTCCTGAGGCGGGGCTTGCGGGTGGCTTTCTTTGGCATGGCGATGGGTGTATGGTGGCGGTCGAATGGGTTGTATGGCGGGTCAAATGGGCAAGGGGTTCGAAAAATCTGATCCAGTCAAAAATAACAAATCTGCATCTGTTACATGTCATATTTCTTTAGGAAATTTATGGGACAAAACACAACCTTTTATGCTAACGACATCTGACATCTACATCGCGGTCAAACGGGCGCAACAAAGCCGGCTGAATGAAGTTGACTGGAACAACCTGGAGCTTGGGGCATATGTTACGGACCACATGCTGGTCTGCGATTATTCGGATGGAGGCTGGCAGATGCCGGAGATCCAGCCATACGGGCCTTTTTCGTTGTTGCCGACGACGCTGGCGCTGCATTACGGGCAGACGATCTTCGAGGGGTTGAAAGCATTTCGAACGGAGGAAGGACGCGTTCATATCTTCCGGCCGGACCGGCATTATGACCGATTGGTGCGGACGACGGAACGGATGTGTATGCCGACTCCACCGGCCGAGCTGTTCATGGAAGGGTTGAGGCGGCTTGTGGAGCTGGACAAGGATTGGGTGCCGGGGCAGCCGGGAACGTCATTGTATCTGCGGCCGATGATGTTTGCGACCGGGACGAAGCTGACGGTCCGGGTCTCGGACAGCTACCGGTTCGTGCTGCTTTGTCTGCCGGCGGGCGCGTATTTCGGCCGGCCGTTACGGGTCAAGGTGGAGCGGCATTTTGTGCGGGCGGTCCGCGGAGGTACGGGTTATGCGAAATGCGGGGGTAACTATGGAGGCGCGTTCTATCCCACGCAGCAGGCGAAGTCGGAAGGGTATGACCAGGTCATCTGGACGGACGGTATCCAACACCGTTACCTAGAAGAGATGGGAATGATGAATCTCTTTTTCGTAATAAACGGCGCGTTGGTCACGCCGCCGTTGTCGGACAGCCTGCTGGACGGGATCACGCGGGAAAGCCTGCTTACGCTTGCATTGGATGCGGGTTTGACGATAGAGGAGCGGCCGGTCACGGTGGATGAGCTCCGGGAGGGACTGGAGACGGGGAGGGTGACGGAGGTATTTGGCGCGGGGACGGCGGCGGTAGTGGCGCCGATCGAGAAGATCGGAATTGACGGCGTAGATTATTTTTTGGTAAATTCTGAGAAGAGCGTGGCGCTTTTCCTCAAGCAGGAGCTGGATGATATTCGTTATGGCCGGAAGGCGGACAAATACGGGTGGAATAATTACATATAAATGCTAACTTGACGGTGAAAAGTTAGCTAATGGACCAAAAACTCAGGGGACAGGTCGCCGTTGTTACGGGCGCCAGCTCGGGCATCGGTGCGGGCGTGTCGAAATCGCTGGCGGCGGCGGGCGCTACGGTAGTCGTCAATCATCCTGTCGAGGCAACAAAGAGCGCCGCCGATGCGGTCCTGGCCGCGATCAAAGGAGCAGGTGGCGCGGGTATCACGTATCAATGCGACGTCAGCAAGGAAGACGAAGTCAAAAAGATGTTCGCGGATGTCGTCGCGCAATTCGGAACGGTAGATATCCTTGTCAACAATGCGGGGTTACAGCGGGATTCGCCATTTCAGGAGATGACGCTGGAGCAATGGAACTATGTGCTGGCCGTCAATCTGACGGGCCAGTTCCTGTGCGCGCGGGAAGCCATCAAAGAATTCCTTCGGCGGGGTATCGTCCCGGAAAGATCCCGGGCGGCCGGCAAGATCATCTGTATGAGCAGCGTCCATGAAGTCATACCGTGGGCGGGCCATGCCAATTATGCAGCCAGCAAAGGGGGTATTATGTTGCTGATGAAAAGTATTGCCCAGGAATTTGCGCCATCCAAGATCCGGGTCAACAGTATCGGACCGGGCGCCATCAAGACGCCGATAAATCATTCGGCATGGGCGACGCCGGCGGCGGAAAAAAAATTACTGGAGCTCATCCCTTACGACCGGGTAGGCGAAGTCGAAGATATCGGGGCCGCAGCGGTGTGGCTGGCCAGTGACGACTCCGATTATGTGACGGGCACCACTTTATTTGTGGATGGGGGGATGACGTTGTATCCGGGGTTCAGTACCAATGGGTGAGATTATGAGCAGCGAAAAGGAACGACTTCAAAACACGGATTGGAAATTATGGGGCCCATATCTTTCGGACCGGCAATGGGGCACGGTCAGGGAAGACTATAGCGCGGATGGGCAGGCGTGGACCTATACCACGCATGATATGGCTGCAAGCAAGGCCTGGCGATGGGGAGAGGAAGGGATTGGCGGAATTTCCGACAAGCGCCAGCGGATCTGTTTTTCGGTCGGGTTGTGGAACAAAAAAGATCCGATCATAAAGGAGCGGCTGTTTGGTCTGAACAGCTTCGAGGGCAATCATGGGGAGGATGTAAAAGAACTGTATTACTACCTCGACTCCTCTCCTACCCACTCCTACATGAAAATGTTGTACAAGTATCCGCAAGCGGCTTTCCCTTATGAACAGCTGGTCGAGGAGAACAAGCGGCGGACGCGTCACGACCCTGAATACGAATTGCTGGATACGGGGCTCTTTGAAGAGGATGCGTATTTTGACGTCTTTATCGAATATGCCAAAGCGGGAATAGACGATATCCTGGTCCGGATAACGGCGCATAACCGGGGAAAGGCGGATGCACCGCTTCATATCCTGCCGATGATCTGGTTCCGCAACACCTGGGCGTGGGGCTATGATGATTACAAACCGACGCTGACGTCCTCCAATCAGGAAAATATCACGGTGACGCACCGGGAACTGGAAGAGCTGACGCTGTACAGTGAGGAGACGGATATCCACCTCTTCTGCGACAATGAGACGAATTACCGGCGGTTATACAATTCCGAGAACAAGGGATATTGCAAGGATGGGGTACAGGAATACCTGATCCATGGCAGGGAGGACGCCATCAATTATGCACAGGGGACAAAGGCGGTGCTGAATTATGAGCATGTTGTCCCTGCCGGGGGGTCGGCCTGTGTGCGGTTGCGGCTTTGTCCAAGATGTCCGGGCGGTCCATTCCATGATTTCGAGGAGATCTTTGCGGCCCGCATCCGGGAGACGGATGAGTTCTATGCTGAGTTGCAGCATGAGATAACGGATGAGGATGAGCGGCGGGTCCAGCGGCAGGCTTTTGCGGGGATGCTCTGGAGCAAACAGCTTTACTATTACAATATCGAGCAGTGGTTGAAGGGTGATCCGGGGCAGCCGCCGCCGCCGGCGGAGCGACTTAAGGGGAGGAACTACGAGTGGACGCATCTGAAGAACAGCAATATCATTTCGATGCCGGACAAATGGGAATATCCCTGGTATGCTTCCTGGGATCTGGCCTTTCATTGTCTGGTCCTCGCGATGGTGGACGCCGATTTTGCCAAGCATCAGTTACTGTTGCTGACGCATGACTGGTATATGCATCCCAATGGGCAGCTGCCGGCCTATGAGTGGTCCTTCAGCGACACCAATCCGCCGGTCCATGCCTGGGCGGCCTACCGGGTATACGAGATCGAAAAAGCCTGTAATGGGGGAAAGGGGGATATCTCTTTTCTTGAAACGGTCTTCCACAAGCTGCTGTTGAATTTCACGTGGTGGGTCAACCGAAAGGATGCGGAAGGGAACAATATCTTCGAAGGCGGGTTTTTGGGGATGGATAACATCGGGTTGTTCGACCGCAGTAATACCCAACTGCCGGATGGCAGCAGGCTGGAGCAGGCTGACGGCACGAGCTGGATGGCGACGTATTGTCTGAACCTGATGCGGATGGCGCTGGAACTGTCGATCGTCAATCCGGTCTACCAGGATATGGCGAATAAGTTCTTTGAGCATTTTCTCCATATCGCGGCGGCGATGGCCAACATGGGGGTTTCGGGTGACGGGCTTTGGGACAATGAGGACGAATTCTTTTATGATACGATCCGGATGCCGGGGGAGAGAAGTCTTCGGATGAAGGTCAGGTCGATGGTAGGGTTGATCCCGCTGTTTGCCGTGGAGGTGATCGACGACAAGATATTGCAATTCTTGCCGGAGTTTGCACACCGGCTGAGCTGGCTGCTGGAAAAACGGCCGGACCTTGCGGCGCTGGTGTCGCGGTGGCATGAGAAGGGCTCGGATGAGAAGCATTTGCTGTCGTTGTTGCGGGGGCATCGGGTGAAGCGGCTTTTATACCGGATGCTGGATGAGACGGAGTTCCTTAGCGAGTATGGGATCCGGTCGGTCAGCAAGTATTATGAGGCGCATCCGTATGAGTTGCAGATAGACGGGCATCTGATGACCATTAAATATACGGCGGCGGAGTCGGATGTGACATTGTTTGGGGGCAATTCAAACTGGCGGGGGCCGATCTGGATGGCGCCCAATTATCTGTTGATCGAATCGCTGCAGCGCTTCTATGGATACTATGGGGATGATTTCAAGATCGAGTATCCGACGCATTCGGGGAAGTATTATACGCTCGATGAGATCAGTATGGAGCTGTCCAAGCGGCTTGCGGGGATCTTCCTTCGGAATGAAAAGGGGTTGCGGCCGGTGTTTGGGGATTCTAAGAAGTTGCAGACCGATCCGAATTTTAAAGACTACATTCTTTTCCACGAATATTTCCATGGTGACAGTGGGAAGGGGCTTGGGGCGGCGCATCAGACGGGTTGGTCGGGGTTGGTGGCGAAGTTGCTGCAGCCGAGGAAGATGGTGGCTACGCCTTCGGCGGAGCATTAGTGGGGGCGGGAGGAGGAGGTCGGCGGGTGAGTGTGCGGCGATCAGTGGGTGGATGCGAGGCGGTCGGCCCAATCCTGTGCGGCGCGTTCGAGGTTGGCGGCGGTGAGCGCGAGGGCTTCTCTCAGGGGCAGGGGTTGGGGGTTTATACAAATTATCTCATCAAAGTAGGGGCGAAGCGGGGCCGGGTTGCGAGGCATGCGGCCGGTCAGGGCGATAACGGGTATCCCCCTGGCTTTTGCGTGGGTGGCGACGCCAAAGGGGGCCTTACCCCGGAGGGTAGATTGGTCGATGCCGCCTTCGCCGGTGATGACGTAATTGGCGTCGTCGAGGGCGGATTCGAAATTAGTCAGCTTTAAGAAATAGTCGATGCCACTTACGAGGCGGGCTTGCAGGAGGCCATGCAGGCCGGCGGCTGCGCCCCCGGCGGTGCCTGTACGCGGCAGGGAGGCCAGGTCGATACCGGTCTGGCGAAGGATGATCTGCGCGAATTTTTGGAGACCCGATTCGAGCTGGAGGATGGCGGCGGGGGAGGCGCCTTTTTGCGGGCCAAAGACGGTGGCTGCACCCTGGGGACCAGTCAAAGGGTTGGTGACATCGCAGAGTACGATAAGCTCGGTTGCTGCGAGCCGGGGGTCGAGGTCGGAGAGGTCGATCGAATCGAGGTCGGGAAGCTGTGCGGGGAGATCATCCAGCGGTTGTCCATGGGTGTTAAGGAAGCTGGCGCCAAGCGCCCGGAGGATGCCGGTGCCGCCGTCGACGGTAGCGGAGCCGCCCATTCCGATGATGATGCGCCGGGCGGGGTGGTTGGGGGTGGCGCGGGCATGGTGGTCGAGGCCGGCTGGGATGAGGTGGTCGGTGGCACGGTCGAGGTGGTCGAGGGCGGCGCGGATGAGGTCGCCGGTGCCGGCGGAGGTGGCGTGGAGGGGGTTGAGTTCGGCGCGGTTGAGAAGGCGGATACCGGAGGCGGTGGCCATTTCGATAATGGCGGTATGGGAAGGGAGGAGGCCGAATTCAGCGGCGATTGGGCGACCGAGGGGATCGTGGGCTTGCGCGGAGATGCGTTGGCCCCGGAGGCGTTGGATCAGCAGGTCACCGGTGCCATCGCCGCCGTCGGCAACGGGAAAGCATTCGGTGGAAGCGGTCAGGCGGCTTCGGGTCAGACCGCGTTGGATGGCGGCCGCGGCTTCGCCGGCGGTGAGGCTGTTCTTGAAGGCGTTTGGTGCGATCAGGATGTGCATGCGGTCAGTGATGAGGGATCGAATATACGGGAATGATCCATTTGATCCAGTAGGCCTGGGCGAGGACGAGCAGGCAGATGATGCTCAGGAGGATGAAGCTGTGTCTGACGGTGAAGCGGAACAGTTCGGATTCGCGGCCCACGAGGCCGCCGGCTGCCGAAGGTTGGGTGGAGGGTGAGGGTTGTATGGTAGGTGAAGGTTGGGTGGAGGGTTGGTGGGATGCAGCGGCAGCGGCGATGGCGATGGACGTTGGGGAGATCATTTTGCCGACCACGCCGCCGCTGACATTTGCGGATACGGTTACTATAGGGTCGACCCCGATCGAGGTGGCGGTTGAAGCCTGCAGTTTGCCGAAGAGGGCGTTGGCGGAGGTATCGGAACCGGTGATGAAAACGCCCAGCCAACCAAGGAGGGGGGCGAAGAAGGGGAAGAGAACGCCGCTACCGGCAAGGGCCCGGGCGATCGTCAGCATAATACCGGCATCGTTGACAAGGTATGCAAAGGCCAGCACGGCGGTGATGTTGAGGATAGGGAAGCGAAGTTGGCGGAGGGTTTGCCGGAAGACCAGCCAGCCTTCGATTGGTCGCAGGCCGGAGAGGGTTAAGGAGATAATGGCGGCGAGGAAGATGGCGGTACCGGCGGCGGAGAGGTAGCTCAGCCGGTAGATATGGGGTATGGGGTGGCCGTTCGGGTCGATGATCGCGTTGTGGAGGAAGGGAAATTCAAAGGACAGGGAGCCGTTGGCATTAAGCCAGTCCTTCACAGGGGGCAGGCCCCATACAACGATAAAGACGGTCAGGGCGATAAAAGGAGAGAGCGCCCACAGCAACTTGCGGCCATTGTATGCCGGGCTGGTGATCCCGGGCTCGTTGGGCTCATGAGGGAAACGCCAGATGGAGCGGGGCCGCCAAAACTTAAGCAGCAGTAAAAGACAAATGATCGAACCGATGCCGGCAAGGATATCCGGTAAGGTTGGACCAAGGAGGTTGGAGGTCAGGGCCTGGATGACGGCGAATGAAAGACCGGATACGAGGGCGGCGGGCAGGATCTCTTTTGCTTTTCTGTAACCCGTCATGAGGGTAACAAGATAAAAGGGCAGGATTGCCGACAGAAAGGGCAGGGTCCTGCCTACCAGTTCGGAGATCGCTTGTTCGGGGAGGCCTGTCACCTGTGAGGTCACGGCGATGGGGATGCCGATGGAGCCGAAAGCTACGGGTGCGGTATTCGCGATCAGGCAGATGCCGGCCGCATAGAGCGGGTCGAAGCCCAATCCGGTAAGCATGGCGGCGGTGATGGCCACGGGTGCGCCGAAGCCGGCAGTGCCTTCAAGGAAGGAGCCGAAGGAGAAAGCGATCAGGAGGGCCTGGATCCTTCGGTCGGCGGAAATGGAAGCCAGGAATTGACGGATGATCGCGAACTGGCCGCTGCGGACGGTAAGATTGAACAGGAAGACGGCGGGAAAGACGATCCAGCAGATGGGGAAAAGGCCGTAGATCGCTCCGTTTGCGGTGGACAGGAGGGCGAGCGAAACCGGCATGCGGTAAATAAGGATGGCGATGACCAGGGCGATGACGATGGCCAGCAAGCTGGCGAGGTATCCTTTGATCCGGCGGATGACGAGAGCCCAGAAAATAAAGAGAACGGGAAGCAGTGCGACGAGCACGGAGGCCAGCCGGTTGTGAAGGGGGTCGGTTATTTCGGTCCAGGTCGGTGGGGGCATTCCGGGATTGAATTAAAGTGTGAACCGGGCTTGGCGCGGTTTAGTTGAATATCTTGATGGCAGGAAGCTCGATCGTAAAGCAGGTTCCTTTTTGGGGGTCGGACTGGACATGGATGATGCCTTTATGAAGGCTGATGATCCGTTGAGCTAAAGACAGTCCCAGGCCGAATCCGCGGGAGCTACCGGTACCGCTTCCCCGATAGAAGGGCTGAAAGATCTGTGGCAGTTCATCTTCGGGGATGACATTGCCACGGTTGGTCACCCGGATGAACACCTTATGATGCTGGAAGGTCAGATCGACCAGGGATGTCATGTCGGGTGAATACTTGCAGCCGTTCTCGACTACATTCTTAATGGCAATATACAAAAGATCGATGTTGCCGAAAACGACAAAATCCTTTTCGTCTTCAGGGAATTCGCCGAAGTCGAGCTCGACGATATAGGCTGCGCTAAGCTTTTTCACATCTCCGACGATCTTGAGGAGGACTTCGTCGATCCGGACCTCGTTAAGCTCGATCCCGCCCTGAGAGCCGGTCTTGGCGATCTCGAGGAGGCTTTTTGTGAGTTGACGCATTTGCTGGACGTCTTCCCGGACGGAGAAGAGTACCTGTTTGTATTCCTCGGCCGAACGTTCCTTCTGAAGCACGACCTCTACCTGGCTGGAAACGCTGGTGAGGGGGGTTGAAAGCTCATGGGAGGCGTTGGAGATAAAGCGGCGCTGGATGGCAAAAGATTCCTGGAGCCTGGCGAGGAGCTCATTGAAGGTATTGGCAAGCTGGCTCATTTCGTCCTGGCCGGAGCCGGCCCGGATGCGATGAGAGAGGTCGAAGGAGGAGATCTCGTTGACTTCCCGGATAATGAGGGCGATAGGCCGGAGGAGCTGGCGGGCAAAGAGGAAGCTGATCAGGGCTGTCAGGAAGATGCTGGTTGCGAGGCCGATGAGAAGGATACGTTTAAGGGTCTCAAGCCGTTCGAGGCCATCGTCATCATGGCCGACTACGACCACGGTATAGCGCCCTTTTGGGGTTGTCACGTGAACGGCGACAGCATCGCGGCCATCCATGGTAAAATCCTTTTCGCCTTTTTCCCGAGCTTCCCGCAAGAGGGTGTCGGAGACTTCGATCGGTCTTGTGCCCGGCTGCTGGTATAAGTAAATTGGTTTGCCTTCTTCACTATCGCTATAGATGCCGACGCTCCGGGAGCCGACGACGCCGCCTGCCGACGACAAGGAATCGTTGCGGCGCATGTAATAAAACGTGGTATCGCCCTGCAATGAAAATAACCGGACATTGTAGTTAGCCCGGCCTCTTAACCGCCGGTCGAATGCCTCCACCCGCTCCGCTTTGGAAATATAGTAGATCGCCCCTGTGAGCAGGGAGATGATCCCGGTCACCAGCAGGGTGAACAGCAGCATTATTTTATACCGAATCTTCAAATGTGCGGCGCCGGTGGCGGTTTATGGGTTTTCTTTCAATACGTAGCCCATCCCTACCTGAGTATAGATGAGCTTGGAAGAAAAGTCCTTTTCGATCTTTTTCCGGAGGAAATTTACGTAAACATCGATTACGTTGGTCTTTGTATCGAAATCAATATCCCAGACATTGAGGGCGATATCGACCCGGGATACGACCTTATTCTTATTGCGGATGAAATATTCCAGGAGCTGGAATTCTTTTGCCGTAAGGGGGATATTCCGGCCTTCGCGGCTAACTTCTTTGCTATCCAGGTTCATGATCAGGTCCCCGACCTTGAGGACATTGGTCCCGACGGCGGGCTGGTGGTACAGTCTTTTCAGGAGGGCTCTGATCCGGACCAGCAGTTCCTGAAAATCAAACGGTTTTACGATATAGTCGTCCGCGCCGGCTTCGAACCCTTCGATTTTATCCTCGGTCGTATTCATGGCGGTCAGCATGATGACGAGGATCTCTTCGTTGGACTGGCGGATATGGCGGGCCAGTTCATAGCCATTCATCAGCGGGAGATTGATGTCGAGGATGGCCAGATCGTACTTTTTCGATTCGAAGAGCTTGCGGCCGATGGCGCCGTCATAGGCTACGTCCACCTCATAATGGTGTTCGGATAAGCCCTTCCTGAGCGATTCGGCGATCTTCTTTTCGTCCTCAACCAATAAAATCCTAGTTTCTGCCATAAGGGAGTGCTAAAATTATTTAATAGAAACGAGCGGGCATAGGATGTTCGATTAAAATGAAATTAAACAGGGCTGGCTTCCGGTTCGCGAAACCGATTTAGCAAAAAAAGTTTTGTCTTTATTGCAATATCCCGAAAAAAAATGTAAATTTTGTAAACCCGCCCGAGACCTCTGTTGAACACGATGCTTGCGACGTGAAAAATCCTATTAATTGAGGTTCCTTTACTTTGGCACTTGACTATCCAATTAATATCACATCCCGCCCTGTAGAAGGCTGATTTAAAATCTTAAAAAAGGGGGTTGCTATGAAATTTCATGAGTCGCCGTATATCAACCGGCGAAAAAAGACGATTGAGTTCTACGTCCATCATCTTAGTTCCAGAACCGCAGCCCATATTAGTCTTGCAGGTTCTTTCAATCACTGGTCACCGGACGAGTTGATGATGCAGCCGGCCGAGGATGGGTGCTGGAAGATCTCGATTCCCATGTTGCCGAAGGGGAAGTATTATTACAAGTTCTTCATCGATGACAAGGTTTGGATGGAGGACATCGAGAACCGGTTGAGGGAACCGGATGGGGTGACGGGGTGGAACAGTATTCTGACTGTATAGGGCAGTCGTTCCGATAAGGCGGCCGGCATTACCGGCCGCTTTTTTGTCTGCTTATTCCAGCGGCGGATTTGTTAACGGCTTATCGGGCCGGCGTTATTTGCCGGCTTTATTTTGAAAGCAGTGCGTCCGTGAAATTATCGGCGACCAGTTGGTTGCCGGCATCATTCAGATGGACCCGGTCGACGGTGAGGATGCCTGATTCCTTGTTGCCGGGGTTATTCTTCAGCTCATAAGTGTGAAAGATCTCGCGAAGGTCTACGAGGCCGGTATGGAACTTCTGTGCCAGGTTGCGGATGATCTGCGAGTAGGCATTGAGGTCGCCATCCTGTTGGTTGGTGTAGTCGGTCTTTTCGCCGATGACGGCGGGGGTGACGAGGTATAGACGGATATGCCGGTCGAGGCATTTGTTGATGATGGCGGTGTAGAATTTCTCGAATTTTTCGGCGTCGGTACCGGTGGCAAACAAGGCCTTATGCCAAACGTCGTTGACCCCTACAAAGATAAAGACGATATCGGGGTTAAGCGCCAGTACGTCGTCGTCCATACGAAGATAGAGGTCGTATACTTTATTGCCGCCGATGCCGGCGCCGATGAGGTCATAATCGGATCCAACGTTCTTTTTGTCCAGGGCGTCTTTCATCCGGACGATATAGCCGCCGGGTTTTGCGCCCAGTTGGGTTATGGAGTCGCCAAAAAAGATCACTTTCTGGGTCTTGGGCCGGAAGGATGCAAACAGGATCGCAAAGGTCATGATACAGAGGATGGCCCGGCGGGAAGCAGTTATGGTCATGGCAGATGATTTAGTCTTATTGTGTGGTCATTGCGGCGGATTTATTAGAAGCGGCTATCAGGTCGCGATCGGGCGTCGACTGATCGGTCAGTGCTACCTTGCCGCGTTCTTTGCGGATGATGCGGTTCCAAAGGCTGATCTCCTTGTCGAAGAGGAAGCGGAAGAAGAGGACGGTCCAGGATTTGTGATAGACGAGCGTGTTATAATACTCCGGGGCGGTCTTGCGGATCTTCGGCAGCTTGTTCCAGGGAATGGAAGGAAAATCGTGGTGTTCGTTATGATGGCCTACGTTGAATGCGACCACATTGAGTACGCCATAGTAGCTAAAGGTCTCCTGTTGTTCATCGTGGGTAAGATAATGTTCCTGGATCCAGCGGGCGCCCAGCGGATGGAGGCCCACGGAGAAGAAGAAGCTGAGAAGCAGATAAACGATCGCTTTTGGCCCGAGGAAATACCAGATCGCGGCGATGAAGACGGCTTCGGCGGCCCAATTGATCGCTACCCATTTGTCAAAGGGTTTGATCTCGCGGAGCCGGGAGATGCGAAAGATCTGGAATAGCGGATAGAACAGCAGCCAGATACATTTGCCGATAAAGTAGTTGTTGATCAAGCGGGCTTCCCAGCGGTTGGGCAGGTCGGCGTCGAGCTCGTGGATGCCCTGGAAAGAGTGATGCTTTATATGATAGCGTTCGAATGAGACGGAGCTGGGGAAGAGCTGTGGCAGGTTGGCCAGGATGCCGGAGAGCCGGTTGGCGGCGCGGCTTTTGAACAGCAAGTGGTGTGCGCATTCATGGATCATGACGAAAAGGGAATGGTCGGCGAAGGCGCCAAGGAGATAGGCTGCGCCGATGATCATCCACCAGGAGCTGCCTTTTAGCAGCCAGGCCATGACGCATTGAAAGAGAACGAGGCCAAGGACGGCGAAGAACGTGTACTTGTTCTTTCCGATGAGTTGACGCACTTCGGGGTGTTGCTGAAGGATCTTCCGGGTACGGAGGCGATGAGGCTCTTGTTGTTCGGAATAAACAAAATCAGTTCTTTTCGGCATAGATCAAATATGGGTGTGTATGTTAGGCCGGTAAGGCGGCGGAAAGTTACTAAAAAATTGGGTTTTGTGGCTGAAACTGCGTGAATTCTGAGGGGCCGGAAGCGAAATTTAAGTAGTTTCTTAAGGTTTTTTTGAGGTTAGTTCCTAAAGTACTAACAACCACGAACAAAAATTTAGAGGATGGGCCGGGGCTTCGTAGCTTTGGTTTTTCATAGGATAAGGTTTAATGGTTAAAAAACACTTTGATTAGTAAGTCCCTGGTATTCTTACCGGGGACTTGTTTTTTTGGGGTGGCGGCCAGGGGTGAGTTAGTGGCGGGATGGGGCGGCTGAACTGGCGGCGGGTTGGAGGATATTCATGTCGGCCATCCAATTGGCCATGAGTTGCGGCCAGTTGCGGACGGCTTTCAAATTACTACGATAACCCATATTGAAGCCGTGATTGCCGCCGGAGAGGATATGTGCTTCGACGGGTGCTTTGGCGGCGCGGTATTTATCGAGAAGGCTTAGGATAACGGGGGAGGCGCCCTGGTCGTTGTCGGCTACGATCAGGAAAGCGGGAGGGGCGTCGGGTGGGATGACTGCGGGGATGCCAAGTGGGCCGGGATAGACCAGCAGTTGAAAATTTGGGCGGCCGTTGAGGCGGTCGATTGGATCGGGGGCATTTGGGTTGCCGGCGCCGGGGGTATAGGCGACGAGGGCTGCGGTTTCGCCGCCGGCAGAAAAGCCAAGGGTGCCGATGCGGCCGGTATCGATATTCCATTCAGCGGCTTTACTCCTAACGAGGCGCATTGCGCGGTAGGCATCTTCACGGGTCTCTTTTTCAAAACTATAAATCGTGGAGTCTTCCCTGAACAGCCGGTATTTTACGATAATGGCGGCGACGCCGATGCTATTCAAGAAGCGGGCAGGGTCGCGGCCTTCGGCGTTAAAGACCAGGAGCCGGTGACCGCCGCCGGGGAAGATGACGACGGCGGCGCCTGTTGCTTTATCCTTTGGAGGGAGGTAGACGGTGATACTCGGGTTGTGGATATTCTTCACGTAATAGTCCTTTGCTTCTTCGGGCTCGTTGCGACGGTTCTCGAATCCTGGTGCGCCATTGGGCCAGAGGGGGATCTGGCGGGCGGTGTCCCGGGGGCCCTGGGCGGGGCAGATAAAGAAGGTCGTGAGAAGAAGCAACAAGGAGGCGGCCGATCGAAGGAGCATGGGTTGTAATTTATAAGTTAAAAGATAAGGATATTGAATGAATCTGACATTTTGCAACGGCGTAACATAACTAACAAGGTTAGGCTCAAAGCCTTGCCGCTCTTCAGCATGGGCAGCCGCTGGCAAGTCGAAATTTACCGATCAGCCCCGATATTTGACACTCACCCACCTATTTTGCCGTTCATCACAGGTGCTTTGCCGTCATTGGACAAAACGAGCCGTCCATGCCGGATCATCTGGGGCGGGGCCCGGCGGCGTATTATCTTTACTTCATCAAATCAAACGGAGCCAAGCTCCTTACTAAAATGAAACCGGAAATCTTCTTTCCCTAGTCGCGCCTACAGAACTCCCAGGCAGCTATCGACTCAATCAAATCATCCGACTTATGTGCTATAACCGTTACGGGTTGTAGATGGATCCTAACTGTCTTTTTATGAAAAAGTTAATTGGAGTGATCGCAATATTGTTCACTCTGCTCGTATGCATCATTTATCGTCACCTGACGAGCGGCCAGGCAGAGGCTAAGCCGGAAGCGGCTTGCAAGCTTGAGCCGTTGCGGCATGGGCTGTTATTCACAGCGCTGCTGATGCAGTAGTTCCCCACTTTCGTGGATGCGTGACTGATATGACCGGTAACGGTCGTAAAGGGGTGACGTGTGTGCAGGCGCGGGCCAGCGGGAGGGCGGCGAACGCGAGGGGCGGCCCGGCGAAGAATCGTGTCATTCTTAACTAAAAAATACAACTATGACCAGTTTTGGAAAAAAGATCATCGCCGCGTTTTTGGAGGTGGGCGAAAAGGAGAAGGCGGCGCCCGCGGGAGGCGGGGAGGGGCAGGGGGAGGGTATGGAAGACCGGACGAGCGGCGGGGTGACGCAGGCGGGGGGCGCGGCGGCGCAGGCGGATGACCGGTTTGCCGGGCATTTTGACAAGCTGCTGAGCGAAGCCAACATTCCGGGGCCGGACTATTACGAATTCGCGCGGATGATCGCCGTCATGCAAAGCATTCCTAATGAGACAGCGCGGTATAACGCGGCGTTCGCGGGTCTTCAGGTGCAGGGGCTGAACAAACAGCGGTTGCTGGACACTGCGAGCGAGTACTTACGGGCGCTTGTGACCGACGCCGAACAATTTCAGGCTACCGTCGACGCCTCGTATCAGGAGAAAGTCCGTGGAAAGGAAACGGAGGCGGAGGAAAAGGCGGCGCGGATCCAGGCGCTGTCACAGGAGATACTGCAGTTGCAACAGCGGATCAGCTCCCTGCAGGAAGAGATCCGGGTCAGCAAGGAAAAGCTTGCGGGTGGAACCAACGCGTACACCGCGGAGAGCAAGCGAAGGCAGCAGGAGATCCGGCGCGATATAGAGAAGATCAATCAATTTATTCACTAACAATAAAACCTAACGATCATGAACAACTACATTCAAAACACGAAAGGTAACAGAGGGGCGGGCTGGTGGAGCGAGCCAAAGAATATCGCCACTACTATCGTAGGGCTGGCCCTTGTCGCAGGGCTTGCCTATGGCTTCCTCACCTATGTATTGCCCTGGCTGGTCAGGGTAACCTGGAACCTGGTCAACCTGATAATTGCCGGGGTGGTTTGCGGGTTCCTGCTGATGACGGTAAGCAACAGGAAGTTCTGGCGCGCTTTGAAATATTTCTCAGCGTTCATCGCCAATTATTCTGTCGGGCTGGCAATCGAGCTGAACCCGTTCAACATCCTGCAGGCGAAGATCGATCAGGGGTATAAGGACAGGGAGACGCTCTACCGGCAATCGGGCCGGTTAAAGGGGAAGCAAAGCGAGCTGACGGAAAAGCTGGCGGAGAAGGAAAAGGAGATGCAGCTCAACATTCAAAAAGTTAAGATCCTGCAGGGGGAGCGGAGCGGGGGATTGCAGGGGGTGTCCGGTGGGGGGGCGGGGAGAGACGGCGCGGGCAGCAGCCGGCAGATCAATCTGTACACCAACAATGTTATGCGTTGCAGGGAGTATATCGAGAATGTGACCCCGATCGTCAGCGATCTGAACAAGCTGATCGTTTTTGCGGATGCCGCCTACGAAGAAAGCGGGGTGATGCTGGAGGATGCGAAGCTGGACCTGGAGGCCAAAAAGGACCTATACTACTCGGTTACCACGGGGCTTTCGGCCGTGACGAGCGCGATGCGGGCCTTCAAGGGTGACGACGAGTTAAACCGGGATGCGGAAAAGGCGCTTGCGTTGCTAAAAGTGCGGATCGGTGAAAAGATCGGGCATATCAAGTCTGCGATCGATGTGACCTCGCGGTTCATGGATGACCAGGTGCTGGAGGACAAGGCGAAGTCGGCGCAGGCGTTGGAGCTGATCAACCAGTTCGACCTCGGGAAAGATTTCCGGTATGCGGGCGCCGCCGCGGACGGCAGTCAGGGCCGGCTGAAAGACGTGTCGGTCGAGAAATATAAAGGGTTGTTGGATTAGTGGCCGCGGATGCGGTATTGTAACAAATATTCTTAACCAGTTAAACTTACTTATATGTCAGTAAAATTAAAACCTGCCGGGAAAGTCCTGTTGATCGCTATGGTCGTCACAGCCGGCATTATCAGCGTAAAATGGTATCAGGCCAGGCCGAAAGAGGCCGGAAAGGCCGTGGAAGTAGGCAAAGTCGTATTGCCGGATGCGCCGGAGGCTTCATTGAATGAGCATGCCGTGCTGCTGCCGTTGCCATCGAATGACGAAGCCGTGAATGGCGGCACCCCGGTCACCTGGGAGCGGATGGCGTGGAATGCGCAGTTCTCGGGGATGTATGCTAACGGCGGCGTCAGAACGACAAAGGGAAGCCTGTTCGACAAGGCGCATTTGGACATCACCTATCTGCGTCAGGACGATTGTAACAAGCAGATGGCAGACCTCGTGAAATTTGCCGGTCAGTACAAGACGAACTCCGGGACGCCGGCGGTGCTGGTCTCCTTTATGGGTGACGGGATGCCTGCCTTTATGACGGCATTGTCAAAAGAGCTGGAGCCGTTGGGTGCGGAGTATCAGCCTATCATTCTGCCGATCGCGCATGGCAAGTCATTCGGCGAGGATCAGATCATGGGGCCGTCGTCCTGGAAGCAGGATCCCCGTAATGCGGTTGGCAAATGCGTGGCCGGAGTGTTGCGGGACGGCGACGTCAATATCCTGCTGAAGTGGGCGGGAGACAATGGGATCAAAGTGAACCCAGACGAGACGACGTATGACGCGGAAGCCGTGAACCTTATCGCCGCAAGCGATTTCCTGGATGCCCCGAATAAGTATATCACGGGATATACGGAAAGCAGGAAGATCATCCGGGATGGAAAGACGACCGGCCGTGATACGACGGTCGGGGTGGATGCGGTTGCTACCTGGACGCCTGGCGACGTGAATGTCGCCACGAAAAAAGGCGGACTTGTGACCATCGCCAATACGCGCCAGTATGCTTCGCAGATGCCTGTTCAGACCATTGCTATCAAGAAGTGGGCTTATGATCACCGGACGGATATCGAGAACATGATCATCGCGCTGGCGCAGGCCGGCGATCAGGTGCGGTCCTTCACCGAAGCCCGGAAGTTCGCAGCGCAGGTAAGCGCCGCCGTCTACCAGGAGCAGAATGCGGACTACTGGCTGAAATATTTCAACGGGGTACAGGAAAAAGATATCCAGGGATTCGATGTACATCTTGGCGGCTCCGCGGTCTTCAACCTGGCGGACATGGCGGGTACGTATGGGCTTGGTGCGGATAAGGTGGACAGGTACAAAGCGGTATATAATACGTTCGGCAACCTGATGGTGAGGATGTATCCGGCGCTGATGCCGAGCTTCCTGCCCTATGAAAAAGCGGTCGACAAATCTTTCCTGTTGAGTGTGATCTCGAATCACCCTGAATTGCTGGAAGGAAAGGCGATCGAGACGCAGTATGCGAGCCAGATCACGTCGGAGGTCTCGTCAAAGTCCTACCATATCGAGTTCGAAACGGGCTCGGCCGTCATCCGGCCGGGGTCATACAAGATGCTGGATGAGATCTTCGAATCGGCGGTCGTTGCCGAAGGGCTCAAGCTGGGGATCTATGGGCACACGGATAACAGCGGTTCGGACGACGTCAATGTTCCGCTATCGGAAAAGCGGGCGGGTGCGGTCAAGGATTATATGTTGAGCAAGGGGCTTGCCGCGGACCGGATAGAGACGAAGGGGTATGGTGCGTCGAAGCCGGTGGCTGATAACGGGACTGCGGAGGGCAGGGGCCGGAACAGACGGGTAGAGATCGTATTGGGACAATAGCATTTATTAACTGCCGGGCGACCTGAGGTCGTCCGGCACATTTTGACTTTTTATGTTCAAGCCATTTGAGAAAATAAACCGGCAAACATTTCTGATCCTCGTCGGGTCACAGGCGGCGGTGGCGCTGCTGATGTGGCAGCTGACGGGCGGCGGGCTGATCCCGCAGCCTTCGAGAGTACTGGAGGCGCTGGCGCAGTTGTCGGCTACGAGGCTGTTTGCGGATAATCTGCTGACGAGCCTTTTGCTTACCGGGCAGGCGTTGTTCTATTCGGTGGTGATCACGCTGCTGTTCGGATATGTCTCGGTCATTCCCTTCTTTCAGCCGGTGGCGCAGTTCATCGTGAAGTGCCGGTATCTGACGCTGACGGGCCTGATCTTTATCTTCACCCTGCTGACGAGGGATGGAGGGCAGTTGAAGCTATCGTTGCTGTTGTTCGGCATCGTGCCTTTTCTAACCACCTCATTCCTGTCGATCATCGTGCATACGCCGGAGCAGGAATTCGAGCTATGTCAGACGCTTGGTTTTAACCGGTGGGAAAGTCTTTATGAAGTGATCGTCGTCGGCAAGGCGGATCAGGTATTCGAGGTAGTTCGGCAGAACTTTGCGATCGCCTGGATGATGATCACGATGGTGGAGGGGTTGAATATGAGCGAGGGCGGGATCGGGACGCTGATGATCAAGTACAATAAATATAATGATCTGCCGCATGTGCTGGCGCTGCAATTGGTCATTCTCGGCCTTGGGCTGGGCTTCGATCAGCTGCTGGGGGTGTTGCGGCGTTGGCTATTTCCTTACACAAAACATTAAGCGATGGGAACGTATGCGAAAAGGGATGTTTTATTGCGGGTGGATGGGGTAGGCTTGTCCTATGGCGAGGCGTGTATATTGAGAGATATTCATTTCAGTATCCGGGATGTCGTCCGGCCGGGGTTACAGCAGGGACAGGTCTTGTCGTTGGTAGGGCGGAGCGGGATCGGAAAGACGCAGTTGTTCCGGCTTTTGTCGGGGTTGCAAAGCCCGGATACGGGGACCATTGCGATCCGGGAGCGGGTGCCGGTCGAAAAGGGCGATGGCTCGATCGAAATGTATCGGGAGCGGAAGGTGCAAGCCGGCGATATGGGGGTCATCTTCCAGAATTACTATCAATTCGGCTGGCGGACGGTGCGGCAGTCGCTGTTATTGGCGGCGCGGCGAAACAAGGCGTTGGCGGGGAAGGAGGAGGATGCGATCCGGCAGTACACGCAGCGGTTCGATATTGCGGATGTGCTGCATCGTTATCCGGGGCAGCTGTCGGGCGGTCAGCAGCAACGGGTGAGCATCATCCAGCAGTTGTTGAAGGGCAGTGATTTCTTATTGCTTGACGAGCCCTTCTCGGGATTGGACGTCTGTGTGCTGGATAAAGTCGTGGAGTTGTTGCTGCAGGTCTCGCTGTCGGATGAGCTAAAGACGTTGATCGTGGTGTCGCATGATATCGCTACTGCGGTGGCCATTTCGGATACTGTCCTGGTGCTGGGGCGGGAAGCCGGGCGGGAGGGGTCGACGATCGTGTCGGAGATCGATCTGATGGAACGGGGGCTTGCCTGGCAGCAGGAGGTGCGGCAGGAAAAGGCGTTCATGGAGACGGTGCAAGAGATCAAGGAGTGCTTGTGAGGGAAGATCGGGGAGTGCTTATGAGGGAGATCAAGGAGTGCTTGTGAGGGGAGAAATATTGCATTAATTTGCGGGTCTCAACATCAAATATGAGAACCTTCCTTTTGAGCGCGCTGGTAGTATTGTTGTCGTGTAATCCGGCGCATAATCCCGATGCTCCGCGGGTGATCATTCAAACGCAGGCGGGTGATATCGAGGTGGAGTTATACCCACGTCAGGCGCCGCGGACGGTGGCGGCTTTTCTTTCGTATATCGATTCGGGATTCTATAAGAGAAGTTGTTTCTATCGGGTGTTGAACGAAGAAAACCAGCCGACGGGCACCGATCCTTCGGAGTTGATCCAGGGTGGCATCTGGAGGACCAACCATGCAAAGGCGGCTTCTTTACCGGGCGTGCCGCATGAGAGCACACAGCAGACGCATATCCTGCATACGGATGGGGTGATCTCGCTGGCGAGGCAGGCGGTTGGTACGGCGACGACGGAATTCTTCATATGTATCGGCGATCAGCCGGGTTTCGACTATGGCGGGAAGAACAATCCTGACGGGCAGGGTTATGCTTCTTTTGGAAAGGTGGTAAAAGGGATGGATGTGGTGCGGGCGATCTATGCGATGCCGGAGAACGATCAGTCATTTACGCCGCCGGTGCCTATAAAGAACATCAAACGGGAATGAGGGGACGCGGAGGTGAAGGGACGGGGAATGAGGGGACGAGGTATGCAGGATGGGGTCATTCGGACCGAAGGTTTTTGACGGGGTTGGCCATGGCCGCAGAGATGGATTGATAGCTTATCGTTATCAGGGTGATCATGATGACGGCAGCTCCTGTCAACCAAAAAATGTCAGCGGTGATGCGGGTCCGGTAGGCAAATTCGTTCAGCCAGGAATTCATCCCCAGCCATGCGAGGGGGAAGGCGACCGCAAGGGCCAGGGCGACAAGCCACAGAAATTCTTTTGACATCAGATAGACCAGTTGGGTGACGGAGGCGCCGATCACTTTGCGGATGCCAAGTTCCTTTTGGCGCCGGCGGGCGCTGAAGGCCGCGAGACCGAAGAGGCCCAGGCAGGAGATGAGGATGGCGAGGCCGGCAAAGTAGCGGGAGAGGACGCCGACCCGGATCTCGGAGGCATATAGTCTCATATAGCTCTTGTCAAGGTCGTTGTATTCGAAGTCCATTCCGGGATTGAACCGCTTATAGGCGTTGCGGATCGCGGCTATTGTTTGTTGTTCGGCGCCGGGTTGTATCCGTACGCTGACATAATTGGCGGCGGGATAACAGCGGAAGAAGGCGGGTTTCACCGGTTGATAGAGCGATTCGAAATTGAAGTCGGCGGCTACTCCGACGATCTCGCGGGTCTCGTCCCAAAAGCGCACGACCGTTCCGATCGGATTTTTGAGCCCCATGGCCTTAATAGCCGTCTCATTCATGATGATCTCGTGCTGCATATTTTGCGAGAAATAGCGGCCGGCTTTTAGCTTGATCCCGATGGTCTGAAGAAAGTTCTGACCAATTTCGATGTTGGCGAAATCGATGTCCAGGCCGGGGGTTTTGCCTTCCCATGTAACGCCGCCGATCCCGCCGTGGTCGCCGGTCAGGTTATGCGCATGGCTGCCGGCGCTCACTACGCCGGGGATATTGTTGAGCTCGCTGATGAAGCTGGCGGCATGGATGATGTAGGCGGAATCCTGTTTAATGGGAATATTGAAGTCGATGACATGTTCGCGGTCATAGCCCAGGTCGCGGGATTGGATATAGGACATCTGCCGGTAGATGATCAGCACTCCGGCAATAAAAAGGACGGACAGGGTAAATTGAAATACGACCAGGCCTTTGCGGGCCAGCAGTTCGGCCCACGATGTCTTTATTGAATTTTTGAGGACGGCGACAGGCCGGAAGGCGGAAAGATAGAAGGCGGGGTAACTGCCGGCGAAGAGGCCGGTCAGGATGGTAATGCCTGCCAGGGCAAGGGCGACGGCCGGGGAGACATGGAAGGTCAATTGTTTGCCGGTGATGTTGTTGAAGACGGGCAGCAGAAGCTCGCAAATAGCCAGGCTTACGAGCAGGGCGATCACGCTCAGCAGGACGGATTCGCCGAGGTATTGCAGGATAAGGGTTAGACGGCTTGCGCCCACTACCTTCCTTATCCCTACTTCTTTTGCCCGGTCGGCTGCTCTTGCGGTGGAGAGGTTCATGAAGTTGATGCAGGCGATGATCAGGATAAAGGCGGCGATGATGGTAAACAGCCGGACGTAAACGATGCGGCCGCCGCTTTGGACGCCATTCTCATAGTGGTTATACAAATAGCGGTCGGAGAACCTGGCGAGGAAGAGCCTGGGGTATGTATCCTTGCCGCCTTGTTTGGCGACTAGATATGGGGCGAGCTTTCCGTTGACGGTAGCAAGGTTGGCGCCGGGTCTGAGCAGGACGAACGTATGCGGGTCGGAGTTATACCATTTTTGGAGACCGGGGCGTCTCTCGAGCGCGAGGTCGAAGTTGAACAGCAGGTCGGGTTTTTCGGTGGCGTTTTGCGGGTTGGGTTGAAAAATGCCGCGGATCTCATAGTCGCCGGTGAAGTCATATTGATCGAAGTGGATGACTTTTCCGATGAGGTCATGGGTGGTTCCGAAGAGCTTTTGCGCCAGGGAAGCGGATAGGAATACGCCCTGTTTGTCGGTGAAGAGCCGGTGGCGGTCGCCTTCGAGGAGGGGGCAGTTGAAGAGATGGAAGAAATTGCTGTCGACGAGCTGGGGGGTGGCGAGTATTTTCTTACCGCCATAGGCTATAACGCCGCTGGGGGTATTGGGGTCATTGAACCAGGAGGCAGGCAGTACCGTGGAGGCGTCTTCGATCTCGGGAAATTCGGCCCTCAGGGACTTGGCGAGGATGCCGGGCGTGTACATGCCGGTTTGGATGTCGTTGGATCCTTTGTCGTTTCTCATCACCTGATAGAGGCGGCTGTCATTGGGGTTGTATTTCTCCATTCGGTATTCATCGGCGATCCAGAGGCCGATGAGGAGAGCGCAGGCGAGACCGACGGACAGGCCGAGCAGGTTGAGCAGGGAGAATTGGCGATCTTTGAGGAGGTTACGCCAGGCAAGTTTCAGGTAATTCTTAAGCATTGATCCGGGATTTACGGGTAACCGGGTGCAAATTGTTTTCCGGATTTTTAAACCGTTCAGGGCCATGGATTTGTCGGCGGCGTGTCGTTGGGGGATGTACGGAATCGATACACGTTGTGTCCGGTGAGCGGGGTGTCACGCTTTGTATTAAGGATGGGCGTCGGGGCATCGGTGATGAATTGGCTGAAAAAATTTTAATTACTATTTTCGGGATATGTTCGCAAAAATCGGCCGGATCTGTATCCGATTTGTAGTCGGCGTGGTGCTCTTTTTGATTGTTGCTCTTCTTGTCGGGGACAGGTTCGTACAATTCAGGATGGATGATAAGGATCTGATCGCATGGTTTGAAGCCAGGCATATTCAGCCGCATATCGGCTATTATGAAGCCCGGGGGCGAAAGGTCCGGTATATAGGCACCGGGGACAATCCCGAGGCGACGGTTCTCTTTATTCACGGGGCGCCCAGTTCCATGAGCTATTGGAAAGCGTATCTGGCGGACAGTGTTTTACTGTCGAGGGCGACGATGTATGCGGTTGACCGGCCGGGTTATGGTTATTCGGGGTTGGCGGATCCGCTGCCGGATATTTCCGCGCAGGCGGCGGTCATCAAAGTCATTCTGGACAGTCTGCATCGGGTGAACCGGCCGGTCATCGTCGTGGGCGTGAGCTATGGGGCGCCGATAGCCGCCCGGCTGACGATGGATTATCCGCAGTTGGTGGATGGGTTGATATTGATGGCGCCGCCGTTGGGCCCGGGGCGGGAGGAGTACTTCTGGTTCACGTATCCGGTGGAGAGCCCGCTCGTCCATTGGGTCGTACCGCGGATGTTGCAGACGGCCAACCGGGAGAAGGTGCATCATAAGGAGGAGCTGACGAAGATGTTGCCGCTTTGGGGGCGGATCCATGTGCCGGTGATGTATTTGCAGGGGCAGAATGACGGGTTGGTAGATACGAGTAATGCCAGCTTTGCGCGGGAGCATTTAACGAATGTCCCCTCCCTGAATATTCAAATGATACCGGGAAGGGGACACCTGATCGCTTTTGATGAGAAGGACAGGATCGTCAAGACCATTGTGAACATGATCGATACGTGTCAGCGGCGGGAGCTGAAATAGTTGTAAATTAGGAGTGTCTACGACATATGAAGGCTGATTCTTTTCGCGGCTAAAAAATCGTGTATGAAGAACGCAATCATTCTGTCGTTGGCTCTCCTGAGCGGAGGTCTTTTTGGCGTCCGTCAACCTTTCATCAATCCCACGGGTACGTATCTTCTAAAAGGGGCGGTAAAAAACAGCAAAATAGTCGGTCATTATGGGGAATTACGGGTCCGGCTTTTAGCCAGGGGCGGGATAGCAATGGCATTCTATGTCAATAAAGGCTATCCGGGTTATGAGTTCGGGTCATTGATAGACACGTTGCCATATGAGGACAACAGGGCGATCTACAAGCCGGGGAATGATTCTTCCTGTGTGGTCTATTTTGCATTTAAGCCGAGATCGGTAGAGATCTCGAAAGCGCTGACGGACCCGCATTCCAATTGTGGCTTTCTACCGGGCGTAATGATCCCGGCGGTATTTGACAAGACATCTTCGGATGTGCCCGTGATCCAGGACTTGTCGTTGCATGGCAGCCTTTAATATGAGCGGGCGGGTTGTGCGCTTATATCGGGCGGTCGATTATTGTGGCGGTCGATTATATCGGGCGTTCGCTTATATCGGTGTTCGCTTACAATTTCGGTTTGCGATAGTGACCGAAGATCGTATAGCCCAGCGTAAAGTTCCAGAACTGGTTGCCGAGGTTGGTATAAGTGGTGTGATAGAGTTGGGCGAATCCGCGATTGTAACTAACGGAGATGTCAACGCGCTTATATGAAAAACCCAGCAAGAAATCGGCGCCGGCATCAAAGCCGGAAACGTTTGACTTTCCGCCCGGAGCGTAGGAAGCGTCGCCGGAGATCTTCAGTGTATTATTGATGGGAAAGGAGCCTGCCTGGTTGTTGGCGGTATAGACGACCTGGTAGTATCCCGTTTCGGTTCCACCAAGGTTCTTGGAGAAATAAGGGCCGACACCTATGAATACCCGCCATTTATTCGTGATTGCATATTTGTATAGCAGGTTCACCGGAAGGCGGATCGAATTAATCCGCAAATAGGTGCTGGAGTAGCCGATCGTATAGTTGGCATTATCGATAAATCCCTGAGTATTACCGAAATTGGTCCCATTTTGAGCATACATCAAAGCGGGTTGGATCACGAAGCCGGAGTAACCAAGATCAAATTCAGCGAAGATGCCAGCCTGGAAGCCATTCATTTGGCGGGTTTGAGCTCCGGTGGGCAAGCCCCCGATGTGATCGACCTGCCAGCAGTTAAGGGAGCTGAATGAGCCTTGAAGGCCAAGGCGCCATTGTGCAAAAACGTGGGTGGAAGCCAAGCATAAAATACAGACAATCAATTTTTTCATATTACTCTGTTGAGTTTCTTTAAGGACCGGCAAACTATAACTTTTGCTGCAATCGGCATACGTTTTAACATTCCCATAACCCTCAATTTTTTTTAATCTGAAGGATGATCGGCGCGTATCGCGGACGAATGGTTGCAAAAACGAGCTCAAGGCCAGCCGGTCGGAAAAATCCCGCCAAAAATAAATGAATTGGGGATCAAAAGATTAATTTGTTAACAAAAGGCGGGAAGGGCTATTTAAAACTCCTATAAGATTGAAATGAAAGCATTCGTTTTAGCTGCTTCGGTTGTTGCGTTGATGGTTGCGGGCTGTCAGTCTCCGGGTAGTTCGCGGAGGGTGACCGGTCACGACAGTATTGCCGGGAAGGTGGAGCTTTACGACAGCAGTGCCGGTGGAATTATCGATAGCAATGCGGTGGTGGAAGTCATCGGTCGTCACTATAAATGGTCGGAGGGCCCGGTCTGGGTGCCGTCGAAGCAGATGTTGTTATTCTCGGCGGTGCGGGAGAATACGATCTACCGATGGAACGGGGCTGATACTCCGGTCCGCTATCTAACGCCGTCAGGCTATACGGATACGGCATTCCGGGATGGAGAAAATGGGTCGAATGGCTTGACATTGGATCGGGAAGGGCGGTTGTTGCTTTGCCAATCGGGAAACCGGCAGGTGGTGAGGCTGGATGCGCCGCTCGATTCGCCGAAGCCGGTGTTCACGGTGCTGGCGGCTAACTATCAGGGAAAGAAGTTGAACAGCCCGAATGATCTGGTCGTGGATAATAAAGGCAATATTTATTTCACCGATCCGATCTATGGGTTGCCAAAGCATGAGAACGATCCGACGCGGGAGTTGAAATTCGAAGGCGTTTATCGGATCGGTGCTGACGGTAAGCTGAGTCTCCTGATCGATAGCATATCGCGACCGAACGGGATTGCGCTTTCGCTCGATGAAAAGATCCTGTATGTGGGCAGCAGTGACGATCGGCATACGCGTTGGGATGTGTTCGAGCTGGACAGCGGCGGGGTGATCAGAAGGGGGCGGGTTTTACTCGATGGGGCGCCGTTGAAGGCGCGGGCGGCGGTGAAGCAGGGGGCGGATGGGTTCAAGATCGATAGGCGGGGGGATCTTTTTGCAGCAGGTCCGGATGGGGTCAATATCATTAGTCCCGCGGGGAAGTTGCTTGGGTTGATTCGTATCTATGACCGGCCCGCATCGAATTGTGCGTTCAATGAGCGGAAGGATGTGTTGTATATAACGGCGTCGGATGAGGTATTGAGGGTGAGGTTGAGGTAGCAAAAAAATACCTTTGCAAACGCGAAAGACCTTTATATTTAGGAAAACTACCTGGTTATGAAATTCCTGTCGCTGTCACCGTTTGTTCCCTCCGGAAGCAAATTCGAGGAGTCGAAACAGCTCTTCCAGGAGTTGGGGTTCACCCTGAACTGGGAGGAGGGAAATCTCGCGGGATTTGGGAGAGACGGGTGCTATTTTATGCTGCAGAAGTTCGAGAACAAGGCGTTTGCGGAGAATTTTATGCTTTCGGTGAGGGTCAGCAGCGTGGAGGAGTTCCGGAATATGGTGATCGGGAAAGGGTTGGGGGAGCGGTTCGGGATATCGATCGGGAATGTCACGCAGCAACCCTATGGCAAGGAAGTAAACATCATCGATATCGCCGGGGTCTGCTGGCATTTTATCGAATAAGTTATGAAAAAGGGACTATTCATTCTTACGTTTATGCTATGTGGGGCCCTGACGGGCTCGGCTCAAACGGCGAATTATAAAGTGTACGCCATCCGGTTCGCGGCAATGGCGCATCCCACGGCTATTTCGGTATGGGCTGACAAGGGCCCGGATAATGACAGCGTGAAGATCGATTTCAGTATCTGGCTGATCAAAGGGGACAACGGGAAGAACGTGCTGGTCGACGCGGGATTCCGGAATGATATCGTGGAAGCGAAGGACTTTGAAGTCGTAAATTATATCCGGCCCGATTCGGCGCTGGCGAAAGTGGGGCTGAAACCTGCGGACATCACGGACATCATCCTCAGCCATCCGCATTGGGACCATATCGACGGGGTCGGGCTTTTCCCTAACGCGCATGTGTGGATCCAGAAGGAAGATTACAATTATTTTGTGGGAGCCGCGTGGGCAACCGACAGCACGTCGGGGGGATTTGACAAACGGGATGTGCGGACGATGGTCGAGCTGAATATGGCGCGGAAGGTGACGCTCGTGGATGGAGATAATAAGGAGATCATTCCGGGGATAAAGGTCTATACCGGTTCCAGACATACGTACAATTCGCAGTTTGTTGTGGTCAGTTCGGGAGCGAAGAATATCGTCCTGGCCTCGGACAATATCTGGATCTATTATAGCCTGGATCATATGGTGCCGGCATCGCGAGGAGGAACGCTCGATCCGGCCGGATATGTGCGCTCGATGCAGCGAATGAAAACCCTGGCCACCTCGCCAAAATACATCATCCCGGGTCATGACGCGAAGGTATACTCGATCTTTCCCGCTGTCGCGGATGGCGTCGCCCGAATTGAATAGCTAATTGCACATGAATAAACAACCTACATATCTTGAATCAAAGCGCCACTATGAAATCCTGGACGGACTGCGCGGTGTGGCATCGGTCGCGGTCGTCATCTTCCACGTACTCGAAACTTACACCGGCGGCAATCGCTTTATCCAAATCATCAATCACGGGTATCTGGCGGTAGATTTCTTCTTTCTGCTGTCGGGTTTCGTGGTCGCTTATTCCTACGATGACCGGTGGGGAAAAATGACGCAGTGGGACTTCTACAAACGCCGCCTTATCCGGCTGCAGCCGATGGTCATTATGGGATCATTGATCGGCGGGGTATTCTATTACAGCCAGGCAGGGCCGGTATTTCCGTTGATCGCCGGGACCCCGCTCTGGAAAATGCTGCTGGTGATGCTGGTAGGCTGTACCCTGATCCCGTTACCGCCTTCGATGGATATCCGGGGCTGGCAGGAAATGCATCCGCTAAATGGCCCTGCATGGTCGCTCTTTTTTGAATATATCGCCAACCTCCTCTATGCGGTCGTTATCCGGCGGTTTTCCAGATGGGGGCTCGGGATATTTGTATTCCTGACGGCCTGCTTGCTTGTCCATTATTGCGTCTGGGGGCCGCAAGGAGATCTGATCGGCGGATGGTCGCTGGATAAGGCTCAACTGAACGTCGGCTTTACACGGCTTCTCTATCCCTTCTTTGCCGGGGTATTGTTGTGCAGAATGGGGAAGCTCATTCACATGAAACATGCATTTTTGGTATCGAGCCTGCTGATCCTTATTGTCTTTATGGTCCCAAGGATCGGAGGTGAGACGCATTTGTGGATGAATGGGCTTTATGAATCCCTGAGCATCATTTTCATCTTCCCGCTCGTCGTTGCGATCGGGGCCGGCGGACATCTAACCGGAAGGAGGTCGATCCGGGTGTGCAGGTTCCTCGGTGATATCTCCTATCCACTCTATATCACGCACTATCCGTTGATCTACTGGTATACGGCATGGGTAACGAACAATAAGATTCAGCTTGGGGCATATGGGCTTACTGTCGGCTTGCTTATTTGTATTGTAAGCGTTGCCATTGCATATGCCTGTCTTAAATGGTATGACGAGCCGGTCAGGGCATGGCTGAAGGCGAAATGGGGTCGCGTGGCAGCAAAGGAAAATTTTAGTAAGGCGGGTTAGATAAATTTTCGTCAGCTTTGTGCTGCAAAAATCAGTTGTACTCCCACTAAAAAATACGCGAATAACTATGATACCGGTAAAAGGATATGCCGCGCAGAGCCCCACCACGGATCTGGCGCCGTGGAATTTCGAACGCCGTGAAGTCGGACCGCATGATGTCCAGTTCGACATCCTGTACTGTGGCGTTTGTCACTCGGACCTTCACCAGATCAAGAACGACTGGTTCCCGGGAATTTTCCCGATGGTGCCGGGGCATGAGATCGTGGGGCGAGTTGTCAAAGTAGGAAACCAGGTCAAGAAATTTAAAGTCGGGGAACTGGCGGGAACCGGCGTTATGGTCGACTCCTGCCGGGTTTGCGAGAATTGCAAGCGGGACCTGGAGCAATATTGCCTGGTCGGGAATTCCCAAACTTATAACGGACTGGAGCAGGATAAAAAGACGCCGACATATGGCGGCTATTCCAAGACCATCGTCGTGAATGAGGATTTCGTCCTGCATATCCCGGACAAGCTGGACCTGGCGGCTACCGCGCCATTGTTGTGTGCGGGGATCACCACCTATTCGCCATTGAGGCATTGGAAAGTCGGTAAGGGTCATAAGCTGGGCGTGGTAGGGCTTGGGGGCCTGGGGCATATGGGAGTAAAGTTCGGAGTGGCTTTTGGCGCGGATGTGACGGTCCTGAGCACGTCTCCTTCCAAAGAACAGGATGCGAAGAAACTGGGCGCACATCATTTCCTGGTGACGACGGATAAGGGGCAGGTGGAGGCGGGGAAAAATAGGTTTGACTTCATTTTGGATACGGTCTCGGCGGAGCATGATATCAATATGTATCTCTCGCTTTTGAGGACGGATGGGGTACATATCTGTGTAGGGCTGCCGCCGAAGCCGGCGGAGATCAGGGCGTTCAGCCTGCTGGATGGCCGGAAGAGCCTGGCGGGGTCGGGAGTAGGCGGGATCAAGGAAACGCAGGAGATGCTGGACTTCTGTGCCGAGCACAATATCGTGTCGGAAATCGAGATGATCGATATTAAAGATATCACGAATGCCTATGCCCGGATGTTGAAAGGGGATGTGCGCTACCGGTTCGTAATCGATATTGCTACGTTATGAATAAGATGCTTGCAGTCAGCGTATTAGTGCTGATCTCTTCCAGTTGCTTTGCCCAGGTTGCAGGAAAGGTGGACAGGAAAACGAAGGCATTTTCGATTGCCGCGGGGCAGAAAGCAGACTATATAATTTTTGGCTACCAGTTTGCCAATGTGGCTACTCAGAAAGTAATCTGTTTCGCCTCCGATGAGAATGTGGAAAGAGCCAACAGCAATTTGCCGCTCGGATCTTATTTCGATACGGACCGGTTGCCGCCGGGAGCGAGTATTACGTACCTGGGTTTGGCGGGAGCTTTTGGGAAGATGAAATTCACTACCGGTGGAGGCAAGACGACCATCTTCTATTTGCCGAAGGCGAGTTATACGATAAAATGATGTCTAATTTTGCCGCTTGAACCAACTTGTTCCAACTTGTATGGAGGTGTAGCGCCTATCGGGGCGGGGATTCTGTAATTTGGGTCGCACCAATATGCATCTCCGATGGAAGCCCTTGTTAAATTTGGCCGGTGGGCGTTCGCCATTTGTCTTATCGGTCTTGCGGGCCAGCAGCTGTACTATGCGGACCTGCGGCCTGTATTTGTCCCGGCCTGGGGGACGCCGATACCGGGGCATACCTTTCTGGCCTATCTTTTCAGTATCATCCTGATCGGAACTGCCGTCACTCTCTTTCTGCGAAAAGGGGGGCGGATGGCCATGCTTGCACTGGGCGGTCTGCTTTTGGCCATGTTCCTGTTCAGTTATGTGCCGTTCGAGTTGTGGGTGGATCCGGGCGGAAGGAATATCGGCGCGTGGAACAATGCTTTGAAGGAGTTGGCATTTTCGGGGAGCGCATTTGTCATTGCGGGCAGTTATGGCAGGGCTGGCCGGCCGGCGGGCGAAAAGGCGGGAGTGGAGGTATCTGTGCCGATGGGGCGAATATTCTATTCGATCATGTTGATCGTCTTTGGCATCGAACACTTCATTTATTCGGAGTTCGTCAGGTCGCTTGTTCCTGCCTGGATACCCGGAGATCTGTTCTGGACTTATTTTGCAGCTGTTGCACTGATAGGTGCGGGGGTTGCGATCATTTTTCAGGTCAAAGTAAGGCTGGTCGGGATGCTATTGGGGGTGATGGTCTTTATATGGTTCCTGATCCTTCATATTCCAAGGGCGGTAGTGGCGCCGGTTACGGATATGGGAAATGAGCTGTCGAGCGTCTTCGAGTCATTGGGAGTAAGCGGGGTGGCGTTTGTGATCGCGGATGGCGGGCAGGGGTTGCGGAAGCGATGATTTACGGGTGGCGGACGTTTTCCAGGGCATTCTTCAGGTCTATGAACTTACTGTCAGCATATTCGTCGGGTATGGAAGGGAATACGCAAAAATTCGAGTAGAGGTGCAGGAAATTAAGAATATTCGTTGCATTCGTTTTAAACTCATCGATGCGATGTTCGTTTTGCTCTTTTTGCTTATATCGCTCAAGTATATCCGCTAATCGATCTTCGGAATATTCGGGGTTTTTCAAATAAGAATCTACAGCCAGCATGAGAGCCTGATCGCCGGCATCGGTTAGCGTAATGATCTTTTTATTTAAGGTATTGGCGGCAGTGACTATTTCGGTATGTATCCAGGCTGAACCAATGGAATTAGAGGTCAGGAGAACCATCGTCGCATCACAATGGACTAACCCCAGATGGACGGACCCGAAGATGTTCTCATCTTTATTCAATTCGCTCTCAAATAACCAGGTATCTACGCCGTAGTTTTCGCCAAGGGTTTGCCTGACTTGTTTTGCAAGGTCGAAATCCTTTTGGGAGTGGGAGAGGAATGCGGACGGCGCATCGGGGGGCAGGGCGGCAATTTTTTTCAATTTCTGCAGCTCGTCGGATTTCCAGGGGTCGAGGTGTTCAGGTTGCGGATAAACCTTTTCTGTGTGGCCCCAAAGCCGCTGCATGTTTATCAGGTTGGGATATTTGGCCGGGCGGATGTTGGTTAAGCTCTTGTTCTTCCATTTATCCAATAAATAGTCTTCGATCTCTGCGGGTGGATATTGCGAGTAGCCGCTGTCGCTATACCATTTGGCAATCTCTTTCGATGTCATCCAGCTGTCGTTGCGGTCCTTATGTTCGCGCCAGGATGGCAAGGTTAAGAGATGTAGTTCCAGCCGGGATAAAAAAAGGGGATCGTCGGTGATGGTGGGCATGGTGGTTTAAAGGTAGGGGAAAATTAAGCTTGCGTGAGAATCAAATTATCCAAAATGATTTTTCCAATTTTGTATCTTTATATACTGATTGACCAAATTTCAGTATTATGACCACCGCCACCATTCGCGCCAAATTGCAAGAATATATCAGAGTCGCCGATGATAAAAAGTTGAAGGCCATATATGTAATGGTTGAGGATGATATCAATGATGCACAGCCGGTCGAATATACTCCCAGCTTGAAATCTGAGCTTGACCGCCGGGTTGCCCATTATCTAAATGGAGGTAAAATGGTTAAACCTGCAGAGATGAATAGGCGGTTGCAGAACATCCGAAATAAGAGAAAATAACATGGCTTATTCTTATCTTTTCGACCCGGTCGCAGCCGAGGAATATGAAGATGCGTTTAAGTGGTACGAAAAGAGAAGCATTCTGGCAGCCGACAACTTTGTTATTCGTGTTCAAGAAGCTATATCAGCAATTTGCGCAGACCCTTACCGTTTTCGTAACGCCTACAAAGACTTCCACGAACTAGCCGTTAAAAAGTATCCTTACCATGTAATTTACAATATTGATAAGGATGAAAAAGTCATCGTTATTGCTTCAATCTTTCATCATAAGCGTCACCCCAGAAAGAAGTACGAGAAATAATAAAGTGCTCCCCCGCGACTTATTCCGAACGGAGGTTGTCGGTAGGGTTGATGAGGGCCGCGCGGATGACGCGCAGGCCGATGGTCAGGAAGCTGATCGTAAGGGTGATAAGGCCGGCCAGCATGAAGATCCACCAGGGGATGGTAATGCGATAGGAAAAGTCTTGCAGCCAGCGGCGCATGCCCAGGAATGCAATGGGTGATGCGATGGCGAGGGCGATCCCTACCAGCACGGTAAATTCCTTATTCAATAAAAA
Source organism: Puia sp. (assembly GCA_035695565.1). GTDB lineage: Bacteria > Bacteroidota > Bacteroidia > Chitinophagales > Chitinophagaceae > Puia. The sequence continues at coordinate 121,150 of DASRRX010000011.1, read as the reverse complement.
GACGATGTCTGCGACACCGGCGCCGAGTATCTTTCGGATGCTGATCTCTTTCTTTTTACGTTCCACAATAAAGAGGATGAGCCCGAGCAGGCCGATACAAGAGACGAAGATGGTAACGGCGGTGGATATCTCTACCAGCCAGGACAGCTGCCGATCTTTCTTGTAGAGCCGGGCGATGCTGTCATCGAGAAAGGTGTAGGAGAATGGTTCATCAGGGATCAGGCTTTTCCAGAGGGCCTCGAGGCGCGGCAGGGCCTGATGGTTGGTTAGTGCGATGCGTAGCCCGACGCTGTTGTCAAGGTTGTGAAGCCGGGCGATGACAAGGGCGGGGATCAGGTCATGTAATGAACCGGTGTGGAAGTCGGCTACAACGCCGACGATGGGATGGCTCTTGCCTTGCCAGGTAATGGAGTGGCCGATGGCGTCGGCTGGTTTTGAAAAGTCGAGGGCTTTTCGGTAAGTGTCGTTGATGATGAACTCTCTCAAGCTGTCGCCGGGCAGGAGGTTGCGGCCTGCCAGCAGGCGCATGTGATAGAACGGGATGAACTGTGCATCACCGGCCATGATGTTCACTTCAAGCTTGTTGTCGTGGCGGTTGTCAAGCTCCATCGGGTTTTCGATGGTGGGTGCGCCGGCGGGAGCGTGACCCTGCATTGTGGTCTCGAGTACTCCCGGAATGCGGAGGGCCTGCCGGGCGAATAGGCGGAGCTGTTGCGGAGAGGCATTGAAGTCGGTGACGGTAACAACGGCGCTGCTGGAAAAGCCCATATCGGCATCGAGCATATAGTTGATCTGGCGGCCTACGACCAGAGAGGCGATGATGAACAGTAAAGAGATCGAGAACTGAAAGACGATGAGGATGCGGCGGAGGGTGAACTTTTGGCTGTTGTTGGACTGCACAGTGCGGTTGGATTGCAGACCGGCAAGGTTGATGGCCGGATACAGCCCGGCAAGGAGGGTGGTGACGACAATGGTTGCGGCCGTAAAAAGGAGGTTGGCAGGACTGAAGGGAGAGAAAGGCAGGCCTTCGGGCAGGTAATTGCTGAAGAGCGCCATGACGGGGCGGACGAGGGCCAGGGCGATTATTGCGGCCAGCGTCGTGAGGATGGCTGTTTCCGTTAGCGATCTTGCGATGAGCCGGAGGCGGGTGGCGCCGAGGATACGGCGGATGATGGTGTCCTTTGCCTGTTGCAGGGACTGGGCGGTGGACAGGTTGATAAAGTTGACGACCGCCAGCAATAAGATGAATACCGCGGCGCCGATGAGGCCATAGAGGGCGGGCCGGCTTGCCTTGCGGATGCCGTCGTAGGAATAAGCCTCGTTGAAGTGAACGTCGCTGAGCGGCTGGAGGACCATAGTGAGATGAAGCAGCCGGAGGAAGGAGTCGGTGATGATATGGCGTTGCAATATGGCATCGAAGAGGGATGCGGCGTGGGCGGGGTCGGCGTTTTTAGAAAGTCGCACAAACGCCAGAATGCCGGGGACGCCGAGATTGAAACGCCACTGGTCATTGCGGTACGTGTTTTTCAGAAAGCTATGGCTGATGGTTGAGAAAGAAATGAAGTCGGTGTAAGGGAAGTCGGTGTTGCCTTCATAGTCCTTGATGACACCGGTGACGCGGACATGCAGGGAATCGTCGTATATAAGTTCGCGGTTCAGGTATTGTCCGGCCGGCATGTCGCCGAAGTATTCGCGGGCGCGGCTTGCGGTGAGCACGACGCTGTAGGGCCTGATCAGGGACTGGGCGGGGGTACCGGCGAGCCAGGTATAGGGGAAGATGTCGAAGTAGTCCTTGCCGGTGAGAATGGTGGCGTCGTTGGGGCTGAGGTGTGCGGTGGAGGCGGGGACGGTGATGTCGACGTTATAGGGGTAGTAGGCTGCGAGGGTTTCGATGAGGGGAACTTCGGTGCGGAGGGCCTCGGGGGCCGGGGCGGGGATTGTCCTGCCATAGCCATCAATGAGGACGCCGTTGCCGTGGTCTTCCCGGATGCGGCAGCCGACGCGGTAGATGCGGTTGCGGCCGGGCTGGGAGCGGTCAAAGCTGAATTCAAAGCTGGTGATATTGTAGATGACCAGGCAGGCGCAGAGGCCCAGGGTCAATCCAAGGATGTTGATGCCGGTGTAGCCTTTATGACGGGTAAAGAAGCGCAGGGCGGAGCGGAAGTGGTTGTCGGACATAGTTCTGGCATTGAATGGAGTTGGGGATGCGAGAGTGGGGGAATTCCATAAAATTTCTTATATTCGGAATACCAACTCTTTTTCTTCCTGTTGTAAGAAGTCGCCAGTCAATTCCCCGATTAAAAGCTCAACTCAATCTACCATAAATCGTGCGAAAGCGCCTAAATGACTTGTCATGGCCTCTATCCTACACCTGCTTTGTTCACGGGTTCTGCTGACCGTGCTTATGATCGTCATCGCATTTAAAATTGCGCAAGTTCAGGATCTGACATCGGTCCTCACCATTCGGGAAGGGCTACCATGTAGGTAAACGTTTCGTTGCGGGATATTTTTTCATAAGCACTAATTTTTTTACTAATTTAGCCAAACAATTTGGCATTTGTTGGTATGCAGCTTATTAACTTTTGTTAGTAAAATTCATTTCAAGAACATGCAGGGTATCGTATATTTATTTGAAAGCCTAAGTCCTGCTATATGAGCAAGAATTTATTTGAAGAAGAGCCAGGGAAGAATTCCAATATTCTTTCTGATAAGGAAATACAAGACTATGTGAATAGGAACAGTTTGATTGAGAAGGAAACATTCAGTAGTAGTTGTTTGGAAGCATCTAGTTATGATATCCGTGTAGGTGCAAAGGGAATTCTTGGCGGTGAGGGTAACGAAATAGATTTGATCATCGAGAAATCCATGGAAATACCCCCAGGTGCATATGCCGCCGTAGTTTCTTTTGAAAAAATGAAATTCCCGCGCAAAATCTCGGCCAGACTAGGGTCCAAAAGGGCGTTATCTTATGAGGGAATAATTCTCTTAACTGGAAGCATCGTCGATCCGGGATATACCGGCCATTTGCTCTTTGGCTTGTATAATGCCTCTCAAAAGAAAGTGCATATCAGATATGGTCGAAAGATATGCAATATAGTTTTTGAAAAATTAGCTGTTGAGCCAGAAAAAGAGGTTCAACCAGAGCCAAATTTATTGCACGGAAACTTTCCAGACTCCTTTTTAGATAAAATGGCAAACATGGATGTTTTACCATGGATGCAGATAAGCGAGAGAGTAAAACAAATAGAAAATATTACCAAAGACATAATCGACCTTAAAGTGAAGTATGAAGACGTATTAAAGCCTATCAAAGACCTAACAGAAAATGTCAAGTCTTTGTCGAACACCGTGCAGATTATTTCAGAGCAAACCAAGGTGATAAACAAAGACTTAGAAAAATCTAATGACTTGATAAATGAAAATGGCAAACAAATCTCTCAATTGACTAATGGCCTTACGCTTTTGTCACAAAATCAACAGTCAGTTTCTGCGGCAGTTAAAGCTCAGGAAAATCAAATCAAAGAATTAAGTATCGGAGTTAAAAGTCAGGCTGTTTGGTCAAAGATTTTGGGAGCTATTGCCCTATTACTAATGGGTGCTCTTCTGTCCTGGATTTTTTCAAAGTTCTTAAAATAGGGCCTAGCTAGAAAGGCGATCAAACATTAACCTCAAAACCGTCACCATCGGCTCTTGTATCCACAATAGAAATTTCATTGATTGCAGGCAGGAACTGGATATTTCTTACGAACTCATTGGCATAGCCAACGTTAAACTCCTTCATTCCATTTCGGCCAAGGCGGCGCACCAAGGATGAACAGTCTTTCAGTATACGATCAGTGTATTACTTATAATAACGCAACTCAGGGCTCTATCACAGGAGTACAAGGTTGTGTGGGCATGAATGTTTCTGCAAATAATGCGGCAGGCTGTCCTTAGGTCAATTATCTAATCGATTTTTCACGGTTTTGACGGCGTTCACAAATTCGTACGATGCTGATAAGGATACGGGCGGCCCCTTCCGGTTTCACACCATAGCTTGAGGCTTCTTAAAAACTGGCCCCAGGTATAGCTGCATTCGGCATACATAGCTGTGTATTCCCGCCAATCGTCGTGATGCAGGGTCAATAACGTTCCTTTTTGAAAATCGCTTTGCTGTTCGAGTTGTCCTCCCAGCTCGTAACGGTCATACTTAAGTGAATGCATATCGCCCTCCTGAAGCATGAAGGTAAGCGTGGTTCCAATCCATTCGGCGTCGCCGGCGATGCAATTCCATCTCACCCGCTCGTTCTGTTGTAATTCCAGAATTTTCATTTCCTTATGATAGTTCGGGCCAAATGGAAAACAGGCAACGCTTCCGACTTCGGCTTTTGCGGTGGTCCCGGGCGTCCACCAGGCTGAGAGCCCTTCCTGGCTGGTGATGGCATTATAGACTTTTTCGACGGGCGTCCCGATGAGCACTTCTTGATGAATATTCGGCATTTCAATAGCAAGTTAAGGCGAAGTGAAGTGTCGACAGGAAGTTTTTCAAACAATTTCCTGGTAGTTTTGAAGTTGGCCGGGGGCGGTACTTTGCGATCATTCGCTGCGAAGGGATTTCACAGGATTGGCGAGGGCGGCGCGGATAGTCTGAAAGCTCACTGTGACCAGCGCGATCAGGATGGCGGCAGCCGCCGCCGCGGCAAAGATCCACCAGCTGATGGTGGTCCGATAGGCAAAGCTTTGCAGCCACCGGCTCATGGCCCACGACGCGACGGGGAAGGCAATAATAGAAGCGATCCCCACGAGCCACAGGAAATCGCGGCTTAGCAGGGCTACGATACCGCCGACATTCGCTCCCAGCACCTTGCGGATTCCGATCTCCTTCATTCGCTGTTCCGCGGCATAGGTGACCAGCCCGAACAGACCCAGACAGGCGATGAGGATGGCAAAGACGGCAAAGGTGATAAACAGCCGACCCATCTGCGCTTCGCTCTTATAAATAGTGTTGAAGTCATTGTCGAGGAAGGTATAGCTGAAAGGCGCCCCGTTCGCGATGCGTCGCCAGCCGGCCTCGACCTTCTGTACCAGCGAAGGGATGTCGCCGCCCTTAAAGCGGATGGACAGGCTGCCGCGGTTGTCGGCGAGGTTCATGATCATGGGCTGTACCTTTTCATGCATCGAAGTGAAGTTGAAATCCCTGACGATCCCAACGACATGGTATTCGTCGAGTTTGTATGCGCCGGTGGAGTCCTGCGCGCCCGGGGCGTAGAGTTTTTTGTTGATCGGGTCTTTGAACTCCAGCATCTGCACGGCCGCTTCGTTAAGGATGATGCCCATCGAGTCCGTGCGAAATTCGGCGGGGGCAAAATTCCTGCCCGCAACAATGTGCATGCCAAGCGTGGGAATATAGTGTTCGTCGACATACAAATTGGTCAGGAGCACATTGTTCTTGGCGCTTAGTTGTTGGTCGCGGTACCAGGCATTCTGACTGTAGTTGCCCGGATTGGTGGGGAGATTGTTAGTTAGGGTTGCATCGACCACGCCGCTCAGCTTCAGCAGGCTCTGGCGGAACGGTTTGATGGCGTCGCCGGCCGTATAGGCATTTTGCACGACCAGCACCTGGTTACGGTCGAAACCGATATCCCGGTTGCGGATGTAGGTGAGCTGGCGATAGATGACAAGCGTCCCGATGATCAGCCCTATAGATATAAAGAACTGAAGGACGACCAGGCTGCTGCGCAGCCAGCTGGTCTTGAAACCGGCGGCGATTTTACCTTTCAGTACCTGGATCGGCCTGAAGGAAGAAAGATAGAAAGCGGGATAGCTGCCGGCGAGGAAACCCACTGTCAGGACCAATCCCAACATCAGGGGCAGGATGCACGAAGAGTAGAGCATTTCTGCATACAGCTGCTTACCCGAGAGTTGGTTGAACATAGGTAGCAGGGCAAGGGCGACACCCAGGGCAAGTAACAGCGAGAACATGCTCAAGAGGATCGACTCCGTCAGGAATTGGAAAATGAGCTGTCCCCTGGAGGAGCCGGCCACCTTGCGGATACCTACTTCCTTTGCGCGATTGGCCGAGCGGGCGGTGCTAAGATTCATAAAATTCACACAGGCGATGGCCAGGATGAGGAGGGCGATGAATGAAAAAACATACACATAAACGATGTTGCCGTTGGGTTCGAACTCCGCGATCTTATTGGAATGAAGATGGATATCCAATAGCGGCATCAGCCGATACCGGAAATGCGCCCCTTGTCGCTCCATGTTCTGAATGGATTCGTGCAGCTCAGCCTGCATCGCCTTGCCGATATAGGTATTGACCGTGGCATTCACGCGGCTTTGCAGGAATTCCCTGCTCTGACCCGGTCTGGCAAGGACATAGCCGATGCAGTTCTGACCCAGCCAATCGTCACCGATGACTGCATCGCGGAACGGCCGGATAAAGCTGAAATGGAAATGCGACTGGCGGGGCATATCCTTAAAGACGCCAGTGATCTTGCAGATGGTGTGATTTTCCAGCTCGAGGGTCTTGCCTACCACGTCTTCCGGGACATTAGATTCACCGAAATATTTTCTGGCCGTGGTCTCGTCAATGACCAGCGAGTTGGGTTCATTCAGCGCCGTATTCGGGTCGCCGGCCAGCATCCGGACGGTGAAGACCTTGAAAAAGGTGGAATCGGCAAATGCGTAATGGTGTTCCCGGATATAATTGTTGCCCTTTCTAACCATGATGTCCCCCATGTAGCTGAGCCGGACCATCTGTTCGAACTGCGGATTGTCGTTCAGCAGGGCGGGAGCCAGCGGTTTTGGGCAGTCTGCCCCGGTGTATCCCGTATTGTTGTAAAATATATCGGCATCGAGGCGATAGATGCGATCCGCGTTAACATTGTAGCGGTCATAGCCCAACTCGTCAGTGACATAAAGGATGATCAGGAGACAGACGGCGAGCCCGGAAGAGAGCCCGATGATGTTAATGGCGGTAAAGCCCTTGTTTTTCCTGAGGTTGCGGAAGGCGGTCTTGAGATAGTTGCGGAACATGAGGTGGAAGGTTTTTTATGAGGAGTAAGCCTACCAAATCATTGGAATGATCCAAAAGAGCGCCGGATTTGTAAAATCTTGAAGACCAGCCAGCTGTCGAGGCCGGCAAGAGATCATAATGTCCGGTTTCGATACAGTAGTCGCGCATGAACGAACAATTGGAAATGTTGTACCTTTATATTGTATGCAATTTTAAGTATATTTGTGTGTTGTGAAACAAGTCACCTTACATATCCCCGATAATAAGTATCCGCTTTTTATGGAGTTGGCCCATAGTCTTAGCTTCGTTAAAAAGATTGAGGTAGAAGAAAATCCCTCCGAAGAAAAAGTCTTGAAGGGGATAAAGCAGGCAGTTAAAGAAGTTAATCTCGTCAAGGCTGGAAAATTGAAGGCCCGTGACGCAAGAGACCTTATAAATGAGTTATAAGGTTCGAACTATTCCCCATTTCGAGAAGGCGCTTAAACGACTTGCAAAGAAATATCCATCTTTGAAGACGGAATATGTCGCTTTGCTCGATATCTTGGAAGAAGATCCCGAACAGGGCACCCCACTCGGAAATCATTGTTTTAAAATCCGAATTGCCATTGCTTCAAAGGGCAAGGGCAAAAGCGGTGGCGCCAGAGTGATTATTCATGTGGTTGTAACTGATAAAGTGGTTTTTCTCCTTGACATTTACGATAAATCTGAGCAGGATAGCGTATCCGAAAAGGAACTCGCGGCACTCCTGAAAATAATATCGGCCTGATTTAGTATCGCATAGTTCAAATTACTTTTTGTTTTGACTATGCTTCCGGTGTTATTAATCCTTTCCGATTACACCACGTAGTCGACCATTCAGCTTTCGAACCCGTAAGTTTCATAACAATCCTTTCAGGAGTCGAACTATTTTGACATTGCATGTGAATTAGTTATGCCCTATCGAAGATATTACCAAATAAAACCCGCTATGAGTCAGCGGGTTGAAGTGAGTGTAGTCCCGACAAGAATCGAACTTGTATCAAAAGTTTAGGAAACTTCTATTCTATCCATTGAACTACGGGACCATGAGATGATGGACGCCGGCGGGCCGGTGACCAATCCTGCGGCGACAGTAGCGAGCGGGAAGCCGCGCGGGACCGGCATGCAGGGGCCGCAAAAATAGGACAAATTTTTTTAGCGGGCTGGAATTCATGGGAATTCCCTACATTAACCGTCTCAAAAACGACAAGTATGAATCAAATGAAATTGTCATGGGGAAGGCGCATTCTGGTGACGATGGCGGTGGCGGCGGTGATGGGCACGGCAGCGGTGGGCACGGCAAAGGCGCAGGGACCGCAATTCAGTCATCAGACCATTTATGTGACGGACCTGGACCGGGCGGCGAACTTTTATGAAAAGGTCCTGGAACTTAAACGGATATCTGAGCCTTTCCACGATGGGAAGCATGTATGGTTCAAGGTTTCGGAACATGGGCAGCTGCATGTGGTCTCGGGCGCGAAAGAGGATGTCCCGCACGATATCAATATCCATCTGGCATTTAGTGTTCCATCGATGGATGCGTTCACGAAGCATCTGGACGCCATGAATGTCAAATACGGAAATTGGGCGCAGAATAGCAAGACCCCGCAGGTTCGGCCGGATAATGTCAAGCAGATCTACCTTCAGGATCCGGATGGTTACTGGATCGAGGTCAACGATGATAAATTTTAGCTGACTGGTCCCTGGCGGCTCCGAACCCGTATATTTGCACTCCAATGAAGTTTTATAACATTATTATCAAGTACCGGCTCCAGCTGGCAATTACGCTCCTGATCCTGGGTGGAATTACCAATTATTACGCGGGGTTCTGGCCGGCTTTCCTGGCTTATTTCATCGCGGTGATATTGCTCTTTGGATATTTCTTCTTTGGGCCGCTCCGGCTGATCCAGGAGCATATGGAATCGGGTAATATGGAAGCGGCGGAGAAGGTGCTGGATTCGATCAAATTTCCCGGTCTTTTATATAAGCCCATCCGGTCCGTCTACTACACGTTGAAGGGGAATATTGCGATGATGAAGCAGGACTTCACGAGTGCGGAAAAGAACATGAAGAAGGGACTTGACCTTGGGATGCCCATGAAGGAGGCGGAGGGCGCCAGCCTGTTGCAGATGGGGATGCTGTCGATGCAAAAGAACGATATCCGGCAGGCGGAAAGTTATATCCGGCAGGCTATACGGAAGGGGCTTCCGGACAAGGAGAATCAGGCGGCGGCGTTTCTGCAGCTGTGTTCGATCATGATGACGAAAAGGGAATTCCGCGCGGCGAAGGATTTTTTTCGCAAGGCTAAGGCGCTGAAGCCGACTACGCCGCAGATCGTGAGTCAGATCAAAGAGATCGAGAGGTATATTTCGAGGATCCCGGGGTAATCGAGGATCACCTGGCAATCAGGGGTTCCGGGGTAAACAATTCCTTCAATTTTCAACTGTCTTTCCGGCGCCGGAGGTCACGCAGTCGACCATTTGGCGTAAGGTACGCAGGGAAAGACTATTCTTTTCCAGAAAATCGAAACTGCCGTATTGCAGGAAAATTTCTTTTGTATTGAGGCCTTTCTGGCTGGAAAACAGGATCACATAAACGTTGGGGTCGTAGTCCCGTACCCGTTGGAGGGTGTCGAGGCCGTTCATTTGGCCATCGAGGTTGTAGTCCAGGACGATGACGGAAGGACGCTTACTTAAATTAGAAACGCAGGATTCTCCGTTGGTGTAGAAGTGGAGATTGGTGCTGAGGCTTTCGAGCTCTTTAGCAATAAGGCCTTGATAAATAATGTTATCTTCGACCACGAAAATAACGGGTTGATTTGATAATTCCATTGGTTGTCTGAACTGGTGCAACCTTGAACCCGGAAAATGGTGCCAGAAAAAAACCTACCATATCTAATTGATAATCAATTCACTACAAAATTAATTCAGATTTATTCGCTCTCAAATTGGGAATGATCTGTTATTTATTGGGAATCAATGCAGTATTCGGCCAATAGTTAAAGAGACCGTGGGCGGCGGAACGGTGATAGAGCTGGTGGTGGCGGGACGGCGATGGCAGGCGGCCGGGCGGCGGGAAAGGAGAGAAGTCATCAATTCAATACTTCAACCTGTAGCTGGTCGATACATTCCTTGATCACATTGTCGATCGTTGCCACCAAAGCGGGGATCTCGCCGAGGGATTCCATTTGCTTGGCATTTGATTCGACGGTCCGGATCTCCTGCCGGATGGATTTGATCCCCATGGAGTCGATAGTAGATTTGAGTTTGTGGGCTGTTTTGCCAACTTGTTCCCAGTTCTCTGCCTGCAGTGCATTCCTGAGCTCTTGCATGTTCTGAGGGACCGTTTCGATAAAAAGTGCTACCATTTTTCTGATAAAGCCTTCATCACCACCCGATACGGATTGTACCATCGTCAGGTCGTATAGTCTTGGATTGGCGGATGTCATGTGTGTATTGTTGTGGTTTTTAAGGGTGATATCTGTCTGCGGATCATGGGATGAGGTCGGTGTCGGGGGCGGTACGGCGGCGGGCGCGGTAGGTCCGGGTGGAGTGGTACCGGGTGCGGCGGGCGCGGCGGCGGGTTTGGTGGCAATCCGGTTGAGGTTCCGTGAGATCACTCTGAACAATCGCTCTTCATCAAACGGTTTGGCCAGATAGTCGGTCATTCCTGCCGCCAGGTATTTTTCGCTGTCGCCTTTCAGCGCATTTGCCGTGAGTGCAATAATAGGAATATTTGCTTTAATCGGGTCGGGCAAACTTCGAATATGGTGAGTCGCTTCGATCCCGTCCATCTCCGGCATTTGAACGTCCATCAGAATACAGTCAAACGCATCTTTCCCCAATTGCTCGATCGCTTCCAGGCCATTTCCGGCAATCACCACCACAAAGTCCCAGGATTCGAGGATATGGCGGGCAAGGAACTGGTTCAGCTCGACGTCTTCGGCTACCAGTACTTTCCGCGGACCCAGGCTTTTGAAGTCGATCTCCTGTCTGATCTCGTTATCCTTTTCTTCTTCTGTGCTGATCTGATACGGGAGGCGGATCGTGAAGCTGGAGCCTTTCCCTTCCTCGCTCTGGACAAGCAAATCACCGTTCTGCATCTCGATCATATTCTTGCAGATCGCCAGGCCGAGGCCGGTGCCGCCATATTTCCGCGAGATCGTCGCGTCAGCCTGTTCGAACGGCTCAAAGATGGTGCTCAATCTTTCCTTGACGATCCCGATCCCGGTATCGCTGATGGTGATCTCGATGATGACCCGCTCTTCATTGTTGTCCCTGATGCCGGTCACGATCGTAATGTGGCCGGTTTCGGTAAACTTGAGCGCGTTGCTGAGGATATTGTTCAATACCTGGCTGAGCCGGTAGGGATCACCTTTGACAACCAACTCGGCGGGGATAAAATTCTGGAAGATCAGGCCGAGCTCTTTCTCCTCGGCGCGGTAGATAAAAGACTGGATTATCGTGGCGATCTTGTCTACGATCTTGAAGGGGATCGTCTCCAGTTGTAATTTGCCTGCCACGATCTTTTCGAGATCCAAAATATCATTGACGATCACCAGCAGATTATTCGCCGACTCCTGGATGAGCTGGAGATAGTTGCGTTGCTGGGATTCAAGCTGGGTCTTGCTCAGGAGGCTGGCGATGCCGAGGATGCCGTTCATCGGCGTGCGGATCTCATGGCTCATGTGGGCGAGGAAGGATTCTTTGGCCCGCGCTATCTCGTCGGTGAGCTGTTTGGTGAACCGCAGCTCCTTTTCCATCTTGATCCGGTCGGTGATATCCTGTGAAAAGCCGATCACATATGGCTCGGCGCCAGGCTCCTCGCGGCGATAGTTCTTATACAGAAGATATATCTCCTCACCGGCCTTGCTGAGAACGCAGAATTCGCCGCTTATCGCGCCATTGCTAAGCCGGATGGGCTCAAGGTATTCTTCCCTGAATCTTGGTTGATGTTTCTCGGGAATGAATTCGCCGAGGTTGCGGCCGAGCATTTCGGATTCCTCATACCCGAGGATCCTGCACGTGGCCGGATTGACGGTGAGGAGCTTTCCATCGAGGTCGTGGGTGCAGATCAGCGCCTGACTGTGATTGAAGAGATCCCGATATCTTTTCTCGTGTACCCTGACCTTTTCTTCAAATTCTTTTGTTTCGGTGATCCGGACGACATAGATGATCACCTCTTCCAGTGTCCCGTCTGCCGCGAAAACCGGATAAATGCGATGCAGGAAGTGTTGTACGACGCCTTCGCTGTCCTGGGCCGATTCCGACCATTCCACAGCTTTACGGGTGCGGCGGGCCTTCTCGAAAACCATCCGGCGGGCCCGCGCCATGGCTACAGGGCGGCCGGTATACGTGCAGAATTCTTCATTGGTCTTTCCGATCATCCACTCCCGCACGGCGGGTTCGGGCACAGCCATTGGGTTCGCGTACAGAAAGCGGTATTCCGGATCTGCGACGATGATCTCGGCAGGTACTTTGTCGAGAATTTCCTCAAAAAAGCTGCTTTCTAACGGCATAGTGGGTTTAGGTTAAGGTCATTTCATCTTAAGCTCGCCGTTTTGGATCATCCGATAAAGCGTGGATTTGCCGACATCCAGCTTCCTGGCGACGAGCAGAACATCTTTTTCATATTTATCCAGATAATGCTGCAAGATCTGGATCTCGAATTCCTTTAGGGTCATTTCCTTATTCAGCAGATCGGCGATGCTGGCGGACGTGTTGAGGGTGATGTGCTCAGCCTGGATCATTTCCTCGTCGGCCATAACGACGGCCAGCTCTACCACCGATTTCAGCTCGCGAACGTTGCCGGGAAAGGGATACTGCAATAATTTTTGTTGGGCGTCGGGCGACAGGGAGCGTTTGTCGATCTTATTCTCCTTACAAAATGCGTCGATAAAATGCTTTGACAGAATGAGGATATCGTTACCGCGTTCCCGTAGCGGGGGCAGGGAGATCGGCAAGCCGATCAGGCGGTAGTAGAGGTCCTCACGGAAATTCTTATTCTTGACTTCTTCGAGGAGATTCTTATGGGTGGCGACGATGATCCGAACATCGATCTTTGTAACTGCATTGCTGCCGATCCGGGTGATCTCCCGTTCCTGGAGGACGCGGAGCAGCTTTGCCTGGAGGTTGATATCGAGCTCGCCGATCTCGTCGAGGAAGAGGGTACCTTTGTCCGCCTCTTCGAATTTGCCGATCCGGCGGGTAACGGCGCCGGTAAACGCGCCTTTCTCATGTCCGAAGAGCTCACTTTCGATGAGATCTTTTGGAATGGCGGCGACGTTGACGGCTACGAAAGGCATCTTGTGGCGATCGGAATTATAGTGTATCGCTTTGGCGATCATTTCCTTGCCGGATCCGGTCTCGCCGGTGACGCTGACGGTAATATTTGTCTTGGAGGCTTTTTCGATGAGAGAGAATACCTTTTGGATCTGATCGGATTTCCCGAGGATCATTTGGGAGAAGTCATATTTCCGGCCTACCTGGCTTTTGAGGGTCTCCACTTCCTGTTTGAGGTTGCTGATCTCGCGCAGGTGGAGGATGCTGTTCCAAAGGCGGTCTTTGGTGTCGTCGTCTTTGACGATATAGTCGAATGCGCCGTTCTTAAGCAGGTTAATAGCGGTGGCCACGTCTTCCTGACCGGAGATCACGATGACCCGGATGTCGGGGTTGTGTTCCTTGATCTTCTTTAGTACTTCAGCGCCATCACAATCCGGGAGGGAGTAGTCTAATGTTACAACATCCGGATTTTCATGAAGTTGCGCAAAGAAATCACGGGGTGATTCGAAGCGTTTGACTTCATATTCAGGATTAAGGGACAGATAATGCTGCAGCATGGAACCATACCATACATCATCTTCAACAATAAAGACTTTAAAAGAGTGATGGTTTTTCATATTTGCGTATTCATTGGATACGATCTCTAACGCTGAATCAGCGATTTTATTCCCATATTAAGACATTTTCCAATTGCTTTCTACACTTTAAACGGCATTTATCGACTATACCGGGCTAAATTATGGTAGAATGTCTTGCTAACAGGATGTGGAATGTCTGAGGATTTCAGGTCCCGAAGCATTCTTACCTTTGAAATATGTCTATCAATCGCGAAAAGCTCCGGATTCATTTCCAGGAAGAATACCGGAAGCTGAACGAACAACAAAGGCTGGCGGTGGACAGCATTGAAGGGCCGGTTATGGTCATCGCCGGTCCCGGAACGGGCAAAACCCAGATCCTTGCCGCGCGGATCGGAAAGATCCTCATACAAACGGATACGGCTCCGGGCAATATCCTTTGCCTGACTTATACCGAAGCGGGTGCAATTGCAATGCGCCGCCGGCTTTTGTCCTTTATCGGGCCTGACGCCTACAAGGTCCATATTCACACGTTCCATTCCTTCTGCAACGATATCATTCAGGAAAATCTGCCGCTGTTCGAGAAGACGGTCCTTGATCCGATCTCCGAACTCGAGCGCATCCAACTTTTCAAGATCCTGATCGATGGATGGGCAAAGAATCATCCGCTTAAACGGTATCGCGGGGATGTTTATTTTGAGATGGGCAATCTGCAGGGTCTCTTTTCGACAATGAAGCGGGAAGGTTGGGCGCCGGAATTTGTCAACCGGAAGATCGGCGCCTATCTGGAAGGGCTGCCGGAGCGGGAGGAGTATATTGCGAAGCGGGCGACCAGGGACTTCAAAAAAGGGGATGTCCGGACGGATAGGATCGCGGAGGAAAGGGAACGAATGGACAAGCTGCGGGCGGCGGTCGGGGAGTTCCAACCTTTCCAGGAGCTGATGCGACGCCGCAACCGGTATGATTTTGACGATATGATCAACTGGGTGATCCGGGCATTCGAGGAAAATAAAGATCTGTTGGCGACCTACCAGGAGCGGTATCAGTATATCCTGGTCGACGAATACCAGGACACGAGCGGTACCCAGAACAGGCTGGTCAGTCTGCTTATCGGTTATTGGGACCAGCCGAATGTATTTGTCGTCGGGGATGACGATCAGAGCATCTATCGCTTCCAGGGGGCAAATGTGGAGAATATGCTGGATTTCGCCAATGACTATTCGAAGGATCTGCTGACGGTGGTGCTGACTAACAATTACCGGTCCACGCAGCCGATCCTGGATATTTCGCGGACGCTGATCGAGCGGAACCAGGAGCGGCTGGTCAATCAATTCCCGGGGCTTTCCAAAAACCTGGTATCGAGCCATCCTATCGTGAGCCGGTTTGCCGACCCACCGCGGCTGGTGGAATATCTGAGCCCAAGGCAGGAGATGACGAATATTACGCTGCAAGTGGAAAGGTTGCTGGCTGAAGGGGTGGCGCCGGGGCGGATCGCCATTATCTATAAGGAGAACAAGTACGGTGAGGAGCTGGCCCGTTTCCTGCAACTGAAGAGGATCCCTGTCTACAGTAAGCGCAGTCTGGATCTGCTCGGGGTTCCGCTGGCGCAGAAGGTATTGTTGCTGTTACGGTACCTGGGGGCGGAGCATGACGCGCCTTATGGCGGCGATGAGATGTTGTTCGAGATCCTGCATTTCGAGTGCTGGGGGATCGCGCCCATCGAGATTGCGCGGTTATCCGTCGAGGTGGCTGACCGCCAGTTCAGCGATCAGCGTACGTCGCTGCGCCGGCTCCTCTACGAAAAGGCTAACCGGCCGGCGCGTGATCTTTTCGATACCGGGCTGCCGGAAGGGATGAAGAAGGCAAGCCGGGTGCTGGAGAAGCTGATCGGCGATGTTACGAATGTGACGCTGCAGGCCCTGTTCGAGAATTGCATCCGGGAGACGGGAATCCTGGGCCTGGCGCTGGCCAGTACCGATAAGATCTGGCGGATGCAGGTATTGACGGGGGTCTTCGAATTCATCCGGGAGGAATGCCGGCGCAATCCGGACCTCGATCTCGAGCGCCTCATTCAAATGATCGACCTGATGAAGGACAATGGGCTGACGCTACCGCTGGTGCAGGTTTCAGGTAGTGATAAGGCTGTTAATTTATTAACGGCTCATGGTTCGAAGGGGTTGGAGTTCGAATATGTCTTCTTTGCGGGTTGCAATGCGGCTATCTGGGAGAAGAAGCGGCGCCCGGGGGGAGGGTATAAATTTCCGGATACGTTGTTCGTGCGCGCCACGGGCGGGGCGGCGAAGGGTGGTGCGGGGGCGGGTGGTGTGGGAACAGGCGGCGCGGGAACGGGCGGCGCGGGGGCGGGCAGTGCGGGAACGGGTGGCGTGGGGACCGGTAGCGCGGGGGCGGGTGGCGCGGGGACAGGCGGCGCCGGGGCGGTAGCTATAGAGGAAGAGGAACTAAGGCGGCTCTTTTATGTTGCGATGACGAGGGTGGAGCGGCATCTGGTCATCTCGTGGTCGCGGTTCCGGGATGACGGGAAGGAGCTGGAGCCGTCGGTCTTTGTAGCGGAGATCCTTGACCAGCATGCGTTGCCGATAGAAAAAGCGTTGATCCCGGAGGAGGTGCTTGCGGACTTCGATGCGCTGCCGTTCAGCGAGGCGGTCGCACCGGAGATCCAGGCGGCGGAGGAGGACTTTATCGGACGGACGCTTTCGACGTTCGTAATGAATGTGACGGCGCTGAACAACTATCTAAAGTGCCCGTTGGAGTTCTATTACCGCAATCTTGTCCGCATTCCATCGCCAAAGAACGAGGCTACGGAATTCGGGAGTGCGGTGCATTTTGCGTTGCAGCGACTTTTTGAGAAGATGAAGGAGCATGCGGCGGAGGCCTTTCCGACGCGGGAGGAGCTGTTAAACGATTTTAAATGGTACATGGGCCGTCACCGGGAGATCTTTACCCGGGAAGCTTTTGCCCGGCGGATGGAATATGGCCTGGAGGTGCTGGCGAACTATTATGAGAAGTACCTGCACACGTGGAACCGGATCGTCGCGGTGGAGCGCAATATCCGGAATGTCGTAGTCCGGGGTGTGCCGCTAAAGGGCAAGCTGGACAAGCTGGAGTTCCAGGGGAAGGAGGTCACGGTCGTGGATTATAAGACGGGAGACGTCGATAAGGCGCGGGAAAAGCTGTTGCCGCCGAGCGAGCGGAATCCGGATGGAGGGGACTATTGGCGACAGGCGGTCTTCTATAAGATCCTGGTCGATGGCTATGAGCAAAAGGACTGGAAGGTTACGGGGACCGAGTTCGACTTTGTGGAGCCCGACCGGAAAAAAGAGTTCAGGAAGGTGAAGATCATGATCACGCCGGAGGATATTACGACGGTCACGCAGCAGATCGTGAGCGTCTGGGAGAAGATACAGAACCGTGAATTCTATACGGGTTGCGGCAAGCCGGATTGCCATTGGTGCAATTTTGTTAAAACGAATAATCTGGCAGTGGCGATCCATGAAGTGGAGGAGGACATTTAGTATGTTTGTGGCATGAAGCTCCGAAACGCGCTATTGCTTTTCTCCCTTTCATTTCTTGTCGGATGCGCCAATATCATCCCTCCTACCGGCGGGCCGAAGGATACGCTTCCGCCTGTATTGCTGAACGCTACGCCGGTGGAGTTCAGCAAGCATGTCAGCAACAATAAGATCGTCTTCAAATTCGATGAGTATATCGATGCAAAGGACATCCGGACGGAGCTGGTCGTAAATCCGGTCCCGAAGGTCGAGCCGATCACGGATGGCCGGCTTCAGACCGTGACGGTCAAGCTGAAGGACACGCTGCAACCGAATACGACCTATACCCTGAATTTCTACAAAGGGATCAAGGATGTGAACGAGGGTAATATCCTGCGCAATTTTACTTATGTCTTTTCCACGGGTGATCGTATCGATTCGGGGCGGTTCGACGGAAATGTATTGATTGCGCTGACGGGCAAGCCGGATTCCAGCCTGGTGGTCATATTGCATAAGAAGCGGGAAGATTCGGCGGTGTTGAAGGAGCGGCCATGGTATCTGACCAGGGTTGACAGTACCGGCCACTTCATTTTCGACCACATTGCGCCGGGGCAGTATGCGGTTTATGCGATGAAGGATGAGGCAGGGTCGCACAAATATCTTTCCAAGTCGCAGTTGTTTGCGTTTGCGGACGGGCTTGTGAATGTCGGTATCAGTACTCCTCCGGTGACCTTATATGCCTTTGTGGAGGAGGAGGCCAAGGGCGGGGCGAAGACGGGAAGCAACGGGAGCAACGGGAGTGGCGGGAGTAGTGGGAATGGCGGGGGTGGCGGAGGTTTTGGAACCGGCGGCGGGAATAAGTCATCGAAGAAGTCAAAGGAGAAGGACAAACGGCTGGAGTTGCAGACGAATACGACAAACGGGGTATTTGATATACTCGATACTTTCAGGATAACTACCGCAACCGGGTTGAAGAGTTTCGATTCCACGTTAATCCGGTTCACCGACGAAAATTTCAAGGATATTCCGTTCAAGCAGTACCGTTGGGTCCGGGATACGACGAATAAGAACTTCTACCTGGCATATGCGTGGCCGTTGGATACGAAGTTCAATCTGATCCTGGCGAAGGCTTTTGCGGCGGATTCGGCGGGCAGAAGACTTCTAAAGGACGATACGATTACTTTCCGGACGAAGAAGGATATCGACTATGGGGAGATCCGGATCCGGGTATTCAACCTGGACCTGAACAAGCGGCCGGTGTTGCTGTTTTATTCCGGGGATGTCCTTAAATATTCCTTTCCTTTTGGCAAAAAGAAGGAGATCCGGCAGATCTTGTTCAAGCCCGGAGATTATGAGCTGCGGATCCTGTATGACGCCAATGGGAATGGGAAATGGGATACGGGGCATTTTTTCGGAAAGCATCAGCAGCCGGAGAAGGTGGTGACGGTAATGAAGAAATTCACGGTGAAGGCAAATTGGGATAATGATCGGGATATCAATATGACGCCGTAACTTTACAGGATGCAATTTTCATCTGCGTTATTGGAAAGCGCCGTCAGTGAGTTTGCGCGGTTGCCGGGCATTGGGAAGAAGACGGCTTTGAGGCTGGTGCTGCATTTGCTGCGGGCCGATCCGGCGAGTGTGCAGGGGTTGAGCGAAGCGCTGGTGAGGATGAAGCAGGAGATAAAGTTTTGTCAGCGGTGTCACAACGTTGCCGACGGGGATATCTGTTCCATTTGTTCCAATTCTTTTCGGAAGCGGGAGATGATCTGTGTGGTAGAGACTATCCGGGAGGTGATCGCCATCGAGAGTACGCAGCAGTATAGCGGCACCTATCATGTATTGGGGGGGATCATTTCGCCGTTAGACGGGGTGGGACCGGATCAATTGAATATCGAGACGTTGGTCGGCCGGGTGCGGAAGGAGCGGCCGCAGGAGTTGATATTTGCGTTGAATCCGACGATCCAGGGGGATACCACCATTTATTATATCCAGAAGAAGTTGCAGGATATTCCATTGAGGATCACGACGATTGCGCGGGGTATCGCGTTTGGGGGCGAATTGGAGTATGCGGATGAGATGACCCTGGCGAGGTCGATCACGAACCGGTTGCCGGTGGAGAGTTACCGGACGGGGGGTTGAGGAGGGGTCCTGGCGTAGAGGGGAGCGATAGGTGAGGATTGATGTTGACTTTGAGTAATTTCTTCGTATATTTGCAGCCCATTCAGGCGGATTTGTTTATTGTTCAACCTGGATGGCCGGAGCAAGCGCTTCGAAGCAGAAATCACTGAACTAATAAACGTCCAGAAAATTTTTTCTTCAGCAAAGCGTTTGACCTCCCGGATATTCACCTTAACAAAAGGAGGGTCAAATGACAAACAAGCAGAATCTTACTACGAACAGCCGGGAAATTCTTGAAAAGGCCCTGCGGGAGCGTATCCTGATCATTGACGGGGCAATGGGTACGATGATCCAACGGCACAAGCTGGAGGAAAATGATTATCGCGGCGAGCGGTTTAAAGACTGGGCGTCGGACCTGAAGGGGAATAATGACCTGTTGGTCCTGACACAGCCGCAAATCATTGAAGGGATCCATCGGGAGTACCTGGAAGCCGGTGCGGATATCATCGAGACCAATACGTTCAATGCCCAGCGGGTCAGCATGGCCGATTATCATATGGAGGACGTGGCCTATGAGATGAATGTGGCGGCGGCGCGGCTGGCTAAGAAGGCGGCGGCGGACTATACGGCGCGGAATCCGGCAAAACCGCGGTTCGTAGCGGGCGCTATGGGGCCGATGAATAAAACTCTTTCGCTCTCACCTGACGTCAACAATCCGGGGTTCCGGTCGGTGACCTTCGACGAGGTCTCTTCGGCGTATTACGAGCAGGTAAAGGGGCTGGTGGAAGGCGGCGTCGATCTGTTGCTGATCGAAACGATCTTCGATACGCTGAATGCAAAGGCGGCCATTTTTGCCATCAAGAAGTATTTCAGGGATTCGGGGCAGCCGGAGTTGCCGATCATGGTCAGCGGGACGATCACGGATGCCAGCGGCAGGACTCTCAGCGGGCAAACGCTGGAAGCCTTTTATGTTTCCGTGATGCATGCCCGGCCGCTGAGCATCGGGCTCAACTGTGCGCTGGGTGCGGCTGAAATGCGGCCGCATATCGAGGAGCTCAGTCAGATCGCGGCCTGTTATACGTCCGCCTATCCGAATGCCGGGTTACCAAATGCCATGGGGGAATACGATGAGTTGCCGGAGCAAACCGCGCATTTTATCGAGGAATGGGCGGAGAATGGTTTCGTCAATATCGTGGGCGGTTGTTGTGGAACGACGCCTGACCATATCCGGCATATCGCGGAGGAAGTTGCGAAAATCAAGCCGAGGCAGTTGC
Source organism: Puia sp. (assembly GCA_035695565.1). Classification (GTDB taxonomy): domain Bacteria; phylum Bacteroidota; class Bacteroidia; order Chitinophagales; family Chitinophagaceae; genus Puia. The sequence goes on along the minus strand of DASRRX010000011.1, from coordinate 100,372 downwards.
CGATCATTGAAAAAGAATTGGTTTAAGATGTCAGAAGTTACTATCAAGCCTTTTTTGCGTTTATCCGGTCTTGAGCCGCTGACTTTGCGGCCGGAGACAAATTTTGTGAATGTAGGCGAACGTACCAATGTGACGGGGTCGAAGAAGTTTGCCCGGCTGATCCGGGAGGGCGGGTATGAGGAGGCGTTGAGCGTAGCCAGGCAGCAGGTGGAGAATGGGGCGCAGATCCTGGATGTGAATATGGATGACGCCTTGCTGGATGGCGAAAAGGCCATGCAGACCTTTCTCAACCTGTTACAGGCAGAGCCGGATATCGCGAAGATCCCGATCATGATCGACTCGTCGAAGTTCTCGATCATCGAGGCGGGGCTGAAATGTGTACAAGGAAAGTGCATCGTCAATTCGATATCCTTAAAGGAAGGGGAGGCGAAGTTCATCGACCAGGCGATCATCTGCAAGAGCTATGGCGCCGCGGTCATCGTCATGGCCTTTGATGAAAGCGGACAGGCCGATACGCTCCGGAGAAAGGTGGACATCAGTGTCAGGGCCTATAAGATCCTTACGGAGCAAGTGGGTTATGATCCGGAGGATATCATCTTCGATCTGAATATTTTTGCGATCGCTACGGGGATCGAAGAGCATAATAACTATGCCGTCGACTTTATAGAAGCCATCAGGGAGATCAAGAAGCTGATGCCGCTCGTGAAGATCAGCGGCGGGGTGAGCAACATTTCATTTTCGTTCCGCGGCAACGAGCCGGTGCGGGAGGCGATGCACAGCGTGTTCCTCTACTATGCGATCAAGGCGGGGATGGATATGGGGATCGTAAATGCGGGACAGATGGTCGTATATGACGAGATCGAGCCGAAGCTGCGGGAGCTTTGTGAAGATGTGATCCTGAACAGGAATCCCGAGTCGACAGATAGGCTGCTGGCGTTTGCGGAAACGGTAAAGGCGAAGGATAAAGCGGAGGTAAAGGATGAGGCGTGGCGTCAGGGAACGGTGGAGGAGCGGCTGAAACATGCGTTGGTCAATGGGATCACCGATCATATCGACGCGGATACGGAGGAGGCGCGGCTGAAATATCCTAAACCGCTGGATGTGATCGAGGGGCCGCTGATGGCGGGGATGGATGTCGTCGGGGATCTGTTCGGCAGCGGAAAGATGTTCCTCCCGCAGGTCGTGAAGAGTGCGCGGGTCATGAAGAAGTCGGTCGCGGTGCTGACGCCTTTTATCGAGCAGGAGAAGGAAGAAAGGAAAAAATTGTCGGGGGATGACAGTGCTGAGGCGGGTGCGGCAAAAATCCTGCTGGCCACGGTGAAAGGAGATGTGCATGATATCGGGAAGAATATTGTCGGAGTAGTGTTAGGTTGTAATGGGTATGACATTATCGATCTTGGGGTCATGGTGCCGGCGGATAAGATCCTGGAGACGGCGAAAAGGGAAAAAGTAGCGGTTATCGGGCTAAGCGGGTTGATCACGCCGTCACTTGATGAGATGGTGCATGTGGCAAGGGAGATGAAGCGGCAGGATTTCGAGGTGCCGTTATTGATCGGTGGGGCGACGACGTCGCGAATGCATACGGCGGTAAAGATCGCGCCGGAGTTTTCGAAGGGCGTCGTGCATGTACTGGATGCTTCGAGAAGCGTGACGGTGGTGAGCTCGTTGCTGAATCCGGAGCAGAAACCTGATTTCCTGAAGGGCATCCAGTCGGAATATCAAAAGTTAAAACAAGATTTCAGCAATAGAAAAAGCGTTAAGCAATACCTGGCTTTCGGCAAAGCGCAGCTCAACAAAGTAAAGATCGACTGGCCGGGGTTCCGGCCGGTGGCGCCGCAATTCACGGGTACGAAGGTATTCGATGGGTATGATCTGGCGGAGATCGTGCCGTATATCGACTGGGGGCCGTTCTTTATCGCCTGGGAGCTGCATGGAAAGTTCCCGGCGATCCTGAAGGATGCGGTCGTGGGGGTGGAGGCGACGAAATTATATAATGACGCCAGGCAGTTGCTCGACCAGGTGATCCGGGAAAAATGGCTTCGGGCAAGGGCGGTGATCGGGTTCTGGCCTGCGCAGTCAAACGGGAAAGATACGGTGGTCGTAACAGGGCCGGATGGAGATGTGCGGCTCGAGTTCCTACGGCAGCAGATCAAGAAAGCGGCGGATCAGCCAAATATTTCGCTTAGTGACTTTGTCGCTCCGGCGGATTCGGGTCTGAAGGATCATCTTGGGGCCTTTGTGACGACGATCGAAGGGATCGAGCCGCATATCAAGCGGCTGGATGCGGCGCATGACGACTATAACAAGATCATGTTGCAGGCGCTGGCGGACCGGCTGGCGGAGGCGTTCACGGAGCTGTTGCATGAGCGGGTGCGAAAGGAATACTGGGGGTATGCGGCGAGGGAGCATCTAAGCAATGAGCAGCTGATCGGGGAGGAATATCTGGGGATCCGGCCGGCTCCGGGCTATCCGGCGTGTCCCGATCATACGGAGAAGCGGAAGCTGTTCGAGTTGCTGGATGCGCATACGCATACCGGGGTTATCCTGACGGAGTCGCTGGCGATGTATCCTGCTTCGACGGTCAGCGGCTGGTATTTTGCCCATCCGGAAAGCAAATACTTTGGGGTGGGAAAGATCGAGAGGGATCAGGTGGTGGATTATGCGGCGCGGAAGGGGATGGCGGTGGAGGAGATGGAGCGATGGTTGAGACCGGTGCTGGAATATGATGTTTAGGGGCGGGGGGATGGCGGTGGCGGGGCGGGAGGTGTCTTCATCTTGCGCTGTGCATCCCTGCTGTCGGCTAGGCCCAGAAGAAGAAGGAGGATGGTCAGTAGCTTGGACTGCCATCGGCTGAAGGGCCCAAACGGGTTCAGGAAGACATCCAGGAGGATGGTCACCAGGAGCAGGAGCAGGCCGGCGAGGATAGCGGTGTAGGGTTTTTTCCTTGTATATATCGCGAGAAGAAAATAGATAACCGCAATCGTGGAGATTATCACGATGTTCATCAGGGTAATACGGTCCGGAAGATTTGGGGTGAGAAGTATCGCTGAAATGAGGGTGGCGACGGCGACGATGAGCAGGAGGGTGCGGGCGGTACCGATCTGCTTGCGTAGCAGGGTGGCGTCTTCGGTGGGGGAGTTATTTTCCGTGGGCATGCGTGAATTGATTGGGGTGCAATTTAGTTGTTAAGATGGTGGGAGATGGCGATAATTCTATAATTTTGCTGCCCATATAGTCGACAAAAAATTTTAGGAAATATAATTTTTTGTCTTTATATCATTTTATGTCTGCACTTTCGTGCAACTGGCCTCCGGCCAGTTTTGATTTATCTAAAAGTATCGATTGGTATGAGATTATTTGGCTATACGTTTAGGCGGCAGAGCATGGATTGGCGGAAGAGCGTGGCGAAGGCGTTATTACTTTCTGTGGTACCGCTGGCGGCGTCTGCGCAACAGGAGCAACCGCCGAAGAAGAAAAAGCATCTTATAAAGGAGGTGTATGTGTCATGGGGATACAACGGGGAATTCTACACCCATTCGACTATCCATATTTCGCAGTCGGCGCTTGGCAACGACTTTAATTTTGTCAGTGTAAAGGCGCATGACCATCCGGGTTGGAATGAGGGGTTACTCAATAAGGCGTTGTCTATCCCTCAATACAATTACCGGCTGGGATTCCTGTTGAATGAAGAGAAGGGTTTGGGGTTCGAGATCAACTTTGACCATACGAAATACATTTTCGCGGATCAGAATGTGATCGTCAAGGGCAGGCTCAATAATCGGAATGTCGATACGACGGTTGCATTCAATCAGGCGAACGGCTTCTATTATTATCTGAACAACGGAGCCAACTTTTTGCTGTTCAATATCACCAAGAAATGGCATCTGATTGCGCGGAAGGATGAGAAATTCAAGCTCGATCTGCTTGGCAAGTTTGGGGTGGGGCCGGTCATTCCGCACACGCAAAATGAGTTGTTCGGTCATGCGAATGATCAGGGTTTTCAATTTGGCGGCTGGAATACGGGGGTGGAGGGGTCATTGCGGGCGACGCTCTTCCGGTATGCGTATGTGGAGTTCTCCAATAAGCTGGATTACGCACGCTATCACAATTTGAACATATACATGGGTGCTGCGCACCAGGCTTTCGGGACGGAGGAGATGATACTCAGTCTTGGGTTGGTGTGGCCGACTAAGAGACGGTAGGGTCGGCCGTGGCGGCGGCGGGTTGAATCCGGGGCTCGAAGAGCCACCATTTACGGCGGGTGGGTTTTTTCGGGTAATTCTTAGTTATAAATGCTTCTATGTGTTGTCTGGCTTCGGCGATGCTGTCGGTCAGAAGGACGAGGGACAGGTCTTCGGGTGAGATCGTGCCCTGGCCGGACATCAGCTGCATGTAGGTAAACAAGGGCTGGTAGTAGTCCTTGCCGAGCAGGACGATAGGGAAGCGGACGAGAATCTTGGTCTGCACGAGGGTAAGGGTCTCGAAGAATTCGTCCATAGTGCCGAAGCCGCCGGGCATGATCACAAAGGCATAGGAATATTTGACCAGCATTACTTTGCGGACAAAGAAGTGGTCGAAGGTGATGGAGACCTGGACATAGGGGTTAGGTTTCTGTTCGAAAGGCAGCTTGATGTTGCAGCCGACGGACATCCCGCCTTGTTCGAATGCGCCGCGGTTGGCGGCTTCCATTGTTCCCGGGCCGCCGCCGGTCATGGTGGTGAAGCCCATGGCGGCGATCTGGCGGCCCATTTCGCGGGCGGATTGATAGTGGGGGTTGTCTTCCTTAAAGCGGGCGGAGCCGAAGACGGTGATGCAGGGCCCGACGAAGTGCAGGGTACGAAATCCTTTGATGAATTCGCGGAAAATGTGCCAGGCGAGACCGAGTTCCTTTGTCCGGCTGCGGGGGCCTTCGAGGAATGGGGACTCCATGGCGGGGATGATCCTGTCTTGATGATCCATAGTATATTGCGCTCTATTTGGCTACTAATATAAATGAATATGTGTATCTTGAAGGATTAAAGAAAGATTGAAGAATAAAGGGTGGCGGATCGGCGGGGAGGGATGGGGGATCGGCGAGGGGGACCGATCGGCGAAGAGGGGATGGCGGATCGGCGAGGGGGATGGGGGCTAATATAAACAGGCTGCCTATGGAATTTTTCGTTTTCCTGCTTTTTATTTTGATCGTTTTGTTGATCCTGGTCTTGCGGTACAGTCTTTTGGATAAGATGGACCGGTTGGAGCAGGAGGTTCGTCATCTTCGGGAGGAATTGGGGAGGCGGGAAGAGGTGGGGAGGACGGAGGGGGTTGCGGCGGCGGTGCGGACGGGGCCAGAGGGGCAGGGGGGTGCAAGAGAGGAAGGGGCGGTTCCCGGGGGGACGAAGCAAGAGGTTCCGAAGGGGGAAAAGGTGGCGATGCAGGCGAGCGGGGGGTCGGGATCGGGGACGAAAGGAGGACAGGAAGCAGGATCGGGGGAGGGGCGGAAGATGCGGGCAAATGAAGAGCCAACGGATTGGGAAAAATTTATTGGTGAGAATCTGATCAGCAAGATCGGGATCGGGATCCTTGTTCTGGCGATTGGTTTCTTTGTCAAATATGCGATCGACAATGACTGGATCGGTCCGGTGGGGCGTGTTGGCATCGGGTTGTTGTGTGGCGCGATCCTCATCGGGCTGGCGCATCGGTTACGCAACCAGTATAAGGCGTTTAGCTCGGTCCTGATCGGGGGCGGGCTCGCCGTTCTTTATTTTACCATTGCCCTCGCCTATCATCAATATCAGCTTTTCAGTCAGACTACGGCGTTCATCCTGATGCTGGTCATAACGGCCTATTCGGTCGTGCTGTCGTTGTTGTATAACCGGGAGGAGCTGGCGATCATCGCGCTCGTTGGCGGATTCGTTACTCCTTTCCTGGTGAGCAATGGCAGTCGCGACTATAAGATACTCTTCACTTATCTGCTGATCCTGAACACGGGTCTTTTGGTGATCGCCTATTACAAAGCATGGCGGTTGTTGAACGGCCTGGCTTTCGGGTTTACCGTGGTGCTGTTTGGTTCCTGGCTGGCGGGGGTTGGAGGGAATGCTGGGGGGCCGGGGCTGGCGGGGGGGCCGGCGGTCGGAGGGAATGCGGGGGTCGCGGGGCATGCGGAGCTTTCGGGGAATCAGGAAAACATCTTGCGATCGGAGTATTATGGGGGGTTTGGGTTTGCAACGGCCTTCTATGGGTTATTCTTTGTCGTCAATGTCGCCCGTACGATCCGGGAAAAGAAGAAATTCATCGCCACCGATTTCCTGATCCTGCTGCTCAATACCTGTCTTTATTTCGGCGTGTCGCTATATTTCATTTCGCAGTTGGGCCTGGAGAGATACAGGGGCTTGTATTGCGCGATCATGGGGGTCATCCACATCGTTCTGTCCTGGTTGCTGTTCCGCAGGCAGTCGGTGGATAAGAACATCCTTTATCTGCTGATCGGGATCACGCTTTCCTTTGTTTCGCTGACGGCGCCGTTGCAGTTACATGGGCATTATATCACGTTGTTCTGGGCCACGGAGGCCGTATTGCTGTACTGGTTATTCCAGCAATCGAAGCTGCGGCTTATCGGGTTGGCGTCATGGTTAGTGCTGGCGGCGATGATCGTGAGCCTGGCCTGGGATTGGGTCAATATTTACGTGCTTGGCTATCCGGGGATGGCGATCATTTTCAATAAAGGGTACATGACGGGGTTGTATTGTGCGGTGTGTTGCTTTGTGCTGTTCCGGTTGCAGCGGGAGGCGGTTGTCAGGCTGGTCATGTTGACGGGTGGGGCTGCGCTGCTTTTCATCTCCGGTGCGCTGGAAACCGGCTATCAATTCAGTTACCGGTATCCGCGGCTGGATATCGGCAGCTTCTATCTGTTGTTGTATACGTTCGTGTTCATCCTGGTCTTTACTTCGCTTAGCGGGCGGCTCAGGGCGATAAATCTCCGGGTGCTGAATATGGTGTTGATGGGAGTGGGTCTGCTGGTCTATCTGTTGTCATTACCGGCGGTATTCGGGCTCCAGGAGGAGATGCTCGAACAGCGGTTGTACCAAAGCCACTTCGTCGCGCATTGGATCGGTGCGGTGGTCATCCTTTCCATCCTTTACCGGTTGACGGGGTTATACCGGGCCGGGAATTGGAAAGTGGAGGCAGCGGTATTTGCGTGGATGGTGGCGGGGATCGCGGTGATATTTCTGAGTGCGGAGGGGCAGATGCTTGTGAATATGCTGTACTATAGCCGGGAGCATCCGCTCGATGAGTTACAACGGGTATATGAGAAGACGGGGCTGCCGATCCTTTGGGGGCTTTGTTCCTTTGTCTGTATGTGGTTAGGGATGAGACACAAGTTCAGGCCGCTACGGATCTTTTCCCTGGTACTGTTCACGATAACGCTGCTGAAGCTGTTCCTGTTCGATATTCAGAACATCCCGATCGCCGGGAAGATCGCCGCATTCTTCTGTTTGGGGGTTTTGTTGCTGGTCGTATCGTTCATGTATCAACGGTTGAAGAAAATCATTATCGACAATGAAGATCAAATTTCGGCTTAGGCGGCAGGTTCTTTGCGGGCTTTTGTTCCTGCCGGCGGCGGCGGTGCAGATGCCGGTGGCGGCGCATGCGCAGGTCGCGGTTCGGGCGCAACGAGAGCCCGGAGTAAGGTCGTGGTCCAGGCTCGATACGGTGGAAAAGACGGGGTTCTACCGGATCGTGCTTCCGCCGCGGCTCGTGGCAAAATGCAGGGCCGATCTTTCCGATCTGCGGATCTTAAAGCCTGATGGGACTATGGTGCCATATGTGTTGCGGACGAATATGCATGATCCGCTGAATGCCGGTTACCAGCCGCTTCCCGACCCCTCGATCCAAAGGGAGGACAGCAGCAACAAGCATTCCTACTACCGGCTGCGGTACGACGATGCTTACCGGATAGACCGGATCTCGTTAATGGTGTCCGATCCTATTCTGTATAAGCGGGACGTCCGAGTCACAGCTTATGTAGATTCGTCAGGGGCTTACGTAGATTCATCAGGGACTTATGAGGATCGGGCCGGGAATACTCCGGTGGCGAGTGTCAGCATCGATCCGTACGACACGGTATTCCGGCTTCCGGGGGTCAAGGCGCGGGTGCTTGTGATCGATATCGCCAATGGCGATAATCCGCCGCTTACTATCACGCGGGTGGCTTCGGCGCAGTCGGGAATATATCTCCTCACTTATCTGACGGCAATAAGCCACTATGGCTATGAATTGTATACGGGTCTGGGGGACTATGGTCCGCCCGATTACGATCTCCATTATTTTACAGACAGCCTTAGCCGGCATCCAATCGATATCGGGCTTCAGCAGATCCATCTTGAAGTGCGGCGGGCCGCGGGTGGTCAGGATACGGCGGTGAAGGAAGCGCGCGCCAGCGGCAAGGATGTGAAGAACGGCAAGGGTGAGAAGAAGGCCGATCGATCGGGGGGAGTACTGCTTTGGGCGCTGGTGGCTGTGATCCTGCTATTGTTGTTATATGTAAGCGTGAAGCTGGCGAGGGCCGTTGATCAAAAAGGCAAAGAATGATCGTTTATAATATAACCTGCAAAGTGCGATGGGATATCCTGAAGGGTTGGCTGATCTGGCAGTTGGAGGAGCAGATCCCGGCTACGTTAGCTACGGGGCTCTTCGATGATTACCGGTTATACCGGCTGCTGGAGCAGGATGAGGAAGAAGGGCCTACTTTTGTCGTTCAGTTCTTCACCGGGTCGGCGGAGCGATTTCGGCGCTTCGCTTCAGAATTCGAATCGGGGCTAAAGCAGGCTGGGTGGGAGAAATGGGGCGATGGGTTCATTGCGTTCCGAACCTTAATGGAGTCGGTTTAGACGGGCGTTTCCCGCCTGTGCACTATTTGTGGATAACGAAAGCCTTAACTGGCAAGGATTTCAGCCGCTTTCTCCGGAAATCCTTATCTGTACTGCATTTCAGCAAAACGACACTAACGGGCGATAGGAAAATTACGAAGGCATTTTTGCGCTAATCCTTGTCCGGAGCGGCTTAGAGCGGCATGTGGCATGGTCGGAAAAAGCTAAAAAAATTTTGTTGGATTCAAAAAGCGGGTATATTTGTCGAGCTAATTAAACAAAAAATTGCACTATGAACAAAGCTGAATTAATCGCTAAAATTGCCGATGATGCTGGCATTACAAAGACCCAGGCAAACTCTTCTCTCGACTCATTTGTCGAGGCGGTCACCAAAACGCTGAAAGGCGGCGGTAAAGTAACCCTGGTTGGTTTCGGTACTTTTTCAGTATCCAAGAGGGCTGCGCGTAATGGTCGCAATCCTCAGACCGGAGCTGTTATCAAGATCAAAGCCAAGAAAGTAGCCAAGTTCAAAGCAGGTAAGGAACTGTCAGCGAAACTGTAGTCTGTCCCGGCGGACAAACCGCCGAGGCGGTTTTGCTTAAGTATAGAATACTGGGGTGCCCCAGTCGGCACTGCGAAGCTCCGTTGCCGGGCATGTAAATGCAGGTATCGGGGCTTTTTGTAACTTCAGTGATTGTTAATATAATTTTTTTATGGGAAGAGGAGATAAAAAAACCAAAAAAGGAAAGATATTCAAGGGATCGTTTGGCAAGAGCCGGCCTGCAAAGCCTGCCAAGAAATCGGCTAAGCCGGCTAAGAGTGCGGAGGGTGGATCCGGCGCGGCGGGGGAGGCAGGATCAGGTGCGCAGGCAAAGGGCGCGGAGGGTACGTCGGCGCCGAAAGCTACGCCGGCCAAGGGTAAATAGTTCGTCAAGGCGCCAGTCGCCGGATCATCCAATGGCCGTTATCCCGGAGGGTATACAAAATTCGGTCATGCAAGCGACTGGGCCTTCCCTGCCAGAATTCCAACCGGGTGGGCTTTACTACGTAGCCGCCCCAGTGAGGCGGGCGGTGGAGGGTATCGCCTTTTAGTTCGACGCTCAGCTTCTTCTCATTTTCTTCCAACCATTCGCGGCTTTCGATCACCTGGCTTTGCGGCGAGGCCCAGGCGCCGATGCGGCTACCTTCAGGCCGGCTGTTAAAGTAGTCGTCGCTTACCTTTGGCGAGGCGAGGGTCACCAGGCCGCCAATACGCACCTGGCGCTCGAGTGCGGCCCAGAAGAATACGAGGCATGCCCGGGGGTTAGCCAGCAGTTGACGGCCTTTTGCGCTATCGTAGTTAGTAAAGAAGGTAAAACCATCTTCATCGAATCCTTTTAACAGGACGATCCTGGCATCCGGCATGCCATCGGCGGTGGCGGTAGCGAGGGTCATAGCGTTGACCTCTTCGAGGTTGGAGTGGATGGCTTCCTGCCACCATTTATCAAATTGTTTGAAAGGATCGGGATCGACGTCTTGCTCCGATAAGGTGCGGAGCTTATATTCTTTGCGGATATCGGCAATGTTGCTTGACATACTTTAAAGAACGTCGCGCAGGCCGGACTGGGTGATCTTAGTAAGGAGGGATTCCATATCGCTGACGCGGCGAAGCTGGCTTTCGATCTTTTTATTGTGTTCCGAGATCTCCTGAAGGTCGTGGTTGAGCTCTTCGAGAAAGGCGGACCGTTTCTGGTATTGCTGACGTTGGAAATTGGCTTCTTTGAGCTTCTCTTCGGTGTCTGCGATGATGCGGTTCAGGCGTTGATTCTCTTCACGGAGGGTAAGGTATCGCAGCTTCATTTCATCGTGCTCTTTCCCAAGCTTGAAATAAGCATCTTTCAGCTCGTCGTAGTCCGTGCCGCGGGTATGGGGCTGGGTAAGATAGTGCTGGAGCTTCAGGAGCTTATCCTGCAGGGTGCTATATTCTTCATAGACCTTATCGAGGCGGGCGCCCATTTCTTCCGCCAGCTTTTGTTGATGGCGCAGGTGGCCGATCTCGGCTTCTTTGTCGACCAGCTGCTGACCGGCGGTGCGGAGCTGTTCGTGCAGTTCTTCGTTTTGGCGGAGGAGGTCATGGGTCTTTTTCTCCGATTCTTCGACGAGGCGGGTATGTTCGAGCAGGCGGGTGATGTTGTTATTGTGTTCGGCCAGTTTCTCCTGGGCGAGGCGAAGCTGTACGATATAGCTGTTGGTCTGGTCAGGTTGACCGGTCTCGCTGGTTGGGGGTTTGAGTTGGGCTTCCGCGTCGTTGAGGCGGGCATGGACTATCTCCAGCTCTTCGCGCAGCTCTTCGGTCTCGGCGCGGTTATCTTCGATCTCCACGGACAGGACCCGTTCGGCCTCCTGGGCCTGGGTGAGGCGTTCACGCAGCTGTTGCTGGGCGCGTTCCTGCATGTCCATGTCGTTATAGTACTTGAGCTTCCAGTTGTCGTTATCGCTGATTCCGGTGTTCTGTTGAGGCTGATTGAGGTCGAGGTCTTTTTTTGAATTCCAGAAAAAGTGAATGGTGAATCCAAGGATCAGGGCGCCAAGCTCGCAGATAATGATCTCAGGCAGACCAACAGTCAGCTGAAATCCCAGTATCATCAACACATCATTATTTAAGCTGTTCATAATGGTTCGGAACGAAAAAAATTTACCAAACTAAAATACATTATTGTATGCAAACTTATTCTCAGGGAATGCATCGATAAACAATAAGGATTTTCAAGGGAATATTGATGGAGGTAGGAAGGCTAAGAGACCTATTCTTTATAGGTTGCGTGTTACGATTGCACAAATTACTATACGGATCGCATAAATGCAAATCGAATCAGCGTGCTACTTCGATGGTTGGCGAAATTTCTTCTACGGGCGGACCGATCCGATTTTACAAACTGCTTGTAATCAATCTTTTACCAGCGTGCCTACTTTTTCGCCGCGAACTACCCGCAGGAGATTGCCTGGTTTGTTCATGTCGAAGACGATGATGGGGAGTTGATTTTCCATGCAGAGGGTGAATGCGGTCATGTCCATGACGCGGAGGTTTTTGGATATACACTCCTGAAAGGTAATGACCTCAAATTTTCGTGCGTTCGGTACCTTTTCGGGGTCTGCGTCATAGATGCCGTCGACGCGGGTGCCTTTGAGGATGACTTCGGCGTTGATCTCGATGGCTCTTAGTGAACCGGCGGTATCGGTGGTGAAGTAGGGGTTACCGGTTCCGGCGCCGAAGATGACCACCCGGCCTTTTTCTACGTGGCGGATGGCGCGGCGGCGGATATAGGGCTCAGCGATCTGTTCCATCTTGATGGCGCTCTGGAGCCGGGTGAAGACGCCAATCTTTTCCAGTCCGGCTTGCAGGGCCATCCCGTTGATGACGGTGGCCAGCATTCCCATGTAATCGCCATGTGCCCGTTCGATACCCGTTTCCGCTTCATTCATTCCCCGGTAGATATTGCCGCCGCCGATAACGATGGCGACCTGGACGCCGAGCTCAACGACACCTTTGATGTCACTGGCGTATTGTGCGATCACCTGGTTGTCAAAGCCGAAACTCTTATCTCCCATGAGGGCTTCGCCGGATAGTTTGAGTAGGACGCGCTTATACTTTGGCACCATATAGGGGGATGATTCTTAAAATATTGGGGCGAAGGTAAACAAAGCAAATTATCCGAGTTGAACTCTTTTGAACTGGGTGACTTTTGCGGAGGCGTCGACGCCTTTGAGGTAGTCCCCGACGGTTTTGGCGTTGTCTTTTACAAAGGCCTGGGCCGTGAGGGTGTTCTCTTTAAAGAAGGCGTTCAGTTTTCCGGCGGCGATCTTGTCGATCATTTCGTCGGGCTTGCCGGCCATTTTAGGGTCATTTCTGATCTGCTCGGTCACGATCGCCTTTTCCCGGGCGACGATATCGGCGGGGACGGAGTCGGGGTCAACGGCTACGGGGTTCATGGCTGCGATCTGCATGGCGATGTCTTTTCCGGCTTCGAGCAGTACGGGAGTGTCTTTCGACAGGCCGACGAGTACTCCCATGCGGTAGGCGCCGTGGATGTATGCTGCGACGGCTTCGGCGTCAATCCTTTCGAAGCGGGCCAGTTGGATCTTCTCGCCGATGCGGGCTACCTGGTCGTTGATCTTGTCGGCAACGGTAGCGCCGTCGAGCTGGGCGGCCAGCAGTTCTTCGAGGGTCTTGACATTATTCCTGAGCGCGATGCCTGCGATATTTTGGGCAAAGGCAACGAAATCGGCGTTCTTGGCGACGAAATCGGTCTCACAGGCGAGGGTGACGATAAAACCGGTCTTGTGATCGGGTGTGGTCGTGGCGATAATCACGCCTTCTTTTGCTTCGCGGTCGCTGCGGAGGGCGGCGACTTTCTGACCCTTCTTCCGCAGGTAGTCGATGGCTTTTTCGAAGTCGCCGTCGCTTTCTACGAGTGCCTTGCGGCAGTCCATCATACCTGCGCCGGTTGTCTGGCGCAGTTTATTGATATCTGCTGCGGTGATTGTTGCAGTTGACATATGATTATTTTAAGGTTTTTGTATTGGCTATCCTAGCGAGCTCCGCCGATGCGACGCGGACCCGAGTTCGGGATGCGGCGTTTGGGCTGGCTGGTGCCTCTTACTTTCTCTCCACGGCTGCGGGCGGCTTCGCTTTCGGCTTCTGCCTGGAGCCGGGCTGCCTTCTTCTCGTTCTCGTCCGCGGCGGTATCTTCAACATCCTCTTCTTTTGCCGCTTGTCTTTCGGCCAGGCCTTCGGCGATGGCTGCGGTGACGTAGTTGACGATGATGGCGATGGACTTGGTGGCGTCATCGTTGGCAGGGATGGCGAAGTCCACCTTATTGGGGTCGCAGTTGGTGTCGACCATGCCGAAGGTCATAATCCCAAGGCGTTTGGCTTCTGCCAGTGCGATATGTTCGTGGCCGATATCGACGATGAACAGGGCTGCCGGAACGCGACCGAGCTGGGCGATACCGCCGAGGACCTTTTCCTTCTTATCCTTTTCGCGGGAAAGGGTGAGGCGTTCTTTTTTAGTGATGCTGTCGAAGGTGCCGTCGTTCAGCATTTTTTCGATGCTTTGCATTTGCTTGACGCTTTTGCGGACGGTGTTGAAGTTGGTGAGCATTCCACCCAGCCAGCGTTCCGTCACGAAAGGCATATTGACTTTGACGGCGGATTCGGTAACGATCTCTTTTGCCTGCTTCTTGGTACCGACAAACATGACCTTCTTACCGCTCTTGGCGATCTGCTTGAGTGCGGAGGCGGCTTCCTGCAGGGCCTCTGTGGTCTTGTTCAGGTCGATGATATGGATACCTTTCTTCTCGGCGAAGATGTAAGGCAGCATTTTGGGGTTCCACTTCTTACGCAGGTGACCAAAGTGTACACCGGCTTCGAGGAGTTGTTGTTGTAATGAAGTGTTATTTTCCATTTTCTGTATTTGATAGTTTAAATATGCGATGGCCGGCGGGGTGTTCGTCGGCTGCCGCGGGGGGTTGTTAACGTTTGCTGAACTGATAGCTCCTTCTGGCTTTCTTCCGGCCGGGTTTCTTCCGTTCGACGGCTCTCGGGTCGCGGCGCAGGAGGCCGGCGGCTTTGAGGGCAGGGCGGAAATCGGCGTTGACTTCGAGGAGGGCGCGGGCGATACCGAGTTTAGCGGCTTCGGCCTGGCCTTTAATCCCACCGCCGGTAGCGTTGATCTTGACGTCATACTTATCGGCGAGCTCGACGGTCTTCAGGGGCAATTCGACTTGATTCTGAAGATATACCAGGGTAAAATATTGTTTGTAGTCTTTATCATTGATAATGATCTTACCGTCGCCTTTACTCAGGAAAACGCGGGTTACGGCTTCCTTACGACGACCAACTGCATTCTTTTGCTTTTCCATTATCTGTTAAGATTAGAAGGTTAGAGTTTTGGGTTGCTGTGCGGTGTGCGGGTGCTGGTCGCCGGCATAGACGAAGAGTTTCTTGTACATCTTACGGCCGAGGCGGTTCTTAGGCAGCATACCTTTGACAGCTCTTTCGATTATGGCATCGGGGCGGCGGCGGAGGAGGTTCTTGGCGATCTCTTCCTTTTTACCGCCGGGGTAGCCGGAAAAATTGATGTAAACTTTGTCTTCCAGCTTGTTACCGGTGAAAACAATCTTGTCGGCGTTGACGACGACGATGAAGTCGCCGCAATCGACGTGGGGGGTATAGTACGCTTTGTTCTTACCGCGGAGGACGGCGGCGATCTTGGAACACATGCGACCGACGGTTTGATTAGTACCGTCCACGACATACCAGTCGCGTTTAACGGTAGCCTCGTTCGCGTGTTTGGTGGTGAAATGCAATTTGCTCATTATCTTGAATTTTACGTGAGGCCAGCGCTATCCCGCTGGCGGTGAAAATTATGGTTCCGTTCGGTTGTGGCTATGGGCCTGGCCGAAAGGAGCGCAAAATTAGAGCTTTTATGAGGGAAGTTCCAAAAAAAAGGGCGACTATTTTGGAGATGGCTTTATAATGAATTGATTTACAATAAAAATTTTGACACGGTTTTGAAATGGTGAGGGGAAGGGATTGGAATGGGAGAGGAAAGAGGGCGAGGGGTGAGGTGGTTGGGTTGAGGAGGATGAAAGACGGTGCGAACGGGTAGCAAACGGAAAAGGGACGGCAAACGGTAAAGAAGATGTCAAACCAAACAAATTTGTAGTGTTCGACGAATCGGGCTAAATTTGTATTACCGAAGTCTTACAAGTAATGGATTGCGTAGTGGGTGCGATACGGTCTTTGTGGATGGAAGTTTTGTAAGTACAAAGAAAAATCCGGAAGATATTGATCTGTGTTTTGATCTTACAAATGTGGACCCGGATAAACTCAGAAAGGAATTCCCGGAATTTTTTGATGTGAACGCAATAGGAACCATACACAGAGATTTACAATGTCACATTTTTCATTTTGATCAAGAGGATAGGCATTTATTTGATCTTTTGCAATCTGATCGTGCCGGAGATCCAAAGGGGCTGGTAAAATTAAACATTATAGAAACTCTTACTTCGTATGATAAAAAATGAAAAACAATATAGGATAACCAAAAAGAAACTGTCGGATATCCTGGAAGGCATTAATAGGATAGAGTCGCTGAACAAGCCAATACCAGCGGCGAAAGAACTTATATTGGTTTCATCAATTTACATGAAGCAATTACTGGAAAATGAGATTGTTGCTTATGAGCAACTAAGAAATAGCGATTCGAGTTTAGCCAATGAAAGACGGATTGACGATCTTCCGGATTTGCTTATAGAATATAAAATTCATTCCGGCATGACCCAAAAGGAGTTCTCGCATAAGATTGGGATGAAAGAGCAGCAGCTTCAACGGTATGAAGCGGAAGGTTTCAGGAGTATTTCTTTTAAGAATCTATTGCGGATACTGCATGCTATTGGGCTCGAGATCACGGTTAGAGGAGCCATCAGGCGGAATCCTGAAGGTGGGCAGGTCGTCGGTTCGTAAACGGCCGAGCCAAAAACCATTGAGGCCCGGCGTATGATGGATGCAGTCTCGCTGCAGTTTTCAAACATAATGGAAATTTTAGTTGGCAAATTGCCAACTATGATGTAATTTTGTGGGAGAATTTATTTCGATAAAAGGTAACTTGCCGGGCTTAAGCCTTCACTATGGTTATCTTATATTTGGAGCGGTTGAATGAGCTTGGAAAGAGGCATGCTGCTCATATTCATTATGAAGAAAAATTTGCAGAAATCAGATTTATCGGGACGCATGCGGAATACGACCGGATCGACCCGGAAACCGTCTAAAAAACAAGCTCGCAAAATGATCCCGGTAAAACAAAATATGAAATCACGGCAATGGCTGATGATCGAAACCGAGAAAGAGCATAAAGAAGCCACTGCACGTTTTGAAGAGATCAGGGAGGCTCCGAAGGGTACGCCAGAGTATAGAGAAATGCTATTGCTCGTTCATCTCATATCCGTATATGAAGAAAAGAAATGGAGCCTTCCGGATGTCGATCCGATCGAGATGATCAAGATCCGCATGGAAGATTTCGGCTATAATGCATCGGACCTTGCCAGGGAATATGGAGATAAGGGGACGATAAGCAAGGTATTGAACTACAAGCAGGCGCTTTCACTAACGATGATCCGCAAGTTCAGCATACTTCTTCGTATCCCCGTGGATGCGCTGACAAAGGAATACGCCTTACATTGACCCGCGCTAGCGGAAAAGTTAGTAAAAAAGAATCTGTGGCCAATCAATTCCTTTGGTAAATTGCCATAAAACAAACCTGTATGGCTTCTACCACTCCGATCCTGGCGCTTGGGCGCAATACGTTTGGCGATCCGGCCAACAACGGCAATCTACCAACTCTCGAAGAAGCGCATGCGCTGTTGGCGGAATGGGTGCCGAATGAGCGGCTGCGCTTGCATATGAAGCAGGTGGCGGCGGTCATGAAGGCGTGGGCGCTGGAGCGGGAAGGGGCCGATGAGAAGACTGCGCTTAAATGGGAGATAGCAGGGTTGTTGCATGACGCGGATTGGGAGAAATATCCGGAATCGCATTGCAGGGTGATCATCGAACATTTGGAGTCGTTGAATGTGGATCCGGAGGTCATCCATTGTATAGCATCGCATGGGCCAAAGCACTTTGGGGTTGAGCCGGAGAATACCATGGACAAAATGATCTATGTGTTCGATGAGTTGTCGGGGTTTATTCATGCGGCGGCGCTGATCCGGCCGACGAGGTATGAGGGGATGGATGTGAAAAGCGTACTCAAGAAATTAAAGACCGCATCTTTTGCGGCGCAGGTGAGCCGGGACGATATTACGGATGCGACCGGCAGGATCGATGTTCCGCTGGAGGAGATCATTCAATTCATTATCGATCATCAGAAGGATGTGGTGTAATGGTGGAGGACCCTAGTGCAGAACGAGGAAGGGCAGGTGTGCAGTACCGTTACTGGTGATCATTTCAAGGACATAATAACCATTGGGCATACCGCTCGGGTCCAGGGGTAGTTGGCTGGCCGGAATGGTATATTGGCCGGCGCTGCGGTTGCCGAGGTCGAGGGTGCCCATGCGCTTGCCGCTGATCGAGTAGATCACGAAGCTGACGGAGGCATCGGCGGGCAGGTTGAAGGCAACTGTGGTGGCGCCGTTTACGATCGGGTTGGGATAGATCTTCAGGCTTAATGTGGAGGATGGCGGGGCCGGCGTGGTGGTCGTATCGTTGCCGGCGGCGGCGTTGAGATTTTTGTTGGTGAAGACATGATATTCGCCCGGGGCGAGGCTCAGGGATTGAGCGACGCCCGTAGCCGTGATACTGTCGGTCGAGAGGTAGTCGTACCAGGTGCCGGCGCCGGCGAAGGGGATGGAGCCGGTGGCTGTAACCACATCGAAATTGCCGACGACCATTACGCTCAGGGAGTCGGTCTGCACGCCGAGGTATTTGACGTTACCCCCAAGGGAATAGTTGGTCGTGCCGGTTGCCAGACCGGGATAGGCGGCGCGCAGTTTCAACAATGCGGCATAGGTGTCGTGGAGTTTTTTGCGGGCGGCAACCTGGAGGTAGTCCCAACGGATCGGTTTTGGCGTGAGGCGGCAATTTCCCGATGCGTCGACGGTGCCGTTGGTACACCAGTTAATCGAATAATCAAAGCCAAGCTCGCCGAATTCGGTGAGCATTTTGGGACCGGGCGCGAGGGCCCAGAACGCGGTGGACATGGCGTCGCGCGCGAGGCCGGTTGCGGTATCCTTAATATTATAGCTGCCGCTGCTATTGCCATATTGCTCGTTGTTGTACATGAGCCGTTCATCGTCATGACTTTCCTGATAGACGACGAGGCCGGGGTTGTTCCAACCGCCGAGAGCGGTATAGATGCTGCCGGTCAGGTCCCAGGTGGCGCCGCCCGGCGAAGGGGTGCTATAGCCCATGGTGGCCTGGTTGTAGGTGGTGTTAAGGTCTTCGCCCCACAGCAGCATCCCATAGTTGGCCTCGACCTGTTGCTCACTGTTATCGGCAAACATTTCCAGGATGCAATAGCTGCCGGGGGAGGCGGCCTGCATTTGGTTGTAGATGGTATCCCATGTGGCGACGCGGCCGGCGTCATAGTTGCCCCAGGCGGCGACATTGCAATTATTTCCTGTAGCGTTGCAGGTATTAGTCTGGGTGAAGCCTTTTGCCAGGTCCCACCGATAGCCGTCGACGTGGTAGCTGGTAAGCCAGTAATCGATCACTCTTCGGGTGAAATCGATCGTCGCCGGGCTTTCGTGGTTGAACTGATAGCCTACATTAAACGCGTGGGTCGGATATTGGTTGAACCAGGGGTTGTTGGCGGCCGGAACGCCGAGCGCGCTATTCCAGTACATCTGCACCATCGGCGAACTGCCGAAAGAGTGGTTCATCACCAGGTCCATGATCACGGCCATGCCTTGCTGATGGCAGGCGTCCACCAATTGCCGGATGGCGGTTGGCGTGCCATAGACCTTGTCGGGAGCAAAGTAGAAATTCGGGTTATAGCCCCAGCTGTTGGAGCCTTCGAAATTGCAGAAGGGCTCGATTTCGACGGCGTTGATGCCGAGATGTTTCAGATAACCAAGCGTGTCGATAAGCCCCTGCCAGTTGCCGGCGGCGGTGAAATCTGAAAGCCAAAGCTCATAGATCCGCAGATTGGATTTGGCGGGGCGTTGGAAATTGGTCACCTGCCAGTTGTATGGGGTTTGGCCGGTCTGGAGGATGCTGGCGAGCGTACCTGCGGCGGCGGCCGGGAAGGTCTTCAGATTTGGATACGTCGAGGCGGGGATACCGGGATCCACGTTTTTGTCGAGCACTTTTTCGGTGTTGTAATCCGCGAGCTGGAGAGAATCGTCAATCACGTACTGGTAGGCGTATTCGGTGCCGGAGGCGAGCCCGTTGATCTGAAGCCAGAAATAGCTGCTGTCAGGCGTTTCGTTCATCAGATAGGCCGACTGCTGCGTCCAGTTATTGAAATCGCCGACGACGACTATTTTGCGCTTGAGGGGCGCGTAAAGGACAAGAAGGGCCGAGGTATCGCCGGGAAGGTAATTGATCCCCTCGTGGACTCCGGCGGGCAGGGGCGCGATATTCACGGCGCCGCCCGCAAAGAAGCTAAAGGTGTCCGCTATGCTGGTGGCGCCATCGTTTGCAGTGGCGACGATCTGCTCATTCCCGGCCGTAACGGAGAGGGAATAAAAAATGGAATCGGCGGATGCGGCGGTAGCAACGGTTGAGCCATTTACGGAAATGGTCAGGGCGGCGGTCTTATTGGTGG
This sequence comes from Puia sp., assembly GCA_035695565.1. Classification (GTDB taxonomy): domain Bacteria; phylum Bacteroidota; class Bacteroidia; order Chitinophagales; family Chitinophagaceae; genus Puia. Next base: position 80,220 of record DASRRX010000011.1, on the reverse strand, counting down.
TGAATTTAATGGGGAGGGTATTTCCAACGGATTCGGATAAGGGCTGCGGAATGGGAGAATAGGTCGGTTGAAAAGGGGGAAGTGTGAATTTGCCGGCCAGGGACGTGCTATAGACGGGTACGAACATATCGCTGCCATCGGCGTTGCGCTGGGCGAGATTTCCATTTTGGCCCCAGAACAGGATGGCTATTTTGTAGATGGTCTCGCCGGCCGGAACTCCAAAATAAGAACGGATATTGGAGATAGTGAACGAGTATTGATTATTCCCGAGATAAGTTGCTGCGACAGCGGAATTGGGCGTGCCCCATTGACAGGCTGCGGGGACGTGGAGCCAGTTCGAGGGGCTCGTGCTGGCGCTTGTGATCAGGCCCATATAGGCGTATACGCCGGTGCCGCCGGCAGTCAATAATCCCTGGTTGCCGAGGTTGCAGTTCAGGATGAGCGTAACGGCGCCCGTATCCTGGGGAAAGGAGGGAACGGAAGTGAGCTCCTGGCCTCTTGTTGAGTGCAGGAAAGCCAGGAGCCCGGTAAGGATAAGCAATTTCTTCATATCGTAAACTTAATACGGATCGGTGTCGCGGCGGTTACCCGGGGCTATTGCAGCGTATAGGTATAGGTTAAGAAATCGGCGGTCAGGGTATAGGTCCCGGAATTCGCCGGTCCGTTGAAATTCGTGTTAAACGTACCGTTGCCGCCGTTGTAGCCAAAGGCGCCGCCGCTGGCCGGGACATTGCCGTTGGCTACCGCAAATTTGTTCGTCCAATCGCCATTGACGGGAAGCAGCAGGTATTGCTGACCGCCGGAAAGCGGGATGGTGATCTGCCATTGGGTTGAATTGATCTGAGTGAGTACCTGGCTTGGTTCGGGAACAGGATTATTCCAGCCGCCTGCCGTGGCGCCTCCAACTATGTAGACGCTGTCCGGCAGGAAATTGTTATAAGGAGTTACGGTGAAAGTACCGGCCTGGAAGTTGACCCAGATCTCATACAGTCCGGATGTCGCCGGTCCGTTGAAGTTAGTGTTATAGGTGTTATCGCCGCCGTTATAGCCGAATGCGCCGCCGGTTGCCGGGATGTTGCCATTGGCAATCGCGTATTTATTCGTCCAGTCGCCATTAACCGGGAGGATCAGGTATTGCTGGCCGCCGGTCAGGTTGAATACCCCTGCATAGTCAACGGAATCGACCATTTCAAATTGCTGGGTCGGTACGGGAACGGGGTTGTTCCAGCCTCCCACGGTTGCGCTCCCAACAATGAACAGCTGTTTGCCAGCGGGGGGGGCGACTTTGGGCGGGATCACATAGGGGGTTACGCTGATGGTGATCGTATTGGATGTCAGTTGCTCATTATTGTTCGCGTAGGAGGAGATCAGCCTTACGTCCATATTATACGCGGTGTTATAGGCAAAGCCGAAGCCCAATGCGATCGTATTGATCTGTTTGGCCGTCATGGAATCATAGAGCGCTCCCGATACGGACAGGGTTACCGCATGGGAAAAATTGCGGCCGGAGGAATCGATCTGGATCGTATATAGTTCCGTTGCCGAATCGGTCGCATATTTCGGATTGGTCCAGGATAATACCAACACGTTCTTCAATGAATCGGCGGGTGTCGCCGCAATCGTTTTTGTCGAAGCGTTCAACACCGGCGTTTGTCCATTTTTGAAAAATGTATTGGTAGTCATTTTCGTACATGCCATGAACCCGGGGATTATCATGGAAGCGACAAAAAGAACTTTTGATATATTCTTTTTCATAAATATTATTATTGGGTGATCGTATAGACCCCTGTCTGAAAATTAAACGTCACGGTATACGTACCGCTGCTGGCCGGGCCGTTGAAGTTATTGGCAGCATTGAACCCGAATGCATCTCCTGTCACCGGCGAGCTGCCGTCGGCCGTCGCATATTTATTTGACCAGTCGCCCGCTACCGGTACAGCCAGGAATTGCTGGCCGCCGATCATCGGTAAGGTAAGGGTGTATATGAGACCGTTGCTTCCGGGTACCACTGTCATTTGCTGGTTGACGGGGCTCGTAACGGAGGCGGCGTTTCCGCCGACCATCCAACCATCGGGCGTCGCGCTGCCGGTAAGGTATAAGGCTCCCGATGCCGGCGGGGCAACGGCAGGGGGGATCGCATAGGGAGTGATCGTATAGGTAAGGGTATTGGAATATAGCGGGATGCTTGCCGAATTTATAAAACTTACAACGCGCATCTCTATATTGTGAGGAACCCCGGTTTGCAGCTGCAAAAACCCAAATAGCTGGTTGTTCAAATTTCCAACGGTAAAGGTTTGGCTTAAGACAGACGACATCGTGATCTGGACCAGTTTGGAGCTGCTGAAATTGGATCCGACGGTATCTATTTCCAATGTATAATTCACGTTCAACGAGCTGATGCCGTTACTAAAGGCATAGTTGGGATTTGTCCATGAAAAGGTAATGGCATTATTGGTCGAATCCGCCGGTGACAAAACCAAAACGGCATTGTTCGGAACGGTTGCCGTCAATACAGGCGGGGTGCCGCCGCCCGAATAGGTGAGCTCCGCTTCATTTTTCTTGCAGGCTGCAAAGAAAACAAGGGCGAGAGCCGGAAAGATTATTTTATTTATATATTTCATATCAAGGAGATTTAAGCGATGTACTAATATCCCGGGTTTTGAACCAAATTGTGGTTGGCAGAGATATCAAATGCAGGGATGGGATACAGATTCCGAAAATCGCTGACGGCCGTTCCATTCTGCACCCCGCCTTTCCACGCCCAGATATAAGCATTGGTTGTAAATTGCCCGTACCGGATAAGATCGGTGCGTCTGAATCCTTCCCACATCAGTTCACGGCCTCTTTCATCCAGGATATCCTGCAAGCCGATGCTGCCGACGCTCCCGTTATTGCCCGGGTTGCCGGTATAGGCTCTTGCATGCAATGCATTGTAGTAGCTTAAAGCCTGGGACATGCTGCCGGAGGCGGCGCCCCGTAAGGTAGCTTCGGCGTAGATAAGGTATATCTCCGCCAGCCGGAACAGCGGCAAATCGATGCTGGAGAAAGTGGTGCTCGGATCGGTATCGGGGTCTTCGGCGCCGGACCGGGTCTTATTCCGGAATTTGTAAGAGGAATAGCCGTCTGTGGGCGCGCCCAGCAACTGGGTCATATCTAAGGACTGACCTTGAGTCCAGAATTGGCCTCGCTTATCGTTAGCCGTATCGAAAAGCCCTACAAATTGCTGGGTGATCCGAATACATTGCCAGGAACCGGTTTGCGTGCCGCCGGAAACGGATTGGGGAACACCCGCGGGGCCATTGACCAGGAAAGTAGTTCCGCCATAAGTCTGCGTATGTGTTCCATCGTAAGGGATCGTGAAAATGAACTCGTCCGTATTCAGATTATTGTCAGCCAGGAACAACTCGGAATATTTCGGATGAAGCGTATAACCCACACCGGTCACCTTATTGCAATAAGCGATGGCGCTGTCGTATTGGGGGGTTCCGGTATATACAGCCGCGTTTAAGAAAACCCGCGCCAACAAAGCCCATGCAGCAGCCTGATCCGGACGACCGTATACATTCGTCTTTGGCGCCACGAGGCCGGAATTGATCGACTCGAGCTCGGATACCACATATTTAAAAAGGTCAGCCCGCTTGATCTGCTTGGGGAGGGTCGAGCCAATGACGGTGTTCTCGTCGACGAAAGGCGGGTTGCCATACAGATCCATCAACACCCAATACTGGTAAGCCCGGATAAACCTCGCTTCCGCCCGGTATTCCCTTATCGTATCCGCGCTTGCCCCGGTAATTCCGCGGCTGGCCAGATTCGCATCGGAAGATTGTTTGATAAAGTCATTGCAGAGTGTGATCTGGAAAAAAGAACGGTAATATAATCCACCCACCACTTCATTATTGGCATCCCACTGCATTTCATGGATCAACAAGGGGTCCGTAGAGCTGTGAAAATTCCAGCCAGCCTCATCGGTGGTCAGGCACTGTAAATACCAATAATCCCGGAAGAAATCGGAGTTTCCTTCATCCGCAATGATCTGTGAGGGAAGATCCGGCTGGCCCGCGCCCCCCTGGTTGCCTGTAAGCGCCCATGCGCTATATACTTTGGCAATGGCCTGTTCATATCCCCTGGAGGTGCTGTACAACTGTACCGGGGTTAGATTATTGGTGGGCACCTGGTCCAGCTTTTTGAGACATCCGCCGAAAACTACCGCTAAAAGTGAAGCAGCGATAATTATTCTATATTTTTTCATATGCTTTTTGTTGTCGTAATAAACGGTGGTTTAGAAACGCAGGTTCAATCCTAAAGAATAAGTACGCGGCCTCGGGTACGTATTCCCGTCGATACCGCTGCTTATCTCCGGATCGATCCCGGGATATTTGGTGATCACAAACACATTTTGAACGATAATACTGCCGCGTAAGGTCGACCGGTTGTTAAAGACCCTGCCAAAATTGTATCCTACATTCAGATTGTCCATTTTCAGGAAAGACGCATTGTACAGATAGTAGTCGCTCAGGAATTGTGTCGTAGTGTTCCCAAGGAAATGGGTCTTCAGATAATCCGTCGATACGTTGCTGATCACCGAGCCGCCCAGCACGTTCGACAGGCTTCCATCGGTGGCGAGGAATTGATCATATACATAATTGTCAAAACTGGCCCGGACCACAAAACCGGCTGTCCATTTCCTATAGGACACATTGGTACTGAAACCGAGGAATACATCGGGGTCGGAATGCCTGCCCTTTACTGCGTCACTGCTATTGATGATCCCGTCCCGGTTCACATCATTGAACAATCCTTCGATGGGAAGGCCGGTTTTCTGATCATAGATCTGCTGGTAAAGGTTAAAGGTGTTCTTGGCATAACCTACTGCCTGGATTTGTGCAAATCCCTGTGCACCCGTCCCGTTTATCTGATCCCAGGGAACACCCGGGAATGTAGGATCATCCGGTAATACGGTCAGGTTGGTGATCCTGCTCTTGTTGTAGGCGATATTGAAGGCGACCTGCCAACTCAGGTCCCTGGTCTGGACGGGTGTAGCATCGATATTGAATTCAACACCTTTATTCTCCAGGTTGCCCACATTTTCGAGCACGTAGGCGGAGAAGTTGGTGCCTGCGCCCTGGGGGAGGCTTTCCAGCAGGTGCGAAGTCTTTTTAAGATAAAAATCTACGCTACCTGTGATCCGGTTGTTCAAAAATCCATAGTCCACGCCCAGATTTGTCGTCGCGGTCTGTTCCCAGGTGAGATTGCCGTCATAACCCGAGGGGCGGTAGCCCTGAATATATTGATTGCCGAATTGATAAGCTGCGTTCTGCGCCGCCAAAGCGTAAGTGGTCAAATAACCATAGTCGGTGATACCGTCCTGCTGACCCGTGACGCCATAGCCGACGCGAACTTCCAGGTCAGAGACGACCCTGCTGTTCTTTAAAAAACTTTCATTGCTGATCTTCCATTTAAAGGCGCCGGATGGGAAGAGGCCCCATTTGTTGCCTTTCCCGATCGTGCTGAAGGATGTCCCGACGCCATAGGGCCCGAAACGGGAAGAGCCGTCATCGCGGATCGAACCTGTCAGATAAAACCGGTTGTCGAAGGAATAAGCAGCTCTGGCAAGAAAGGAAATAATGACGTTCTGAGGCTTGTCGAATTTCGCCGTGGAGTCGCCGGTGTTTATCTCGTGACCTGTAGCGCTATAATTTCCGTATTCGTAGTTGGTCGTCTGGAAATCGTTGTATGAATAACCGGCAATGGCATCCAGGTGGCTCTTAATCGATTTGAAATCCTTTACGTAGTTCAAATAGTATTCCAGGACGGTATTGTTGGTGGTCTGCTTGTACTTGTTGTTGGAACCGCCAAGAGTTCCGGGGTTGGCCACATTGTAGTTGGATGCCGCGCTGTCCGGAACGAATGTCGTACCCTTTCCGAGGGAGACATCGTAACCCGCGTTTACCTTCACGTGTAATTCAGGCAGGAAGGGAAAATTGTAATCCACCTGGATGTTGCCGATACTTCTTTCCGGACTGGATTTATTAATATTCTCGTAAAGCTCCCCAAGCGGATTGTAGGGAATATTCGACAGCAGGTTACCGTTGGCATCGACCCATTCGAAATAACCGCCGAACCGGTTGCTCTTTGTCTTTGAATAGACCGGTTGGGTTGGATCAAATCCAATGGCGGCTCCGATAGCGCCCTGGTTGGCAAACCGGGTATTTTCAATACTTCCTTTTACATTGATATCGATCCGTAAGTGGTTATCCAGCAGAACGGGATCGAGCGCAATGGACACGCTGGTCTTTTGGAGGTTATCGGTTCTCAGGATACCATCCTGATTTTGATATCCCAGTGAAACCCGGTAAGGTAAATTCTTGATCCCGCCGGAGATGCTGAGATCGTTGGTCGTCCCGAAGGCGGAGTGGAAAATCTGGTTCTGCCAATTCGTATTCGAATTTCCCAATAATGCTATCTGTGCGGCGGTCCCATTGGCCTTCACCACTGACCGCATTTGATCGCCATTCAGGACACTGACCTCTTTTGCGATCGTCGCAACCGAATTGACCGTGTTGAAAGTCATTTCGAGGCCGGCGCCCCTACCCTTCTTTGTCGTGATGATAATAACCCCGTTAGCGGCGCGGGAACCATAAATGGCTGTTGCCGAAGCGTCCTTCAATATGGTAAAGGATTCGATGTCATCCGAATTGATCATGCTTAGCGGATTGGCGACGCCGGAGATGCCGTTGTTGCTTAACGGTACGCCGTCGATGACGATCAGGGGATCGTTGCTGGCATTGATAGAGGTGCCTCCGCGGATGCGAATGGTGCTCCCGGCGCCGGGTGAGCCGCTATTCGAAATGACCGAAACACCGGCAACCTTGCCGGCGATCATCTGATCCGGCGTCGTAATGGCGCCTTTTTGAAAATCTTTTTCGGAGACCACTGCAATGGATCCGGTGAGATCCTTCTTGCGGGCTGTACCGTAACCGATGACAACCACTTCGTTCAAGCTGGAATTGGCGGCCGAAAGGATGACGAGACCGGAACTGCCGATGGAGACCTGGCGCGGGGTGTAACCGACCGCGGAAATGAGCAAGGTCTTAACTCCAGGCGTTATGGTAAGATGGTAGACGCCTTTCGCATCTGTTGTTGTGCCTCTGCTGGTGCCAGGAACTGCTACCGTTGCCCCGGCTAAAGGTGTGCCGGCCGAATCGGTGATCTTGCCGGTAATCACACTGTTTTGGCTAAACGCTGACATCCCCAGGAGGACCAGTAAGCAGAGAACTCCTGCTTTTGCAAGCAATCGCTTTTTTCTCATATTGGCAATTAGTTTTAGTGCTCTATTGTGTAATTAATACACATTCGTCTGTGTAAAGAATACACAATGTTAGTAACAATTTTTGTTTCCCGCAATATTCGTTGCAGAATTCCATGAAAAATTTTTTGTTGCTTAATGGGGCGGGTGCCGGACGGATAAAGGTTAATGACCAAGGGGGTTGCGGCAGGGTATAAGGGCGGGTGCGCGGCAGGGTATAAGGACAGGGCATACGGGCTGGTGCGCGGAAGGGGTATGCGGCTAGCGGACCCGGCGCAGCGGGTCTGACAAATATACGGTTAAAGTATGCAATCGGTTGTCCAAGCCCCCGTTATCTTGACAATTTTATGGAAAGCGGGAATTGGGGTGACCACAAATGAATTGAGGTTTCCCCGGTGAATTGAAGTTTTCCCGGGTCAGAAATCGATCCCGAACCATTTCTTCCGTTCCTTTTTCTGGTATTTTTCGTAGTTGAACCGGTATAATTTGCCTGGCCGGTGGGGGACGTCGGTTTCGAGCTCGCCGGTATCTTCGAGGAGGTCCATGGAAAAGAACTTTTTGCGGAAGTTGCGGCGGTCGAGCTTGACGTCGAGGATGGCTTCATAGAGGTTTTGCAGCTCGCGGAGCGAAAACTTCTTTGGCAGGAGGCTAAAACCGAGGGGGTGCTCCTGGATCCTCTTCTGTAGCCATGCGTAGCAAACGTCGAGGATCTTGCGGTGGTCGAATGCCATTTCGGAGAGGGTGGTAACGCGATGCCAGTGGAGCTCGTTGGCGAGGATCTTTAGCTGATGGTGTTCGATATTGATCAGGGAGCAATAGGCGATGGTGACGACGCGGGCGGCGGGGTGGCGGTTGGTTTCGCCGAACGCTTTTACCTGTTCGAGGTAGACGTCGTCCATGCCTGTCCGTTCCCGGAGGACGCGATAGGCTGCCTCGTCGAGGTCTTCGTGGTTGTTGACGAGGTCACCCAGCAGGCTCCATTTGTTCTCGTATTGCTGGAAGTCCGACTTGATGAGCAGGACTTTCAATTCGTTGTCATCGAAACCAAAAATGACGCAGTCCACGGAGATGCCGATGATGTCTTCGCTCTCAAGTTCTTTGAGGATGGTCTTGATATCTTTTTGTCCGGTGGCGGCGTCTTTGGTCAAGACGTTTTTGTTAGATAAGATTTCTGGGTTCATGGAGCCTCTAAATTAGTCAATTCGAATACGATTCGCTTAAATTTACAGATATAATATTAACCTATGTACTCTTCGGATCAGGTGCAGCGGCTGCAAAAGCTAACTGCCGAGTTACTTTCCAAGCTTAAATCTAACGGTTTAGACAAAGACTGGTTGGGGGAGCTCAGAGATGTGCTACGTTTTCATGAATACCGGTATGCTATTCTCAATGACCCGCTGATCGCGGATTTCGAGTATGACATATTATATAAGGAGTTGGAGAGACTGGAGCGGGAGTACCCGGAGCTGGTGAGCGTGGACTCTCCTACCCAGCGGGTTGCGAGTCAGTTAACCAAGGATTTTCCGACGGTGGAGCATCTGGTGCCGATGTTGTCGCTGGAGAATTCCTACAATGAGGACGATCTGTTGGATTGGGATCGTAAGGCACGTGAAATAACCGGCCTTGAGGTATTGGATTACTGCATTGAACCAAAATTCGATGGCGCCAGTATTTCGCTGGTCTATGAGAACGACAGGTTATTGAGAGGGGTTACCCGGGGAGATGGCGTTGCCGGTGATGAGATCACGACGAATATCCGGCAGATCCGTTCCGTCCCGCTGGCGGCAACTTTTTCAAGGTATGGCATTCAATTGATCGAGATCCGGGGGGAGGTGTTGATGAACAAGAGCAATTTTGCCAAATACAATGAGCAGTTGGCCGAGCAGCATCTTCCGCCGTTGGCCAATCCAAGGAATGCGGCCGCGGGGTCGCTACGGATCAAAGACCCGAAAGAGGTAAGCCGCCGTAATCTTGAAGCCTTTTTGTATCATGTCAGTTACTATACGCCGGTCACCGATCATCCGGCGCTGGCTACGCACAGCGGCAGTTTAAAGATGTTGTGGGATCTTGGCTTTCGCAGTCCGCAAAAGGAGTTGAAGACGGTGAAGGGTATCCAGGGGGTGATCGGCTATTGTCATGAGTTCGAGCACAAGCGGGATGATCTGCCTTATGAGATCGATGGGATGGTGGTCAAGGTGGATTCGATCGCATTGCAGGAGCGGATGGGGATGACTACGCACCATCCGCGTTGGGCCATTGCATTCAAGTTCAAAGCCCGTCAGGCTACCAGTACGCTGCGAAAAGTGGAATTCCAGGTGGGCCGTACCGGGAGTATCACGCCTGTGGCCAAGATCGATCCTGTTCCGCTTAGCGGGGTCACGGTCGGGTCCATATCCTTATTCAATGAAGACGTGGTCCGGGAGAAGGATCTACGGATCGGCGACAAGGTGCTGGTCGAACGGGCGGGGGATGTCATTCCCTATATCGTTAAACCGCTTGCGGAATTGCGAACGGGGAAGGAGGAACCAATAATATTTCCCACAAAATGTCCGGTTTGCGGGGACAAGTTGGTCAAGCCGGAGGGAGAAGCGGTCTGGCGTTGTGTCAATATTACCTGTCCGGCGCAGGTAGTGGAGCGGATCATCCACTGGTCCAGTAAAGACGCCATGGATATCCGCAGTTTTGGCGAGGCGAATGTCCGCAAATTTTATGAGCTTGGGTTTGTTAAGGATATCCCGGGTATTTACCGGCTACCGTTTGACAAGATCCGGCAACTGGAGGGGTTCGGAGAAAAAAGCGTCAGCAATTTGCAGGCGGCGGTTGAAGCGTCCCGGCAGCAGCCGTTGCATCGGCTGATCTTCGGGTTGGGGATCCGGTATGTCGGGGAAACAACCGCAAAGGTACTCGCTGCAGCCGTGGCACACCTGAAAGACCTTGCGGCTTATCCGGTGGAGGACCTTCAGAATCTGGAAGACATAGGCCCGAAGGTCGCCACGAGCGTCTATCAATTCTTCCACAATCCCGATAACCTGCATTTGATAAAGGAGTTGGAGACATTGGGTCTGACCCTGGAAAGGAAGAAATCGAAAGCTACAGCCGGAGGCAACCTGGATGGCCAAACGTTCTTGTTTACAGGAACCCTTAGCCGGCTTAAACGTTCGGAAGCTGAAGAGACGGTTGAAAAGAATGGCGGCAAGCTGCTGAGCGGAGTTAGCAGTAAACTCAACTATCTGGTAGTAGGTGAAGATGCGGGCAGCAAGCTGGAAAAAGCCAAAAAGATCGCCTCGATACATATACTAACGGAAGATGAGTTCATCAAGATGATTTCGGATAAAGGGTGAGCGTTAACATATAAGAATATTTTCTTACGTTACTGATAATTCGAAATTCTTTTTCGTAACTTTAAGAAAATTGCTAGGCATGATCAAAAAACTCACCGGCGAAGTGTGGAAACCGTTACAGTTTCCCGGCTGGAAACAACTCCGAAAAAAATACGCACTTTCTTCTCTGGGTCGCGTTGCCAGCTACTCGGAAGATGTGCTAGCCGACGGCAAATTGCTGAACGGCAGCCTGACAACCGGTTACAAGACCCTAAATTTACACCGGCCAGGCAACAATGGGACTCTCTACATCCATCGCGAGATCGCGCGTCTTTTTCTAAGCAAGGGGTCGCTCAAGCACAAGTACGTCATTCATCTGAATCACAACAAGCTTGAGAACTCCGCAAAGAATCTGAAATGGGCGACGTTGGAGGAGATGATCGATCATCAGCAGAAGAGCCCTGCGAAGGTAGCCTACAAGAAAGTCCAGGCAAACCGTACCGTTGGATTGAAGCTTACCGCGGGCCAGGTAAAGACCATTAAGAAGACCTTATCCAGTAAGAACAGGCAGTTGACCATCAAAAAACTAGCTGAAAAGTATCATGTCAGCGAAATGACCATGTACCGCATCAAGAGCGGTGAGAATTGGGGGAGGATCAAATGAAAACCGGGGAGAATCAAATGAGGACCGGGGCAGATTCAAATAGGACGAATAACCGCTTATGATCAAAACTTCTACGTTCAAATTCCTCAAAGACCTTAAAAAGAATAACAACAAGACCTGGTTCGAGAAGAACAAAACTGCTTACCTCGATGCGAAAGAAGACGCCGAACATTTCGTAGAGCAACTGATCGAGGGTTTGGGAAAGATAGACGCCGATATCAAACCTCTGCACGTGAAGGATTGTACTTACCGGATCTACCGGGATGTTCGCTTCTCAAGCGACAAAACCCCTTATAAGACTCACATGGGGGCTTTTCTGAATAAAGGCGGAAAAAAAGTCCCGACGGCAGGTTATTATTTTCATGCGGAGCCTGGCCAAAGTATGGCAGGCGGCGGGTTGTGGATGCCAATGCCGGCGGAACTGAATAAGGTCCGGCAGGAGATCGACTATAACTTCGCCGAATGGTCGAAGATCACCGGCGCGCGTCGCTTCGTAAAATACTTCTCTAACGGTCTTGATCAGGGGGAGATACTGACCAGGCCGCCAAAGGGGTATGACGCGGAAAATCCGGCCATCGGGTTCCTGAAGCTAAAGAGTTTTGTGGTCACCCGCAAGCTCACGGACGAGCAGATGACTTCGCGCAGCCTTCTGAAGGAAGTGCTTAATACCTTCGAGTCGATGAAAGAGTTCGTCTATTTCCTGAATCGCTCGCTGGAATAGATCTTTTTACCGCCCGCTGGAATAGACCTTTTACCGCGCGCAACTATAGCAGGCCCCTGGCAAGCAGGTATTCCGCGATCTGGACGGCGTTCGTTGCGGCGCCTTTCCGGAGGTTGTCGCTTACTACCCACATGTTCAGGGTATTGGGCTGCGATTCGTCCCGGCGCAGTCTGCCTACGAAGACTTCGTCCTTTTCGTGTGAATCTCTCGGCATGGGATATTGTTGGGTAGCGGGATCGTCCACGACGACGACGCCGGGCGCGTTGCCGAGAAGGGAGCGGACTTCCTGAAGGTCGAAATCTTTTTCAAATTCCACATTCACGGCTTCGCTGTGTCCGCCCATGACCGGAATGCGGACAGTCGTGGCCGTTACACGGATGTTGTCGTCCCGCATGATCTTCCGCGTCTCGTTAACCATCTTCATCTCTTCTTTCGTATACCCGTTATCGAGGAAGACGTCGATCTGGGGGATGGCATTGAGATCGATCGGGTATTTATAGGCCATGTCTCCCCGGATCCCTTTCCGTTCGTTGTGGAGCTGGGCTACGGCCTTGACGCCCGTACCGGTGACGCTCTGGTAAGTGGAGACGACGATCCGCTTTATATTATAGCGTAGGTGCAGGGGGTTCAGGGCGACGACCATCTGGATGGTGGAGCAATTCGGATTGGCGATGATCTTATCGTCTTTTGTGAGGACGTCGGCGTTCAGTTCGGGGACGACGAGCTTTTTGGCAGGGTCCATGCGCCAGGCGGAGGAGTTATCGATGACGGTGATGCCGGCCGCGGCGAATTTGGGAGCCCATTCCAGGGAGGTGCCGCCACCGGCGGAGAATAAGGCTACGGCCGGTTGAGCTGCGATGGCGTCGGTTGCACTAACTATCTTGTACTTCCTTCCTTTGAATTCCACTTCTTTCCCGACCGATCTCTCGGAGGCGACGGGGATCAATTCAGTGACGGGAAAATTCCTTTCTGCGAGTACCTGTAACATTTTGGTGCCTACCAGGCCGGTGGCGCCGACGACTGCGACTTTCATTGATTTGCTTTTTTTCATTAAAAAAAAGCCTTCCCGGGGGAAGGCTCTTGTTATCTTGTCATACAAAACAATCAAAACCTTCCCGGAATGGGGGGCATCTTGATCTGCTTTGTATTTTTAATGATCTTCATTGGACGCAAATATAGGATGGGCCGGCAAATAAAACAAGCTTAGACCAACTTAATATCAAAGTTAACCAGGTCGACAAACTGCCGGATCCTCGCATCGATATCGGACCGGGTGATCTCTTTGAGTTTTGTGGGACCGAACTTTTCCACGCAGAATGAAGCCATGGCGGAGCCTACGATGATGGCTGTCTTCATGTTATCGAAGGAGATATCTTTTGTTTTCGCGAGATGGCCCATGAAGCCGCCTGCAAAGGTATCGCCGGCGCCGGTCGGGTCAAACACATCTTCCAACGGCAGGGCGGGGGCTACGAAGACCTTGTCTTCATGGAAGAGGAGGGCGCCGTGTTCGCCTTTCTTGATGATCAGGTAGCGGGGACCCATTTTGAGGATGGCCCGGGCGGCCTTAACGAGAGAAACCTGGCCGCTGAGCTGGCGGGCTTCGCTGTCGTTGACCATCAGTACGTCGATCATGGTGAGCAGCTTTTTGATGTCATCGAGGGCGTTGTCCAGCCAAAAGTTCATGGTATCCATGGCGATCAGCCTGGGGCGCCGGCGCATTTGCTGTACGACGCTGATCTGCAGGCTGGGCAGGACGTTGCCGAGCATCAGGAATTCGCTGCCCTGGTAGCTTTCGGGGATAACGGGATTGAAATCGGTGAGGACGTTCAGGTCGGTGATCAGGGTGTCGCGGGTATTCATATCGAGGTGATATCTTCCTTTCCAGAAAAAGGACTTCTTATCCTTTACGACCTCCACTCCTTCCATGTTGACGCCGCGGTTTTCCAGTTCGTCCATCTCAGCTTTTTCAAAATCATAGCCTACGATGGAAACCTGGTTGATGGGTTTGACGAAATTGCTGGCTGCATAGGCGACGTAGGTCGCGGCGCCCCCGACGATCCAGTCCGTCTTTCCGAATGGCGTCTCGATGGCGTCATAGGCCATTGTTCCGACAACGATTAATGACATGCTGATGTAATTTGGGCTGCAACCTACATAAATATTCTTAATTTGCATCGCTAACAGTCGTTAGTCACCGAACAATGGCTAAAATTCAAAGTAAGAAGAACAGCACCAAGAAGGAGGTGATCATCGAGAAGGCTTCGAAGCTATTCCGGGAGAAGGGTTTTGGTGCCGCCAGTATGAGGGATCTTGCAGAGCATGTGGGGGTGGAGGCGGCGAGCCTTTACAACCATATCCAGAGCAAATCGGAGATCCTGCAGACGATCTGCTTCAAGGTCGCGAACGAGTTCATGTCAAATCTGGAGGCGGTGGAGACGAGCCATCAGTCCACGCTGAAGAAAATGGAAACGATTATCCGGCTGCATATCCGGATGATGCTGGACCAGTATGAGTACGTCTATATCGCCGATCATGAATGGCGGCATCTGCCGGAGCCTTATCTTTCCAATTTCCTCAACCAGCGCCGGAACTACCGGAAAAGGCTTGGGGATATTATCGAGGAGGGGATCGCCAGGGGGGAGATAAAGGCGATCGAACCGTATACGGCGGTGCTGGTCATTCTTTCGGCGGTAAGCGGCATCGACTCCTGGCAGCGGTCGCGGAAGAGCACCAGCGCGGAGGCGCTTGAATCCAATATGGTCAAATTCCTCATCGAAGGGTTGAAGAAATGAGAAGGGCTGAAGAATGGGAGGGGTTGAAGAATGGGAAGGTTAAAGAAATAAATTTGGCTTTGGTCATGGCGACGCATTTCAGAACATTGAAGATCGGGGATGTCCGGCGGGAAACGGCGGAGTGCATATCTGTGGCTTTTACAGTCCCGGAGGCATTCCGGGAAGAGTTCCAATTTTTTCAGGGTCAGAATATCACGCTTCGGGTAAGGATGGGCGAGGAAGAGGTCAGGCGGTCTTATTCGATCTGCAGCAGTCCGCTTGAAGGCGAGTTGCGGGTAGCTATCAAGAAAGTCGAGGGCGGGCGGTTTTCGACGTGGGCGAATGAGCGGTTGGCGCCGGGTCATGAGCTTGAGGTCTTGCCGCCAAGCGGAAGGTTCTATACGGAGCTCGGGCCCGGGAACCGAAAGCGCTACCTGGCTTTTGCGGCGGGCAGCGGGATAACGCCGGTGATCTCACTGATCAAAACTACACTGGCGGTGGAACCGGAGAGCAGCTTCACTTTGGTATACGGGAATCGTAACCGCTTGTCCATCCTGTTCAGGGAAGAGTTGGAGGCGCTGAAGAACCGGTATATCGACCGATTCTCGCTTTATCATATCCTTAGCCGGGAAGAAATGGATATACCGCTTTACCGGGGGAGGATCGATACGGAGAAGTGCGCCGAGCTATGCGGGAAGCTGATCGAGCTTTCAGCGATGGATGAGGTCTTTCTGTGCGGGCCGGAGCAGATGATCTTTTCGGTCAAGGACTGGTTGGAAGGTCAGGGGGTAGAGCGGAGGAAGATCCATTTCGAGCTTTTCCATACGCTGGATGGCGGCGGCGCGGTCCGGCGGAGTGTGGTGGCGGAAGGCGGGGCGACTGTACGCCACGGGGAGGTGAGCCGGGTGACGGTGCGGTTGGATGGGATGAGCCACACATTCGATCTGCCGTTTGAGGGGGCATCGGTTTTGGAAACGGCGTTGATGGAGGGGGTCGATCTTCCGTTTGCCTGTAAGGGAGGGGTATGCAGTACGTGCCGGGCCAGGCTATTGGAGGGGAAGGTAGAGATGGACGCCAACTATGCGTTAGAGGCGGATGAGCTGGCGGCGGGTTTCATCCTTACGTGTCAATCTCATCCGCGTTCCGGGAGGGTGGTTATCGATTTTGATTCGAAATAGGGGGGCTGCGCAGGGGGCGGTTACCAGGTCTTTTCGCCTTTTTTCATTTTATCAAGGGTCTCCTGCAGGGACGGCTTGTCAGGGTCGCTTGCCATGCTTATGGCTTTTGTTTCAAGCGCAATGGCGTCGTCTTTTTTACCGAGTTTATAGAGGATATTGGCGTAGGTGTCGACGAAGGCGGCGGTGTGGTTATCCTTAAGGCGCTTACTCCAGTCGAGCACATCGGAAACGCAGGTCATGTCGGGGCAGTTCTGGAAGACGCTCCAGGCGACGCTATTAAGCTCGTTGTCGGACATCTTGTTATCGTACGCCTTCATGTAGGCAACCATTGCTTTCTCGAAATCGGGCCAATCTTTTCTGGTCATGTAATAATTCACTTTGATCCGTGCGGTCATCTCGTCGGCTTCAGCGGGGAGCTTTGCGGCGATCTTTTTGTGGATGGCGGCCCAATCGGGAGGGCGGTTATCGCCGGGCCTCCGGCTGGGGACCTCACTCAGGAAGATGTTGCGCACTTTTGTTTCCGCGACGTTGGGTCCCAGGATCTTGTCTACATCGGCCGGATGGTCGGTGAAAGTGGAAAAATACTTATCGGTGCTTTTCTTTGTAAAGACATCCTGGAGGTAGAGGGCGTCGCGGGAAAAAAGATCGGACTGGGTAGCCAGCCAGGCGTCCGCCACGGGCTTACCGCCCGCGAGGTCGTAGGCGTTCAGGCAGGCCATGGCCACCATATGAAGGAAGGCGGTATCCCGGCGGCCGTTCTTGTACCGGTCAAGGAGGGTATAGTATTGTTTAGAACTGTCGAAGGATTCGGAAACGTCTTTTACGAAAACGTCTGCGGTGAGGCGTGACCCGACCATGCGGTGAATGATGCGGCCGTCGGGGGTGAAGATCAGGTAGGTCGGGTATGCGCGCACTCCATACTTCTCGGCGATATCGTGGCCATCCTGATACCACGATCTGATGTTGTCGGCATCGCCCGCCGTAGTATCCAGTTGAACCTTTACGCTGATGAATTTATCGTTCATGTAATCACCGGACTCTTTTTGCGGGAAGATATTCGCGGACATATACCGGCAGGGGCCGCACCAGGTGGTGAAGCAGTCCATGAAGATATATTTGTTTTCGGCTTTGGCTTTTGCCCGGATGGCGGTCCAGCTGAGGTTGTGCTCGAAATGCACACCGGTGTCCGCCGGGGTCTGCGCCAGGTCTTGGGCGTTTGCCAGGAAAGGGAGGATCAGGAATGAGGCGAGTAACCTTTTCATGTGAGCAAAGTTTTTTAGGAGGTCTGTAAAGATAATGCAATACTCATATCGGTTCGCGGGAAAATTGATGGCCGGCAGGCTAACAATTGTTAGCTTCTGTAAAAAGAGGTATCTTTATCCGATAATTCGATATTGCTATGTCATTGGTTGACAGTGAAAAAATATTTCTCGACAAGGTCGATCAGGATATCCGGATCGAGCCGAAAGACTGGATGCCGGAGGCGTACAGGAAAACCTTGATCCGGCAGATCTCGCAGCATGCGCATAGTGAGATCGTAGGAATGCTTCCGGAGGCAAACTGGATCACGCGCGCGCCTACGCTGAAGAGGAAGGCAACTTTGATCGCCAAGGTGCAGGACGAAGCAGGGCATGGGCTCTATTTATATTCGGCCGCCGAAACGCTGGGCACAAGCCGGGATGAGATGATCGGGCAGCTACATAGCGGGAAGGCAAAATATTCTTCGATCTTCAATTATCCTACGCTGACCTGGGCGGATATGGGTGCTATCGGCTGGCTGGTCGATGGTGCGGCGATCATGAACCAGGTTCCGTTGTGCCGGGCTTCGTATGGACCGTATGCGCGGGCGATGGTGCGCATCTGTAAAGAGGAGAGCTTCCATCAGCGGCAGGGTTTTGAGATCCTGCTGGTGTTAAGCAGGGGTAGCGAGGCGCAGCGGCGGATGTGTCAGGATGCGATCGATCGCTGGTGGTGGCCTTCGGTGATGATGTTCGGGCCAAACGATGACGCGTCGCCGCATTCGGCGCAGAGCATGCAGTGGAAGATCAAGCGGTTCTCGAACGATGAGCTGAGGCAACGTTATATCGACGTGTGCGCGGAGCAGGTCAAGTTGTTGGGGATGCGCTTGCCGGACGACCAATTGAAATGGAATGAAGAGCGGCAGCATTATGACTTTGGGCCGATCGATTGGTCGGAATTCTATAATGTCATCAACGGCAATGGCCCCTGCAATAAGGAACGGCTGGCCGCGCGTGTCCGGGCGCATGAGGATGGGGCCTGGGTCAGGGAGGCTGCGCTGGCGCATCACAAAAAAGCCGGGGAAAAAAAGAGGAGGCGTTATGCATGATCAACAGTGGCCTTTATGGGAAGTGTTTATTAGAAGCAAGCAGGGGCTCGATCACAAGCATGCCGGAAGCCTGCATGCCGCCGATGCCACGATGGCAATTGAAAATGCCCGTGACGTCTATACGCGCCGGATGGAAGGGGTCAGCATCTGGGTCGTCGAGAGCAAATATATCCATGCTTCCAATCCGGATGAAGCGGCTTCGCTCTATGATCCGGCGAACGATAAAATATACCGGCACCCGACCTTCTACGATCTGCCGGATGAATTAAAACATATGTAAGATGGCGTTTCCCGCTCATATCGATTACGTGTTGCAGCTGGCGGACAATGCGTTGATCCTTGGTCACCGCAACAGTGAATGGACGGGGCATGGTCCGATCCTGGAGCAGGACATTGCATTGTCGAATATCGCGCTCGATCTGATCGGGCAGGCGAGGTATCTGTATCAGCATGCGGCGCAGTTGATAGGCGGTGAGGTCACTGAAGACCGGCTTGCATATGGGCGTGACGCCTGGGACTTTCGGAATTGTCTTTTGGTGGAGCAGGCCAATGGCGACTGGGGGAAGACGGTTATGCGGCAGTTCCTTTGCAGTGCGTGGCAATATTACTTGTACAAGCAACTGCAAGGCAGCCAGGACCGGGAGCTGGCGGCGATCGCCGAGAAGTCGGTCAAAGAGGTGACGTATCATCTCCGGTGGAGCGGTGAATGGGTGATCCGGTTGGGAGATGGAACGGAGGAGAGTCACGGGCGGATGCAGGGGGCGGTCGACCAGCTTTGGAAGTATACCGGCGAATTGTTTATCCCGGCGGCGGGCGAGGCGGCGCTGATTGCGGCGGGGGTGGCGGTTGATCCGGAGGCGATACGCGGCCCGTGGGAGGAAAAAGTAGGGGAGATCTTTGGAGAAGCCGGGCTAACGGCGGATGCGGGTACGTGGATGCAGACCGGGGGGAAGGATGGCCGCCATACGGAGCATTTAGGATACCTGCTGGCGGAGATGCAATTTTTGCAAAGGGCTTATCCCAACTGTGAATGGTAACGACGGATGAAATATGGTCTTTATTGGATGAGGTCAATGATCCGGAGGTGCCGGTGTTGTCGGTCGTGGATCTGGGGATAGTCCGGGAGGTACGGGCCGGAGGAGAAGGGACGGAGATCATCATTACCCCAACATATAGCGGATGTCCAGCGATGGATGTGATCCGGATGAATATTCGAATGAAGTTGATGGAGCACGGGTATCCGGCTGTCAGGCTGACCACGGTCCTGTCGCCGGCATGGACGACGGACTGGATGAGTGAACGAGGGAAGGAAAAGCTGCAGGCTTATGGGATCGCTCCGCCGCTGCCTTTGCAGCAGGTTTGTCATCCGGGGTTGTTGCATCGCGAGGAAGCTATTGCTTGTCCGCATTGCCATTCTTATCATACCACGCTTATAAGCGAATTCGGCAGTACGGCGTGTAAGTCGCTTTATCGTTGTGAGGAGTGCAAAGAACCTTTCGATTATTTCAAATGTCATTGATCTGCCAGTACCTATTTGAACACTCAAGCTAATACGTCTGGGTGGTAGCTACTATAAGACTCCCGTGGCCGGTTGTCGTATAATAGCCGGTAACTGTAATAGAGCCACTTGGCGGCATCGCTATTGAATAATAAGATGTCCCATTCGTGGCAGATACGGTAGTACTTCCATTGGTAAATGTAACGCCGGGTGTTGTAATTGTAAGAGTAGTAGTGGTCGTACCATTGATTTTTCCAAGTAATTCATCGAAACCGGTAAGCACCACATTTACGGGAGTTCCGGTGTAAGCGCTTATCGTATATGATACATGGGTGGTTGTAAGCTTCTGCAGCGTGGTATTATTAATTGTTGGAATAGGGTGCCAATAAATATATACCTCCCCACCTCCGTTTGTAGAATTATTTATAGGAGGAGTAATGTCTACATTCTCCCCGTTAGGTGTGTTATTGTTAACTTCTGTCCACGAGGGAATTTGGCCCGAGGTGGAACCACCCGGGACTCCATCAGTGGCCCAAATGTCGCTCATTGCCAAATAATTCTGTCCGGCAGGATAATCGGAAGGAGCTGTAACGCCAGCTAACAAACCATGATAAGCCTCCAATGTCTCGACAGTAAAAACCTGAGCCGGGATGGCGGGAACTCCCTCATTCTCGTACTCTTGCCCTTGTATAGCATAGAAGACATTGTTGTACGCTATACCGGTTGCAGGATTGATAAAAGATGATGTGTAGTTATAGGAGCCTCCATTATAATTATCAAATGAAATAAGCCCCTCCAAATTTGTGTTGGGGTCGACGGTAATAAAATTGGGATTGTACAAGGCGAGGCCATTTGATACGTACCAATTGGTAATACACCATTTGCCATTAGGGTTAAAATAATCGCTCGCACCAAATTGTAAAACCGGTTGTAATATATCTATGCCGGCAACGTCTGACACTCCATTGTACAAATAGATAAGTTGGTTGTCGTTGGGAGTTGTAGGAATA
The DNA here is from genome assembly GCA_035695565.1 of Puia sp. GTDB lineage: Bacteria > Bacteroidota > Bacteroidia > Chitinophagales > Chitinophagaceae > Puia. The sequence continues at coordinate 59,405 of DASRRX010000011.1, read as the reverse complement.
CTTGGAACGGTATAGTTTGTTTGCAAGCTTTTGAGAATACCTGAGCCGGTATACTCCCAGTACGCATAGGTTAACCAACCTGCAACTGCATTATTCGGCCAGGTCGGTGCCATGGGGCTTACAGATGGAGTCAAGTCGTGAGGGCGACCTCCGATTGAGCGCTTCTCCGCTGAAGATTTGATCGGTCCGAAGTCTTCGACAATATTTCCTGATTGCCGCTCAATCTTGTAGAGATGGCCTCCATTTCGCAAGACTGCATAACCATTTTCAATGGCATGAACGTGAGACCGGGGCAAAAGCCCGCCTGGTGTCGCTACAAGTTCATCCTGGTCAGAAGTTGTTGTTGTGCCTGTAGAATGTTTGGAAGTAATTTCCGGGACCTTAGTACATGCGGAAAATAGTAGGACCGCTACGAACACTGTAAGCAGCAGTTGCTTTGGCTGTTTCATAAAAGATCAAGGTTAATGATAAAATGGCGTCACTGAAGCTAATTCAATTTTTATAGATTTGCTTTTTTTATTATTCCATTTTGGCGTTAAACAATTGTTAACTGGGTTGATGAAACTCTCTTAATTTTGCGGGATAGTCATTTAAACTTCGCGTACTTTGTTAACAAATTGGAATTGAATGTCGACGATCCTTTTTGAGATCCGGGATCAGATCGCTTTTATAACTTTGAACCGGCCGGACAAGCTAAATAGTTTTACGTACGAAATGGCATTGCTATTTCAGAACAGGCTGGATGAATGTGCGAGCCTGCGGGAGGTGAGGGCTGTCTATGTGACCGGGGCCGGCAAGGCGTTCTCCGCGGGGCAGGATCTGGCGGAGGTCGTCGATCCGGCAGGGCCGGGGATGGCGAGGATACTGCAGGAGCAATATAATCCGATCGTTACGCGGATCCGAAAATTGCCAAAGCCGGTGATAGCGGCGGTGAACGGGGTGGCTGCGGGTGCGGGGGCCAATATCGCGTTATCTTGTGATATCGTAGTGGCGGCGCAGTCGGCCGCTTTCATTCAGGCGTTCTCGAAGATCGGGTTGATCCCGGATAGCGGGGGGACGTATTTTCTGCCGAGGTTGATCGGCTGGCAGAAGGCGAGCGCGATCGCGATGCTGGGAGATAAGATTGGTGCGGTCGAAGCGGAAAGGCTGGGGATGGTGTATAAGGTATACGACAATGAGGAGTTTGCCGGCGCTTCCCGGGCGTTGGCAGCAGTATTGGCGCAGATGCCGACGAAGGCGTTGGCGTTTACGAAACATGCGTTTAATTATTCCGCGACGAATAACTTAGAGGCGCAGTTACTTTTGGAAGATGAATTGCAGCAAAAAGCGGCATTGACTTCCGATTATGCGGAGGGGGTTCGGGCATTCCTCGATAAGAGACCCGCGGCGTTCAAGGGGGAATAGGGTTGAAGGGGTAGGTTATACTTTTGTTGGGAGCGCTTTATTGAGGGGTGCTAATTTGGGCGAATGTGTCGCTCACTCAAAAAAATCAAAATTATGTTTTACGAATTCAACGGACACCGGCCGGTGGTGGATCCTTCTGCGTTTGTGCATCCGCTTGCAGCGGTGACAGGTAATGTATCGATCGGCAAGAATGTCTATATCGGGCCGGGAGCTTCCCTCCGCGGGGATTGGGGTCGGATCATCATCGAGGACGGATGTAATGTCCAGGAAAGTTGTACGATTCATATGTTCCCCGGCGTGACGGTATTGTTAAAGGAAGGGGCGCATATCGGCCATGGGGCGATCGTGCATGGGGCGGTCATCGGAAGGAATTGTCTGATCGGGATGAATAGCGTGATCATGGATGATGTGGAGATCGGTGACGAGTGTATCGTGGGGGCGCTGACCTTTATCAAGGCGGGAGAGAAGATCCTGCGCAGGAGCGTGGTGGCGGGCAATCCGGCGAAGGTGATCAGGGAGGTTAGTGAGGAGATGTTACGCTGGAAAACGGAGGGGACGGCGTTGTATCAGGCGCTGCCGGGGAAGATGCGTAAAAGTTGGCGAGAGTGTGAGCCGGAGAGACCGGCGGAGGCAGGGGACAAAAGGCAGAAATCCAACGAGGACAGCGAGGAAGGGTATCGACCATGGAAAGAGACGGTCGAAGGTCAGCCGAATTTGGTTGAGGAACCGGCTGCGGCATATGGAAACAAGAAATTCACCATTGAAGAGTATCTGGAAATGGAAGAGAAATCCGAGACGAAACATGAATATTATAAGGGCGAAATATTTGCGATGTCCGGGCCGAAGCTGGATCACGTTCGGGTGGTGATGAATATGGCGGCGTTGTTAAAAGGAAAGCTTCGCGGCATGGGCTGTGAAGTCTTTGCCACCGATCTTCGGGTCATCGTAGAATCAGAAGAGTTCCTGACTTATCCTGACCTGTCTGTCGTTTGCGGCGAGCCTTTAACCAGGAACAATGACGATTGGAATCTGACGAATCCGGTGGTCATAGTCGAAGTGCTCTCGAAGTCTACCCAGGGATACGATCGGGACAAGAAATTCGATCTTTACAAGGCCCTGGCCAGTCTGCGGGAGTATATTCTGGTGGACTCGAGATCGGTTCTGGTTGAACAATTTTGTAAGGATGCGGCGGGGAATTGGATCTTGACGAAGTATAAAAAATTGACGGATAGGTTGATGGTGAAGGCGGTCGAAGTGGATCTGTCACTGGAAGAGATCTATGAGAATGTCCGGTTCCCGAGGCTGAGCGATTAATGGCGCCTCTGGGCAACTGTTGTATATTTGCGGTCAAACGGAACGCGTGGAGAAATCAAATTTTGTCGATCAGATCAGGGTCTTTTGCCGGAGCGGGCATGGCGGGGCGGGGAGCAAGCATTTTATGCGGACGAAGTTCAATGCGATGGCGGGGCCGGATGGCGGAGACGGAGGCCGGGGAGCACATATCATCCTTCGGGGCAGCAAGCATCTGTGGACGCTCCTGCATTTACGTTATTACAAGAATGTGCTGGCGGAGAACGGTGAGGCGGGCAGCGGAAATAATTGTACGGGCCGGTTTGGAAAGGATATCATCATAGAAGTCCCGCTGGGGACTATTGCGAGGGATGAGGAGACGGGCAAGCTGGAAGTGGAGATCCTGGAAGACGGGCAGGAGGTCATCTGGTTGAAAGGCGGACGTGGCGGTCTTGGCAATGCCAATTTCGCGACGCCTACCAATCAGGCTCCTGAGCATGCTCAACCGGGATTGCCGGGGGTGGAAGGCTGGAAGATACTGGAGTTGAAAGTACTCGCGGATGTAGGACTGGTCGGCTTTCCGAATGCGGGTAAATCCACATTGCTCTCGGTTGTCACGGCGGCAAGGCCGAAGATCGCCGATTATGCGTTCACCACGCTGACGCCGCAACTGGGGATGGTAGAATACCGCGATGGCCGGTCGTTCTGTATGGCCGATCTTCCCGGGATCATCGAAGGCGCGGCAGAGGGGAAAGGGCTGGGGCATCGATTCCTGCGGCATATCGAACGTAATCCTGTGCTGCTTTTTCTGATACCGGCGGACAGTAAGGATCATGCGGCGGAGTTCCGCATCCTGCTGGGAGAATTGGAGAAATATAATCCTGAGTTGCTGCATAAGCGTTTCGTTATCGCGGTCAGTAAAAGCGACATGCTGGATCCTGAGTTAAAAGAGGCGATCGAAAAAGAATTGCCCCCCGATATTCCACGCCTGTTCATCTCATCGATTACGCAGCAGGGGCTTGTGGAGCTAAAGGATCTCTTGTGGAACATCCTCAATGAGCCCGCGGTTTAACTTAAAGTTTATATTCATTTATAGTAATTATTCAATTTTTGGTATAGTTTTGGGTCGTTAAGTATATACCCGCCTTAAATTTTCCCACCGATTGTTGCCTCAGCGTTTGACTTGCTATCCGGTTGCGAGCCTGACACCGGTTGCTCCCATATCCTTGTTCGGGCAGAGGCCCGAGTAGTTTCATCAATAAAAACCCATTTATATGAAGTCGTTATTCAACGCTGCAATCGGCAGGCTTTTCTTCGGGCTCATTCTTCTTTCGACCATCACTACGGCAAATGCGCAATCGGATACTACGGGTGCGGCTGCCGGCGCGGGTGTGGTTCCCGGCGCGGGTGCGGTTCCCGGCATGAACCCCGTGGCGGTCAGATACCTGGGAGCAAAGGATGACATGCTGATCTTCAATGTCGCGTATTCCAACCCTCAAGGCAACAAATTTGTCATCACGATCCTGGATCAGAGTGGCAACCAGGTATACCAGGACAACTTCAAGGAGAAAACCTTCTACCGGCAGTTCAAGCTTCCCAAGACAGATAAGGATCTGATCACCTTTATATTCCGCAGCGGGCAGGACGCCCCGGTCGAGAAGCGGTTTGCGGTGAATGTCAACAGCCGGATCGTACAGGAAGTCGCTATTAAAAAACTTTAAAACAATCTATCTATGAATGTAGTATCGCTTACAAAACCGATCGTTGCCCTTATTTTCAGCGCCCTGATCGGCGGCGGCAACAAGACCGCCAGCACCGCAGAAGTGACTTATATTCCGGTCACCGATGATCAGGGGGTATTTCATGTCGTCTATGACAATGCGAATGGCAGCCGCTTTTTGCTGCAGATCCTGGATCGGGAGGGAAACCAGTTGTATCAGCACGTTTTCGCGGACAAGAAATTCACACGGGATTTTCAATTAGTCGATGCCGATAGCTATCTCAAGGTAAAGTTTGTGATCCGTAATCTGGGGGAGAAGACCTCTCAATGCTTCGAGGTGGAGACCAACTCGCATGTGGTCGAGGATGTGAATGTGCGGGAGGTAAAATAAGAAAATGAGACCCCGGATTAGTGTTCCGGGGTCTTGGTATTATATTTTCAATATTATTGAACAGTGGGGGATTCAGATTTCTTTGCAGCGGAGCCAACGAGTTTCATTACTTCCGCATAGTTCAGGGATTTAGCTTGGGCCGGGGTCAACCCTTTTGTAGTCAGGACACTACCGGGGATGACCACGTATCTATACCAAAGGCCTGAATTATCATATCCGGCCTGCAGAAGGACGGTATCGACCTTGAATGTTTGGTACATGTTAAATTCAATTGCAGCTTCTTCGACAGTATCTTGGGTGGTCGGGTCGATATATGCGCCGAATCCCATGATTACGCCATCATTGAGAATGGCAGACGTGATAGCTGGAGCGACAATCTTCTGCTCGTAGTCCGAGTCGACGTAATTCGGGAGCATCGACAGGGTTATCCATTTAGACGTATATACGCTGTCCGGAGTTTTAGTGACGGTGTTGTTGTTCTTTGTGCAACCAATCAAGGAAAAAAAGCCGATGACGGTGGCGGCCAGGAAGAAGATTTGTACTTTTCTCACATTTGTAATTTTAAAGGTGAACATTATAATTGATAGTCGAATGAATTGCAGCCTTTAACAGTTGGATACGCAGATCCTGTATGGAAGGTCTACAAAAAATCGGCCAAACCGGGATTTTCACCGGCCAATAACAGTATTACTTATTCTTTGTTTGGGGATGGGGGGCGGGTCGCGATGGGGGACGGGGGGCACGATGGCCGTGGGGGGAGGGTCGCGATGGGGAGGATGGCTATGAAAATGAATAGCTCACTCCCCCATCCTTCTCATCTTTAAGGACGATGCCGAGCTGCTGAAGCTGGTTGCGAATCTTGTCGGAAGTCGCATAATCTTTACGACTGCGGGCATCGCGGCGGATATCGATCAGCAGGTCCACTACGCCGGTAAGCTTATGATCCTCGTCGCCAAATTCGCCTTTCAGCCCGAGAATATTTTCCAGGTAGTCGGTGAAATATTGTCGGACCAGCGCGATGGTGGCTGGGCTTAAGGCATTTTGGGCGATAAGACCGCTCTTGAGAGAATTGACCGTCGGCACGAGGTCAAAAAGGGTGGCGAGGACTTTTGCGGTATTGAAGTCGTCGTTCATGAAGTCGTCGAGGCTTGAAAGCTGGCGGCGAACCTTGTCGTCGAGGGCGGGATCGGCGGCAGTGGAAGAGGGGGCGGTGGCAGCCGGATCGGGGGTGGTGGCAGCGAGACCGGCGGCGATGGAAGAGGGGGCGGACGTTCCCGGAGGGGCAGCGCCAGTGGAGTTGCCGGCAGCGGGGTCACCGGCCAGCTTCTTTAGGATCTCGTAGGCCTCCCAAAGTCTCTTCAAGCCTTTCTCGGCGGCCTGGAGGGCGTCGTTACTAAAGTCAAGGGTGCTGCGATAGTGGGTTTGCAGGATAAAGAAGCGGATAGTCATCGGCGAGTAGGCCTGCTGGAGAAGGGGATGGTTACCGGAGAACATCTCTGTCAGCCGGATCTGGTTGCCATAGCTCTTTCCCATCTTCTTTCCGTTGAGGGTGATCATATTATTGTGCAGCCAGTAGCGGGCGGGGATATGATGGTTGCAGACGGTGCTTTGGGCAATTTCGCTTTCGTGGTGGGGGAATTGGAGGTCCATCCCGCCGCCATGGATATCGAATTCGGCCCCGAGGTATTTTGTGCTCATGGCGGAGCATTCGATATGCCAGCCGGGGAAACCTTCGCCCCAGGGGCTATGCCAGCGCATAATATGCTCCGGTGGGGCGGCTTTCCAAAGCGCGAAGTCCTGTCGGTTGTGCTTCTCATCCTGGCCGTCGAGGTCGCGGGTGGTTTGGAGGAGGTCATCCAGGATGCGGCCGCTCAATTTGCCATAGGGATAGTGCGCGGCGTATTTTAAGACGTCGAAATAGACGGAGCCGTTGACGACATAAGCGTATCCTTCTTTGATGATCGTTTCGATCATGCTGATCTGTTCCACGATATGGCCGGTGGCGGTCGGTTCGATGCTTGGGTCGAGGTTGTTGAACTTGTGCATGGCCCAATGGAACAGGTTTGTATATTTCTGTACGAGCTCCATGGGTTCCAGCTTTTCAAGTACGGCCTTATTGGAGATCTTGTCTTCGCCATCACGACCTTCTTCCTCGAAGTGGCCGGCGTCGGTAATATTGCGGACGTAGCGGACCTTATAACCGAGGTGAAGAAGGTAGCGATAGATAAAATCGAAGGTAATGAAGGGGCGGGCGTGTCCAAGGTGGCTTTCACCGCTGACGGTCGGTCCACATACGTACATGCCTACGTGACCGGGCACAAGGGGGATGAAAACCTCTTTCTGTCTTGTATACGAATTGTGGACTTTTAGGACGCTCATATTAAAGAAACCGTTTCGGGGCAACAAAGATACAGTATAACGTGCGATTTTGCCGGCCGCAAGCGGCGGATATTCGCTAATGCCGGCGCACCTTACGGCGCGCAAAAATTCCTACGGGATCTTTAGGTCGGCTTCCACCGGATTGTGGTCGGACCAGGGGGTGGTGATCTTCCGGCATTGGAGCACGGTTAAGCGAAGATTGGCGAGGATGTAGTCTATCCGCAGTGTCGGGGAAATGTTCTTATAGGTCCGGCCGATACCAAATCCCTTCTGCAGCCAGGCGTCCTGCCAGCCGCCGCGGATGGTCGAGTAAGTATAGGAGTTGGGGACGTCGTTGAAGTCACCGCAGATAAATGCGGGATGGGGGCAGCTATCGAGGCGGGCCCGGACTTCCTCCGCCTGGTCTGCGCGGTGCCGGAAGGCGTCCCGAAGTTTGCGAACGATGGAGCGGGAGGCATCCACGATGCTGTCATCCACATTTTTGATGATCTGCAAATCCCTGAACTCCTTGCTGCCAAAGAGTACGGACTGAAGATGGGTCGTATAGACGCGGATGGTGTCATCACCGGCCAGGATATCCGCGGAAATAAGGCTTTCCGTAGTGCGAAAGCCATTAGGGCGTGAGTATTCGTGCAGCCCGGTATCCACGATGGGAAAGCGGGAAAAGATGATAACGCCGGCGGCGTACAGGCCGGGGCGGACATAGTCGCGGGAAAAGAAATAATATGGATAGTGCAACTGGCTCTGGATATACGTGATGTTGGACTCGAGGCCGTGCCGGGTTAGGGGCTCATAGAATTCCTGAAGGCAGAGGACGTCGGCCTGCCGGCTGCCGATGAATTCGAGCATCTTTGTGCGGGGCCGCACGGGCGGGCGCTTCTTCGTCACAAAGTCATCGAAGCTGCGGATGTTCCAGGTCAGGATACGAAGGGTGCCCGGTTGCCGGGCTTCCTGGAAACTGTTGCCGGGGTGCATGGCCAGAAAATGCCGGATATTGGACCAGCCGATCAGCAAGGCGGCAAGCGAAAGCAGGGACCAGCGCCGAAATGAGCGCATGAAAAGGGAGGCGAGGAGGAAGCAAATCACGAGCAGGAACAGATAGGGAATGAACAATCCCAGCAGTGAAATGAGCCACCATTTCCCGGGATGCAGGAAGGAGTTGGCACAAGCCAGAAGGAATAAAAGGACCGCCAGACCATTCAGGATAATGAACAGATGGCGGGTGAATTTTCGAAAATTCGGCATGTCGGCACCGAAGTTACAAATCTTCTTCGTCTGCCGCCCGTTTCAGAATCTCTTTTTCCTCATCGGTAAGGAACCGGTAGCCTTGCTGATTGATCTTGTCGAGAATCTCGTCGATGCGTTGTTGTGTTACGTTGGGGATCTTTTTGAATGGCTGGGTGCCTGAAACCTTGTAATAGAACTCATCCTTGGGAGAGCGGTTCTTTTTCTTATTGGGATTGAAAAGGTCATTACACCAGTCGAAGATCTGGTTGATCCAGACACTACCGTCATGGCCTCTGCGCAGTTGGTAGATAAATAAGAAGCCGGAGGCGCCGCCCGCGAGGTGGGCGAGATAGGAACCGGCGTCCCCATGCGCGACGGTGGAAAAATCGATGAGCAGATAGAGCAACGTCAGGATCCAAAGGGGGATACCGCCATTGATCATCGGGAAGATGCGATAGTCGGGGGCCACGGTGGTGGTTGCGACGGCGATCGCCATGATGGCTGCGTTGGAGCCGAGGAGCGCGGCGGTTGAAGCGGTGCTTTGAAGCTGTGGGAAGATGGCGTAGGACAGCAGAAAAAAAACAGCGCCGGCTACTCCCCCGTATAGGTAAATGGGGATCAGCTTCCGGTTGGCATTCAGGTCCTGGAGGATATATCCAAAGCACCACAGCCAGAACATATTGCCGACAAAACGAAAAATATGACGGTCGGAGAACATATAAGTCAACACGGTCCAGGGCCGGGAAGACAGCTTGTCGATCGTGCCGGGCAGAACGAACCAGTTGATCACATTGGTCTCATAAGCGGTGGGATTAAGGGAGTCCAGCTTATATATGGCCCAGATGAACTTGAGGATAACGAATAATACGGCGTTGACGACCACCAGCTGCACCAGTGCATTCCCGTCCTGGCCCAGGACCATTCGTTTGCGATAGTTGTCTTCCATTACCCTCATACGCTTGATTATGTGCGAGAAATATTGGTGAAGTTAGCGCCATAACTACCAACAATCATTTGGCGCAAAGAGTTTAATAAAAATTTCGCCGGTTGGAGCGGTTCCAGTACATGACCAGCAATAAGCCGACCAGGCCGCCGCCGAGGTGGGCCCAGTGGGCGACGTTGTCGCCAGCGGTAGCGCGAACGCCCGAGAAAAGTTCGAGCGCAGCGTAGCCAAGGACGAACCATTTGACCTTTATCGGAACAAAAAAGTAGAGATAGATGAGACTGTTGGGGAAAAGATAACCCATGGCGGCGAGACAGCCGAATACCGCGCCCGAGGCGCCGAGCGTGGCGGAGTTGATCGATTCATTTGGGTTTTCCGCTATTAGCTGCTGATCGAAAGGAGAATACTGATGCCAATCGTTAAAATGAGGGGTCATTTCGGGGTAAAGGACCGCGAGGTTGGCAACTGCCGCGCCGAGGCCGCAGATGACGTAAAACATCAGGAACCGTTTGGGCCCCCAATAATTTTCCAGGATCGAGCCAAACATCCAAAGGGCGAACATATTGTAGATAACGTGTTCCCATCCGGCATGAATGAAAAGATAGGTGATAAACTGATGAGGGCGAAACATTGGCGACCGAACGTCATGAAGGGCAAACAGGTTCACCATCTTCGTGTTGAATTCGGCTCCCAGCGAGTATTGTGCGAGAAAGATCAATAGATTAATAATAATCAGATTCTTGATAACCGGCGGAATTAGTTGAAAGCCACCCGGACGAAATTCTGTCATACGCTATTTTTCCTTTTTAATGAATTCCTAGGCAATATTACTAGTTTTTACGCTTCGCAACCTTTGGTTGCGCCATCTCACCATGAAATGTCCGCGCTTTCCGACGGAAAGAGCGATCCGGGCTCCGCCCGGTTCCGGAGCTTCAACTGTACGATGTTCTCGATGTGGTGGGTATGCGGGAACATGTCAACGGGCTGCACTCTGGTTACGGCATATTTTACATCCAGCCACTGCAAGTCGCGGGCCTGGGTGGCGGGATTACAGCTGACATAGACAACGGTGGGGGCGCCGATCTCCAGGATCTTTGCGACCAGCTGTTCGCTCATCCCGGCGCGGGGCGGATCAGTGATGATAACGTCGGGGCGGCCTTGTTGTTCAAAAAACGTATCCTGGCAAAGCGCGGTGACATCGCCGGAAAAGAAACGGGCATGGCGGGTACCATTGAGGGCGGCGTTCTCCCGGGCGTCTTCCACGGCCTCTTCGATGACCTCTACGCCGATGATCCGGGCGGCCTGGCGGCTGACGAAGATGCCGATGCTGCCGGTTCCGCAATACAGATCATAAACGGTCTCTTTCCCACTCAGCTCCGCGAATTCGCGGGTGACCTGATAAAGCCTTTCTCCTTGCCGGGTATTGGTCTGAAAGAACGACTTGGGGCCGATCTTGAACTGAAAATCCTCCAACCGTTCGATCACATAGCCTTTTCCAAACAGGACTTTTGGCTCCAGGCCGGAGATGCTATCGTTCCATTTAGAGTTGATCGTATACAAGAGAGTGGTCAATTCCGGGAATTGTTGCAGCAGGCGGGCGGCAAGCCTACGGGTGAGGGGTTGGTCATCGAAGCCCAGGACCAGATTGGCCATGATCTCGCCGGTGGCGCAGATGCGCAGTTGCAGGTTGCGGAGCCAGCCCTGATGCTGACGGATATCGTAGAAGGTCAGGTCTTCTTCCAACCCAAAGTCCCGGACGGCTTTTCGCAGCCGGTTGGTGGGTTCGGCCTGGAGGTGGCAGATATCGATATCCACTACCTTGTCAAAGAGGCCTTTGGCGTGGAAGCCGGCCACCCGCTCGTCGGGGGTAATGGCGGGATCGTTGAGCTCATGGGGCAGGAGGAAGCGGCGGTTCGAAAAGGTATATTCCATCTTATTGCGGTACCGGACGGTATCCGGGGCGCCAAGGATGGGGCTGATGGCTGGAAGGGCTATTTTGCCGATCCGCCGGAGGTTATCTTCGACCTGCTGTTGCTTGTACTGCAGTTGGAGGGGATAGGGCAGCATTTGCCAGCGGCAACCCCCGCAGACGCCAAAATGCGCGCAAAATGGCTGAACGCGTTCCGCGGAGAATTGCCGGAAAGCGGTGATGTGACCTTCTGCCCAGTCTTTCTTGCTTCTGGAAAGCCGGATATCGACGATGTCGCCCGGCACGGCGTTCTCGACGAATATTACCTTGCCGTCCACCCGGGCCAGAGATTTGCCTTCCGCGGCATAATCCTCAATGAGGACGCCGGTCAGGGTGATGGTCTTATTTTTTTTTCGCACGGCGTAAAGGTCTAATTTTACCTGCGTATGAGCAAAAACGTGTTGTTACTGGCAGCTTGCCTGTTAATGTTGAAGGCCTATTCGCAAAATGGCTACAATATCCATCTCCACCTGAAACCCTATACGAGCGGAAAAGTTTATCTCGGTTATTATTATGGAAAGATCAAGGCCCTGGCTGACTCGGCGCAGCTAAACGGCAGTAGTGACGGGCTATTCAGCGGTGAGAACCGGTTGCCGGGGGGAGTGTATTTCATCGTGTCGCCCAATCGGGCGATCCTTTTCGAGTTGCTGATCGATTCGCAGCAGCACTTTTCAGTTTCGGCGGACACGACCAATCTGCCGGGCAGTGTGACCTTTACAGGTTCGCCGGACAATACGATCTTTCAGACGTACACGCGGTATACGGCCGAGAAGGGGCGGCAGATCACCGCGGATCAGGCGGCGATGAACAATGCGCGAAAATCAGGAGACTCGGTGACGGTCCGCGCCAACCGGGAAAAGATCAGGCAGTTGAATGACGAAATCATAAAGTATCGGGAGGAGTTGATGCGGAAATACCCTACCACCCTGCTGGCGACCCTTTTTCAGGCGCTGAAGGAGCCCGAGATCCCGCCCGCTTCGAAGCAGCCGGGCGGAAAATATGACAGCGCCTTTGCCTTCCGCTACTTTAAGGATCATTATTGGGATGGGCTGTCCTTTGGCGACGAGCGGCTTGCGCGGACGCCGGTTTTCGAGCCCCGGCTGGACAAATATTACCGGGAGCTGGTGGCGCCGGAGCCGGATTCCATCGAAAAAGAGGTGGACCGGATGCTGTTGGAATCGAGGGTAAGCAAGGCGATGTTCCAATACCTGATGGTCTACTTCGTACAGAAATATGTGACGCCGGAGTATATGGGGCAGGACGCCGTATTTGTGCACTTGTTCGACAAATACATCAATTCCGGGGAGACGGAGTTCTTTACGGAGAAATACCGGAAGTACCTGGATGACAGGGCTTACAGCATGATGGCCAACCTGATCGGCGAGCCGGCGGCCAACCTTGAAATGGTGGACACCAACGGGGCGCTCCGGCCGTTATATGGGGTGAATGCGAACTATATCATCGTCTGCTTTTGGGATCCGACCTGTAGTCATTGCAAGGAGGTCGTCCCGAAGCTGGATTCGATGTATAAGGCCAAATGGAAAGCCGAGGGGGTAAAGATCTACGGGGTAATGGTGGATGGCGGCCGGGAGCAATGGTTACAATTCATTAAGGATCACAATTTAAGCGACTGGACACACGTTTATGAAACGAAAGAGCACCAGGAAGCGACGGAGAAAGCGGGTCAGCCCGGGTTCCGCCAGCTTTATGACGTGTACCAAACCCCGACCCTTTACTTGCTGGATAAAGACAAACGCATTATTGCAAAGAAGCTTTCTTTCGAGCAACTTGATGAAGTCATAAATCTGAAATTGCAGCATGCAAAATCCAAATGATATCCGTCTTTTGATAAACCGGGCCCTTCTTCTTTTCGTCCTCTTCCTTCTCTTTTCTTCCGGGCTTTCAGCTCAGACCCTGTTCACGGTAGCGGGTACGCCTGTCAGCAAGGAAGAATTTCTGAAAGCGTTCTCAAAAAACAATAACGGCGTCATCCCAAGCGAAAAAATCTATAAAGATTATCTGGAGCTATATATCCGGTACAAGCTGAAAGTGAAGGCTGCCTATGCGGCGCAGTTGGATACATTGCCGGCGCAGCGGACGGAGCTACAGAATTTCCGGTCGCAGATAGCCGAAGCGTATATGAAAGACCAGGAGAGCATGGACCGGTTGGTGAATGAGGCCTATGCGAGGGGGCAGAAGGATATCCGGCTGGCGCACATTTACTTTGCACTGCCGAAGAACGTCTCGCCGGCCGATACGTTGCGGGTTTATGAAAAGGCGATGACGGCCTATAACGAGCTAAGGAAGGGTAAGAAATTCGGGGAGGCGGCCATTGCATTTTCGGATGATCCGACGGTGAAGATGAATAGGGGGGAGATCGGCTATATCACGGTGTTCTCGCTGCCATACGAAATGGAGAGTTTGGCTTATTCGCTGGCTCCCGGTCAGGTCTCGCGGCCTTATCGGAGCAAAGGGGGCTATCATATTTTCAAGAATGAAGGGGAAAGAAAGGCGGTGGGACGGATAAAGGTGGCGCAGATCCTGGTGTCTTTTCCGCCGGGGGCATCGATGGTCGTAAGGGAGCAGGCGCGGGTGAAGGCGGATTCCATTTACCGGGTGCTTGTCGCCGGAGGGGATTTCGCAACGCTTGCGCGGGCATCCAGCGCGGATAACCTCACTTATCAGAATGGCGGTGAGCTGCCGGAGTTCGGGATCGGCCGGTATGATTCCGCGTTTGAAGCGGCGGCGTTTGGGCTGGATCGCGATGGCGCCATCAGCAGGCCGGTGGTGACGGATTTTGGCTATCACATTATCAAGCGGCTTTCGCGGAAGCCTTTCCCGGCCAGGATGGATGATGCGGCGATGGCAAGTATCCGGCAGCAGGTCCTTAACGATCCGCGGGTGGAGATCAGCAGGCAGGCGTTGTACAGTCGCATCTATCGTGAGACCGGTTTTCAGCGGGCGGCCATTCCGGAGGCCGATCTCTGGGCGTTCACGGACAGCGCCCTGCGGAACCCGGCTTATTCTTCATACGGCAACCTGAGCAATTCCACGATGGCCTTTTCCTTTTCCCAGCGGGCCTATACGATAAAGGACTGGATAGATTTTGCGCGGGCTACCCGGCCGACGCGCGCGGGCAGCGGGTTGTCGGATAAGGACCTGTTCCAGCGGTATATCGAGCGGACGGCCATGGACTATTACCGGAACCACCTGGAGCAATACAACAAGGATTTTGCTTTTCAGTTGAACGAGTTCAAAGAGGGTAATCTGTTATTCGAGATCATGCAGCGAAAGATCTGGGATAAGGCGTCGGCGGATAGCGCGGGGCTGGTCCGCTATTATGAGGCGCATAAGGGAAAATATTGGTGGAATACGAGCGCGGATGCGTTGTTGTTCACGTGCAACAATGCAGGGACTGCGGATGCGCTGAAGGCGCGGCTGATGGCGGGGCCGATCAGCGGGTGGCGGATGAGTACGGACAGTATGGGGGCGGCGATCCAGGCGGACTCGGGGCGATATGAGCTGGCGCAGATCCCGGGCTCGGCCTTTGGGGCGGTTGCGCAGACGTTTACGGAGCTCACGGGCAATAAGGCGGACAATACGGTCAGTTTTGCGTATATTCTGACGGTCTACAATAACCGGGAACCGCGCAGCTATCATGATGCGCGGGGTTTTGTCATCAATGATTACCAGGGGTGGCTGGAGGAGCAATGGGTGGAGGGGCTAAAGAAGGAGTATCCCGTCAAGGTTGATGAGCAGGTGGTTGCGGGGCTGGTGAAGTAAGTGGGGGCGGCGGCGAGGGACGGGGGGCGGCAAACGGGCCGGGTTAGAAAGTCGCTTTAACTACCTCCTCGATCACTTTAGGTTTCCCAAGCGTATAATAGTGTAATACGGGCACGCCGGCCTTTCTCAGCCCGCGGCTCTGGCCTATCAGCCAATCGGTGCCTACGCGTTCCACTTCGGCGTCGGTCTTACATTTCAGGATAGCATTGGACAGATCGGGGGGCAGGTCCACGTGAAAGACCTTTGGCAGCATGGACATCTGCTTCTTTGTGGTAATGGGTTTGAGGCCCGGGATGATGGGGACGTTGATGCCCTGTTCGCGGCAGGTGCGGACGAAGTCGAAGTATTTTTGGTTATCGAAGAACATCTGGGTGGTAATGTATTCGGCGCCTGCGTCGACCTTTGCCTTAAGGTACATGAGGTCGGTCTCGAGATTGGGGGCTTCGAAATGTTTTTCGGGGTAGCCGGCGACGCCGATGCAAAAGTTGGTGTGACCGCCGTTCTTGATATCTTCTTCGAGGTAGACGCCCTGGTTGAGGCATACGACCTGTTTGAGAAGATCGATGGCGTAGCGGTGGCCGTCGGGCTCGGGCTCGAAGGAGCTTTCGTTCTTTGCCGCGTCGCCGCGCAGGACGAGGACGTTGTCGACGCCCAGGAAATGAAGGTCGATCAGCGCGTCTTCCGTTTCGCGTTTTGCGAATCCGCCGCAGATGAGGTGGGGAACGGCGTCGACCTTGTAGTGGTTCATAATGGCGGCGCAGATGCCAACGGTACCGGGGCGTTTGCGGACCTCGACTTTCTCGAACGTGCCGTCGGTCTTTTTCTTGAACATCGTCTCACTGCGATGGTAGGTGACGTTTATG
This sequence comes from Puia sp., assembly GCA_035695565.1. Lineage (GTDB taxonomy): Bacteria > Bacteroidota > Bacteroidia > Chitinophagales > Chitinophagaceae > Puia. The sequence goes on along the minus strand of DASRRX010000011.1, from coordinate 43,436 downwards.
AATGCGGGCTTGAATTCCATGAGGGGGTCGAGATGATCATAGATCGAGCTGATCGTCTTTCCCTTGAGGGGTGGGAGGATTTCGAAAGAGACGAGGGTCTCTTTTGATTGGTGCAAATGTTCAATAACCTTCATAAATGCCGCAAATTAGCTCATATGTCCTAATATACCTATAATTTTGGCCTGGGGTACTTGCGGCTTGGGCTGCAGGGCCTAAATTTGCGTCCAAAACCGGGCTCCGCCCAGTTACCACTTTACGACCGACAGGGAGGAAAGTGTCAAAATTCAAATAACGAAGAGATTTGAGCATTATTATTCATTCGAAGGACCTGGTGAAGACCTATCATAACCGAACGGTGGTCAACCATGTATCGGTCAAGCTGGAACAGGGGGAGATCGTCGGGCTGCTGGGACCGAACGGGGCTGGTAAAACGACCACTTTCTACATGGTCGTAGGGCTGATCAAACCGGACAGCGGCGACGTCTTTCTGAATGACGTGAACATTACGCGGCAGCCGATGTATAAGCGGGCGCAGATGGGTATCGGCTATCTGCCGCAGGAAGCATCGGTCTTTCGGAAACTAAGCGTGGAGGACAATATCAAGGCGGTGCTTGAAATGACAAATCTTACGCGTGCGGAGCAGAAGAATAAGCTTGAGGGGTTGCTGGATGAATTCCATCTGCATCATGTGCGGAAGAATAATGGCGACTCGCTGAGCGGGGGTGAGCGGCGGCGTACGGAGATCGCGCGGGCTTTGGCGGTGGACCCGAAGTTCATTTTGCTGGACGAGCCGTTCGCCGGCGTCGATCCGATCGCGGTGGAGGATATCCAGTCGGTGGTAGCGCGGCTTAAATTCAGGAATATAGGGATCCTGATCACAGACCATAATGTGAATGAAACGCTCTCGATCTGTGACCGGGCGTATCTGCTGATCGACGGAAAGATCTTCAAGCATGGGACGGCGGAGGAGCTGGCGGCGGATGAGCAGGTGCGGCGGTTGTATCTGGGGCGGAATTTTGAGTTGAAGCGGAAGGATTACCTGCATGAGGAGGCGCGGGCGGAGGTGAAGCGATAAAATTCCGTTACTGCGGGCGAAAGTCCGATTTTCTTCGCTATGTCCCGCCGATTTTATATTTTGCCGTCGATGAGAAGAGGGAATTTCTAATGAAGATATTAAGCCCGGCCATATCAAGACTTGCGAGGTTGCGTCTCGGGCGCATCGAGGAGTGGATCAACAACCCTATTGCGATCCAGCGGGAGGTCTTGCAGCATCTGGTCACTTCGGCGCAGTATACGGAATTCGGGCGCAGGTATAATTTTTCCAAGACCTTTTCTTTACGGGATTTCAAGCATGCCGTTCCGATCCAGGAATATGACGATCTGAAGCCGTATATCCAACGGATCATGAATGGGGAGCAGAACATTTTGTGGAATACGCCGATCAGCTGGTTTGCGAAGAGCAGCGGTACGACCAGTGACAAGAGCAAGTTCATTCCGGTGAGCGAGGAGAGTTTGCAGGACTGTCATTATAAGGGGGCGAAGGATGTGTTGACGATGTATTATGATTTCAATCCCGAATCCGATCTGCTGACGGGAAAGGGGCTGGTCATAGGGGGATCGCATACGATCAGCCAGGTGAATCCGGATGTGCATTATGGTGATCTGAGCGCGGTGCTGCTGCACAACTCGCCCTTCTGGGGCCATTGGATCCGGACGCCGGAGCTCAGCATCGCGTTGCTCGATGAGTGGGAAGACAAGATCGAGCGGCTGGCCATGAATACGATCCAGGAGAATGTCACGTCGATCTCGGGTGTTCCGACGTGGACGCTGGTATTGATCCGGCGTATCCTGGAGATCACGGGCAAAGGCAGTCTGGCGGAGGTCTGGCCTTCTTTGGAGCTATATATCCACGGCGGGGTTTCTTTCACTCCCTATCAGGAGCAATTCCGGAAACTGATCGGGAAGGAGATCCATTATTTGGAGATGTACAATGCCAGTGAGGGTTTTTTTGCGGCGCAGGGCAATCCGCATGATGACGGCATGCTGCTGTTCCTGGATCATGGCGTCTTTATGGAGTTCATGCCGGTTGAAGAATATGGCAAGGCGAATCCGGAGACCATCGGGCTGGCGGATGTGGAGATCGGGCAGCAGTATGCGCTGGTGATCAACACCAATGGGGGCCTGTGGCGATATCTGCTGGGGGACACCGTGCAGTTCACTTCCCGCTTCCCTTTCCGGATAAAGGTCAGCGGGCGGCTCAAGCATTTTATCAATGCCTTTGGAGAGGAGGTGATCGTGGACAATACGGATAAGGCTATTGCGGTTGCGGCGGAAAAGACAGGCGCCATCGTCAACGACTATACGGCGGCTCCGGTCTATTTCGGGGATACGGGGAACGGCGCCCATGAATGGCTGGTGGAGTTCGAGCGGGAGCCTGATGACATGGCGCGTTTTGTAAGCGAGCTTGACAAAGCCCTGCAAAGCGTCAATAGCGACTACGAAGCAAAACGACATAAGAATATCGCGCTTAGTCTGCCGGTTCTTCACTCGTTGGAGAAGGGCGTCTTCACGGCCTGGTTGAAAAGCAAGGGTAAGCTTGGCGGTCAGCATAAAGTACCCAGGTTGTCGAACAACCGGAAATACATTGAAGAAATCCAGGCTATGCTGCAGGACCGGCCGCCGGGCGCCGTATCGCCAGCGTCAAAATGATCAGACTCACCAGGGACGAGGTATAAAACAAATACAAGTAGGGAACGTCGATAAAGCAATAGAAGACGACCAGGGATAGTTTCAGGGCCGCCAGAGGGATGTTGGCGAATTTGGGGCGGGAGGGGGCGGGTTGTTCGTTGGTGGCCGTTTGTTTGCGGGAGGCGGTTTGTTTGCGGGTGGCGGCGATGGTGAAGATCATGGGAAGGGTGAAGGTAAAGAAGATAAGGAGGCAATGGAGGATCGTGGTGCCGTTACGGCCGAAGAACCAGGCCAGGCCGGGGGCGGTAGAGAATACATCGGGGCTGTCCTTCCAGACCCGGGCGGCAAAGGAAACATAGTTCCCCGGCAGGTGTGCCAGCCTCGTGACTGTTGCCCCGCCTACGGGTATCAGGAACAGCAAAACGAAACAAAGGATGCCGGTGAGGGAGATGATCGACAGTTGTCTGGTCCGTTTCTCCAGGACCAGCCAGAGCATGTAGGCGGGGATCCAGCCTACCAAGGCGTAGCGGCTCAGCATGCAAAGTGAGATGGCTATGCCGGTCAGCCAGGGTTTCCCGGAGGCCAGGGCAAGGACGAGGAACACGTAGTAGCCGATCACTACGCCTTCTTCGGATACGCTGACGATACCGGGAGTATTGTCTGCGACGATCCACCAGAACAAAAGAAAGGCCAGCACGCCGAGGAAAAATGAGGCGTGCGAACCGGGTATGGATCCCTGGGAACCGGAAATGGGCCCGTGGGAACGGGAAACTGGCCCGGGGGAACCGGAAATGGGCCCGTGCGAACCGGAGGGTTTGTAAAGGAAGATAAACGCGCCGAAAGCGAAGAGGACGCCGGCGATAGCGGTCCAGCGCATATCGATCCCCAGGGCGATGGAGGGGACGTAGGGAAGCCACATAGCCGGGAGATAGATCGGTTGTACGCCATGCCAGATCGTTGGGATGGGGTCATAGACGTGACTATGCCGGCCGGCGAGAAAGCGTTCGGCCATGACCTTTATGATGGGCAGCATGTCGGCGTTGGTGATATCGATCGGCATGTCGTCGAACCAGTAGAGGCACCAGGAGTAGATCGCGAGAGCTGTCAGGCCGATGAGGATTGCGCTGCGCTGGATGGCGGGGTTGCGCCACGGGCTTTTGGCAAGCGCGGGGACACGGAGCTCGGGGAGGCGAAGGAGGAGGCCTGCAATGGCGAGGCCGGACAGGAAGTATAGGATGGAGAAAACGGGTATCCAGCTGTGGAGCTTAAGGCACCAGGTGGAGCTGAGCGTTTCCACGGCGAATGCGGCTAGCAGGGCAGACGATAAAGAGACCGGACGCTTCATTAGGTTATTAAACCACAAATAAATATATTTTTTTACCACAACCCAACTGGATTTATATTTGGCCCATGAAACTACTGGAAAATAAGATTGCTATCGTTACTGGCGCCAGCCGTGGAATCGGAGAGGCTATTGCGATGAAATTGGCCGGGCATGGGGCTCATGTCGCGTTCACGTATCTGAGCAGTGAGGAAAAGGCGAAGGCGTTGGAGGACCGGTTGAAAGGGCTGGGCGTCAAGGCGAAGGCATATCGGAGCAATGCGGGAGTGTTTGCGGAGAGTGAGGCTTTTGTGAATGATGTGGTGAAGGAATTCGGGACAGTAGATATTTGCGTCAATAACGCCGGGATCTCGAAAGACAATCTGCTTTTGCGAATGACGCCGGACCAGTGGGATGAGGTGATCAATATCAATTTGAAAAGCGTCTATAATGTGACCAAGCAGGTCATCCGGCCGATGATGAAAGCAAAGTCGGGGTCTATCGTCAATATGAGCTCGATAATAGGGATCGGCGGGAATGCGGGTCAGAGCAGCTATGCGGCGTCGAAAGCGGGGATCATCGGGTTCACGAAGTCGATCGCCAAGGAGCTGGGCAGCCGGAACATCCGATGCAATGCGATCGCTCCGGGCTTTATCGAGACGGATATGACGCATTATCTAAAGGATGGGGAAGGGGCGAAGAAGTTTTTGGAAGATATTCCGCTTGGACGTTTCGGGAAGGCGGAGGAGATCGCGGAGACTACATTGTTCCTGGCAAGCGAGATGAGCGCGTATATCACGGGGCAGGTGATCAGTGTTTGCGGGGGGCTGAATATATGATGTCGGGCGAGAGGGGTGATGACAGGTGGGCGGGGTTGACGGGCGAGAGGCAAAATTTAAGTGCATGACACCAATAGAAAAGTTGTTAGCAGACAATAAAGATTGGGCGTCGGGGATCAAGGCTGAGGATCCGGGCTACTTTGAGCGGTTGTCGCTTTTGCAGGCGCCGGAGTTCCTTTGGATCGGCTGCAGCGATAGCCGGGTGCCGGCCGACCGGATCACGGGTACGCAACCGGGTGAGATCTTCGTACACCGGAATATCGCCAATATGGTGGTCCATACGGATGTCAATCTGCTTAGCGTGCTGGATTTCGCGGTCAATCAACTGAAGGTCCGGCATGTGATCGTCTGCGGGCATTACGGCTGCGGCGGGATCAAGGCGGCGATGACGAATCACGATTACAAGTATGTGCTGAATATGTGGCTGCGGAACATCAAGGATGTATACCGGCTGCATAGCAGGGAGCTGGAAGCGATCGCCGACGACGAGGCGCGTGCGGACCGGTTGACGGAGCTGAATGTGCGGGAGCAGGTGATGCATCTTGCCAAAACGTCCATCATTCAGCGGGCCTGGAAGGAGGAAGGGCGGCCGCGGCTGCATGGATGGGTATATGGGTTGAAGGACGGGTTGATCAAGCCGGTGTTTAATATGGATGCGGGGTCAAAGTTGGATCCGATCTATCAATATGATGACCTGTAGGTCATATTTACAAAGGGAAAAGAAAGACGGGTATTAAAAAAGTAAAGGGCGGCTCCATCGGACCGCCCTTCGGGTTTCTCATGTGTGGTATTACTGTGCTATCCAAATCTTGGTTGTGGTCACATCGTTGCCTCCGGTCTCCGTGAACCAGTTGCTATAGTTGTAAGTCTGTTCGGAGGTAGGATATTGATACCGGTTATAGCTCCCATAGGTCGCAGTATAATAGCCGGCGTTATTCGGATCCATGGGGGTCTTGTAGCCTGTTCTGCGCATCAGGGTCCAGGCGTCCCAGGGTTGACGGAACATATCGATCCATTCCTGGGCGTAGATCTGTTGGAGGGCAGTTGCGGCATTGAACTGAACAATAGGATTGGTCAGCAGGGCATTGATAGCCGACTGGCTTGGCAGGCCTGAAGGTTTGTCCACGACCCAGATCTGTGAATTGATGGCCTGTTGGGTCCAGAAATTTACCGAAGCGGTGATCCCGTTGTCGTATTCCGTTTGGGCGGTGGCCATATTCTGGGCGACACCGGCAAGGCCGGCGGCATAGACCTCGGCCTTCAGGAAATGAACTTCGGCGGCCGTCATGAACAATTCCGGAATGTTGTAGTCCACGGCCCAGTAATAGTTGAAGTTGGCGTAGAGATTGGGCGTAGGCGGGTTGCCGTCCTTGTTGGCCCAGTCGGTGTTGCGGATGCCTTCATTGTAAGGCGAGCCTTCTTCGGCCGGGGTGGAAGATGTCGGGTTTTGCGGGAAGGGGACCCATAGGGTGTCATTGTTCGGCTCGAAGAAGATATTGCAACGGGGGTCGAAAATGCCGCTCCCATCTTGCGCCGCCGACGAGGACATGAGATTCCACATCGTCGTACCCATGCGAAGCCGGCATTCCGTGCCAAAGGAGTACATCCGGGCCGAGAGGTCCATGTTGGGGATATTTGTCGTCGGGTATAGCCCCACGTTTGTGTTGTCGGCGTCCAGCAGCGGTTTGCTGAGGGCGTCGGTGATCTGCGGGGTAGCGTCCGCCGGGTCCTTGGCATACATGTTCAGGGCGATCCGGAGCCGGAGGCTATTGGCGAATTCAATCCATTGCGAAATGTCGTTGTGCAGCACATAGTCGCTATTCCCAAGGGAATACTGGGTTGCGCCGGTGCTGAAATTATCGACGGCCCATTGCAGGTCGTTGAGAACGGACACGTAAATACTCTGCTGTTTGTCATAGGCGGGCGTCAGGACGGTATCGTTGCTCGGGCTGTAATACAATGACATCCCCGCGGCGGAATAAGGCATGTCGCCGAAAAAGTCGGTCAGCTTGATCGCCATATAGCCTTTCAGCACTTTCATCATCGCCTTAACATTCGTATAGATGGTAGTATCCGGTTGTTTGGCGATCAGCTGCATCATGGCCTCGTAGTTCGGCAGGTTGTGATAGAAGTTACTCCAGTATTCGTCACCGTCATTGCCATAGGAGTAGTCGGCTTTTGTATATACGACCCCCTGCTGGGTGATCGGGTAGACCCAGCTGTTATAGCCGACCTGTTGGTCGCCCTGGGTCATATTGGAGACAAAGGCGACATACAGCTGGTTGACCGAAGCGGTAGGAGAACCGATCAGCGGGGTATTGATGCTTTTGAAATCTTTGGTACAGGAACTTGCTCCGCCAAGCAGGAAAACCAGGGCTGCCAGCAGGAAGAAAGATGTTCGCTTATTTATCATATAAATGAGTTGTGTTAATGTATGAATAATCATCTCGCATTAAAATCCGGCTTTAACGGACAACCCGAATGACCTTGTCCCGGGCAATTCGCCGAACTGGGTGCTTTGGTTATTGGTTGTACCGGTCAGCCCTTCGGGGTTGAGGCGGTCCGGGAGCCGGGTGAATAAATAGAACAGATCTCTGCCGATGAGCGAAACGGACAGGTTCTGGAAGATCCCTGTAGCATTGGTGAGCGAAGCGGGGAATTTATAGGTAAGCGCCACTTCGCGGAGTTTAGCCCAGGAGTTGGTGAAGATGCTGTTGGTACGTACAACCGGGATGTTGTCCCAGGACTGGAAGTTGCCGGCGTATTTCCACCAGGAATTGACCACGGCGGTATTGGGCTTGCCATCGGGTGTTACGCCGGGGAGAATGACGCCGACATTGCCGGTCGATCCGTCGGGGAAAACAAAGGGGAGGCCATGGCCGTCGCGTTCGCGAGTGGTTTCGGGGAGCTCGCCCTGACCCATGAGGCTGGAATAGTCGCCGGACCAGATCTGACCGCCGAAATGGAAATCGGTCAGCACGTAGAGGCTAAATGCCTTGTAGCGGAAGGTGTTGCCGATGCCGCCCGTCAGTTTGGGGGTGGAGTTGCCGATCTTTACGACACCCGGGGTGGTCGCATACTGGGCGCCGAGAACCGGGCCGTTGCCGGTATTCATGCCGTCACTGTAGATCAGGTTCACGACCTTCTGTTTGCCGATGTACTGATAATCGAGCCCATAGATAGTGCCGTACTGGTCGCCGACATGGGCGTTGGTGCTGATGCCGTCGCCGCCGAACCAGCTGCCGATAGGGATCTGGGTCACACCCGGCTCGAGCGCAACGATCGTGTTACTGTTGTGCCCGCCGTTGACTGCGATATCCCAGGTGAAATCCTTTTTGGAAAATACCTTGGCGTTGATGATAAACTCGATCCCGCGGTTCCGTAGCGCACCCGTATTGATGGTCAGACGGTCGGAGCCGGCGGAGGTAGCAATGTTGACAGGAAGGATCTGATGATCCGAATAAATATCGTAGTAAGTGAAATTCAGGTTGATCCGGTTATTCAGGAATCCCAGATCGGCGCCTGTCTCGAAGGACCGGGCGCGCTGGGGTTGGATACTGATGGAGGGCAATGTCGTCGGCACCGAGAGACCTGTGGTGAAGCCGGCCTGGGTGACGGGGCTATAGACGAATTCAGTCTGGTAGGGGATATAGCCATTGGCGCTGGCGGCCTCGGCGACGCGGACCTTGCCGTAGCTGAGCCAGTTCCCGATGCTACCCATTTTTAGAGCATTGGTGAAGACAAAGCTCAGGTTTGCGGAGGGATAGAAGAAAGACCATTTGTCCGAAGGCAGGGTAGACGACCAGTCATTACGGCCCGAGCCTTCAAAGAAGAGGTAGTCCTTATAGGAAAGGTTGAGGATGCCGTAGACGGAATTGATCTCGCTTTCCTGGAAATTCTCGGTTGGGTTCAATACGGCGGGGTTGGTACCGGCATAGTTGCTGAGCGTATAGGTGAACGGAGCATTGAAAGGGCCGGGGTTCGCCGCAGAAATGTCATAGAGCTTGTTGTGATAGTAGCTGGCGCCGCCGGTCAGGCTGGCGTTGAAGCCGGGGAACAGCTTATCCTTGTGAATGGTCAGGAGGGCGTCGAGGTTCTGAACGCCGACGGTTGACAGGTCGTGGCTGTAAAGGTTCTCCCCGCCATATCCGGTGAGCCCGGCGGCATCGACCGGCCGGTTCTTTGTCACGAATTCGTTAGTATAATAATCGAGACCGGTATGGCCGGTAAAATTCAACCATGGGGTGATATCGGCGATCAGCTTGACGGAGCCGAGCAATTGATTCTGGGTAAAGGTGGTATTGTTGACGAGGGTATTCCACCAGTAATAGCCAGGCGCCCCGTTATCCTGGGAGGGGCTTTGACTGATGACGGTCTGGTTCTGCGAACCGTCTTTGTTGACGGCCAATCCTTTTTCCAGCGGTTTATAATCCATCGGGATCATATAGTCGGTGATATAGCCCACGCCGGAGGATGCGGAAGATTCGCCGTAGACGTTTGGCACGTTGACGCGGACGAGGTTGAGGTAGCTGGCGGTCGCTTCCACCTTGACCCGTTTGCTGACGTTGATGGAGGATCCCACGTTGAAGACGTTCTGGTGAAAGTTACTGCTATAGGTGATCGCGTCGTTATCGGTCCGGGTGTAAGACACGCGAACGGTACCTACGTCGCCGCCGCCGGAGAACGAGACGTTGTGGGTCATCGTATTGCCGGTCTTATAAAAGCTCTTGAAGATATTCGGGTTGCCGGTATAGGGGCGGACGGTTCCGTCCCACCATTGGATCTGCTGACCTTCCATCTTCTGGCCCCAGGAGGCGCCATCGCCGGGAAAGCCGATATAGTTCCACCAGTTGCCGCCGCCGGGGATGGTGGAGCGGCTGCCATAGAAGTCGTTGCTATTTGTCTCTCTCGGCGCGCCGCCGGAGGTGGTGTAGAAGCCGGGGTTTGCGGAATAGAGGGCGTCGGCCATGCCCATGCCGTATTCATGCTGGAGTTTGATAAAGCGATACGGTTGATTCCAGCGGTCGGCAAAATTATAATCGATGCCGAGGCCTTTCTGTTTGCTACCTTTCTTGGTGGTGATCAGGATGACGCCGTTTGCGCCGCGGGCGCCGTATAGCGCGGCGGCTGTGGGGCCTTTGAGGATATCGAAGGTCTCGATGTCGTCGGCGTTGAGGGTATTGAGGAAGGAGCCGTAGTCGACGGCCTGGTTTTGGCTGAGGTCGGTGTTCTGTCCCTGGAGGTTCTGGAGCGTGATGCTTTGTCCCTGGGGAAGGATGGGCTCGTTGTCGATCATGACGCCGTCTACGACGATCAGCGGTTGGTTATTGCCGAGCAGACTGTTGTTACCGCGGATGACGATGCGGCTGGAGCTGCCTTCGACGCCGTTGGGCTCGGTGATATTGAGGCCGGCGACCTTACCGATCAGGCCGTTGGAGATATCGGGCGCGTCGGCTTTCACTACGTCGTTGCCGGAGACCTGCTGGGCTGAATAACCGAGGGATTTGGCTTCCCGTTTGATCCCGAGGGCGGTTACGACGACTTCGTTCATGGAGTGCTCGCTTTTCTGCAAGGTGATGTGCAGATCGGCGGCGGCGCCGACCGTCGCCCTGTAGGTATCGAAGCCGATGGAGGAAAAGACAAGGATGTCGCCGTCCTTTGCGTCAATGCTGAAATGTCCCTGGGCATCGGTGGTTGTGCCGCGGGAGGTGCCTACGACGGTTATGCTAACTCCTGTCAGTGGTGCGCCATCGGCGCCGGCGACTGTCCCGGTGATGGGTTTGAACGCGGGAGCGACGTCAGGGCCGTTGGCCGCGGCTTGGGTGGCAGGCTCCTTCTTGAGGACGATCTGGTGGCCGATCACTTCGAATGAGATATGAAGGGGACCGAAAATGCGTTGCAACAGATCGCCAAGGCGTTCGTCGTTGGCGATAACCGTTATCTTCTGGCGGTTCCGCAGCACGTCATTGCTATAGGTGAAGCCGATCTCGGTGGAGGCGGCAATCGCTTTGAGGACTGCCCTGATCTCCCTGGATGGCAAGTTGAGTGACACCTTTTTATCGAGGATCTCCTGTCCGGCCGCCTTGCCGGGAAGGGCATAGCTGAGATAGCTTACCACCAGGAATATTTGCAGTAAAGACACTCTCATAATGAATAAAACAGCTTGTTTAGGTTTTCCGTTTTCGCTCATATCGTTAGTGGGTTTTGTGGCTCACTTACAGGGCTTCCCTTCGAGGAAGATCCCGTCTTCTTTCAGCTCATAAGTGGCGCCGATCGCCTCGCAAATGATCCTGATCTTTTCTTCCAATGATTCATCGGCAAGCGAAGTAGTCAGGACGCAATGGGAAAAGGTCGCTTTGTCGTAGTGGAAGGGAATGCCGTATGCATTTTCCAGGGTCTGGAAGATATCTTCGACGGGGGTCTCGTCGAAGTTGAAGCTAATGGCCGGGGCGGTTGGTATAAGGTCCGGAGTAAGGTCCTTCTTTTCCGCTTTAAGCTGGACAAGGTCCCGGGAGTGCCCTTTATAAAAGGCGATCTGGTTGGTCGTGAGGATCAGGGGTTGCGGGAGGGGGGCCGTCTTTCTGGTCACGGCCACTTTGCCGGTGGTGACGAGGACGGTGATATCGCCGCTTTCCTTGTCGGTCGCTACTTTGAAGCTGGTCCCCAATACGCGGACGACGAGGTCGCCCGAGTAGACATAAAAGGGGCGGCGGGCATCTTTAGCCACTTCGAAGAAGGCATTGCCCTGCAGGTATACTTCACGTTTGTCCTTTTGGAGAAAGGCCGCATGGCGGATACCCGCTCCGGGTTGGAGGACGACTTTTGACCCATCGACGAGATAGACAGTCTGGCTACGATCGGTCTGGTTGACGCGGTCCAGGTCTTGGCGGACGAGGAGGTTGGCGACTGCTGGCACTGACTGGGATTGGGCCGAGTGATGTGAACGGTGCGTTTGCCAGGTGATGGCAGCGATGATGATGAGCAACCCGGTTGTGGATGCCGCTATCGGCCCCGCCAGGCGCCAGCGCCTGACCGGGGCTTCGGCGGTGTCAGTCGAGCCCGTGTCCAGTCGGGTCGAGATATCGGACCAGATCGCATCCGCCAGTTGACGGATGTCTTCGGGTCTTTCGGTATAGGCCTGTTCGTCCTGAAGCAGCTTTTTTGTCTGGTCGTCGGGATTCTCCAAGTGGGAATGAATTTTTGGCAAACGGGTAGTCCGCTCTATATGGAAGTGAAGGAATCCCGAGGCATATACTCAGGCTCAGGAAAATATTTTTGTGAGCCCCAGCAGGACGGCCGGGAGGACGGGAGATTTGAAGACCTCTTTCAGGCGGGAAAGGGCGCGATGCAAGAGATTGCTGACAGACTGATAATTGAGGTCCATGAGCTCGGCGATCTGGTCGTGGGTGAACCCCTGGAAATAGCGAAGCTGGATCGCTTCCTGTTGCCGCAGGCTGAGGGACTTGATCGCCAGCCGTAAGGAGGCGGCCTGGGAGGCGCGGGATTCGTTCTCGATGATGCTGGTCTCGACAGGATCCTGGAGGGGGTTATCGAGGCTGAGGGCGATGCGTGCGGATTGCTGGCTGAGATAACGGTTCTTTTCCAACCGGACGAGCTTGTAGCGAAGGGCTTTGAAAAGATAGAATTTGACGGAACGGGCGGGAGCGAGATTTTTCCGGGAATGCCAGAGCTCGACGAAGAGCTCCTGGATCTGGTCTTTTAGCAGGTCCTGGTCCGGGCAAAGCCGGAGACCATAGGTGATGAGCTGCAGGATATGCTCCTGGTAGATCGCAGCAAATGCTTCCCGGTCACCACCCTTGAATTGTGACCAGCGCTGCATATCTCCGTCGGACATCATTTCCATTGCAGTAAAATATTACTTTTTCCTGAAATTATGAAGGGCCGTTCGCGAGAACTCGCTAAGGATGAGCCGGCCGCTGATCACCGCCCTTTCGACGAGGAGCTGGTCCCAGTGCTCGGTACCCTTCCAGAAAGCAGCTTTCAACAGCGCCATGGCTTCAGGGCTGGATTGGGCGAGGGTGCGGGCGAGGCGGCCGATGGATTCGTCCATTTCGCTGACCTGGGAGTGCAGTTCGGTGTAGAGGCCGCATTTCCGGGCCCATTCTGCGTCGCGCCACATGGTCGCGTCGATGGCGAGGCTGCTGAAGGCGGACAGGCCGATCCTTCTTTCCACGGCGGGCCCGACGACGAAGGGGCCGATGCCGAGGGCCAGCTCGCTCAGCTTCACGCCGGCGCCATCGACAGCTATGGCGTAGTCGGCCGCCGCTGCAATCCCGACCCCGCCGCCGACGCATTTGCCGTGGATGCGGGCGATGACGAACTGGGGGCATTTACGGATGGCGTTGATAAGGTGGGCGAAGCCGCTGAAGAAAAGGAAGCCCTGATCGGCATTTTGGACGGCCATCAATTCGTCGAAGGAGGCGCCGGCGCAAAACGTTCTTGCGCCTGCGGAACGCAGGACGATGACCCGGGTATGCGGGTCGTTGCCGGCCCCGTGGACCTCGTGGGTGAGGGCATCCAGCAGCCGCCCGGGCAGGGAATTGCTCTGCGGGTGGTAAAACTCAATGGTGGTAACACCTTCATGGGTCTCTGTCCGGACGTGACCCTCGCTGATCTCTCGAAGCATATTAGTCGGTTGACGTTAAAGTTTGACCGATAGGCCGAGCCGGCCGGGCCGGCTCAGGGGTTCTTACATTGGACCATCGTCAGGATGGTAGCTATGGCTACACTGTCTCCGGTCTCATCATAGACATCCACATACCATTTTACGATGCCGCGGGGCAGGTCGGTTGCCTCCTTTTTTTCCTGGGGGATCTTCTCTTTACAGGTCAGCCGGACGCCGATGGTGGCGCCGGCGTATACCGGCTTGAGGAAGCGGCATTCTTCGAGGCCATAGTTCAGCATGACTGGGCCTTTCCCGGGGTCGACGAAGAGGCCGGCGGCGGCGCTGAGGATAAAGTATCCATGTGCGACGGGTTTCTCAAACAAGGTGTTTTCCAGGGAGGTGTGGTCGGTGTGGGCGTAGAAGTGGTCCCAGCTCAGGTTGGCGAAATTGGTTATATCCGCTTCGGTGACGGTCCGTTTGTGTGTTATAACGGTGTCGCCTATTTGCAGTTCTTCAAAATATTTCCGGAAGGGGTGCTTGTCTCCGGTGGATTGCCGGGCGTGGGGCTGCCAGTTATCGGTGAGCGCGGTGATCATGGAGGGGGATCCCTGTACCGCCACACGTTGCATATAGTGGCGGACGCCGCGGACGCCGCCCATTTCCTCGCCGCCGCCCGCGCGGCCGGGGCCGCCATGGATCAGCAGGGGCAACGGGCTGCCGTGGCCGGTACTTTCTTTTGCGCATTCGTTGTTGAGGATGAGGATGCGGCCGTGCCAGGTAGCGGCGCCAAGGACGTAGTCGCGGGCGATGGCGGGGTCGGCGGTAACGATGGAGCTGCAAAGAGAGCCTTTCCCTTTTTTAGCCAGTGCGATCGCCTCGCCGGTGTCGTGGTAGGGCATCAGGGTGCTGACGGGCCCGAATGCTTCGATGGTATGGGGCTCTTCGGTGGTTTGCGGGCGTTCGTTAAGCAGGAGCAGCGGGGAAAGAAAGGCGCCTTTATCTGCGTCGGCGTCGATGACTTCCACGCTATCCAGCGATCCGTAGATGAGGCGGGAGGAGGCGAGCAGACGTTTGACCTGATCACGGACCTCTTCCCGCTGAGACTGGCCGGCGAGGGGGCCCATTCTTACCTTATCGTTCTCGGGGTTGCCGATGGTGGTTTGGGCGAGGGATTTGGTGATGGCCTTCCAGGCGTCTTCCATCCGGTTCGCGGGGACGAAGATGCGCCGGACGGCGGTGCATTTCTGACCGGCTTTGACGGTCATCTCCTTACGAAGTTCTTTTACAAAGAGGTCCCATTCGGGCATGCCGGGCTCAACGTCTTCTCCAAGCACCAGGCAGTTGAGGGAGTCGGCTTCCATGTTAAAGGGAACGTTGGCTTGCAGGATGTGGGGATTCGATCTGAGCTTCATGCCGGTGGAGGCGGAGCCGGTAAAGGTCACGACGTCTTGCGCGCCGACGTGGTCGAGGAGATCGCCGGCGCTGCCGCAGATCAACTGGAGGGCGCCGGGAGGAAGGATGCCGGAGCTAATGATCTCGCGGACGACGGCTTCTGTCAGGAAAGAGGTGACGGTGGCCGGTTTGACGACGGCCGGTACTCCTGCCAGGAGGTTGACGGCGATCTTTTCGAGCATTCCCCAGACGGGGAAGTTGAATGCGTTGATATGGACGGCGACGCCTTCTTTGGGGACCAGGATATGGTGACCCATGAATGTATTACCCTTACTCAGGTTGGCCGGTTCGCCGTCGAGGCAGAAGGGGGCGTCGGGAAATTTGCGGCGCAGCGAAGCATAGGAGAAGAGGTTGCCGATCCCGCCTTCGAGGTCTATCCAGCTGTCGGCGCGGGTGGCGCCGGTGAGGTAGCTGATGCGGTAGAATTTCTCGAGATGTTCGCGGAGGTGGAGGGCGAGGGTTCTCAGCATGCGACCGCGTTCGGGGAATGTCAGGCGGCGAAGGGCCGGGTTGCCGGTAGTCCGGGCATAGTCGAGGATGGCGGCGAAGTCGAGGCCTTTTGTGCTGGCGTGGCCGATGAGATCGCCGGTATATGCGTTATAGAGAGGCTGGCCTTCACCGTCGCCTTCGATCCAGCGGCCGGTTATATAGTTCCCGAGTTTGGGCATAGATCACAATCGTTTGGAGGAGCGAAGGTACAGAAATTTGGGAATGGGGGCATTTCGCAGCGGGCGGCGGGGGCGGGTTAGAACGAAAAGTGCGTGTCATACTGGCAGCAAAAAAAGATTGGTCGGTGTTTTGAGCCTGTCGGGATATGGATAGCAACGAATACACATTTATAGACTATGCTCCGCGGACGGATGGGGAGCTGTTGGACAGTTATTCCCGGACGATCACTTCGGTGGTGGGTCAGGTGGCGGAGGCGGTTGTGCATATCCAGGTGCAGAAGAAGGTGGCGGGGTCAGGGTCGGGCTTTATCATCTCGACGGATGGATACGTGGTCACGAATAATCATGTCATTGAAAAAGCGGAGGACATCAAGGTATCGCTTTCAGATGGCCGGACGGTGAATGCGGAGTTGAAGGGGGCGGATCCTTCGACCGATATCGCGGTGCTGAAGATCGACGAGATGGGGTTGAAGGCGTTGACGTTTGCCGATTCGGAGGGTCTGCAACCGGGGCAGATCGCGATTGCGATCGGAAATCCGCTGGGCTTGCAGCATACGGTGACGGCGGGGGTGGTGAGTGCGCTCGGCCGGACGTTGCGGGCGAACAATGGGAGGCTGATCGACGATATCATTCAAACGGATGCATCGTTGAACCCGGGGAATTCCGGGGGGCCGCTGGTCAATTCGGTTGGGCAGGTCATCGGCGTCAACACGGCGACGATCGCTTCGGCGCAAGGCTTATGTTTTGCAGTCAGTTCAAATCTGGCTGCATTTGTGGCGGGCAAGCTGATCATGGAAGGGCGGGTGAAGCGGGCGTATCTGGGGATTGCGGGTCAGGTGGTTAATCTGACGGGGCGGATGGTGGCGGCTAACCGGCTGGAGAGGAATACGGGTGTTTATGTGTATGAGGTGGTGGCGGATCAGCCGGCATATGACAATTTGATCCGGACGGGGGATATCGTTGTCTCTTTTAATGGAAAGGGGGTAGGTACGGTGGATGAGCTGCATAAGCTGTTGAATGCGGAGGTTATCGGGCGAACGGTGGAGATGGAAGTGCTGCGTGGCGGGCACAAGGTGCCGTTGCGGGTAATGCCGGCGGAAATGCGGTAGGGGCGCTTATGGAAGGCGGCAGCGCGGGCGCTGGGTGACGGGGGCGGCGTTTAGGCGCGATCCCGCATATCGATCTCCCTGCAAAGGGACTGGAAGATCTCATCGACATCTCCTTCTCCGTTGATTAAGACGAGCTTTCCGTATTGCTTATAGTAATCTGCTACGGCCGCGGTCTTTTTTTCGTATTCCGCATGGCGGGACCGGATGGTCTGCTCATCGCGGTCATCGGACCGGCCGGAGGTGAGGCCACGGTTGAGCAGTCTTTTGGTCAGCTCTTCTTCTTTTACGATGAGGGCGAGGACGATAGAGATGGACGTCCCTTTCTGTGCCAGCAGTTTGTCGAGTGCTTCTGCCTGGGCGGTGGTTCTGGGGAAGCCGTCAAACAGAAAACCGTGAGCATTTGGATTGTTGTCGAGTGCGGAGCTGATAATTTCGATCACGACCTCGTCGGGGACGAGTTGTCCTTTGTCGATGATGCTTTTAGCAGCTAGTCCCAGAGGTGTCTGGCCGGCTATTTCGGCGCGCAGCAAATCGCCTGTGCTCAGGTGCTTCAATCCATATTTGGCGATGAGTCGTTCAGACTGCGTACCTTTTCCGCTGCCGGGCGGTCCAAACAAAATGATGTTAAACATAATATGTACAACTTGCCCTTGTGTATGAACAAATATAGTCACTTGGTTTAAAAATTATTTAACATTTTTCAGCCTATCGTTAAAACCACATGAAAAAAACGGTGTTCTAAATAAAACTGTATGGATACGAACAACAAAACCAACAATCCGGTCTATTCGCACACCGACACTTCCCCGGTGGATCTGACCGATGAGCAGTGGAAGGGTATTTTGCCCGGGAATATCTATAGTATTGCGCGGCAGAAGGGCACGGAGCGGCCTTACAGCAGCCCGTTGGAGGACAATAAGGAGATCGGGACATATTACTGCGCGGTATGCGGTAATGCGCTTTTCAGGAGCGACACGAAATTCGAGAGCGGTTGCGGCTGGCCGAGCTTTTATCAGCCGGTCAGCAAGGGTAGCATCATCTACCTGCCTGATCACAGTCATGGGATGGAGCGGACGGAGGTAGAATGCGGGCGGTGCAAATCGCATCTTGGACATGTCTTTCAGGATGGCCCTCCTCCTACCGGATTAAGGTATTGTATCAATGGGGTAGTACTGGATTTTGAGAAGGCGCAGGATGCGGAAAAGAGATATAATGCGGAGCAGGGAGGGGCGGAACATGGCAAATAGCAGAATCGGTTGGATCGGACTGGGGAATATGGGCACTCCCATGGTTAGGAACCTGATAAAGGGGGGGCTCGAGGTCACGGTTTATAATCGTACGGCGGCAAAGGCGGCGGCTTTGGGGAAGGAGGGGGCGAAGTTGGCGGCCAGTCCGGCGGATCTGTGGGAAATGGCGGATATCATCATCACTATGGTTGCGGATGATGCGGCGTTGAAAGCGATACATGAGGGAGGATTCCAGGGGGGTGGGAAGGCGGGAAAAATGGTGATCGATATGAGCACGGTATCACCGGCGACGAGCCGGGAGCTGGCGGGACGGTTGGCGTCAAAAGGAGTGGAGTATCTGGACGCCCCGGTGGCCGGCAGTGTCAAGCCGGCGGAGCTTGGGCAGCTTGTGATCATGGCGGGTGGCAAAAAGGAAGCTTATGAGGCGGCGTTGCCGGTCTTTGGAAAGTTGGGAAAGGCAAGCTTTCTGATGGGTGAGCAAGGGGCGGGGAATGCGGCCAAGCTGGCGATCAACACCTTGCTTGCGTTCAACATGCAGGGGCTGGCGGAGGCGGTGCTCTTTGCCCGGGAGAAGGGGATCCGGCCGGAGGCGATGCTGGCGGTTATCGGGGAGAGTGCGGTTGCAAATGGGGTCACGAAGATGAAGACGGCGAATATCGTGGAAGACAACTGGCAGGCGGCATTTGCGTTGAAGCATTTGGCGAAGGATCTCCGGCTGGCGCTGGGAGAAGGGTTGCATACACCGGGAGGTATCGCGATGCACGATAGTTACCAGCAGGCGTTGAATGCGGGTTGGGGAGAGAAGGATATGTCGGCGATCTATCCCTTTTTGGAGGGGAAGAAGGTTTAATGTATTTTCGCACCCCGAATCCTGTCAGGGTTTGCGCCTGAAACGGGTCCGCGCCAACTTAGCTCAGCTGGTAGAGCATTTCATTCGTAATGAAAGGGTCGTCGGTTCGATTCCGATAGTTGGCTCTCCTTTATGCAATTATCCCAGCTTGCCGAGACCCTGATCGGGTCAGAGATCGTCAAACTTGGCGGTGAGATCCGCGAGAAGATCCGCCAGGGAGCAAAAATTTATAATTTTACGGTCGGAGATTTCGACCCTGCGATCTTTCCAATTCCGAAGGAATTGGAGGATGGGATCGTCGAAGCATATCGAAAGCATTACACCAATTATCCCGCGGGGGAAGGCAACCTGGATCTGCGGGAATCCATCAGTGTTTTTATAAAGGACCGGCAGGGGCTGGTCTATGCGCCGGATGAGATCCTGGTAGCGAGTGGAGGCCGGCCATTGATCTATTCGTTTTTCCGCACGGTGGTCGACCGGGGGGATAAGGTTATCTATCCCGTTCCTTCGTGGAACAACAATCACTATACTCATCTTAATGCGGGTGAACATGTAGTCGTCGAGGCGACGGCGGAGAATAATTTCATGCCGACGGCGGAGGCGATCCGGCCTCATATCGCGGGGGCGGCGCTGATCTGTCTGTGTTCGCCGCAGAATCCGACGGGGACGACGATCTCGCGGAAGGACCTATCGGCGATCTGTGAGCTGGTGGTGGAGGAGAATGCCCGGCGGGGTGAAAAAGAAAAGAAGCTTTATATCCTTTATGACCAGATGTACTGGCAGCTGACCTATGACGATATCGTCCACTATGATCCGGTTTCCATAAATCCGGCCATGCGGGAGTATACCATTTTTATCGATGCGATCAGCAAGGTGTTTGCGGCGACGGGCGTCAGGATCGGGTGGGCTCTGGGGCCGGCTACGATCATGAAGAGGATGAATGCGATCATGAGCCATATCGGAAGCTGGGCGCCGATGGCGGAGCAGAAGGCGACGGCGGTCTTTCTGCGGCAAAAGGAGGCGATCGACGGGTATCTGGCAGGTTTCCGGGCCGGGTTATCGGAGAGGCTGCATAAGATCTATGATGGGTTGAAGGGGTTGAAGGAAGAAGGTTTCAATGTGGATGTGCTGGCGCCGGAAGCGGGGATCTATTTGACGATAAAGGTGGATCTGGTTGGAAAGCGCGTGGGTGGTGGAGTGGAGGCGGTGATAAAAGATCAGCAGGAGGTGACGGCGTTCCTTTTGAATGAGGCGGGTCTGGCGGTGGTGCCGTTTTCCGCGTTTGGGGCGCCAAAGGCGTCGCCCTGGTACAGGCTCAGTGTGGGCACCTGCCGGTTGGAAGATATTCCTGAGATGTTGCGGAAGTTGAAGGAGGCGATGAAGAGGCTGGCTTAAAATGAAAGGTGTGCCTTAATTGAGGATGTATTCCGGCTTAGTTCTTATTGCAGATAAAAAAGAAAGGCCGAAGTTCTTTTTCGCGGATGACACGTTGGATGTTATCCCTTTTATAGAGGGTCCGATGGCGGTTGATGTCGAAGACCTCATGAGCGGTGCAGAATGAATCTACCGTTTCGAAGCGGAACAATAGGTCGTTAAGCTGCTCCAATTCGCGCTCCATCGACTTTTCGTTCATGTGTTCGTCTTTCACCAGAACAAGCAGATCCCTGTTACAAGCTTTCATTTCTATTAGATTTTTAAATGTCTGCACCGAAGTGCAAGCTGGGCTCCGACCGGTTAGTAACCAACCATACCTTTATTGATCCCGCATCCGCATTTCTTGCTACTGCCGCCAATACCACGTTGCGTGCTGCAGCCGGCGTACGCAATGGTACTAAATAAAACCAAGAGAATCAATACCGCTTTCGTAGTTTTCATTATCGTTGTTCCTAACAATTTAACTACTTTGGTTAAAAAATAGTATTGTCGTCATTGCCGCCAATAAAAATTAACAATCCGGCTGCTAAAATGCTAAAGGTTCTGGTGGCTCCGCTGGACTGGGGTCTCGGACATGCAACCCGGTGTATTCCAATAATTAAAGAGTTAATTCACCAAGGGTGTACCGTCATTATTGCCGCTGACGGTGCACAAAAAGCAATTTTACAGGAAGAATTTCCTGATCTTTCTTTTGTCGCGATACCCGGATTCCGGCTGAAATATGGCAAAAATCGTGCCTTTACGCTTCTTAAAATAATATTTGCCATTCCAAAAATCTTGATCGGAATCAAGCAAGAAAATCAGTGGTTACGGCGGTTTGCGGGCAAGGAAGGGCTTGATCTGGTGGTGTCGGACAATCGTTACGGGTTGTACGGTGCCGGGGTCTTTTCGGTCTTTATGACCCATCAGCTGGCGATCAGGAGCTCGTTTGGAATGGTGGTCGACCGGTTGTTGCAGCAAATGAACTATGCTTATATCCGGCGGTTTTCGGTTTGTTGGGTGCCGGATGTGGCCGGGGCGGGGAATTTGGCGGGGGGGCTGTCGCATCCTTCGCGGATGCCGGGTATTCCGGTAAGGTATATCGGGTGGTTGTCACGGTTGGAGGTGGGGGAAGTGGGGGTGGGTGAGGCAGGGATGGGTGAGGGTGAGGGCAGGATGGGAGTGAACGAGGCAGGGACGGGTGTGGGCAAGAGCGGCTTCGACCTGCTGATCTTGTTGTCGGGGCCGGAGCCGCAGCGGACGATATTGGAGGAGATGGTGCTGGGGCAGGTGAGCGGGGCGATGGGAAGGATCATTTTGGTCAGGGGCTTACCAAAGGGCGGAGATGTTCTGACGGCGCCGGAAGGAGTGGAGGTGGTTTCGTATTTGGCGGCGGGCGAATTGGGGCGGGTGATCGCTCAAAGCAGGGTGGTGCTGGCGCGTTCGGGGTATAGTACGGTGATGGATCTGGTTCGATTGGGCAGGAAGGCTATTTATATTCCGACGCCGGGACAGCCGGAGCAGGAGTATTTGGGGCGGTACCTGGAAGAGCGGGGATGGGGTATTTGCAGGCGGCAGCGGGGGTTGGTCCTTGCAGAGGCGATCGGGAGGGTGGAGAGGTTGGGAACCGGGCGGCCGGGAGGCGAGGATAGGACGCTAAGTGAAGAAGTCGGGAGGGTGTTGGCGACGGTTCGGGCTCAGTCGGTTGTCGATTTGGGGTAGTCGAAAAATAGGAATTCGCGGTCTTCGGAGAAGAATTCGCTCCATTTGGCGGCTTTGCTTTTGATGGCAAAAACCGCGCAGGTGGGCATATTGTCGAGCCGGACGGAGGTCAGGGTATTAACAAAGGTGGTGATGCCGGGGTTGTGGGAGAAGAGGGCCACGGTTGTGTCGGCATCATCGAGGTTGGCGACGACCTGCTGAAAACCGGCGGGTTGGGCGTGATAGAGCCCGGTAAGGATAACGATATCCTGGTCTCTTACATCGAGTTCATGGGCGAATAGCTCGGCGGTATGTTTTGCCCTGCGGGCGGGGCTGGACACGAGGCGGTCGATGTGAATCCCGGCCTTAATAACCCGTTTGGCCATTGCGGGGGCGTCTTTCTTTCCGCGATCGTTCAGCGGACGGTCAATATCCGGAGTATTGATATTATCCCAACTACTTTTAGCGTGCCTGATGATCAGAAGCGTCTTCATTGTGACTTAGCTACTAGATGTCGAAGGCTTGGGAGTTGATAAAATTGATCAACGAAACGGTATTCTTCAGCTTTAATTTCTTCAGAATATTATGGCGGTGTACTTCGACGGTCTTCAGGGAGATGTTGAGCTCCGAAGCGATCTCCTTGGAGGAAAGCCCTTCTTTCAGCGCCCGGACGATCTGCATTTCGCGGTCGGAGAGGTTATTGATGTCCGGGTTAACCTGATCGCCGTTGAGCATCTGGTCGGAGAGGATATTCTTAACTTCCTGGCAGACGTAGACGTGGTTCTTACTAACCTCGGCAATGGCTTCGAGCATTTCCTGGCGGGGGGAATTCTTGGTCACGTATCCTTTAGCGCCCAGGCGGAGCATTTTCTTTGCATAGGCGGGCTGGGAGTGCATGGATACTCCGATGATCTTGGAGCCGGGTGAGTATTTGCGGATCATCTTCAAAACGTCGAAGCCGCTCATTGGCGCCATATTAATGTCGAGCAGGACGACATCGGGTCTTTTGTCGCGTGCAAGCTCGATGGCGCGTTCACCGTCGCCGCATTCAGCCACCACATCAAAATTCTCATTCTTTCCCAATAAAAAACTCCACGTCTCTCTGATCAGGGTATGATCATCGACGATCATGATAGAAACTTTCTTCATAGCGTTTCTTTTTTTCTACGTTGTAACAGACTACTACAGTATCAGAGCGTGATAACCAGGCAGATCTTTTAAGGGGATAGGCGATTTTTAGGTCTTATTAACTATATAATATTAAGCATTTTCCCGGATAACTGCAAATACTATACTAATAGCCCCGCACATTTTTTCCTTCCATATAATTCATGAATGCTTTGTTAACCACCCTGTTGCCCCCCGGTGTCGGGTAGTTGCCGGTGAAATACCAGTCGCCGGTATTGGTAGGGCAGGCTTTATGGAGGGATTCGATCGTCTGATAGATGACCTGGACGGGGGTGTCGATCTCTGCCGGGGTTATAAGCCGGGCGATCTTGTCGGAGACTTCCTGGGGGCTGAACGGGCTATAGACGCGTTGCACTACGTTCTCCGTATGCAGGTGACCGGTACGTTGCAATTCCTTACAATGCTCGTAATATTCATGAAGGCAATTTTCGCGGCCGCGATCCCTCATTAGCTCCACGGCGGCCCGGAAGGCGATGAAGTCTCCCAATTTACTCATGTCGATGCCATAGCAATCGGGGTACCGGATCTGGGGTGCGGAGGAGACGATGATGATCTTCCTGGGCCCGAGGCGGGACAGCATCCTGATGATGCTTTCCTGGAGGGTAGTTCCGCGAACGATGGAATCGTCGATGACGACAAGGGTATCCACGTTTTTCCGGACGGTCCCGTAGGTGATGTCATAGACGTGTTGTACCATTTCATTGCGGCCGACGTCCTCCGTTATGAAGGTGCGCATTTTGACGTCCTTAATGGCGACCTTTTCCACGCGGATCTTTCGGCTTAGCATTTCGACGAGCTTGTCTTCGGAGATATCTTTTCCCCAGGACAGGATACGCTGGATCTTGATGCTTTCGAGATAGTCATCCATGCCTTTCCACAGGCCGTAGAAGGCGACTTCGGCGGTATTCGGAATAAAAGAGAAGATGGTGTTCTTGAGGTCATGGTTGATCGCGCCGAGCACTTGACCGCTGAGGTTATAGCCAAGGGCGATCCGTTCGCGGTAGATCTTTTCGTCGCTGCCGCGGGAGAAGTAGATGCGTTCGAAGCTGCAGGCCCTGCGTTCCTTAGGTTCGAGGATGGTCTCGATGGAAGCGTGGCCGTCTGCGCGGACGATCAGTCCTTTTCCGGGCATCAGTTCCATTACTTCGTTCTCGCCGACGTTGAATACGGTGCGGATGGCGGACCGTTCGGAAGCGGCGACGACAACATCGTCGTTGATATAATAATATGCCGGGCGGATGCCGTGGGCGTCACGAAAAATGAAGCTATCGCCGTTACCGATGAGGCCGCCGACAGTGAAGCCTCCGTCAAAGAGCGAGACCGCTTTTCTGAGGAGGCCAACAAGATCGAGATTGCCGGGGGAAGCTTCGTCTGCGCGGACGAGGAAATGGTGGATCACTTCCATCATGGCTGCGAGGTCGCTTTGCTTCTGGAATTCACCGGGATCGATGCCTACGAGGTCGAATAGCTCATCGGTGTTGACGAGGTTAAAATTGCCTGCCAGAGCCAGATTGCGGGCGGGGATGGTATTTCGCTTTATGAAAGGGTGGCAGAATTCGGTCAGGTTCTTTCCCTGGGTACCGTAGCGGAGATGGCCTAAGAGGAGCTCGCCAAGAAAGGAGATATGGCCTTTCATCAAGCCGGGATGTTTCGTAATATCGGGCTGGTATTGCTCCAGTTCCTTAAGTTCGCCCATGACCTTCGAGAAGATATCGGAGATCGGCTGGTGGTTGCTGCTGCGGATGCGGTGGAGGAAGGGGTAACCGGGCTCGACATCCAGCTTTATGGCGGCTACACCGGCGCCGTCCTGGCCGCGGTTGTGTTGCTTCTCCATCAACAGGTACAGCTTGTTGAGGCCGTAGAGGACGGTTCCGTATTGCTGGAGGTAGTAAGAGAACGGTTTTCGTAGTCTGATGAATGCCAACCCACATTCATGTTTAATTGCGTCACTCATAATTTTGCTGTCCCCCGGGAAGCCGCAAAGTTACGAAAAGACGGCAAATCAATCGTCGGGAAAACGACACCCGAAGCGTTAAATATATGTCGCGTTGGTGTTGATGAAGTTGACCAGAGAAGCGGAATTCTTGAGTTTAAGCTTTTTCAGGATGTTGTGCCGGTGGACTTCGACGGTCTTCAGGGAGATGTTGAGACTGGTTGCGATCTCTTTGGAGGAAAGTCCTTCCTTAATAAAATTGATTATTTGCATCTCCCTCTCCGTCAATGCATTGATATTCGGGGAATCTTCTTTTTCGTCCAGCAGTTGTTCGGAAATGATATTCTTGATCTCGTCGCAGATGTATTTGTTGCCGTGGTTGACTTCGAGGATGGCTTTGATCATTTCTTCTTTTGAGGAATTCTTGGTCACATATCCTCTGGCGCCCATTTGCAGCATTTTCTTCGCATAGGCAGGTTGGGAGTGCATGGAGACGCCGATAACCTTTGATCCGGGGGAGATCTTTCTGATCCGCTGGGTAGCTTCGAGGCCGGAGAAGGGGGTCATGTTTATATCCATCAGCACGACGTGCGGGCGTTTTGCTTTTGCCAGCTCGACCGCCTCCTGAGCATCGCCACATTCAGCAACCACCTGGAACCGGGCATCACTATTCAGGATATAACTCCAGGTTTCTCTGATCAATTTGTGGTCGTCAGCAATCAAGATATTGATCTTGCTCATATATAGGATTGTTTTAAGTAAGCCCGATGAAAGGCCAGCCGGGTCACCGTGTCTGTCCATAAGGTACGACATTTTTCCGGCACCTGAAATATAAGTCCCATCTGGTTTCCAAGTCCCTGAAAATTACTAAAGAAGGGGTTATGGTCTATGCAATAGGCGGTTAAATGAGAGTTGATAAGTGTTAATACCTAAAAACTAGTTATTTACGAACACGGCGGGCTTATGGCGTTCGCGGCGGGTAATGGCGGGTGTGGAGGGTCGGGGTGAAATTCCGTTAATTTCCGGCTGTCGAGGTTCCTTCCCATTTGGTAAGGCTGCTGCAGTTCCGGTATTCCGGGGAGATCATCACGTATATGGTGGGGATCTTTTGCAGGAACCATTTTTCGAGGGCGGCGGTTTTTTTCTCGTCGAGGGCGCGTTGGGCGATATTATTATAGTCGTCGCGGAGGTTTTCACGGTGGGGATCGCTCTTGGAGACCATGAAGACGATGCGGACGCCTTTCTTGCCGCGTTCGTCGGTGAAGATGGTGGGTTTGGAATATTCGCCGGGTTTGAGGTTGGAATTCTTTAGCAGCAGCACCATATCCTTGTCGAGGTCGGAGATCGTCAGGAAGGTGGATCCGTTGCGGTTCATGACCTGGCCGGCGGTAGCCTTGGCGGTTTCGTCGTCGCTATATTTGGCAACGGCCACGCCAAAGGGAAGCGCACCGGCGATCAGTTGGGTGCGGATAGAGTCGAGCTGGGCGGTGGCCAGGTCGACTTCCGGTTGGGTGATCTGCGGGATGCGGAGAATATGGCGGATGACGATATCATCGCCGTTGCGGCTGATCATCTGGATGATGTGATAGCCGTATTTGCTTTTGATCACCCCCGAGATCTGGCCTTCTTTCAGCCGGAATGCGGTCGAGAAGAAGACGGGGTCCCACATGCGGGTGTCGTTACGGTTCATTTCCATCTCGCCGCCTTTATCTTTGGTACCGGGGTCGTCGGAGTACAATTGGGCGAGGAATTCGAACTTCTTTGCGCCGGACTCTACTTCCTGCTTGTACTCGCTGAGCTCGTCCTGGGCGAGCTTTTCGATATCGCGGCTAGGTTTCGGGTAGAGGACGATCTGGTCGAGCTGGAGCTGCGATTCGTAAAAGATCCGTTTGTCCGCAGGTATCTTATCGAAATATTCCTTGACTTCCGTAGGGGTGATCTTGACGTCTTCGACTACTTTCTGGCGCATGGCATTTGCAAGGCGCGATTCGCGGATGGGAGCCATGAAGTCCTGTTTAGCCTGGTAGACGGTGCGTTGGGCGATCTGTTCGAACGCTTCTTTGCCGCCGTACAACTGTTCGTAATACCTGATCTTCTGATCCACTTCGGCTTCTACCTCTTCATCGCTGACCGGCAGGGAGTCGTGTTCAGCCTGAACGACCAGCGCTTTTTGGATGAGCATATTATCGAGGACGCTGCATTCGTCGATGCCTTTCACATCGGCGCCGCCGGCGTTGCGTTGCATATCGAGGATAGCGTTCATCACGTCAGATCTGAGGATGATCTTGTCGCCGACGATGCCGGCGATCCTATCGGCGACGACTTTCTCCTGTGCGAAGGCGGAGGTCGCGATAAAAAATATGGCGGATAAGAAGATCAATTTTTTCATATGAGATCAAAATTAACCGGATAACGGGCGGTTGTACCCTGTCACCGGTCCATTTAACAAATAATTAGAGGGTGCGCGTGCCGGGCTCCAGGATGCGCGTGCCCGGCTATAGCGTGCGCTTAACCTCTTCTTCTTCGTAGGCTTCGACGATATCGCCGACGTGGATATCGTTATAGTTCCGGATGGTCAGACCGCATTCCATGCCGGACGGCACTTCCTTGACGTCGTCCTTGAAGCGTTTCAGGGACGCGAGCTCGGCGGTGGCGCCTTCGCCTATGGGATAGATAACGATGCCGTCGCGGACGAGCCTGATCTTGGAGTTGCGATAGATCTTTCCATCGAGGACGTAGCATCCGGCGACGGTAGCCTTATCGAACTTGAAGACGTTGCGCACTTCCACGTTGGCCACGATCCTTTCCACGGTCTTTGGTTCGAGCAGGCCTTCCATAGCATCCCTGACATCGTTGATCGCGGTGTAGATGATGGAATAGGTCTTGATCTCGACGCCTTCCGTTTCCGCGAGGCGGGAGGCCTGGGAGCTGGGGCGGACGTTGAAGCCGACGATGACGGCGTCGGAGGCGGTCGCCAGGAGAACGTCACTTTCGGTGATCGCGCCTACGGCTTTATGGACGACGCGGACGGCGATCTCTTCGGTGGAGAGCTTCTGCAGCGAGTCGCTGAGGGCTTCCACGGAGCCATCCACGTCCCCTTTAATGATGAGGTTAAGTTCCTTGAAGTTGCCGAGTGCAAGGCGGCGGCCGATCTCATCGAGGGTAATATGCTTTTTCGTGCGGATACCTTGTTCACGGAGGATCTGGGCGCGTTTGCTGGCGACTTCCTTGGCTTCGCTCTCGTCTTCGTATACCTTGAACTTTTCACCGGCCTGCGGGGCGCCGTTGAGGCCCAGCAGGAGTACGGGAGAAGATGGCGGGGCGTCGTCGATACGCTTGTTCCGTTCGTTGAACATGGCCTTCACGCGGCCGAAGTACTGACCGGAGACGACCAGGTCGCCATTGCGGAGGGTGCCGCTTTGTACGAGGACGGTGGCGACGTAGCCGCGGCCCTTGTCGAGGGAGGCTTCGATGACGCTGCCGGAGCCTTCGCGATCGGGGTTGGCCTTGAGGTCGAGCAGTTCGGCTTCGAGCAGGATCTTCTCCAGCAGGAGGTCGACATTAAGGCCTTTCTTGGCGGAGATCTCCTGGGACTGGAATTTCCCGCCCCAGTCTTCGACGAGGATATTCATGCCTGCCAGTTGCTCCTTGATCTTTTCGGGGTTGGCGCCGTCCTTGTCGATCTTATTGATCGCAAAGACCATGGGCAGGCCTGCGGCCTGGGCGTGGGAGATAGCCTCCTTTGTCTGGGGCATTACGGCGTCGTCGGCGGCCACCACGATAACGGCGACGTCGGCGGCTTTGGCGCCGCGGGCGCGCATGGCCGTGAAGGCTTCGTGGCCGGGGGTATCGAGGAAAGTGATCTTTTTACCGGCGCCGGTCGTCACCTGGTAGGCACCGATGTGCTGGGTTATCCCGCCGGCTTCACCGGCTACCACGTTGGCGCTGCGGATATAGTCGAGCAGGGAGGTCTTACCATGGTCGACGTGGCCCATGATCGTGACGACGGGAGAGCGGGAGGTCATGTCTTCGGGATCGTCGTCGACTTCTTCCTCTTCCATTTCGGCGGCGTCGTCGATACCGATAAATTCAACCGTATAGCCGAATTCGCCGGCTACGAGCTCGATGACGTCGGCTTCAAGGCGTTGGTTGATGGATACCATCATTCCGAGGCTCATACATTTGCCGATGACTTCGGCGTAGCTTACGTCCATCAGGTTAGCCAGCTCGCTGACGCTGATGAATTCGGTCACCTGCAGGCGGCTGTCGAGCATTTCGTCGCTGCCGGCCTGTTCGGCCATCTCTTCCCGCTTAGCCCGGCGATATTTTGCTTTAAGGCTTTTGCCGCGGCCGCCCGATCCAGCCAGCTTAGCCTGGGTCTGGCGGATCTTTTCCTGAATTTCTTTTTTATCGATCTCTTTTGCTTCGCGGGGTTGATGCCGGCCGTCGCCGCGACGGTTGCCGCCTGCGCCCCGGTCATGGCCGGCGCCTGCGGGCCGGCGGTCGGTGTTCCGCTGGATGGGGATGCGACCTTGTCCGGGCGGTCTTGGGTTGCCCGGGCCGCCGTGCTGGGCGGCGCCATGTCCGCCATGGTGAGCGCCGCCGCCGTGCTGACCGGCGCCCTGGCGGTTGTCGTGCGGGGCACGTTGCTGCTGGCCGCCGCTATGATCGCGTTTCTCGATGGGAATACGCTTGCGCTTCCGCTTTTCGTCGGAAGGTTGTTTGGGGCGGGTATCGCTATTAACGGGAAGGTCGATCTTTCCTAAAATCTTAGGGCCCTCCAATTTTTCCGCTTTGATATTTTCGATCACGGGCGGCGTCTCGTCTTCTTCAGACTGGGGCTGTTCAGTGGCCTCGGCCTCTCCGGCGACGGGTGCGGGTTGGTCTTCCTGCTCCTGTTCTGCCGGCGGTGGTTCAGCGACGGGAGCTTGTTGTTCCGTCACTTCGGGCTCTTCGGCTTCCTTTTCAGCGATCTTCTTCCCGCCCTTCTTTGGCCGGGTGGAGGAGTCGATGGCGGACAGGTCGATCTTGTCGATGATTTTGGGGCCTTCCAGCTCGGGAGCTTCGATCTTTGTGATCTCTGTCTCAACGGGCGTCTCCACTACGACAGGTGGAGGCGGGGGCGGGGGTGCGACCACGGGTTCTTCCATGAAGAGGGGCACGGGCGCGGGCGCAGGCGCTTCTTCTTTTACCGGGGCTTTTTTGACCACCGGGAACTCTTTTTTGACCGGCTGAGGCTCTTCTTCTTTCTTCTTTTTGGCTTCAAGGCTTCCTTTTGGCAGGTCGATCTGATCGCTCTTGATCTTTGCCACTTTATCTCCCTGGAATTCCTGTTGTAAAGAGCGATACATGTCCTCCGTAAGCTTTGCCGTCGGCTTCAGATCGTCCTTGCTAAATCCCTTGCTCACCAAAAAATCCACGAGGGTATCTTTTCCCACGTTAAATTCCTTGGCTGCAGCCATTAAACGTAATGTCGTTGTTTCTGCCATAACTACTAATGATGACCTATAGGTCAAGCCGGCGTTTAGCCGACAACTTCTGTAAAAATAGAACTATTTGGCCGTTATCTATTTTCCCGGCCATATTATCCTTTTTCAAATTCTTCTTTCAAAATCCTGCGCACTTCGTCGATCGTTTCTCTTTCGAGATCCGTTCTTCTTTCCAGTTCATCGGCGGTAAGCTCGAGTACGCTGCGGGCGGTATCACAGCCGATGCGTTTCAGCTCGTCGATCACCCAGGTCTCGATCTCATCGGAAAATTCTTCAAGGTCGATATCGAATTCTTCCGGTTCGCCTTCGTTGTCGCGGAATACGTCGATCGTATAACCGGTAAGTTCCTGTGCCAGCTTGATATTCACTCCTTTACGTCCAATTGCCAGGGAGACCTGGTCGGGCTTCAGATAGACATTTGCATGCTGCTTTTCGCCGTCCAGCTCCATATTGGTAATCTTGGACGGAGTGAGGGAGCGCTGGATGAGCAGTTGAGTATTATTGGTCCAGTTGATGACGTCGATATTCTCATTCTTCAGCTCGCGGACGATGCCGTGGATGCGGCTTCCTTTCATTCCCACGCAGGCGCCTACGGGATCGATGCGGTCGTCGTAAGATTCCACGGCGACCTTAGCGCGTTCGCCGGGCTCGCGGACGATCTTTTTGATGACGATGAGACCGTCGAAGATCTCGGGTACTTCGATCTCGAGGAGTTTGGAGAGAAAGAGCGGGCTGGTCCGGGACAGGATGATGACGGGGGAGTTGTTCTTCAATTCCACCTTTTTGACCACGGCGCGGATGTTCTCGCCTTTTTTGAAATAGTCTTGCGGGATCTGTTCGGATTTAGGGAGGATCAGTTCGCTGCCTTCTTCGTCGAGAAGGAGGATCTCCTTTTTCCAGACCTGGTAGACTTCCGCGCTAACGATCTCCCCTACCCTTTCGCTATATTTTTTTACGAGGACGTTCTTTTTCAGGTCGCCGATCCGGCTGGCCAGGGTCTGTTTGGCGGCCAGGATAGCGCGGCGGCCGAAATCGAGGATCTCCACTTCTTCGTAGAGCTCTTCGCCGACTTCGTAGTCGGGTTCGATCTTAACCGCCTCGGTGTAGGCAATTTCCGCCAGCGGATCGTTGACTTCGCCGTCGCTGACGATCGTCCGGCGACGCATGATCTCGAGGTCACCTTTCTCTGCGTTCACGATCACGTCAAAATTTTCGTCGCTTCCGTATTTTTTGCGCAACAGGGTTTTAAACACGTCTTCGACCACCTTCATCATGGTGGGGCGGTCGATATTCTCGGCTTCTTTGAAGTCCTGGAAAGCTTCGATAAGATTGATACTTGCCATAGCACTTAATTTTTAGATTGGCGATGCCGCGGGGCGGTACCGGCCTAGAAAACTACTTGAATTTTTGTTGTTTTTATGTTATCGAATAAAAAAGTATGGGTGATCACTTCTTTTTTCTTGTTACGGCCGCGGGTCTCTTCCACGATGACGCCGTCCTCGCTCACGTCAAGCAGGCGGCCTTCGATCCTGGAGCCATCCTGGAAGACCAGTTCAACCTGGCGGCCAATGTTCTTTTTGTACTGACGATGCAGTTTCAGGGGCTCATCCAGGCCGGGTGAGGAGACCTCAAGAGAAAAATCGCCTGCGGGAAAGAGGTTGGCCTCTTCGAGTCTTTTGTACAAAGCGCGGTTGTACTGGACGCATTTCTCGATGGAAATGCCCTTATCGCCGTCAAGATATACCTTTACATTGTTGGTGGGCTTGATCCGGACGTCGACCAGGAAATATTCCGGATCGCCGGCCAGCATTGTCTGCACCAATGCTTCTACCGTTTTGACTGTCTCGTTAATCATGGGGGTAAATTGCCCGGTCGCTGAAAATTGCTCGGTTATTATAGTTGCCTGGCTATTAATTGCTCTGTTGTTATAATTGCTTGGCGGTTATTAATTGAAGAAGGGAACGCTTCCGTTCCCTTCTGCTGAATCTTTTTCCATTGCAAAAGTACGATAATTATTTAAAATAGTACATTTAAAAAAAATGACCGATGAGCGAACCGCAGAATTTGGGCAGCTGGATTGCCGAAAACAAAAACCTGGTCAAGGAATATCTGGAGACGCGGATGGAGATCTACCGGCTGCAGAGCATGCGGGTGGCGGCGAAGTCGGCGGGGATGATCGCATGGATCTTCTTATCGCTGTTATTGGGATTTCTTTTCTTTCTTTTTGGGGGCCTGATGCTGGCGTATTGGTTTGCGGAGATATTCCACAGTTATGTGAAGGGGTTCGGGCTGGTGGCGTTGCTTATCCTGGTAGTCTTTACGCTGATTGCGGTATTTCGGCGGGCGCTTTTTGTAGATCCTGTAATTCAAGCTATTATACAAAAATCAAAGGAGGGAACCGATGGGAAAATTGACTAAAGCAGCCCGCAGTCTGCAGGAGCTGGACGATGAGATCGAGGCATTAAGACAGAAGGCCCGGCGGCTGGAGGTGCAGATGGATGAAAGCTGGGGTTATTTCCAGGAGCATTCGGGGCAGATGTTCGTGCGGTCTTTGTTGCCCAGGAGTTTCGAGGGGTTGTTACCGCGGACGGGGCTCAAGCTGCTCGATGCCTTGCTGGAGAGCGAGTGGTTGCAGAAGATGGTCAGGCGGCTGGCGGAGAAGGGGGCAGGATGGCTGGGGGACGTGCTTAACTGGCTGAGCAATAAGATCTTTTCGGAAAAGGAAGAGGGGGGAGAAGAGAGGTAGGCGGGAAGGAGGAATAGCGGTGTTTAACATGGTTTTATCACAGTTTGTCGTACTTTAGCAGACTAATTCTTACAAGATGTTGTTGGCGGATTTATTATTTCTGGTGATCGTGGTGTATCTGGCGTACCGGTTCGTGTTCAATTTTCTGTTACCGATCGTTCGGGCGACGCATCAGGTGCGCAAACAATTCAGGAATATGCAGGGGCAGTCAAATGACTTTTCGCGGTCGAATGATTTTGGGGGACAGGGTAATGGGGGCACGAGGCCGGGAGCGGGTGGTGCACGGCCGGGATCTGGCGGCACACAGCCGGGAGCGGGTGGAGGAAAGGGTTCGTACAAGCCGCCGGCTGAAGATTACATCGATTTCGAGGAGGTCAAATAATCCTGCCTACCACTGGAAATCCAGCAGACTAATACCGGGACGGAGGAAGAGCCCTTTCAAACCTGCCTGTTCGGCTCCTTCCACGTTGACGATGGCGTCATCTACAAAGAGCGTCTCTTTACCGATCAGCTCATTTTCTTTTAAAATGAAATTGAACGACTCCGGGTCGGGTTTTCGCATTCCCATCAGGTGTGAGTAATAGGTCTTGTCGAAGTAGTCATCGAGGGATGGCTCGCCGACGCTATTGGTCCAGATCTGCCGGAGGGCGGTAAGGTGAAGGGCATTGGTGTTACTGAACAAAAAGAGGCGATAGGTCCTCCGCAGTTCTTTCAGTAGCCGGATCCTTTCGGCGGGAAAATCGAGGAGCAGGGCATTCCAGCTATCGATGATCGCCTGATCCGAAACATGGGGAAGTCCGGCAAGTTGCCGGAGAGATTGGATAAACTGCTGGTCGCCGATCTTACCTACCTCGTAGTCTTTAAAGAAGGATGCGGCAAAGCCATGACCGAAGTATTCGCGGAAATTCTTTACTCCCAGGGCGGTGAATGCGTCTTCCGTTCGCCGGTTGTCGAGGTTGATGATGACGCCGCCGAGGTCGAAGATGATGTTTCTTATGCCTTTCATATGTCAGTGGTTAGGAGGACGAATTTCGCTTCTTTCACGTCATTCGAATTGCCGCCGATAAAGATCCTGAATTCGCCCGGTTCATAGATATATTCCAACTTTTCGTTATAGAAGCGCAGGTCATCGGCGCTGATAGTGAAAGTGATCTTTCGTGATTCGCCGGGTTGGAGGAAAACCTGTTGAAAGCCTTTCAGTTCTTTCACTGGTCGTACGACGGAGCCGACGAGGTCGCGGATATAGAGCTGGACGGTTTCGCGGCCGGCGTATTTGCCGGTATTTGTGAGGGTGACTGTTGCCGTTAGTTTGTCACCGGGTTTTAAGGAGGCGCTGCTTAGCGTAATATCGCTATAGGAAAAATTGGTATAGCTGAGACCGAATCCGAAAGGAAAGCGGGGGCCGTTCAGCAAGTCGATATAGGCGGAGACATAGTAGATATCGGAATCGCTTTTTGCCGGGCGGCCTGTCGAATAGTGATTATAATATATGGGTATCTGGCCTTCGGCGCGCGGAAAGCTAATGGGCAGTTTGCCCGAGGGGTTATAGTCGCCGAACAGAACATCGGCCATGGCATTCCCGGCGCGGGTTCCCAGCCACCAGGTATACAGGATGGCGGGGATGTGGTCTGCGGTCCAGTTGAAGATAAGGGGGCGGCCGGCGCTGATCATCACGACGATGGGTTTGCCGGTGGCCCGGATAGCCCGGATGAGGTCTTCCTGAACTCCGGGAAGGTGGAGATTGCTTCTGCTTTTGGCTTCGCCGCTCATATCGGGCGCCTCGCCGACATCCATGATGACGACGTCTGCCTGGCTTGCAATTGCGACGGCTTCGGCAAATCCGGCGGTGGAGGTATCTTCGATGCCGCAGCCTTTTGCATAGAGGAGCCTTGTAGACGGGCTCACGTGTTGTTGAATGCCGGTCCAGGGGGAGATGATGCGGCTGCTGTCGTCGGGCCATTGGTAAGACCAGAAGCCAAGGTTCTCTCTAACGGACTTGATAAGGGGACCGATGAGGGCGATGGCGCCGACGTTCTTCGACAGCGGCAGCAGGTGGTTATCGTTTTTAAGCAGGACAATGCTTCTCTCGGCCATTTGTTGTGAGGTCGCGAGGTTATCCTGATTGTCCCATTGTCGGGCGGCGCGTTTGGCGTCGATGAAGCGGAAGGGGTCATCGAAGAGGCCCAGCTCGAACTTTTTTGTCAGGATGCGGCGGACGGCGTCATCGATCAGGGTGACGCTAACCTTCCCATCGCGGACCAGTTTTGCGAGGTTGCCTATATAGCTGCGGCTTTCCATGTCCATATCGCAGCCGGCGGTAACCGCTTTGAGTGCGGCTTCGTAGTTATTCGCGGCGAATCCATGGGGGATCATTTCGCCGACGGAGCCCCAGTCGCTGACGGTGATGCCGCCAAACCGCCATTTGCCTTTGAGCACGTCACGTTGCAGGTAGGCATTACCGGTAGCGGGGACGCCGTTAAGGTCATTGAAGGAATTCATGAAGGTGGCGACGCCTGCTTCTTCCGCGGCCTTGAAGGGAGGGAGGTAGACCTCCCACAGTTCGCGGAGGCTCATGTCAACCGAATTGTAGTCCCTGCCGCCGACAGCCGCCCCATAGGCGGCAAAATGTTTGGCGCAGGCCATGATCGCATCGGTGTCGCCGAGGTGTTTGCCCTGAAAGCCGTGGACGCGGGCTTTGGCGATCTGAGCGCCCAGCCAGGGGTCTTCACCGGCTCCTTCCATCACCCTACCCCATCGCGGGTCGCGGGCAATATCTACCATGGGTGCAAAGGTCCAGTGGACGCCGGCGGCGGCAGATTCGGCGGCTGCCACCCGGGCGGATTGCTGAATGGCGGCAAGATCCCAGGAGGCGGCTTCGCCGAGAGGGATAGGAAAGGTGGTGCGATAACCGTGGATGATGTCCTGGCCGAAGAGAAGGGGAATCCTGAGCCGGGATTGCATCGCCATTTCCTGAAGCTGGCGGGTATGCTCCACACCGGTGACGTTGAGCATGGAGCCGAGCATGCCTTTTCTTATCTGATCCTGTTTGTCGCCATCTTTTGTGATGGGGCCGGTGGCATCCCAGTCGCCGTTGTATTGATTCATCTGCCCGATCTTCTCTTCCAGGGTCATGAGGTGGAGAACGGAGTCGACTTTTTGCGGAATGGTCTTCTGCGGCGCGTGGGCGGCGGGGTGCGAGGCGGCGGGGTGCGAGGAGGGGCGGGAGGCAGCGGGGCGCGAGGCGGCGAGGGAGGGTTGGGCCTCCGCGGGAGGCAAGGGGGCGTGTTGGGTTTGTGCCGCGGCGGTTGCCGGGAGGTAAACGGAAAGAGCGGCGATGGCGAGGTTTCGGAGAGAATGGGGTCTCATGGCGCCGTTATTTTGTCCAGTTAACATTTGCCGAGAGGACGTCGCGGGAATTGCCGCCGACCATGATTGTGAAATCGCCCGGTTCCCAATCGTATTTCAGATCGGCGTTGTAGAATTTGAGGTCTTCGGTGGTGATGGTAAAGGTCACCTTGCGGGATTCGCCGGCTTTGAGGCTGATCTTTTGGAAGCCCTTCAATTCCTTGACGGGTCTGGTGACGCTTCCAACGAGGTCACGGAGATAGAGCTGCACGACTTCCTTTCCTTCCACGGCGCCGTCATTGGTGACGGTAACGGTTGCGGTCAGGTGCTGATCGCCTTTCAGCGATGAGCTGCCAAGGGTCAGGTCGCTATAGGTAAAGTGAGAATAGCTCAGTCCGAAGCCAAAGGGATAGACGGGGTCATTGGAGACGTCGAGGTAGTTGGAGCGGAATTTTTGGAACCAGGCTCCTTCGAGGGGGCGGCCGGTATTCATATGATTATAATAGAGGGGCACCTGACCGACGGTCTGTGGCCAGGTGGTAGTCAGTTTGCCTGAGGGGTTGACGTTGCCGAACAGGACGTCGGCGATGGCATGGCCTGCTTCGGTGCCGCCGAACCAAACGTTGAGGATGGCTGGGACCTGATCATTCTCCCATTTGATCGCCAGTGGCCGGCCGGTGAAGAGCACCAGCACGACCGGTTTGCCTGTCCTGAGGAGGGCCTTCAGCAGGTCCTGCTGGGCCTGGGGGATCTCGATGTTGCTTCGGCTGCTGGATTCGCCGCTCATCTCGGCCGATTCGCCGAGGGCCGCGACGATGACGTCTGCGTTAGCGGCGGTGTTGAGCGCGTCCTGAAGGATCTCCGCGGCCGGGCGCGGGTCATGCGGGAGGGTTTTACCAAACATGGTAGCGCGTTGTTCGAAGAGGCTGTCGTAGTCGAGGTTGGAGCCCTGGCTGTAGACGATGTTGACCCCGCTGCCGGCGGCGTCTTTGAGACCATCCATCAGGGAGACGGCTTTTGAGCCATCCGTGGCGACAGCCCAGGTACCCACCATATTTTGGCGGTCGTTGCCGAGGGGGCCGATGACGGCGATCGTGCCGCTTTTTTTCAGCGGCAGGACGTTACCCTGATTCTTCAGCAGGACGAAGCAATCAGCTGCGATCTTCCGGGCGGCGGCGCGGTTCTCCGCCGTAAAAATATCTGTCGCCGCCCGTTGTTCATTGCAATACTTATAGGGGTCGGTAAAGAGCCCCAATTTATATTTGGCCTCGAGGACACGGCGGCAGGCCCGGTCGATGTCGGCCATGGTGACTTTGCCTTCCTGCAGAGATTTCTTCAATGTCGTCAGGAAGCCTTCGCTGACCATATCCATGTCGATGCCGGCTTTTAAGGCGAGGGCGGAAACGGTTTGCAGGTCGCCGAGGCCGTGAGGCACCAATTCATTGATCCCGGTATAATCGGTGACGACGAAGCCTTTGAATCCCCAACGTTTCCGCAGCACGTCGGTCATAAGGAACTTGTTAGCGGTGGCGGGGACGCCGTTGACGTCATTGAAGGAAGCCATAACGCTACCGACGCCGGCATCCACGGCGGCTTTATAGGGCGGGAAGTATTCGTTGAACATCCTGAAGTAGCTCATGTCGGTGGTGTTGTAGTCGCGGCCGGCTTCGGCGGCGCCGTAGAGCGCATAGTGTTTGACGCAGGCCAGGATATCGGAGTTACCTGCGAGGTTTTCCTGGTAGCCTTTGACCATCGCCACGGCGCACTGTGAGCTAAGGTAGGGGTCTTCGCCATTTCCTTCCGAGATCCGGCCCCAGCGGGGGTCGCGGGAGATGTCAACCATCGGGGAGAAGGTCCAGCAGATGCCGTCGGCGCTGGCCTCTTTGGCTGCGATGCGGGCGCTCTGTTGGATGCCGGCCATATCCCAGCTGCAGCTTAGGCCAAGCGGGATGGGGAATTCCGTCTCGTAACCATGGATGACGTCCATGCCAAAGATCAGGGGAATTTTGAGCCGGCTTTGCTCGACAGCGATGCGTTGTACTTCGCGGATCCTGGCGACCGATTTGATATTAAACAGTCCGCCAACCTTTCCCTCGGTGATCTTCTTTGCGATATCGGAGCTGCGGGCCTGGCCGGTGGTGATATCGCCTGCGCCGGGGAGGTTGAGCTGACCAAGCTTCTCGTCGAGGGTCATTTTGGCCATGAGGTTGGAGATAAAGGTTTGCATTTTGTTATCCTGGGCAAATAGTGTCGAAAATGAAAGCAGCAGGATGGCAAGTAGGAAGGATGTTCGCTTCATAGTAAAACTGTTATGTTAGGAGTCCTAGTCGACTTTAGTTACCGTGGTCCGGGAAGATACGCCATTTTCGTTGGCGGCTTCGACAGAAAAATAATAGGGTTTCTCCAGGTCCATGACCTTGAACCAATATTCATTGGCGTCATAGACGAGGATGTTGTTATATAATTTATCGGGAGCGGTGCCATAATAGATGGTATAGCCATAGGCGTTGTCGACGGGGCGCCATTTGATCCAGGCGCTGCGCCGGTCCTTCTCGGTCCGGAGGACGATAAAATCCTTTACGGTGTCGGGTGGCGATCCTTCGCCGTGGCCAAAGACGCGCAGGCCGCTGATGGCGAATTTTCCGGAGGGCATGTGGTAGTTGACCAGTTTAAGATAGCGGGTGCGGGCGGGTTGCGGGAGCTCGATGTAGTCGTGGGGAACGTCGGTGTGGTTGTTGCTTTTATCGACGAGGGTTGTCCATTTTTTCCCGTCGGGGGAGGAATAGATGACGTATTGATGATAGATATCGAGTTGCTTGCCCAGGAAGGCGGCGTCCTGGTCGGCATAGTTGATCTGGATGGCGTTTATGGTGGAGAGGGCGCCGAGATCGGTCTGGATCCACTCGCCTTTTTCGCCGGTGGCGGCGCTCCAGTAGGTCTTGATGTCTTCGTCGACGGCATCGTTGGGGGGGTGGGCGCCGCTAAGCGTCGAGGAGACGGTGACGGGTTTCTTGTAGTTGAGGAGCATCCAACCGGTGAAGGCGCCGGGGGAGGGAGGGTTGGCGCCTGGGGACGTGGAGTTGGCGCCGGAGGATGCGGAGTTGGCGGCGGCGAGGTCGGGCAAATAGTGGGGGTAGTCCCCATAGCTGGTGTTGCAGTACATGACGTCGTCCTTGTCGAAGCCGGCGGGCCAGATACCGATGCGGCGTTCAAAGTTGTTCTTCACCGCGATGGTGATCGTGCTGACGTGCCAGTAGTTTTGCTCCCGGTCCTGGAAGGTGGCGCCGTGACCTGCGCCGCGGGCGAAACCGCCGGGTTTGAAGGAGAGGGGATCGGATTGAGGGGTAAAGTTGTTGCCGATAGGGTTTGGGCCAACGACCACGCCATCGGCATAGCCGCTGAATTCAGTACCGGGGGCGCCGAACTGGAGATAATATTTTCCGTTGTGCTTTGTCATCCAGGAACCTTCGATGAACGGGTCAAGAAAGGTGTTGTCCATGTATTCGCCAAAGCGTTGCCAGCCGTAGCGCCAGTCCTGCAGCTTATAGGTCTCCTGGCGGGTCCCGATGGGCTGGAAGGTGGCGCGGTCGAGCTCGATGCTATAGAGCGGATAGCTGTTGCTGCTGCCATTGTACATATAAAGGCGGCCGTCGTCGTCGGTGAAGAAGGCGGGGTCCCAGCCGCCGATCCCGAAAGAGTCGACAAGGGGTTTCCAGACGTTGGACCCGGGATCGGTGCTCATCCAGAGAGTGAATTGGCGGGTGTAGGTTGAACCGATGACGATCATGGTATCGCCGATGACGCCGACGGCAGGGGCGCAGAGCTCATCGTAGACCTTATTCCAGGGGCGGAGGAAGCGACGGGAAAGAAATTGCCAGTGCAACATGTCGTGGCTCCGCCAGTATCCCCACTGGTTGGTGCTAAAGAGGTAATAGTCGCCTTTATAGTTGACGATCACGGGATCGGCGGTGGCGCGGTGGCGGCCCCATTCACTGAAATCCGGAATGGGCGTATAGCCATAGTCGATATTGACGGGGTTGCAGTAGGTCTTTTCCTGGGCGTGGATCGAGGGGGAAGATAGGATGAGAAGGAGCGGCAGCCAGCAGAGGCGGCGGGGGGTGGCGGGACAGCGTGGAGTGGCGGGACGGCGGGGGGTGGCTTTTGATGGAAGACGGGTAGACATGTGAAACAGTTATTTTAAAGCTTTGTCTTTATCTTTTTCTAAAAAGCCGGCGGCCGCTTCCTGGATGGCGGTGGATTCCCAGCTTAGCAATGCGTCGTCGGGGACTATGCTGACGGCGGTAGTGGCGCTGCCGTTGGGCTCGTTATAGCCGATATTGGCCTGGCGGTTATAGACGGAGATGAGGGACCATCGTGCCTTATCGGAGAGGTTGGCCGCCGAGCGGTGGAGCAGGTTGGGGTGAAAGAAAAGGGCGTCACCCGGTTCCAGCTCGACGTAGATCAGGGGCAAGATATTCAATGCAAGGTCGACATAGTGTTGGGAGGCGCCGACCTGTTCGCCGGCGAAGCCGTGCTCGATGCGGCCCATCTTGTGGGAGCCGCCGATCACCTGTAAGCAGCCATTCTCTTTGGTGGCAGTGGTTATCGCGATCATGATGGAGATCATCTGTTCGGGGAAGAGGAATTCATTCTTATACCAGTAGCCGTAGTCCTGGTGCCATTCCCAGGCGCCGCCTACGCGGGGCTCCTTCTGCATCAGTTTGGAATGGAAATGGCAGACGGATGAATCCCCGTCCATCAGCCGGCCGGCAGTCCCGATCATTCGTTTGCTTCGGGTTAGCAAGCCGAAGGCGTCATCGCCCGGGTTGTACCAGAGGGTAAGCCTGGTATTTTTCCCTGACTTGTCATTAACGCCATAGGCATGGTGGCGAAGCACTTCGTCTTCGGTGGCGATCGAGTATAATTTATGGATCTCTTCGGGTGAAAGGAAGTCTTTTACAATGAGGTAGCCGTCGCGATGGTAGCCGGCTATTTGTTGCGGCGTCAATTGGAAATCGCTCATACTTTCAACTTTTTATTGTGCGGGAAATACGTCAATGTAAGTTACTTATTTTATCCAAGGGCTGGTGAAACCAAGTCGTCTGAGGCCGTTCTGAATATCGGGACAGGTCATGAAGAGTCGCCAGAGGAGTCTGGACCGGTAGTTCTCGATCATGGCCAC
This sequence comes from Puia sp., assembly GCA_035695565.1. Classification (GTDB taxonomy): domain Bacteria; phylum Bacteroidota; class Bacteroidia; order Chitinophagales; family Chitinophagaceae; genus Puia. The sequence continues at coordinate 1,639 of DASRRX010000011.1, read as the reverse complement.
GATGGGGCCTTCGTCGATGGCAAGGTGAGTGGCGCCCCACCAGTTGTGGGATTCGCTGAAGCCGTCAGCGAAGCCATAGGGGCCCCAGATGCGATCGCCAAGGTCGTAATAGAAATGCCGCAGCGCCTGCATGCTGTATTCGGGGGTGTAAGGAAATGAGGAAAGTGCCGCAGTAGGCTGGATGACGCCCCGGTCGTCCTGGGGGCAATGGGCCACATAGCCTTTATAGCTGTCACCGGCGGTGAGGCCCCAGCAGTTCTCGCCGTAGCCTTTATACTTATGAGGGTTATCGATGCACCAGGCGCGATTTATCAGGGTATGATTACGGGTTTGTTCGGCGTAGTCGATGTTGTGATCATCTTTCAGGCCATTGGGGTCGATGCCCATGAAGGTATATTGTTCAAAGAAGAGCGGACCGCCATAGTCGAAATTCCCCAGCGGGAGGCGGATGCCGTAATACGTCTTTCCGTTCTGCCAGGAGGGATTGCCTACCCAGCAGGATTCATAGAGCTCTTTTGAGATGGGATGGGTGGGGGAAGATGCGGAGATAATATAAGTGATGAGGGCTTCATCCCAGCCGTAGACGGGGAAGTTCATTTCAAAATCGTTGCGCGGGCTCCAGTGCCAGTAGAGCTTCTTATTGCCGCCGTTGCAATGCCAGTTCCAGTCGGCGTCGGCCCACATGGCGCTGACGCGGTTACGGAAATAAGTTTCCAGGGGAGTGTTGCCATTGAAATATTGCCGGGCGGTGAGCAGGCCCATCATCAGATAGGACGTCTCTACGATGTCGGCGCCGTCGTCGAGGCGGCCGAAGGGGATGGTCTTGCCGGTGGCGCCATTCATAAAATGCGGATAGATGCCGTGATAGCAGTCGGCGTGGGTGAGGAAGTCGACGATCTTCACGATTCTTTTCAGGGCGGTGTCGCGGCCGATCCAGTTGCGTTGAACGGCGACGATGGTGGACAGGATGCCAAAGCCGGTACCGCCGATGGCGCAGGCTTCGGGACCGAATGTGCCTTTACTGAAGTTGGGTACGCTGTCGGCTTCGTTGATATAGTCCCAGTAGTATTCGGCGTTGATGGTGTTGTCGCGTTCACGGGCGAGGCCGCTGATGGGGTGGGCAAAATCCCAGAAATAACGGAAGGTCTGGCGTTGGACGACGTCGAGGAGTGCGGAGTCGGAAAGGTCTTTGACGATGCCGACGGAGGGGATGGTGGAGGGCGGTTCGGGTGCAGTGGAGGCGCCCGGGGTCGCGGCGTTTGTGGCGGGGGTGGCGCTTGTGGCGGGGGCCTGGTTCAGCCAGGGGCTTTCGAAGTCCAGCTTCTTCAGCCCGCCCTGGATTTCGGGGCAGCTCATGAAAAGGCGCCAGAGGAGGCCGCTTCGATAGTTCTCGATCATGGCGACGATGGGGCCCTGGTCGATGGCGAGGTATTCGGTTGCGAACCAGTTCCTGGTCTGGTTGAAAGCGTCGGTAAAGCCGTATTTGCCCCAGATCTTGTCACCGAGGTCGTCGTAGTAATGGCGGAGTGCTTTCATGGAGTATTCGGGGGTATAGGGAAAGGCGGCAAGGGCGGCGGTGGGTGCGATGGTTCCAGCGTCGTTGGTGGGAGAATAAGCGTTATAGCCGTTATAGGTGTCG